>JAFGLZ010000111.1 GCA_016927755.1 Phycisphaerae bacterium
CCGACGCGGGCGGGCGGGTGACGTTGCGTGGCGGGTGGAGGCGCTGACCGGCGAGAATGCCGGGTATGGGCTGGTATGGGGGTATACGTGTCTGTTCACGATTCCCAACTATTGGCCGTACGGGTGCTTTTCGTCTCAGACGCGTTGCGAGCTTCCGGGCAAGCTGTTTCGCGCCCGTGCCAGCGGTCGGGGTGGGGACGGGCATCAGTTCATGACGCCGGCGTTCTGGGGCGACGTGAATCGGTATCGCATGATCGACGGTCGGCTCTACGTCGCATGGCGGGTTCTCCCGCCGAAAGGGCGCGTCGCGGGTGGGCGGTTTTCTTGCGTGTGTCCTTCGCGGGGGCCGTGGGAGGCGTGGTGCAATCTGGATGAACACGACAAGACGGTCTGGACGGTCAGCCTTCTGAGCGACGGTCAGCGCGTCGAGCGGCACGTCCGGGTTGACGCGGGTTCGGACGGGTGGTTCGACGTTCAGCTCGTTCTCGATCCGCGTTCGGTTGAGCTGCAGGTCAACGCGGAATCGCGTGGGACGTTTTCGCATGATCCGTACGGCGAGCCGTTCTATCTCCAGGCAGGTAGCAAGCAGACCAGGCCGGGGGGCGAGGAGGTTGTGAGCGAGTTTCGCGAGGTGTACGTCGGGGGGGTGACGTATCCGTATCGAGGGGTCAAGTTCGCGGAGGGTCCGGAGGACGTTCGGAGCGAAGACAAGGCGATCGTCGGCTATCTGCACAAGGCGACGCCGCAGTGTCCTCGGGCGTCGGAGGGCGATCTGATCGCCACGAGGGATGGGCAGATTCTGGCGGTGTATTCGCACTATTACGCGGGGCGGGGGCATGACAGTTCTCCGGCGCGTCTGGTCGGTCGATTGAGCAAGGACGGCGGTCGGAGTTGGGGGGAGGCGTGGACGGTGGCGGATCGGGAGGAGGGATCGGAAGGCAACGTGATGTCGGTCAGTCTGCTACGGGGAGGGCAGGGTGACTTGATGATGGTCTATTTCGACAAGACGCCGGCGATGCGCGCCAAGGGCATGGTCCTTCGGCGGTCGAAGGACGAGGGTCGGACGTGGAGCGAGCGCGTGGCCGTTACGCCGGCGGGGAGCGGGAATCATCACGTCGCGAACAACGCGTGTCTGGCGCGGTTGTCGACGGGGCGGATCGTGCTTGCGGCGCGGGAGTATGTCAACGGGATCCGCTGGCCCTACGCGTGCTATTCGGATGACGACGGGGGGACGTGGAAGGCGGGGAGTCACGTTCCGGACGCGGGCCTCAGCGCGTATCAGAAGCAGCATCAGAACCTGAATGAGCCGAGCGTTTGCGAGTTGGCCGACGGTCGGTTGCTGATGACGATGCGGACGATCGCCGGCGGGCAGTATTTCGCGTGGTCGGGCGACCGGGGGGAGCGCTGGAGCAAGCCCGTGCTCTCGCCGTTACGCGGTACGTGCTCGCCGGCGATCTTGCGGCGGGTTCCGGGCACAGGCGACGTTCTGGCCGTGTGGACGTATGGGTTCGCGGGTCGGACGCCGCTTGTCAGCGCGATCTCGAGCGACGGCGGCAAGACGTGGCGTCACCTCAAGCTGCTGGAGCAGAGCGAGTATCACAGGTATTGCTACGTGGCGTGCATCTTCGTGGGGGACCGAGTTCTGCTGGCGTACATGCACTATCCGCTGTACAGCTCGCTGTTTCGGTTCGAGGTGGAGCCGGGGTACATCGACCTGCGGTTCGTGTCGTTGCCGATCGGGTGGTTCTATCGTGACGCGCCGCTTCGTGGGGCGGGGTGAGGGGGACGCGCGGCGACGGGGTCTCGGGCGTCTTGCCCCGCGTCGGTGGGCGGAATATGCGGCGCGGGGGCGGAATCGCCAAGTCACGTCCTTTTGACATTAGTTGTTGGATCCAATTAGGTTGGGTCGCCGCGTGCGTGGGATCGAGGGTCGGTCTCTTCGAGATTCTCGGCACTTGGGTTGCCCCGCTGTCCGTCGTGGTTCACACTTGTCATGTCAACTCGGGCGTCTGCCTGAGCTTGCCCGCCGGGGAGGCTGAGGTCGCGGGGCTGGCGCTGCGGCCACGTCTCGTGACGGTTTGCGCCGTTGGTCTCTTCCCGTCGACCTTCCAGGGACTTCGCGTCCAAGTGTCAGACTGCATCGCTTCTTCAAACAGGTACGGGTCGGTGGTCGCGCTGCCTGTCTTGGGCGGCGAAAACCGTGGTTTGGCGTAGGAGGACTGATTATGAGCAGGCTTTCGGGTGGAGCAGGCGGGGCGGTGGTGGTCGCGCTGTTGGCGTGCGTCGTGGCGCAATGGGGTTGTCAGGAGTCTCTCACTGGGGCGCCGGCCGCGCTGACGGGCACGACGGACATCGTGCAGACGGCCGCGAGCGCGGGGAACTTCAATACGCTGTCCAGCGCGCTGGCGACGGCCAACATGGTGAACACGCTGAAGGGCAAGGGCCCGTTCACGGTGTTCGCGCCGACGGACGCGGCGTTCGCGAAGCTGCCGGAGGGGAAGCTGGACGGCCTGATGAAGGATCCGGCGCAGTTGCGCAACGTGCTGAACAACCACATCGTGCCCGGCAAGATCACGGCGGATCAGGTGACGAAGATGACCTCCGCCAAGACGGAGTTGGGGCAGACGCTTCCGATTTCGACCGAGGGGGGCGGGGTGATGATCGGCGGGGCGAACGTGATCAAGCCGGACATCATGGCGAGCAACGGGGTGATCCACGGGATCGATCAGGTGTTGCTGCCGCGGTAGGCGCGGGCTCGACGAGACGGGCTCGAGGCGGATCCCTCGGGCGGGCGGCTTGACGCCCGAGGGAGGCGGGGGGTGTCCGTGCGCCGTCGGTGTGACCCGGGTCGGTTGGCGATGGTGGCCGGCCACGTTGGCGATCCTGTTTGGGTTATTCTAAGGCATTTATTATCAAGGGTTTATTGTGGAATCCGCCGCGGGTTCTTTGGGGGCGTGGCAGGGGGCGTTAAGGTTCAGAGCTGCCTCAAGCGTCACGGGTTTATGGTCCGATAATTAGTCACATGGGACCTACATCTGACTATCGTTTGGCGAAGGTACTGAGTTTGGCTTGCTGTCTCGGGGCGTTTGCGGCGCTGAGCGCCGGATGCTGCGCGTTCTTCATCTTTCCCGAGAACGGCCAGACGCAGACGGCGTTCGTGATCGCGACGGATCGGTATCAGCTCTATCGCGGTCAAGGCGCTGCATCGCAGGCGTCGATGCGCGTCGTTCACTTGGGCGGGACGGCGCCGTACACGTATCAGTGGTCGGTGACGGACCCCGCCGGGAACGCGGCCGGCGGCTTGCTCGATTCTCAGGACACGTCTTCCGTGCGGTTCACGGCGGGTGAGGTGGACGGTCCGTACCATGTTCGCTGCACCGTGGCGGACGCGACGGGGCTGTTGGATACGGCCAGCATCGTGTTGCAGGTCGGGGGCACGGTGGGGTTGGACATCACGACGGAGCGGCTGGGCGTGATCGCGGGCGGGGGGGCGCTCGGGCGGACGACGATCCGGCTGCAGCCGCAATCGGGACGGCCTCCGTTCGACGTGACGTGGATCTGCACCGGGCCCGACGGCAAGATCGACAACGACCGCCTGGATCTTACGGATCCGCTGGCGCCCGTGTTCACGAGCGGCAATCAGGTGGGCAACTTCATCTGCACGGCGACGGTGGTGGACGCTAACGGGACGACGTCGGTGGAGTCCGTGATCGTCATCGTCGGGCAGATCCTGGGGCTCGACGTGATCGCGGGACGGGCGTCGGTCTTGCCCGGCGGCGGGCCTGAAGGGCTGGTCACGCTTCTGGCCACGCCGATCGGCGGCACCGCGCCGTACGAGTATGACTGGGAAGTGATCGGCCCCAGCGGGCAGAACGCCACGGGTTTGCTTTGGGCCACGGACGCGCGGTCTCCGATCTTCGAGAGCAGCGAGCTGACGGGCACGTTCCTGGCGAGGTGTTCGGTGACGGATGCCGAGGGGACGGTGCTGATCGGATCGACGACGATCAGCGTCGGCCAGCAGATCAGCGTCGACGTAACGACGGACCGACTGGCGCTGGCCCTAAGCGGCGGCATTGGCGGTCGGGCGGCGCTGACGGCGGACGTCCGCGGCGGGCGAGATCCCGTCGCCGTCGAGTGGCAGGCGATCGGCCCCGGCGGCGTTGACGCGAGTTCGCTGCTCGCGGCGACGAACGCGCTGAGCACGACGTTCATCTCATCGGACCAGCCGGGCTCGTACGTCGTTCGCTGCACGGTGACGGACGCGGACAACGTTTCGTCGGCCGACTCGCTGGTGCTGACGGTGGGTGGGACGCTGGGGGCCTCGGTCGCCGCGGAGCGGACGTCGCTGGCCACCGGTGGCATCGCGCCATCGGGAACGACGTTGCTGAGCGCTCAGGTCTACGGCGGCGAGCCACCGTATACCTATCAATGGTCGGTGATCGACCCGACGGGGGCGTCGGACCTCGGCAGGCTGAACAGCACGGCGATCGCGAGTCCGACGTTCAGCAGCGCCGCCCAGGTCGGCTCATACTCGGTGTCGTGCGCGGTGACGGACGCGACGGGGGCCACGGCGGTCGACACGTTGCGGATCAGCGTGGGGCAGCCCTTGAACGTCGACGTCACGGTCGACAAGCAGTCGTTGTTGTCGGGCGGGGGGGTGAGCGGGCAGGCCCAATTGATCACGACGATCAACGGCGGCTCGTCGCCGTACACGTATCAGTGGGCGGTGATCGCTCCGAACAATGCGCCGGATCCGTCTCGGCTGACGGCGACGAACGTGGCGAATCCGGTGTTTACGTCGACGGCGTTGACGGGAACCTATCGCTTGACGCTGACGACGACGGACGCGTTGGGGGCGGTGTTCGTCGAGTCGGTCGAGGTGGTGGTGAGCGATCCGCCGGTGCAGGCTCTCTCGGCGGACGTGGTGACGGATCGGTTCCCGGTTCCGTCGGGAGGCGGGACGACGCAGCTCGTCGTGACGGCGACGGGCGGGGCGCCGCCGCTGTCGTATGCCTGGGCCGTTACCGATCCGAGCGGCGCGACGGACAATGCACGGCTCGATTCGACGACCAACACGATCGTGACGTTCACCAGCGCGGCGACGCTGGGCACGTATCGGATCCGGTGTACGGTGACGGACTCGGCGAGCAACACGTTCACGGACAGCGTTCAGCTCACGGTGAGCGACAGCTTCAGCCTGAACGTGACGGCGGCGGTCAGCAACATCGCTCCGGGCGGGACGGTAAACCTCTTTGCGGATCGGACCGGTGGGGCGGCTAACTTCAGCTACGTATGGAGCTGCGTGGACGAGGTCGGCGCCGCGGCGGGGGCGTTCACGACGGGCAGCACGGGCGCCGGCGGGGCGTCCCAGGTGGCGGCGGATGACGCGACGAATGGGTGGACGGCGCCGTCGGCGGGTCCGGGGAGTCTGGGTACGTATCGGATTCAGGTCACGATGACGGATGCGCTGGGCAACACGGCGACGGACTCCGTTCAGGTCGTGGTTCAACTGCCGCTGACGCTGAGCGTGAGCGCGAACAGCATCCTGGTCGAGCCGTACGCGGCGATCACGTTCAACGCCGATCAGACGGGCGGCGAGACGCCGTTTACGTATACTTGGGAGGCGGTGGACAGCACGGGCAATCCGGCGGGCACGTTCACGACGGGGGCGGGGTCGACGGGGACGGCCACGCAGGCGGGCCAGGCGGGCGACGTGACCAACGAGTGGTCGACTTCGGAAGAAGACACCTACACGATTGCGTGCACCGTTTCGGACAACGTGGGGCAGGTGTTCACGGACTCGGTTTCGGTGGTCGTCCGGGCGAAGACGATCATGCAGAGCACGTTCCTTGCGCCGGCGGCGCCGGATCTGGTGGGCGTTCTCGGGATCACGACGCTGACGGGCGCGTCGCTGGGCGCGGATCCGGGCCAGCAGATCCTGAGTGCGAGCCTGAACGATCCGGACTATCCGCGGAACATCGTGATCACGATCACGGACGCCGACAACAGCATCACCGGGGGCACGGCGCGCGTGACGGGCATCGACGTTTGGGGCAACGTGCGGACGGAAGTGTTCAACATTCCCGCCTCGGCCGCGTTGCCGCCGCCTGGATCGAGCACGAACGTGGGGGCGATTCCGTTCGCCTCGGTGAGGCAGGTCGATCTGTACGACTTCAACGGCGTGGACACGTTTTTCGGTCTGGACAAGATCACGATCGGGCTGGGGAGCAAGTTCGGCCTGACGGGCACGTTTGACGTGCCAGGCGACGTGCTCTATATCAACGAGGGGGGCACGGTCGTTACGGCCGGTTACACGGTGGACGTTACTCCAGGGGAGCAGGGGGTGACGTTCGCAACGCCTCCCGACGGGGCCACGGACTACGTGGTGGTTTACCGAGCTCGGTGATGACGAGATAGGTCGAGATGCAAACGGGCAGGTCGCGCGCCAAGGCGCACGACCCGCCCGTTTTTCGTACTCGTTGGCGCCGCGACATGCGGCGCGATCACTTCATGGGCGTGAGAAGGAACGCCCGGTTTTCTCCTCCGATTTGGCCGTAACCGGCGATCTGCCCGTTGCTGTTGATGGCATACGCTGTGGTCAGATAGTCCCACGCGTGGCCGGGTTCGAGCATATCGTTGAGGTCGTTCATCTCGCCTCCGGCGAACAGGAAGGCGTGCGAGAGGCTTCCGTCGGCGGTGGTTGAGGCGCCGACGACCTGTCCGGTCTCGCCGAGGGCGTAGACGTAGGTTTTCGGCAGTCCGTCGAGCGCGCCGAGGTCGATGACGGTTCCATTGGCGTAGAGGAACGATCGATACTCGGAGCCGCCCCATGAGTAGCCGGCGATGAGGCCGTCGTTGTTGACGCACCAGGCGGTGCTTTCGCCGAGCAGGGGCGAGCCGAGGTCCACGAGTGCGCCGTCATGGACGAAGGCCTTTCGGGCTCCGCCGCTGAGGGCGTAGACGCCGACGATGGTGCCGGTGTCGTTGATGTCGAACGCTCCGCTGAGGGCGTAGCTGAGGGTTCCGAGGCTGGTCATGGTACCGCCGGTGTAGAGGAAGGCGTGGTAGGCGGCGCCGGTATCGGCATAGCCGACGACGTCACCGGATTCATTGACGGCATACGCGACGCTGGACGTTCCACCGAGGGCTCCGAGGTCGCGCATGGCCGTCGTCTTTCCGCGAATGAACGCGCGCCACTGTCCGGCGGCGTTCTTGGATTCACCGACGATCTTTCCGGCGTTGCTGATGTCCCTGGCGAAGGCCTCGGTTCCGCCGAGGGTTCCGAGGTCGGTCATGACGCCGTTGCTGTGGAGGAACGCCCGTTTCTGCCAGGTGCTGGTGTAGTAGTAGCCGACGACGTCGCCGAGATCGTTGATGCCGAAGGCGAAGCTGCTATTGCCGCCATTGGCTCCAAGGTTGGTGACGGTGAAGCGAAGTCCATCGGCCTTCTTGACGGTGACGGTGACGGTGTCGGTGGCGGTCTGTGGCGGGAAGGACCAGTCCGTGACGGTGAGGGTATAGGTCGCAGTCTCGGCGGGCATGACGACGGGGTCCTGCTGGTTGGAGCCTTCCCATCCCGGCGCGGACCAGGAATAGGTGTAGGGCTCGGTCCCCCATTGGGCGGCTCCGTGGAGGGTCACCATGCCGATTTCGGTGACGGTGACGTCCGGGCCGGCGTCGGCGGCCATGATGGGGCATCCGGCGGCGTCGACATCGGTGCCTTCAGGGGTGTCGGGACAGAGGTCATCGCAGTCCGAGACGCCGTCGCCGTCTTGATCGCGCTGGCTGCAACTGCAGCCGTTGTCGTCGGCGGCTTCATCCGCCGGCGTATTGGGGCACTGATCGACGGAGTCGGGCACGCCGTCGCCGTCGGCGTCCGTGGGGTCGACGTCGTTCGGGTCTTGGTCACCGGCGGGATCGTCGCCGTTGCAGGGCCCGAGGTAGTCGCCGTGTGCCAGATGAGCGTCCACGGCGGAGGCGGCGACGGTGATGGTGAAGGCCTTGTCGGGATTGCCCGGCGGGATGTGGCAGAGGACGACTTTCTCCGGTTCCGGCGGGGGATTGCCGAACTCGATGCAGATCCTACCGATGCCGATCTTTCCGTTGAAGTTGGCCCAGGCTTCGGTGCAGAGCTCGACGAGGCCGTTGGCGAGCGCCTGGCGGACCTCGGTCGTGAGCGGCAGTGAGATGAAGGGGAGGTTGAGCTTTCCGTTTGCGATCGAGATCTCGAAGGGGCCGATCTTGGTGTTGGAGTTACAGGGATCGCCGCTGAACGCGAATCGGAAGGTGATCAGCGCCAGGAACTCGTAGTCCGTGGACTTTCCGCGGCTCGACGATTCGTCCACGGCGACGTTGAGGTCGGCGACGCTCAGGATCAGGACGGCGTCGTCGGGCGCGGACTGGATGAGGTCGCTCGGCAGCGAGATGACGGTCGACTGGGTCCGGGTGGCGTCTTGCGAAACGCGGATGACCTTGACGGGCCCCAGATCGCTCAGGTTGACGCCGAGGTAGGAGTCGTCCGCCTCGGGGCCGAGGGGGAACATCCATCCGCATCCGGAAACGCTACCGACGAGGCAGAGGACGCAGACAACGCCCGCCGTTTTCTGCCTATACATGACGTACTCCCAATAGATGTCCGCCCGTTGGCGCGACCTCCGACGTCGGAGGCACGCGTGATGCCAGACAGGCGGCGCGTTAGGCGAAGCGCTCACGGCGAGACGTTGAGCGAGCGCTCATCTTCAATATCGACGGCCAAGGACCGTGGGTCGCGCGCGGGGCCTTGACCCGGGTGGGGTCGCCGGCTAGCCGTACCAATCCAGATGGTTGTGACGCCATGACGAATCGCGCGCCCCGGCGACCGGAAACGAGGTCCCATATCCCTTGCCGCGATTAGCTCCGATAACAGTTTGCCGTGACTCAGCTTCCCCCCGCCCGTTGGGTATGGATGCTGCCTTTGTTGTTTACAATACGAATCTCCCGTGATCCACTCTTAGGCGACATTTTCTTTCGAGCATGCGTGCAAGAGGGGGGTTTTGGGATGAGCGGGAACATCTCACGTCGAGGGTTCCTCGGCGGGGTCGCGGGGGTGGCGGCGGCCGAGTGACACGACGCCAGGGCATTCTCACGCTCGCGCTCAATGCCTGGCTTGGCGATCACGGACAGCAGACTTCCGGGGGGCAGGCGTCAGCCTCGGAGCAGGTCGAGGACCTCTTGGAGAGGGACGGTGGCGAAGCTGCTGGCGATGTCGCTCATCGCATAGGGGATGATGAGGCGGTCGTTGTGGACCATGCCGCCGCAGGAGTAGACGACGTTGGGGACGTAGCCCTCGCGTTCCTCGCCGACGGGCACGAGGAGGGGCTCGGGGGTCTGACCGATCAGTTTGGAGGGGTCGTCGCGATCGAGCAGTGTGGCGCCGATGAAGTACTGGCGCATCGGGCCGACGCCATGGGTCAGCAGGAGCCAGCCCGCGTCGGTTTCCATGGGCGAGCCGCAGTTTCCGATCTGCATGAGCTCCCATGCGAACCTGGGTTTCTGGAGGATCGCGGCCTCATTCCAGAAGCGGACGTTGGTGGACTCCATGATGTAGAGGTTCTCTCCGTCGAGTCGGGAGATCATGACGTATCGTCCGTGGAGTTTGCGGGGGAACAGGGCCATGCCCTTGTTCTGTGCGTATCGTCCGCTCATCGTGGTGATTTGGATGGTGGCCTCCGGTGTAATCTCGAGGATTTGGGGCACGATGTGGTGTCCGTTGAAGGCCGTATAGGTGCCGTAGTATCGCCTGGAGCCGTCGTCGCCGGTGAACATGACGAGTCGCAGGTCTTCCAGGCCGTGGCTTTCGTTCTCGGAGTAGGGGAAGATGACGATTTCGGACAGGTCGGCGTCATCGGGAATCTTCAGCTCATAGTTGGATCGAGCGAGCGTCATCATGTTGTGGGTTGTTTCCTGCAGGGTCGCGGGGGCGTCGAGCTGGGCGCGAGTCTGTTCGAGGGCCTGGCTGAGCTCGTGGAAGGTGAAGGAGTCGGCGAGGCGTTCGAGCACGGAGCCGCCGAGGGGCGTGTATCCGCCCATTTCGATGAGCTTCTCGAAGAAGGTTTCCTTGTCGAACCGTTGGTCCTCGACGACCTTGAGCACGCGCGTGTAGGGACTGGCCGGTTCAACGTGGATGTTACAGGCGGTGTCGATGATACCTTGGCGGAAGACGATCGAGGAGAGGTGCCCCTCTCCGGTGGCTCGCAGGCTCATGAAGAACCGGGTGCAGCCGGAGGATGGATCGTCCTGGGCGACGGCGGGGACCATGGAGGGGTTGAAGAGGGCGGCGGACTCGATGGCGTACTCCATTGTGAAGTAGGCGCCGATGAGGACTTTGCGTCGGTCACTGAGGTCGTCCGCGTGGGGAACGAGATCGCGCACGGAGTTGTAGTGCTCCATGAGCGTTTCGATTCCGTCGCGGTGTCGCCGTCCGAAGTCCTGCTTGAGCCGGTCCAGGATCTCGTCGACCTCTTCATCGGAGATCAGGAGGATGCGCTCGATGGTTCCTCGAATCCGCGTTTCGTCGCCGGGGCAGAATCGCCGGGTGATGACGCGGGTCGGATCGGGCTCGAGTCGAATGGGCAATCGCGTCACTTCGATGGGAGACTTATACATGTCCCTCAACCCTCTCTCTCGAAGACTCTGCCATGTGGACGATGATGATGCGACGTTTGACGATCCGCACGCCTGCGCCGCCGATCCGCCTGGCTCGACGGCCGGGCGTGGCATGGACATGTCCACACTGGGAGTTTTACACTCTTGGACGCCCCTTGGCATGCCGAAAATCCGGATGACCGTCCGGATAGCTCATCCGATCGAACGGAACGCGGGGGGCGGGCAAGTTTTGTCCGAGGGGCCTGGACGTCGAGGGAGTCGGAATCCGTGCCTGGTCCGCCGCTGAGCGGGTAGGAGGCCATGATGACGGAGCGGATGGAGAAGATCGCGGTTCGGATGCTGGGCGAGTGCCGGTTCGCGTCGCCGTTGTCGCTGTCGAATGAGGTCGGAGACGGCGTGGGCAACTTCGTCCGTGACGACACCTGGGTTCGGTATCAGATCGAGGTCAGGGGCGAGGGAAGCACGAGCGGCGGGCCGCTGTTCGAGAAGGCCGGCCCGCGGGAACGGCTGTTTTTCAGCCCGACTCAGACCAAGGCGGCCATCGTGACGTGCGGCGGTTTGTGCCCGGGGCTGAACAACGTGATCCGATCGGCGTTCCTGGAATTGCACTACAACTACGGTGTACCTCAGGTTCTGGGGCTTCGGTACGGCTACCGGGGTCTGAACCCGGTCCGGGGGCATTCGCCGATCCGTCTGACGCCGGAGATGGTCGAGCGGGTCGACAAGCAGGGGGGGACGTTTCTCGGGACGTCGCGCGGGGCAGAAGAGGCCGCCGTGATGGTCGACTATCTGCAGCGAGAGCGTATCGACGTTCTCTTCTGCGTCGGCGGCGACGGGACGCTTCGAGGGGCACACCACATCCAGGAGGAGATCCAGCGGCGCGGGGGGGAGATTGCGGTCGTGGGGATTCCGAAGACGATCGACAACGACATCCAGTATTGCTGGCGAACGTTCGGCTACGGCACGTCGCTGGAGACGGCCCGTGAGATCCTGCAGTACGCCCACAACGAGGCCAAGAGCGCTCTCAACGGCATCGGGCTGGTGAAGGTGATGGGCCGGGACGCCGGCTTCATCGCCGCGGGCGCGGCTCTGGCCAGTCAGGAGGCGAACTTCACGCTCATACCGGAGGTTCCGCTCGTCCTTGACGGCGAGAAGGGCTTCCTGCACGTTCTGGAGAGGCGGCTCGTGGCTCGCGGACACGCGGTCATCGTGGTGGCCGAGGGGGCGGGGCAGGATCTGTTCGAGGTCGCCGGCGATGAGCGAGATGCTTCGGGGAACCCCCGCCACCACGACATCGGGACCTATCTGAAGGCGAGGATCAGCGAACATCTCAGGGCGAGGCACGTTCCCTTCGATCTGAAGTACATCGACCCGAGCTACATCATTCGCAGCGTTCCGGCCAACAGCGAGGACAGCATTCTGTGCGATCAGTTCGCCCGTCGAGCGGTTCACGCGGCGATGTCGGGGCGGACCGACGTCAGCGTTGGATTTGCCAACGGCGCCTTTTTCCACGTTCCGCTGGCGATGGTCACGTCGGGCAAGAAGCAGGTCAACCCGGAGGGCGAGATGTGGCTGTCGGTGCTGGCGGCCACGGGTCAGCCGCGATCGTGGCGGTGACGGTTGGTGGCCTTTCCGGTCGAGCGTCTTCATGTGCCGCAGGCATCGTTGACCGCGTTCGGTGAAGGCTGGAAGTCTGCGTTACGGTTGCGCGGCGGTGGACGACCGAAGCATGACGAAGCCGGCGACGCCCGCGACGAGCGAGCCGGCGAGGATCCCGATCTTGGCCGACTCCAGCATTTCGGGCTGTTCCGGGAACGCCAGGTTGGCGATGAACAGCGACATGGTGAAGCCGATTCCCGAGAGCCAACTCGTGCTGTAGATCTGGGGCCAGGTCGTCTCGGCCGGGCGCTGCCCGATGTTGGCCTTGATGGACAGCCAGGTGAGCGCCGTGACGCCCACCTGTTTACCGATGATGAGGCCCAACATGACGCCCAGCCCGACGGAGCTGGTTAGCGCCTGACCGATGCCCTCGCCGAGGGACACGCCGGCGTTGGCCAAGGCGAAGACAGGCATGATCGCGTAGGACACCCAGGGGTGCAGGGCATGCTCCATGCGGGTCAGCGGCGTCTCGACGTGCTCGCAGGCGACCTCCAGGGCGTGCACGGCGGACTGTCTTGCCGGATTCGTGACGATGTCGTCTTCATTGCCGCCACCGCGTTCGAACGCGTCCAGCGCTCGTCGAGCGAACGACACGAACGCCGCCCCCTTGATACGACAGCGGGATGGGATCGTGAAGGCGAGGATCACGCCGGCGACCGTTGCGTGGACGCCCGATTCGAGAAAGGCCAGCCACAAGGCGACACCGAGGAGGCCGTAGACCAACGGGCGTCGGATGCCCGCGAGATTCGCGGCGATGAGGAGGACAAGGATGGCACCGGCCACGATCAGCGCGGTTGTTGAGATGTCGCTGGTGTAGAAGACGGCGATGATCAGGACGGCGCCGATATCGTCGACGATGGCCAAGGCGGTCAGGAAGATCTTGAGGGAGGTGGGCACGCGGGGTCCGAGGAGGGCCATAACGCCGAGGGCGAAGGCGATGTCTGTGGCCGCGGGGATTGCCCAGCCGGACAGGGTCGGTCTGCCGAGGTTCAGCAGGATATAGACCAGGGCTGGCGCGGCCATGCCACCGACGGCGGCGGCGATGGGGACGGCGGCCTTGCGCGGCGACGCCAGTTCGCCGACCAGGACCTCGCGCTTGATCTCCAGGCCCACGACGAAGAAGAAGATGACCATGAGCCCGTCGTTGACCCAGTGGGCGAGTGACTCTTTGAGGGCGTACTGACCGAAGCCGATCGTGACATAGGTGTGCCAGAAGTCATGGTACGTCTGGCTCCAAGGCGAGTTGGCCCAGACGAGCGCGAACGCCGCACAGGCCAGCAGGAGGATGCCGCCAGAGGCCTCGGTCTTGAGGAAGGCCTGGAACGGCATGAGGAGCCAATCGATGGGTCTGTCCTCGACTTGTGGCTGGAGGCCGTTTTCGGCAACCATGGCAGGGACCTCCGAGGCAGATCGATCATCGGGCCGGTCGGGATTCTCCGGGTGGCGGCACCGCTCCGCTCAACCTTTGGTCGGGTCCTTCTTCGTTGAAGATTGTATGCCGATGAGATTAACCTCGGCGCAGCGTCCGTCAGGATTGAACCGCAGTACGCAGTAGCGCGCGCCTTTGGCCTTCTCGAGCTTCTTGGCGCTGTAGATTCGGACGGTCTGGTTCCTTTCTCGGCTATTGAGAACGGCCTGAGGCTTGCCGATGTTGGCCAGTTGTTCGCACTCGGGCTGGGTCTTTCCGATGAGTCGCGCTCGCAGCTCCTCGGCCTTGACGGCTGCTTCCATATCGCCTGTCTTCTGCCGGCCCTTGGTAAGGGCTGCGATGACGCCTCGATCAACGTCCACGGCGTATCGCTCGGCGCCGGTCTGGTCTCCCTTGACGCCGTAGATCAACAGCTCCCGACCCGGCTGGCGGGCGTCGACCAGGGTTTCCATTCGCGCGCCCAGCACGCGGTCGGCTTCGCTGGGGGCATTGCCTTTCAACTGCTCCGCGAGCTCGTTGGTGGCTTTGTCCGGCTTCTCGGCGCCAACCAGCATTGCGCCCAGAACGATGCTCGTGGTGATGCAGCCGGTCTGAGTCAAGAGGATACCGAGGGTCATCAGGCTGACGGCGAGTCTTGCGTACATTCGGTCTCTCCTGCCTTGTTCCGTTTCCCCCGCGCGCTTCATCCCCTTCGTTGATCAGTCTTCTTGCACCCGCGTCCAGGTCTTGTCGGGGTTGTACTCGGTCATCTTGGCGGCGATTTCCGCGGTCTTCTCGCCGAGGTCCTTCTGGTAGATCTTTCCCTGGTGGCTAACGACGAAGGTCATGATTCCGGATGAGCCGTGGTCGGCGGGCCAGGCGACCATTGCGAATCCGGCGATCATGTTGCCGTTGATGACGTAGTCGTACTTTCCACCGGGGGGGTTCGGTCCCTGGCGCGTGAGAATCTTGTAGAAGTATCCTTTGTAGGGGATCTTGGTCTTTGACTCCTTGGCGGCCTCCAGGTAGGGGGCGGCGTCGGCCATGAGGGGTCCGAAGGGGCTGAGCTCGTCGTCGCTGTCGGGTTTGACCTCCCAGTACAGGCCGTCCTTCCTGCCCTCGGTGCTTCTGGCCTTTTGGGCGTACTCGAGCACCTCGTCGGCGTCGCGGTCCCTCTCCGCGTACTCGACTTGCGCGGCGACATAGGTACGACAGTTTTCGATGGCCTCTAGCTCGTTGCGTCCGATACGACGATTCAGGATCTCTTCCGCACCGGCATCGGTATCGAACCGCCAACCCGACTTCTCCTTGACGAGTGGGATGGGGAGCGGCCACTCGAGGTTTCCGATCACCAAGATGCGCCTGTCATCCCCCGCCTCTTCCAGCTTCTTGGCCTCCTTGGCGGCTTGAGAGAGCTTGGCGAGGGCCTGCTTGAAGGCGACCTTGTCGGTCATGACGACGAGGTCCTTGTGCTGATGGCCGAAGAGGTCCAGCAGGGCGCGTTCATCGGCGTCCTTGAAGGCCTGGAGGAGGGCATCGACGGCCGCTTCGGGCGTCTTGAAGATCTTCTGGCTAGCTGCTTGCTGGGCGACGGTCGTCGTGGGGATGAGCAGCAGCAATCCGGCGAGCCCCGCGGCGACGACGCCGGGCGTTTTGCCGAAGTGGTTTGATTTCTCGCGACCTCCGCACATGGTCAGACTCCTGCGATTCGGCGTTTTGGGGGTTGTCTCGTCCAAGGGCATTACACGGTTCCCGACTCGATGGGGGATGACGGGGTCAGCGTCTTCGACCGCCGCCGCCTCTTTGGCCTGCTCCTCCGCGACTGGGCGCGCTTCGCCTTGCGCCTGATGATCCCATGGAGCGACTCTCGGCGCCCCGTTGACTGGACCGGCGGGCGGACTGACCCGATCCGTAGCCGCCGAATGCGCTTTGACTGGTTCTCTGCGTCGGGCGCGCGGTGGGACGTGGACTGGGTCTCTGGCCGGATGGAAGCTGGCTCGTACGGGCGGCTCCCGCAGCAGGTCTCCCTGCCGAGGGGAGTTGGCTTGGGCGTCCCGTTCCCGCGGCAGGTCTCCCGGCTGATGGGAGCTGGCTCGGACGTCCTGTTCCCGCACCTGGCCTAAGTCCGGAGGGAAGCTGGCTCGGCCGCCCTGCACTTGGTCTTCCTGCTCCAGGACGGTCGCCTCCGGCCGGTCTTCGCCCGCCTGGTCGGTCGCCAGCACTTGGCCTCACGGCGGATGGTAGCTGACTCGGTCTGCCGGCGATTGGCTTTCCTGCGCCTGGGCGTCCGCCGCTCGGTGGACCATAGCCTGGACGTCCTCCTCCGGGTCGGTATCCGGGGCGATAACCGGGTCCATATCCTGGGCGATGTGCGGGGGGTGGGCGCCAGTAGGAACCTCCACCCCATCCAGGGCGAACACCGCCCCAGTAGGAGTTATGGTTGATCTTGACTTTGTAGCCATTGTGATAGTGTCCCCAATGGCAGCCGTAGGCGACCCAGCCGCCGACGGCCCAGCCGGTCCCGAAGGTAATGATGGGGGCGGCCGAGACCTCCTGCCTGACGACGACGACCTCGGGGTTGTAGGTGGGCACGTAGATGACTTGTGGGTCGGTCTGGACGACCGTGATGATTTCTTTCTCCTTGGCGACCGTGATCTTGTCGTCGGTGAGGAGGTTCCCCGCATCGGAGGCCTTGGCTCGGAAGCGCTGGATGGCGGCCATTACGTCCTCTTGTTGGGCGACGACGGCATCGCCGAGGGCCGAGGTCCAGTCGAGATCGTCGTTCATCTTCTTGATGACGTCGGGGTAGTGCATGAGGGCCAGAACACCGGGGTCGAAGTCGAGCTTCTTGATGGCATCTTCGTCGATCTTCCCGCCGTTCTTGTCCAAGAGCCGAGCGGCCTGGACGATCTCGATGGGGTACGCAGACGCGGCGAGGACGTTGCCGAGCAGGTCGTCGGGATAGAGGGCGATTGGCCCGACCAGGTCGTCCAGCTCCGCAGGCGAGAGCTTCTCGATCTGCTTGTCCACCGGCGCGCCGGCGACACCTTCCTCCGGCTGTGATTGCTCCAGTTGTTCGGCGGAGGCCTTCGATCCGGCGGCGAGGGCGACGCAGCAGAGGATCCCCAGGATCTGCCGATGACGTTTCGACCTGTAGTTGTCTTGGCATCTAGTCCGCATCATGGTTCTCCCTAGGCCGGTGAGATGTGATCGACGGCAGGGCGGAGTCGCTGCCACTGAGAGGTCGAGGCCCGCGTCAGTCCCCGAGCTACTCACATGCGGTCATCTCCGAGGATCTGTCATCTCTCAGGTCCATCTGGATTGCTACAAGGCTATTCTGGTTAGGCACTTACATCTGAACTTGGGCTGAGATCCGCGGCATGGTGCCTCATTGGCCCACAAACACCTCAAGACCTTTGATGCTCACGCCCGGGAGTACTCACATAAGTCCTTCAACGAAATCCAGACAGTTTCCCTGGATACGGGCATCAGATCCCATGACCTCCGGCGGGTCTCGCGGTACGATTCGTTGTCGTTGCGGCGTCGATTGAAGTGTGATTATAGTCCCGAGTTGTTGATTCTCAAGGACATCCTAGTGGATCAATCGGCAATCGCACAGTTCCTGTCGACACGCCGTGGGGGCCACAGGGGCTATTGACCTTTCCGGCGGAATCCGTAGACTAAGAGGTGGTTGGAAGCATATCTGGGGACCCTCCCCAAGAACGCGAGCCGTGCGAGCCAAAGGAATAGGTGTTGATGCATGTAGTCTAGTCGGCTGAACTCCTAGTTACGCGATAGGCCTTCTTGTGATTGTAGCATGCCCCTTCTGTTTCCCCGGGCACTGCGTGAGGAGGCCGGCACGGACGCGTATTGCGTAGATCATTCACGGAGGCATTGGCGTCGTAACGAAGTCGGGCTCGCTGGCTCGGTGACGACTGATCGCCGGGACAGGATATTCAGATCTCTCAGTCGGAGGTGTGGATGATGGTAGAAGAGGTTCGTTGCAGATGGGGACGCCTTTGGTGGGCAGGGGTGCTGCCGGCCGTGGCGATTGCCCTGCTCGTGAAGGGGTGCACTCCCCCTGGCAATAACGGAGGCAGCGACGCCAACACGCCGGGCGACAGCGGCCTGACGGGCAAGTACGCCGGGGCGGCGCGGTGTTTGCCGTGTCATACCAACATTCACGATTCGTGGATGAAGACGTTGCATGCGGGAGCGTTGGAGACGCTGGAGAGCATTGGTCAGGGGACTAACACGAATTGCATCGGTTGCCACGTCGTGGGATTCGGGGAGCCGGGCGGGTTCGTGGATCGGGCGACGACGAACAGTCTTGCGGGGGTGGGGTGTGAGAATTGCCACGGGCCGGCGCTGGATCACGTGACCAACGTATCGGATAAGAACCTTCGTCCGTCGAAGCCGATCGCGGCGGAGGTTTGCGGGAAGTGCCACACGGGCTCTCACCACCCGAATTACGAACAATGGGCCGAGTCGAAGCATAAGGGGGTCGAGGCGCACGTTGCGGAGGGATTCGCGGCGGGCGAGGAGGGGCGTCTGGCGAGTTGTGGGGCGTGCCACTCCGGCGACTACCACGTGGAGGCGATCATCAACGGGATCACGGTTGAAGATGATTTCCTTGCGGGGGTGGAACCGAACGACATGAACGGCGTGACGTGCGCCGTTTGCCATAATCCGCACCAGCGGACCGGCAACGCGGTGGCCCCGGACACGGGTCGGGACTTCCAGTTGAGGTATCCGCAGGTAGCCAGTCCGGTTCAGTCGAACGACGTGGACGAGGCGACTGATCCGAACCGGTTCAACCTCTGCGGTCAGTGCCACCACAGCCGCGGGCGGACGTGGGACTCCGACTCGCGGGGGCCGCACAACAGCGTCCAGTCGAACTTCTACGTGGGTGAGATGCCGATGCCCGCTGGGCAGGAGAACGACCCGATCGTTGCGAATCAGCGGTCGGTCCACGCGTTCGTCATCGAGCAGTGCTCCACCTGCCACATGTACCGCAAGGATTTCGAGGACGAGCAGGCGCCCGCCATCAGCGGTCACAGCATGGAGGTCGACTTTGATGGGTGCAGTGCGGTGGCCTGCCATCCGTCGCCCGCCGACGCCCAGTCCGCAACGGCCAACCTGCAGAAGCAGGTCGAGGATGGTCTGGCCGACATCGTCGCTCGGTTGGGCAATCCCAGCACGTGGGAGTACAGCTCGGAAGGTGGACCCAACGACGCGGGCCAGGCGGCTCTGTCCGACGAGATCAAGAAGATACGGTTCATGTATCATTACCTCCTGTCTGACGGGAGTCTTGGCGTGCACAATCCGCTGTACGCGCTTCGGATTCTCAATCAGGCGGACAGCCTGCTCACGAGCATCGGCAGGTAGCGGGTTGGATCGCCTCCGGTTGGGCATATAATGTCGTAGACAAAGGGAGCGGGCTCGTGGCCCGCTCCCTTTTTGTGTCTAGTGCGAAACGCCCACCCCACCGGGTCGATGGTTCGGGCTGGACTTGGCGCCGACCGCGGAGTAGCGTTTCAGGCCGAGCGTTGCGTTCGCTACGGAAGGACGGAGGACAGGCGGTCCATGATGAGCGTAAGAACGGCGGGCTATCTGGCGGGTGTCGTCTCATTTGGATTGCTGTGCGGGTGTCAGCCGACGATGCCGTCGTTGCCGAACCCGATCGATCCCACGGATCCGACGAACGGGAACGCTCGCTATATCGGCTCGGCTGCTTGTCGGGCTTGCCATCCGGAGGTGGCGGCGCTGCACGACCTGCACGGTCACGCCAATGCGCTCAGTAGGATCCAGGGGGCCGAGCCCGTCTTTCCGGAGGCAGCCGCTCGTGCGGCCGTGCCCGATCCCCCCGTGGGCAAGGCGTGGACGGACATCTCGTACGTGATCGGCGGCTACACGCACAGCGCCCTGTTCGTGGACCAGGCGGGTTACGTCTTGACGAACGGGACGGAGGGCGTGGACACGCAGTGGAATCTCGAGTTCCTGGACAACGGCACGGCCCCGGGCTTTGCGCCCTACAAGGTGGGCCAGACCACGCCGCTGCCCTATGACTACGATTGCTTCCGCTGCCACACGACGGGGGCCAAGCGGCAAGACGCGAACCGTCCCGAGTTTCAGGACAACCGTCCCGGGATGGCGGGCACGTGGGAGGAGATGGGGGTTCAGTGCGAGGCGTGCCACGGCCCGGGGTCGAACCACGTGCCGAGCCCGGAGGCCGGGGGGATCTACATCAACACGCGGGCTTCCTGGTGCGGTCGGTGTCACATCTCGGGTGATGACCCGAACGTGATCGCGGTGGAGGACGGGTACGTGAGCGCCTTTTCTCAGTGGCCGCAGCTATTGGCGAGCGGGGGGCACGCGGATTTCGATTGCACGTACTGCCACAACACGCATGCCTCGGTGTTCTACGATGGGGCCAACTCGTTGCGGAACGAGTGCACCGATTGCCACACGGATCAGAGCATGGCGTTGCACGAGGGCAAGATCTTCGTTCAGGGCGACTACGTGGAGCGGATGAAGTGTCAGAGTTGTCACATGCCTCTGATCGCCAGGAGCGGGTCGGCGGCGTCCCGGGCGGTTGTGGGGGATGAGGCTCGTGTCGGGGACGTTCGCGGTCACATTATCCGGATCAATGTGGAGAATCAGGACTACACGACGATGTTCAGCGGCGACGGCTCTCGCGTGCTGAAGGACGATCAGGGTCGGTCGGCGGTGACGATCGATTTCGTTTGCCTGCGCTGTCACAACGGGAACAGCAATGCGTTCCAGTTGACGCTGCGTGGGGCGTCGTCCGTGGCGGGTGACATTCACGTTGATCCGAATGATCCATGATGAGAGGGGAGGCCGGCACGGGCAGGTGCTAGGTATCCGTACCGGCCATTGGTCGTGCATAAGGAGGCTTGCGCGTACCCGGCTAGATGGGGCTTCTTTCCCCTTCGCTCCAGTCGTTTTGATGAGGGTGCCGTCGGGGACTTTCATGCTGACGACGTCGTTCTGGGTCTGGCATGGGGGGTACCACTCGCACGTGGCGGGGAGTCCCATTCGTTCTTTCCGTGGGGCTCGCTCTTGCGGACTTCGAGGGATTTAGGGGGCCAAGTGCTTCAGGGCGTAGCTGACGGCCTCGGCTCTGGAGCTTAGCCCGAGCTTCCGGTAGGCATTCTTGAGGTGCGAGCGGACGGTCGATGCGGAGACATGGAGCTTTTCGGCGATCTCCAGGTTGCCCGTGCCTTGGCCGACGAGTCTGAGCACGCGTGTTTCCTGGACGGTCAGGCCCTCGATGGGCCCTTCGGATTCCGGGGGGGTACCGGCCAAGTCCAGCAGTCGGCTGGCGACGGCCTGTGATAGCTGGACCTGAACGGCCCTTTCCTTGGTGAGGTCGCAGAACATCATTGCCCGGCCGATCATTCCGCCGGCCTGGCTCATGCAACAGGTCAGGTTGACCTTGAGCTCGTACTTCTGAGGCCACTGGACGGAGATCTCTCCCATGACGGTTTCGTAGCGGCGCGCGGCATCGACCCAGAAGGAGGCAAGGCGCGGGTCTCTCAGGACCTTGTTGAGGGGTCGGCCCCGAGCCTCGCGTTTCTTCGTTCCCAGGACGATCTCGGCCACGCGATTGAGCCAGATGACCTTTCCGCCCTTGCCGGTGAGGACGAGCCCGACCATCAGGCCGTCGAGGGCCTGTCCGATGAGGCAGTCTTCGATGCAGTTGTCGTCTCCGCGGCAGGCGTCTGACATCGTGGCACCTCGCGACCCGCGGTGTGGTCGACATGCGCCGGACAGAAGACAGGCTGGGCTCGGGAAGCCTTGTTCACATGCAGCTTTACGCAGGTCGTTGCCACAAGTATATTCGTTGTTTGGCGCGGCTTCAACTTCACGTCGACTCCGAGATCCGGGTGAGGGGCGTTGACACCGCGATTGGATTCGCGCGCTTCCGCGTCATGAATCCCGCACGGATGGGGGATGAAGTGTACGTATACCGAGGGCGTTACCGTAACTGGCCGGAAGACGTCATTCCGATCCACAAGCCAGGCCCGCCCGCTGCTCGCCGCGGCAGGGGTGCTGGTCGTGTGCCGGTGCGCCTTTGCGGAGTCGCCGCCACCGACGACGACAGCGCCTTCACGTCTGAAGCCCGGGGTTCTGCACATCGATCGAGCCGACGTCTATCTGGGGTTCGAGAGCGACTACGAGCGTCGGCGCGTGACGTATCGGGGGTCGGATCGGTTTCGATCACGATATGAGGAGCGTGACTTCGAGTTGCGCGAGCTGCTCGGCATGCAGCTCATGGGTGACGTGGTCGATCCAGGCCTGCTGGACTGGCGGGCGGATCTCGAGTTTGGGCTGACGCAGGACCGATGGGAAGAGAAGATCGGCTCGTACCACGACGTCGACTGGGATACGGGCTTTCTCCAAAACTACGACGTGTCAGTCGACGCGTTCAAGGCCAAGCCGATTTCGGTGCACGGCTATGCCCGTCGCGGCGACGATCGGATCTCGCGGCGGTTTCTTCCTTCGTTGCGGGAGGAGAGGGACGAGGCGGGGGTTTCGGCGCTGGGCGTGTACGGTCCGGTGACCACGGAGATCGGCTACAGTCACCTCGACGTGGACCGGACCAACAACCGCCTGGACGAAGACAACGAGAACTTGCAGACCAGCCGCTTCTATGCCGACACGAAGTGGGACATCTCCGACGGGCACGTTCTCAAGCTCAACTTCGACCACGAGCGACAGGAGAGCACCTACCAGGGCAGCGACTTCGACTTCGACACCAGCCGGAACGAGTTGAGGCTCGATCACGAGCTGGCTTTCGGCGACGGTAAGAAACACCGGCTCGACACTTACTTTCGTTACAACGAGGAGCACGGCGACCTGGCGAGGGACGAGTTGGAGCTGGTTCCGCGGCTCACGCTGCAGCACACGGACAAGCTCCGCACGGTTCATCGTTACGGCATGTATCGGTGGGAGCAGGACGCGCTGGAGGTGAACCAGCACAAGTTCGACTCGGACATCCTGTACCAGGCGACGAAACACCTGCGGCTCAGCCTCGAGGGCTATGGGCTGTTCGAGCGGACGGACGACGATACGGACACGCACGAGTTCGGCGGCGGGTTGGACGTTTCGTACGATCGCCGCACGCCGTACGGTGAGTTCTCGGCGAACGCGGACTTCGAGTACGACTACTCACGAACGCAGGGCAGCGACGGCCGGCGGTTCGTGCTCGACGAGGCGCACACGTTTCACGGCGTCCGCCCGATGTATCTGAGCAAGCGCGGCGTGCTGCCGCTGACCGTGCTGGCCCACGACGGGAAGCGGACGCGAGTCTACGCGCAAGGGTTGGACTACACGGTCACGATGATCGACGGTCGGGCGCGGCTCTACCGGATTCCGACGGGTCGGATCGACGAGGACGAGGTGGTCTATTTCGACTACAGCTACGAGTCGCCCGCGCGGCAGACGACGGACACGTACCGCACGGGCTTGTCGTTGGAGCACGCCTTCAACTTCGGGCTGACGCCGTATTACTATCTCGAGACCCGGTGTCAGGAGGTGGACGCTTCCACCGGCTACCGGTGGGGCGCCGACGACATGCACCGTCATCGGTTCGGGTTGCGTTTCCAGCGTGACGGGTGGCGGGTCGGCGGGGAATACGAGATCTTCGACGACACCGTGGAGCCGTACGACGCGTATCACTTGACGGGGGGTCTCGATCTGTTTCGCTCGGCGGCGCACAGCCTCGATCTCAACGGCGAGCTGAGCTACTACTTGTTCGACGGGGGCGTCGACGATCGCAACGTCTGGTGGCTCGACTTGGGTCTGGACGATCGGATGCGGATCAACGAGCATTTCTCGCTGATATCGAGCCTCGCGTATCGATGGGAAGACGATTCGGTGGACGGCAAGACGCACGGCGTGGACGTCGAGTGCGGCTTGCGCTTCCAACGGGGGTCTCTGAAGGTGGATCTGACGGTCGAGTACGATTTGCTGTCGATTTGCGACGATCGTGAAGACGGCTTGGGGCTTTACCTGAAGGTTCGTCGGGACATTCCGGGGCTTCTGTCGAAGTCGGCGCGGTGAGCTGAATGCGGACGAGAGGGGTCATCTTGTTGTTGTTGGTATCGGGATGCTCGGAACCCGCGGTCGAGCTATTGACGCCGCCGGAGCCGCCGGTGGTCTGGCCGAAGCCGCCGGATCAAGCGCGGGTCCGCTATCTCGGCGAGCTCAAGAGCAGCGAGGATCTCCATCGCCGTAAGCGGTTCTCGGAGCGATGGAACGACCTGGTGTACGGCCCGAAGGAACCGTCGCGGCTGGTCTCGCCGCACGCCGTGGCGGTGCATCCGGACGGTCAGCGCGTGGCGATCGCCGACACCAACGGCAAGTGCGTGCACGTGTTTAACCTGTCGGATCGATCTTACGTCCGGAAGGACGGCTGCGGTCAGCCGCCGGAGTCGTTCGAGTGTCCGGTCGCGGTCGCGTGGGCGGACGAGGCGCTCTGGGTGGCCGACTCGCAGCTTCACGCGGTGGGCGTGATCGAGGCATTCGGCGAGGGCCGGTTCATTGGGCGGGATCAACTGACGCGTCCGGCGGGGTTGGCTTTTTGTCGGACGAATCAGTTGTGCTACGTTTGCGACGCCGGCGCGCATGCGGTGTTGGCCTTCGATCGCTCGGGGAAGCTGATCGCGCAGTTCGGCTCGCGAGGAACGGGGCCGGGGCAGTTCAACTTTCCCTCGCACATTGCGTGCGGTCCGGGCGCGTCCGGTGGCGCCATCGGCGGCGGGGGGTCGGGAGGGAGCGAGGAGGTTCTGGTTCTGGTCGACTCGCTGAACTTCCGCGTGCAGAGGCTCAGTCTGACGGGTTCGCCGTTGGGCGTGTTTGGCCGCAAGGGCGACGCGGCGGGTGATCTGGCGTTGCCGAAGGGGGCGGCGCTCGGCCCGGACGGGAACATTTGGGTGGTGGACGCACAGTTCGAGAACGTTCAGGCGTTCAGTCCGGAGGGCAAGCTTCTCATGTCGCTGGGGAGTGAGGGCCAGGGGGCGGGCCAGTTCTGGCTGCCGGGGGGAATCTGTATCGACGCGAAGCGCCGGTTGTGGGTCGCGGACACGTACAATCGTCGCGTGCAGGTGTTCGAGTTGTTGCCATGAGAACGATGACGTTGACACTCTCGGTTGTTGCGCTGGCTCTCACGACGGGCGCGAGCGCCGTTTTTGCGCAGAAGACCGTCGTCGGCTCGCCGCACGATCTGAGCGTCAGCGGCCCGGGGCGGATTCACGCGTTGCACGAGGAGCAGGTGTGCATCTTCTGCCACACGCCGCACCACGCGACGGGACAGCAGCCGCTCTGGAACCGGCACATGCCTCCGACGCACTATCGGATCTACGAGAGCTCGACGACGGACGCCCGAATCGACCAGCCGAGCGGGCCATCGAAGATGTGCCTGAGCTGTCATGACGGGGCGTTGGCGCTCGGCCTCGTGGCCAGTCGTCCGCGATCGCAGCCGATTCTGATGAGCAAGCGGCGGATTCCTCCGGGGCCGAGCGATTTGACGCAGGATCTGTCGGATGATCATCCGATCGGCTTTCGGTATGACCGCGCGCTGGCGGCGCGTGACCCGCAGATCAAGAATCCGGACGTGATCTCGAGAGAGTTGCCTCTCGGCAAGCACAGCGAGATGCACTGCACGACGTGTCACGATCCGCACAACAACGAGCTGGGCGATTTTCTGCGGATTCCGACGGTTCGGTCGGCGATCTGCCTGTCGTGTCACAAGCTGTATGGCTGGCCGGCGAGCAGCCACGCGGTCAGTCCGAGGCCGGTCCACGGTCGCGCGGTTGATCCGGCGGAGCGGTTGCCGCACCGCACGGTGGGCGACAACGCGTGCACGAGCTGCCATAAGGTCCACAGCGCGCGGGGACGGGAGCGGCTGATGCGGTTCCGGTTCGAGGAGGACAACTGTCTGAACTGTCACAACGGGAGCGTGGCGAGGTTCAACATCGACAGCGAGACGCACAAGCCGTCGGCGCATCGGTCGTTCCTGTGGTTTGGGAATCACGATCCGAAGGAAGACCCGCGATCGATGCCGCCCCACGTGGAGTGCGAGGACTGCCACAATCCGCACGCCGTTCTGCCGCTCGGGGTGGGGAGGGTTCGGCTTTCGAGCTCGCCGTCGCTCGGGCTGGTGACGAACACGAACCGGTTCGTCTCGGGGATAACGCGGACGGGCCGTTTCACCGAGAACTCCCGGTACGAGTACGAGATTTGTTTCAAGTGTCACGCGGAGCGCGGCGTCGCCTTGGAGCGGCCGACGATCACGCGGCAGATCATGCAGACGAATCTTCGGTTGAAGCTCCAGACGAGCAATCCGTCTTATCACCCGGTGCTCGGACCAAGGAACAACCGCGAGGTTGTCAGTCTGATTTCGCCGTGGCGGGTGGGGTCGATGATGCGTTGCACGGACTGCCACAACTCGGATCTGGCCACGAGCGGCGGACCGATGGGGCCGCACGGGTCGATCTACAAGTTCCTGCTCATCGACAACTACGACACGAGCGACTTCACGCAGGAGAGCCCCAGGTCCTACGCGTTGTGCTACCGTTGTCACGACCGGAGCAGCATCCTGGCGGATCAGAGCTTTCCGCGACATAGCCAGCACGTTGTGAGCAACCGTGCGCCGTGTTCGGCCTGCCACGATTCGCACGGTATCAGCCGGATCCAGGGGAGCAGCCGGAACCACAGCCATTTGATCAACTTCGATCTGTCGATCGTGCGGTCCGCGTCGGGCACCACGGGGGCGCGGCTGGAGTACGTGGACGAGGGTCCGAACCGGGGCAACTGCACGTTGACGTGCCACGGCGTGACCCACGTTCGTTTCTCGTATGGCAAGTAGAGGTGCGTCATGAAATCGCTTGCGGCAGGCTCGATCATACTCATGGCGGTCCTGCTGGCCGACCCCGCGTCGGATGGTTCGCAGGAGGAGGTCGGGCCGCGCGCGGGGTATGCGGTGGCCGTGCAGTCCGACGAAGCTTGGCATGACGGCTACGTCAGAGGCGTCGTGGGTGGCGTTCATGATTTGGGTGGGCCGCAAGGGGGGCCGGGGGGCGCGTGCAAGGCGTGTCACATCCCGCACATTCAGGCGGTCCGGCCGACGAGCCAGCCGACATCGCAACCGTCGCTCGAGCTGTATCGGATCGCGGGTCAGCGGCGGGTCTTTCGGCCCGACGAGTACATGCCGGGACCGTCGAGCCTGCTGTGTTTGGGCTGTCACGACGGTACGATCGCCACGTCGACGATCGGCTCGTCGCATGCGTTGCTCGCGGGGGTTCGGGCGGGCTTTGCGGTTCCGGACGGGTTTGTCTGGCGAGATCACCCGATCGGGGTTCCGTATCCGAACGATCGTCAGAACTTCCGTCCGGCCTCGCACGTGCTGAAGGGGGGGAAGATTCCGCTGCCGGAGGGTCGGATCGAGTGCATCTCGTGCCACGATCCGCACAATGAGGAAGGGATCAAGGGGTTGTTGGTGATGTCGAATCGCCGGAGCGCATTGTGCCTGACGTGCCACATCAAATGATCGGAGGACGCGTTCATCTGGGCGCGGTCGTGCTGTCGCTGCTTGCCGCCGGCATGATGGCCACGGGCTGCGCGTCGCCGGGCAAGCGGCCGGGGTTGTTGTCTCCGCTGGCGCACTTTCCCGACGCTCGGTCCGTGCCTCGGGTGACCGTCTATGGTTCGCTCGGTGAGATCGTGCCGAGGTATGACGCGACGCCGGCGCTAGAGCGGTTTCTCTATGGTCCGAGCGATTTCGGCAAGACGGCGCTTCAGAATCCGCAGGGCATGGTGTTACTGGGCGATCGATTGTTGGTCTGCGATCAGGGGCAGTATGACGTAATCGCCGTGAGCTTGACGAACGGGCAGAGCTTGTTGTGGACGAAGGGGCGGCTTCATCCTCGGTGCCCGGTGGACGTTACGTCAGGTTCGGACGGTCGGGTCTACGTGGCGGACACGACGGCGAGGGCGGTGCTTGTCTATGAGGCGACGGGGACGTTCATCGAGAAGCTTGCTCCGGAGGGGGACGCGGCGACGGCTTTCAGGCCGTGCGGCGTGCTGGTGCATGAGGGACTGCTCTACGTCGCGGATCTTGGGGGTCGATGCGTGGGTCGGTGGTCGACGGTTGACCGGAGGTGGCTCGAGGGCATCAGGGCGGCTGGGGGATCGGACAAGCTGACGGCGCCTTCGGGGCTATGTATGACGCCTGGGGGTGAGTTGCTCGTCGTGGACGCCGTCGACTGCGTGGTTCAGCGTTACAGCTCGGATGGGAGATGGCTGGGGTCGATCGGCGGCCCGGGGCGTCTTGCGGGGCAGTTTGTCCGGCCCAAGCAGGTCTGCTGCACGCGGGGCGGGCTGATCCTGGTCTCCGATTCGGGCAGGCAATCGGTTATGATGTTCGGCCAGGACGGCGCGTTCGTGACTGAGATCCACGAGCGCGGTCAGGGATGGCGAGGCTGGACGCTTCCGATGGGGTTGGTCGTTCTGACGGCCAAGGATCTGCCGGCGCTCGAGGACGGCGATCGGCTCGGAGGCGGGGTCAGGCCTGACGAGTACGTCGTCATATCGGATGCCTTAGGCGCGCCACCGCTCACTGTCTTGGGAATCACGGGTCCTTCGAGTCGCGGAGCTTCCATTGAGTAGCCGCCATCGGACCATCCGTCGGCGCTGCGTTCCGGCGGCGTTTTTCCTGGCCGGGTTGGTGTTGTTGCCGGGACGTCTCTGCGCGGAGGGAAGCGTCGCGGCGTCGAGCCGTGCCAAGGCCGTCAACCCGCACGGGTCTCCGACGGGGTGTCGGGAGTGTCACAAGACGATGCCCGTTCGACCCGGCGACATCCCGCTCGATCAGGTGGACGGTATCTGCATCCAGTGTCACGACGGCAAACGGGCCAAGAAGGAGCCTCACCCGATCGGGGGGACGTTCGACGGCGAGTCGGTGGTCCTTCCGAAGGGCTGGCCGGCGCCGGGCGGGAAGGTGAGCTGCGTGACGTGTCACGACGTTCACATGGACAGGGCCGTCGGTCGGGGGCAGGTGAGCAACGCGCACTACTTGCGGGGAAAGGCGTTTGGTGATCTTGGCGTTTTCTGCGCGAATTGCCATCGGCGAGAGGCGTTTTCGCGGTACAACCCGCACCGGATGATCGGCGTCGACGGCAGGCCGAATCAGCAGGCGTGCCTGTTCTGTCACTCGCGGCCGATGGAGGCGGGGGCGTTGGGGCGGACGGGTAGCGCGGCGCTCAAGGGCGATCAGATGTCGCTTTGCGGCAGTTGTCACGGCATGCACAAGGACTACTTCGATCCGGGGCATCTCGGGGCGAAGGTGCCGCCGGGGATGCTTGGGTACGTTGCGGCGACCGAGAAGTCCGGGCCCGGTAAGAGGCCGAGCCGCGAGCTGGTGGCGTCGATGCGGAGGGCCGGCGCGAGTCCGAAGTCTCTGGCGTTGAGCGAGAGCGGAGGCATCGTCTGCGCTACTTGCCATAATCCGCACGAGCAGGGCGTCTTTCGTCCCGAGAGCGAGTTGGCCCGCGGGGCGATGCCCCGAGTCAATCGAGATCATCACTTCGTCAACGCGATCAGCCGACGGCTGTGCATCCGTTGTCACCCCTTCTAGATCGCGCGTGGACGAGGTTGGTACATGTCACAGGCGAGCCAGAAGGACAGCGGCCATGGCTGAAGACAAGCCCACCGGCTCGGAGCAGGATCGGCCGTCGCGCACGCGAGTCTGGTTTCGACGCGGTCTCATCGCGCTGGGCGTCGTGGGGGTGACGGGCGCGGTTCTCCTGGCGGGGATGGAGTACTACACGGGTCGGAGCGACTTCTGCGGCAGTTGCCACATCATGGTTCCGTACTACGATTCGTGGCACAAGGACGTGCATTCCAAGGACGCTGTGGCCGGGTGCATCGACTGCCATTATGAGCCGGGGGAGCGGCACACGATCAAGGCCAAGTTGAGGGGCCTGTCGCAGTTGGTCAGCTATGTTGCGGGGCGCACGGGGGATGGGCGGCCGCGTCCACGGGTTCAGGACGCGAGCTGTATGCAGAGCGGGTGCCACTCCACCGAGGAGATCGCCGAGGTTCCTTGCCTCATCCGAGACGTTCGGTTCGTTCACAGCAAGCATCTGAATCCGGACCCGAACCAGCTCACGGAGAACGCCGAGAAGTTGGCGGGACTCTCGGAGGCGTTGGGCGGCGCGCTGGACGAGGAGTCGTTCAAGGCCGTTCGCGATTTGGCCCTGAACGTCGGTGATCCGGACATGAATCGGAGGCGGATGGAGTCGTTTGTCGGCGGGCAGTTGGGCAGGCCGGAGTTGAGCAAGCAGGCGGTCGAATACGCCGAGGCCCTGCACCATGACATCCGACTGAAGCAGGTCAGGAACCTGCGCTGCACGACGTGTCACGCGCACAACGAAGACGCCAAGCACTTCAGCGTTCGGCAGCAGGTCTGTTATCTGTGTCACTTCATCAATCAGCCGTTCAACATGGCCACGTCGCGATGTTTGGGCTGTCACGAGCCGCCGGCCATCGCGATTCCCGTTCACGGGGCGGGGATCAAGGGGGGGACGACCACGACGGCGGCGTCCTTGCCGACGAGCAAGCCGGTCAAGGTGATTCCGGGGACGCCCACGATCCACGCGGGAACGATGGATCACGCGGTGATCATCGCCAACAACGTGAACTGCATCAGTTGTCACGCGGACCTGATCGAAGGGACAGGCGAAGTAACGCGGCAGCGGTGCGCGGGTTGTCACGACCTGGCGCGTTATTTCGAGGGCTTCGAGAAGGACCTGAACGCCGAGACCGTGGCGTCGCTGCACAAGGCGCATACCTCGAATCTGCACGCGTCCTGTGTAGAATGTCACGGCGAGATCGACCATCGGCTGCTTTCGGAGGAGCGGCTCGTGCAGCGGGGCGGCTTCTACCGATCGGTCCTGGACCACTGCGGGCATTGCCACCCGAACCATCATCGTCGGCAGGTGGAGCTCTTGACCGGGCGGGCGGAGCGTCCCATTCCCACGGGATCACCGAACGCGATGTTCGGTTCGCGAACGAACTGCCTGGGGTGTCATACCGGCAAGGCGGAGGACACCAAGGGCTCGACGGTGATCGAGGCGACGAAGCAGGCCTGTCTGATCTGCCACGCCGAGGACTACGCGGAGCTGTTCGATCAGTGGATGAGTCGGATGGAGGCGGGGATCAAGGACGCCAAGTTCCTGGAGGATCGGGCGCGGAAGCTTCTGGCGAAGTCGGGCCCGGAGCGTGGCGAGGCGAGACGGGCGGCTCAGGAGGCGATCGACAAGGGGCACGCGGCGGCGGCGTTCGTGTCGATGGGCAAGGGCATCCACAACCGCAACTACGCGCTCGAGCTGCTCCAGTATGCGTCGGACCAGTTCGAGAAGGCGGCGGAGTTGTTGGGCGAAGCGCCGACGTCGCGAGCGGTCGAGGCGAAGCCGTAAGGCGTTGACGCGGGGGCAGAGAGTCGGGCGAGCATTGAGGAGAGACATGGCTCGAGCTCGGAACGCGAAGCTGCTCTGGGCGGCGGGGCTGCTGGCCGGCTTGGTTGCGGGGGAGCGACCGGCGCGGGGGGCCGACCCGGAAGGATGCCTCATCTGCCATCGGTATCGCGGATTGGCGCGACTGGAGTCGGACGGGAGGACGGTCCGGCCATTTCACGTCGATCCGACGTACTACGACCGGATGTTGGGCCCGCACGCCCGTCTGCTCTGCACCGACTGTCACGACCGGAGCCAGGTGGAGGTCGTTCCGCATCGGCCCGTGAGCCCGGTGGACTGCACGACGACGTGCCACTTGAGCTCGGCCGAGCGGTTGGAGGTCGAGTTCGGGCACGATCCGATCGAGGGGATGCTGGCCTCTTCGGTTCACACCGAGAACGTGCTAACCGCGTGCAACGGGCTGCTCGGGGAGCCGCTGCGGGCCGGACAATCGCGGTGTCTTCTGTGCCATGAGGAGCCGATGTTCCGGCGGGGGGGGCACACCTGGGCTGACCAAGAGGCGCCGATCAAACGGTGCGACGTCTGTCACGATCCGTCGGTGGTCGGCAAGACGCGCTACTACTGGTACTGGCACGTTCACGCCCGGAGCCGTCCGGCGCGAACCAACGCGGGGATGGTTCGGTTGTGCGCGACGTGTCACGCCGATCAGCGGGTCCGTGAGTCGTTCGAGCTTCCTGACAGCATCGGCAGCTATCTCGCCAGCTTTCACGGCAAGGCCACGCTATTGGGCAGTGAGCGGACGGCGGCGTGCCTGGACTGTCACGTGGGCCCGATGCAGAACGTGCACGTGATGGACTCGCGACATCAGGCGATCTCGCCGACGAATCCGAAGCACCTGGCCGACACGTGCCGGAGTCCGCGGTGTCATCCGACGGCGGGTGAGCGGGTGAGCACGGCGGCGGTTCACCTGGACCTAGGGACGACGCGGGGGATCGAGTTCTTCACCGGGTGCTTGTTCGTCCTGTTGATCATCTTCACGTTCGGGCCATCGGCCGGGCTGACGTGCCTCGAGATGTTGGCGGTCGTGACGGGTCGGCATGACCCGGCTCACAAGGACCGGTTGCACCTGGCGGAGAAGCTTCTGGCCGAGCCTGGCGGGCGACGGTTGCTGCAGCGTTTCACGCCGCACCAGCGGGTGCAGCACTGGGCGCTGGCGGTATGCTTCATCACGCTGGTCGTGACGGGTTTTCCGATGAAGTTCGCCGATCGGGCGTGGGCGATCTGGGTGATCGAGCAGATCGGGGGGCTGCCCCGGGCGCGGCTGATTCACCGCTGGGTGGGCATCTTCCTGCTCTCGGGCATGTTCTACCACCTCTGTTACGTGGTGCACTATCTGATCAGGCAACGGCGTCGGACGGGCAAGGGGTTCGTTTCGACGTTTCTGGCGATGCCGATGGTGATGCGTTGGCCGGACGTGAAGGACTTGTTCCATCTGATCGGCTTCCTGCTTGGCATTCGGAAGTCGCGTCCGGAGGGGGGTCGATTCAGCTTGGAGGAGAAGTTCGAGTACTTCGGCGTTTTCTGGGGTGTGATGCTGCTGGGCTTCACGGGGCTGCTGATGTGGCACAACTCGTGGACGACGCGGTACCTGACGGGGCGGGTACTGACGGTAGCGTCGCTGATTCACACGTTCGAGGCGTTCTTGGCCCTGTTGCACGTGGGGATCGTCCACATGGTCAGCGTCATCTTCTCGCCCGCGGTCTTCCCGGTGTCGCCGGCGATGCTCACGGGCACGACGCCGGCGGAGGAGTTGGCGGAGGGGCACTCGGCGATGCTGACTGAAGCCGCCGACAAGCTCCAGGCCGCCGCGGCGGGGGAGGCGAGCCATGCTTAATCGCGTGCTGGCAGCCGTCGGAAGGATGATTGTCCGGCTGTACGCCCTGGCTTTGATCCTGGTCGTGGCGTGCACGACGCTGCTGGCGGTGGCGTACCTGGTCGGGTCCCTGCTGGAGCCGGCGCCCGTGCCGAAGCGGTTCCTGGAATGGGAGGGTCGCGTCACGGTGGAGGACCTTCGCAAGGGCGAACCCGCGGAGGAGGAGGGTTCGCTACGGCGTACACCGATCGGCCACTACCACGCGCTGGGGCGTTGGATTCAGCCGAGTCCACATGACGGCTGCACGACGGGCGGATGCCACAGCCCGCTGCCCCACGCGCGCCACGTGGCGACGCGGGCCTTTGCGAATTTCCATGCGGTGTTCCTGACTTGTCAGATGTGCCATCGACAGTACAAGGACTCGGTCAGGCCCGTGGCGGCGACATGGGTGAGCACGTCGGCCGGCGAGCCGCAGGAGCCCCCGCCCATTCTGAAGCTGACGACGGCGCTTGAGACGGAAGTCGATCGGATCGAGACGGATCCGGGCGGCGTCCACGGGGTGATCGTTGATCTGCTGAGGGCATCGCTCAAGTCCAGTGGCGGCGATCCCTTGTTGAGCTACCTCCTGGCGCAGATCGAGACGTCGGAGCCCGGCAGCCCGGTTTGGCGCCAGGCGGTCCGGCAGCTTACCGAGGAGTTGCCGCAGCACATGCGGGGCGAATACGGCGCGAGGCTCGCGCCGTCGGACGTCGCGAAGGACTACCTGGAGATCGACGAGCAGCTCGAGGAGCAGGCCCGAGAGTATCTCGCGATGCCGCAGGGCAGCACCGGCCGCAAGTCGCTTTCCGAGCGGATCCACGCCGGCCAACTGCCGAAGCCGAGATTGTGCATGGCGTGCCACATCGAGGAGCCGCCGATGCTCGACTTCCAGGCGCTGGGTTACTCGCCGACGCGCGTGACGGTTCTGCGGACGACGCCTCTGGTCAGACAGATGCTCCGCATTCAGCAGGGCCAGCCGTTCCGTCTGCCACGCGTCTTGGGACGTGCGCCGACGACGACACAGGGCGCGGCGCCGGAGGGCAGGAATGTCCCGTAGGGCCTCGCTGGTCATCGTATGGCTGATGGCGTGCGGGGGGGCCGCGCGCTGCGAGATCGTGATTCCGGAGGGCAAGCGGCTTCCGTGCAGCGTGGTTGCGCGAATCTCGGCGACCGGCGACAAGGCGATGCACTTGCCCACGGACGTGGCCGTCGACGGGCGGGGGCGGGTCTTCGTCGCCGACGGCGCGGCGGATCGGGTGGTGCGTTTCTCTCCCGAGGGACGGTTCGAATCGGAGATCACGGAGGTCGGGGGCGAGGCGCTTTGCCGCCCCGTCGGTCTGACGATCGGGCAGGGCGATGAGCTGTGGATCGCCGACACGGGGAATCATCGCCTCGTCGTCGTCGCGCCGGACGGCAAGCCGGTTCGGAGCTTGAAGCTGCCGAAGTCGAGCTCGGACCGCGCGACCGATCCGACGGACGTGGGGTTATCTCCGGGGGACAAGCGTCTGTACGTGGTCGATAACGACAATCATCGCGTCCTGGCGTGCGACCCCGCCGAGGAGGTGTGGACGGCGCTTGGTCGGGAGGGGCGATCACTCGGCCAGTTCGAGTGGCCCTTCATGATCTGCGCGGGTCCGAACGGCTACGTGTGCGTGACCGAGGCTCTGGGCGCCCGAGTTCAGCGGATCAGCCCGACGGATCGGTGGGCGGGGCAGGTCGGGCGTTGGGGCGTGGAGGTCGGACAGCTCTTTCGGCCGAAGGGCGTGGCGATGGACGCCGACAGCCGCCTGTTCGTCAGCGATTCGACGCTGGGCGTGGTTCAGGTGTTCGCGACTGATGCTCGGCTGGTTGGCGTGCTGACGGACGGGCAGGGGGCGCCCGTTCGGTTCGTTCACCCGATGGGGATGTGCTTCGACAAGGCGGGCAGGTTGTACGTCGTCGAGCTGGAGGCTAATCGGGTTGCCGTCGTTTCGCTTGGGGGAGGGGCGTCGCCCTCCGGCGGCGCCGGTGGCGCCGGCCAGGGCGGGAAGGGGGCGGCGCGTTGATCCGGTCCGCGCCGCCAGATCGACGTGGGCTGGCACTGGCGATCAGCCTGCTCGCGCTCGTGCCGGCGCGCCGCGGGATGGCGCAGCTCGAGCCCGACAGCCGGCGTGCCTGCGCGATCTGCCATCTCGAGTGGGTCGACTCATTCCAACGGACTGGGGTTTCGCTGCTGATCGAGCGGCCGACGAAGCCGGTGGCGCCGAGCTCGTCGATGTGCTTGAGTTGTCATGACGGCTCGGTCGTGGACTCGCGCCGGCGCGTGTGGCTGGATCACAGTCACAAGACCGACGTCAAGCCGCCGCCGGGGATGAACGTGCCGGCGATCCTTCCGCTGGAGGACGGGAAGATCACGTGCCGGACGTGTCATACGGCGCACGCGGGGAAGGGATCGGACCACCTGGACGCGGCGTTCTTTCTTCGCATCCCTGACGACGCGAGCCAGCTCTGCGTGGCCTGCCACGGGGACAAGATGCGCGGGCCGGCGCTGGGCTCGCATCCGATCGGGGGCATGCCGTGGCCGGTGCCGGACGAGCTGATCAAGGCGGGGGCGAAGGCGGTTCCGGGACAGCGGCAGATCTACTGTCAGGTGTGTCATCTGGCGCACGGGTCGAGTCAGGACAAGCTGCTCGTGATGGGCGTGGGCGACAACCAGCTTTGTTTGACGTGCCACAAGAAGCTCCGTCCGCGGATGTGGCGGCCCGCGCGGGAAGGGGTTCATCCCGATCGGCCGGTCGTGAAGGAGGCGGAGCAGCTTGCGGCGATCAGGTCGATGGGCACGCGGCTGGGAACGGAGCGCCGGCTGATCTGTCTGTCGTGTCACAAGCTGCATGACGGCAAGAGTGGGCGGTTCATGCTGGCCAGGCCGTTGGAGGGGTCGGGGTTCTGTATTCAGTGTCACTCGGGGATGGCGAAGCTGCTAAGCACGGATCATGATCTCCGCAAGTCCGCGCCGGGGTCGATGAATCGACTCGGCATGACGCCGGAGAAGTCGGGTCCTTGCGGGTCGTGCCATCTGTTTCACAACCTGGCGATCCGGCCGCGGCCTAGCGAGCGGGACCCGGAGGGGGTGTGCGCGAGTTGTCATCGTCCGGACGGGGCGGCGAGCAAGCGGGCGGAGACGACGTATACGCATCCGGTCAACGTCGCGGCGCCGGCGATGCCGGAAGGCCACGGCTTGCCGCTTCGGCCGGGGTCGGGGGGGGGCGGGAAGGACGATCGCATCGTGTGCCTGACCTGCCACAATCCGCACGACGGGAGCCATCCGGGGTTCGTGCGCGGCACGCAGGATTCGCTTTGCGCGAGTTGTCACGCGGATCTGTCGCGGTCGCTTTCGGGTGGGCCTCATCATGCGACGGCGGGGGCGAAGGCGGGGCGGAAGGCTTGGCCGACGACGGTTCCGTCGGACGGGCGGTGCGCGGGGTGCCATTTGATGCACGGCTCCGATCCGGCGCGGAAGCTGTGGACGTTCGTTCCGGCGAAGGCGGAGTCGTATTCGGACGGGCTTTGCCTGGGGTGTCATGGGGAGGTTGGCTGGCCGTCGGAGGCGAGCGGGGAGCTGAAGGAGGTGATGCATCCGCGTTCGGTGTTGGAGGGTCCGCGGATGCCGCACGCGCGGTTCGCCTCGGTGGTGGATCCGGAGACCAAGGAGATGATCTGCCGGACGTGCCACAACCCGCACGCGGGGGGTGGGCATCGGCATCTGCTTCGGGTCGAAGCGGGGGCGCGGGCGTCGTCGCTGTGCGTGGGGTGTCACGAGGCGGCGGGGGGGATCGAGTGGAGTCTGCACAGCGAGCGGGCGCTGAGGGCGTCGGGGGTGAAGGGTGGGGATCCGGCGGCGTGTGGGCCGTGTCATGCGGTGCATGCGGTTCAGGGGAGCATGAAGGAGATGCTCTGGGCGTGTCCGCTGGGGCAGGAGGGGGGATCGATTTCGGCGCGGCGATGCCTGGGCTGTCACAAGGCGGGTGGTGTCGCCAAGGCGCCGCACGTGGTGAAGCATCCTGAGGCGCCGATGCGGGCGGTGAACTGGGCGAGTTTCTATGCGGGCAGGGCGGAGCTGGAGGGTCTGCCGCCGGGGGAGATTACGTGCATTACGTGTCATCTGCCGCACGGCAAGCGGGGGGGCGGCGCTCGAGCGGCGACGTCGGCGCCGGGGTTGCTGGCGGCGACGAAGCCGATGCTTCGGCCGCGGATCGCGGAGGTGCTCTGTTCGAGCTGTCATGGGTTCGATGCGGCTCGGCTGCATTTGTATTATCACTTTCCGGAGAAGCGCGGGGGGGTGGGGGGTGGTCGGTGACTCGTTCTAGGGGCGTACGCCATGAGGTGGCGCGGCTGGTGGCGCCGGGCGCCCCAATACCTGCCACAGCCAGGATGACGATAGTCGGGATGGGGTACTCATAGTCACGATCGACTTGTTCATCACATAGACCATCGGGAACGACAAGCTTGGTCCATCATCGAACCTAACCCCAGGGCGAGTGGCAACCGTTAGGCCGTCCCACTCCGGGCATGATCTCGGGGCAACTGGTAGCCAGCCATCAGTCCTTACCTAGGTCGGTGATGGCTCTGTCGATCTCCTTTGCCAATTCATCGATCCCGGCCTCAGTCGATATGGCAAGCTTGTCCGCGAGATTGGGTGCTACCTTAGATATGAATGCCAGGTCGACTAGATGCCAGATAGGAAGAATCAGCTTCCTTCGTTCGTCAATCTCGCGGGCCGTTAGCCCATCAAGCTCTCGCTGGGGCCACTCCTTCTCGAAGAACTTCGGACTGAGTATGACAATTCCGTACGAGCACAGCGCTAGACCTCGCTCGATCTCTCTGCGCAGACTATCGCCGAGCCGCAACACAAAATCGTCTAGCCACACCTGGTATCCACGATTCCTCAGTTCGTCGGCAAGTGGCCGCGCAATCGATGCCTTGTCTTCACTAGCGTGGCATATGAAGATCGTCTCACCACGGCGTGGTCGCCCCCCGTCGTGCTGAAGGCGCTCGTCCTCGGCAGCCATTGCACGGCACTTCCGATCAACTTCGGCAACAAGTTTGCGGTGACTGTCGTAGAGACTCAGCAAGGCGCTCGCAACTGATTCTCCGACCGCGACGGATGGGTTGCGCAGGATGTATCCTCGGGGACGTACCCAGCACTCCATCTCCGAGAACAACGCTGAGCATAATCCTGGGGCCTCCTTAATCAAGTCGTTAGCGCTCCAAGACCACCGCCATGCATTGAGTTTGACCAAGATTGTTGCAGTTCCCTCCCATTCGGATCGCCGTCGGCGAAGTGCACACTTCACCACAAACCCGCGGTGGCTTCGCTGGAGGAGGAAGGTATCGACCAGATGCGGAACCTCTCGCAGCTCCTCTTTCCGGAAGCTGTCCAACTGTCTCACCTTGACATCGACAGTGCATCCGTTAGTAGACGAGCCGAATCCGACGACCTCGCCATCTAGCAGAACCTCCAAACGGTCTCCAAACCAAGCACGTCGGGGTCCGGTTGTCTTACTGACTATGATCATGGCAGTTCATGTTGCTGGTTTGCCGACGCCCAACGATAGTTATGTATCTTCTTGATAAGGCTCTTGGGCGGCCAGGTCGCGGCATGACACCGTGCCCCTGAATCGACCTCAAGTCGCCTAACCGGAGTATGTTGCAGCCCTGGCAGGGGTCGCGATAGCGAAGATGTGGCTTCTGCATAACACTCCTTGTCTTTTCCTCTACAGGTCGTCGGCAGGACTCTTAACGCCCTTGCTGCCCCTGCCGCCGCGATTGAGGACATGGGTGCAGATGATCGTGGTCTTGAGTCCCTAGGGTCGAAGAGCTCCTGGAGCCGCCGCATGTGCTCGGAAAGAAGCTGCGTTCCCTTCAGGCACCTGACGCAACAGCAATCGTACTGGAGACGTCAGACACTGTCCATATCAAGTCTCGGGCACGCCCCTGAGCTCACCAGCCAGGGGGAAACTCGGCGTCAAGGCTCGGCCTGATGCTTGTCGGATGCATGCAGCATACACGCCAAAGTACAGATGGCTTCCGGAGGGCGGCCGCGATTACTGCCCGCCGCCCGCCGTCGCCGGGCAACTGGCTATGTCATCTTTGAGACGTGCTTCAAGGCGAAGAATATGACGATCGCAGGTAGCAGCAGTGACCAGATGCTCCAGGCCCCCATGGCAAGCAGGACGGCCTGATTGAAGACCACAAGAGCTGCGTAGGTGTAGGCAGCCCATTTCTTCATCATCCACAAGCCGACCATACAGACCAAACCGACCACGGCCGCCAGGCCCAGATACGACGGATACCAAGATCCGATCTGTCGCGCTATCGGCAAGAAGGCCGTCACAATAGCGGCCAGTGCCCCGATGATCCCGAGTACGGATATCACCGTGATCGACGCCGGCCTCTCTGATCTTCCCACTGTTTCGCTCATGGTTCTTGTCTACCTTCGTGTTAGCCAACGAGCCAATGAACCGGTGGCGGCGGGCCGCCGGCGGAACGACCGCACGGTCGAGTTGCGTGTGGGGGGTTCATTGTTGTGCCTTGAATTCATGATGCACCCCGTTCAGCCACACGTGCGCAAGACCGGGGTCCATTCGCACCGTCAGATCCGGTACGTGCATCACCGTGTTGATCTCCCATTCAGGCCCGGGAGCGCCAAGGAAGTCGACGGTGGCCATCTGACCGTCTTGAACTTGGATGTGCGTCTTCGTCCCGCACGAGGGACACGTGAAATGGATCCAGCACAGATCAGGCCACGAGACGTCCGACGCATCGAGGATCGCTTGTGCGGAGAACTCACGGCCGCATGCCGGGCACGGTAAGCTCGCCTTCATGCACTCTCCAGTTATTCCCAACGTGACGGTTTAGCCGTGACGGCCAGCCTACAGCAGCCGCTAGATACTGTCTATCTCAATTCTCGGCCAAGCTATGTGGGTCGGCAGTGGCGTCCACGGTCGGTGGGTTTCGCGCGGCGGTAGTGTGGGCTTCCAGCCCACCTACAGAGCAGGCAAGGATGCCTGCGTTGCACGGGGGGGGGTTGCTGGAGGCGTGGGGGGTGGGGACGTGGGTGCTTGGTTGAATTCGCGTTCCCCACGGCTGAAGCCATGGGGCACCCAGCACCCGGTCCAGTCGGGCTGATGGTTGTCACTTCTTGGCGTGGGCTTCGGGGTGTTGGAGGCGATCCATTTGGTAGATGATGTGGGGGGTCCAGCGGAGGTGGGCGATGGAGCCTATGCCGCCGTTGAAGGCGGCTTGCATGGCGCGGAGGGCGATGTCGGCGAACTTTGGGTCGCCGCCGAGGCGGTGGGCCACGAAGAGCATTTCGGCGGTCATGTCGTTGTTGGCGGTGTAGCCGGTCATCTTGGGGCAGGAGGTGTATCGGAAGCCGTTTGCGCTTTCGACCCATAGCTCTTTGACGACTTGTTTGGCACCGCCGATGAAGGCTTCGGCGACGCGGGGGTCGGGGACCTCGCGGTAGTATTCCTCCAGGCCGGCGGCCAGGACGCCCAGCATGAAGTTGGCTTCGCCGCGATGGCGAGGCATGCAGTGGCAGTGTCCGGGTACCATCTGGCGGCGCCAGCCGCCTTCGGGGGACTGCCGTTCGAGGGTGCGCTCGACGATGATGCGGGCGGCGTTGAGGTAGAAGGGGTCGTTGGTCAGGCGATAGGTGGCCATGGTGAGGATGAGGTGCCAGCCGTTGGTGCGCGTGTTGGTGAAGTCGTAGTCGTTCATGCCGGTGTCGTAGTGGTCGGCGACGAGGATCGCGTTTTCGAGTGCGGTCGGGTCGCCGCTGAGGGCGTACCAGTCGCAGAAGCCCTCGGTCCAGGTGTGGCTGACGGTGAAGTGGCCGGCGGGGATGCCGCTGCCCTCGTACTGGGACGTGAAGTATCCTCCGGTGTGGCCCATGCTGTGGATCCACTCGCCGCCCCGGTTGGGGCCGTAGTGGCAGGTGTCGACGTCGATGGCGTGGCGCGCGGCCCTCTCGCCGAGGGCGTACCAGCGCCGATCTCCGGAGCGGATGAACTGCAGGAGAAACGCGTGATGGTGGTCGTACTCTCCGTTGCACCAGTTGACTCGTCGTTCGCCCCAGAGGTCGCCGTGGTTTAGCAGGCCGAACATGTGACCGCCCTCGTAGGCGGAAACGGTGTTCTTGTAGACGGTCTCGCACACCTTCTCGTACTCAGGCGTTCGGCCGGCGATGGCGGGGAGGATCTCGCCGAAGGCCAGCGTGCGGCAATAGCGCTCGGGTGAGCACACGGCGATGGGCGGGTCCTGGAAGGCCTGGGCGATCTGTTGCGGCGGGCGGGCAGTGCCGGCGGGGTGGAAGGACAGGAGCAGCTCGTGCTGCTTGCGGACGCCGCGTCGGATCTTGTACTTGCCGCCCATGAGGTAGAAGTAGCGCTTGATCTCGTCGAGCTTGGTGCACTTGTCGTAGGTTCCGTCGGGGAAGTCTGGGCAGAGGTCGATCGCCAGGCCGTCGCTATCGAGGCGGAGGCCCTTGGGGTAGAGCTGCCAGAGATCGCGAACCGCCACGGTCAACCCATACGCGCCGAGGTCCACGTCGAGCCAGCCGTCGGCGCGATGCGTCTTGACGTCCTGCTCTTGCGCGGGAGTGATCTGGAACGCGTCGTCTTGGAGCTGTGTCAGTGCGAGGTCGCCGCGCCCGGCGGCCTGTTTGCCTTGGCCGAGGCCGACCTGCCAGCTCGCCTTCGAGGCGTCGGCCAGGGGGATTCTCAGGCTGAGGCGCTCGAAGCGGGTGAACTCGTCGGGCGGGGCGTCGTTTCCCCAGGCGGTGCAAGCGCGGATGAAGGGCTGTCCGGCGTAGAAGACGAAGCGATTGACATAGGCGAAGGGCTTGCCGTGCTGCTTGGAGGCGTGATGGCCTTCGAGCTTGATCACGGCTCGCAGTGGGCCGTCCTCCTCGATCTCCATCCGCTCGCATGGGCCGAGGGTGGTGTGGACGTCGGAGGCGTCGTCGACGACCTCGGCGCGGATCGGGCTGGTGATTGGTACGGTCTCGCCGGGGTCGAATCGGCCGTCGGCGTTGGCGTCGAAGTCGATGGCCACGGGCCAGCCGGATCGGTTCGAATCGAACAGCATTCGCACCGGGCCGGTCGAGACGCGCAGCTCATTATCGTTTCGGGCGACGGAGAGTTGTGCTTTGGCGGGAGGCGGAGAGACTTCCGTGCCGTACTCGAGCGTGTAGGCGCGCGACGACTTGCCCTTGACTGCCGCAAGGAACGTGACGTGCAGCCATTTGACGCTGCGGTCGTTCCATCGCACGGCGGTTTTGACTTGCGCGGGGACGGGCTTGCCGTCGGCGTCGAGCAGTCGGACGTTGGCGTCCGAGGCCAGCTCGCCCCGGGCGAACGGCACGCCGGAGGTGATGGGGAAGCTGGAGAGCGGGAAGTCGTGCGGGTTCTCGACGGTGAGGGTGGCGCGCTCTCGCCTGGCGGTGCCCGCGACGGGCGGAGGCGGTTCGACGACGGCCGAGGCCTCCTGGCTGACGACGTCCTTGCCGCGCGGGGTGGCGGCGTGGATTCGGAAGCGAATCGTTTGGCCGGGGGTCAGTCCGGTGAGGTAGATGCGGTGATTCGACGCCTGCTGCTGTTCGGCGACCTCGCGCGTTTGGTTCGGGGAGGCGCCGTAGCGGATCTTACAGGCCGCGGGCCAGGTGGTGATCCATGTGAGGCGGATCTGGTCGTCGCCGCCGCGTTTGACGTGGCCGGCTTCTATCTGGCGGATCTCGAAGGCTCGGTTGCGGACGGGTGGGCGTTTGGCCAGGAGCAGGATGTCCTCCGTCGTGTGCGAACCGGTGGCGCCGACGCGGAAGGTCAGCCGCTGCCCGGCCTTGAGGGTGACGGGCGTGGAGAGGAAGTAGACGCGTTGTCGCTGGTCGTCCTCGTCGGCGACGAAGCGACCCATTCGCTTGCCGTCGATTTGCAGCTCGTAGGCCTCCCGGCCGGGGGTGTCGTAGACGACGACCGCCGGGTGGAAGGTGCCGGCCTTGGGGACGGTTACGGTGATTTGACCGTTGGCGCCGCGAACCGCGGGCCAGCGGTACTCCGCGTCGTAGTATCGCATGCCGACGAGGTCGGCCTTGGGGGTGGAGAGGACGACGTTGGCCGGGTCCGCCTGGAGTTTCCAAATCAGGTCGAGACCCTCGGTCGTCTCGAAGTTCTCGTTGGCGGGTGTGTCGTCCAGCAGGACCGGCGGCGTCTTGGCGGAGTTTGGCGGTCCGGTGGCGGTCGACCAGCCGGTGCTGTCGGCGTGGGCGTGGGGGTTGCGGGTCTCGGAAAGGACGTTGAAGCGGAAGACCGACTTTGCTCCGTCCTGCTTGATTGGGGCGTCATGGCAGAGGTAGAGCACGCCGGCGTCGACGGCGACGCGCGGCGGAGGGGCCTTGATCTTGCTTCCGTCGGGGGCGTAGGCGGTGACGTACGGGCTTCCGAGCGCGTGCGACAGCATCCACTCGCAGCCGACGCCCTTGCGGCCCGTCTTGGGATCGTTGTCGGCGTCGAGATAGAGAATGAGCATTGCGTTGTCGAACTGGCAGGGTTCGGCGAATCGGACTGCCCAGAGCCAGCGATCCTTGGCGACGTTGGCCAGGTCGACGGCGACGACGTCGAGCCTCCGGAGGTCCTTCCGGTTGGCTGGGTACTTGCCGAGCGGGTTGAGCTTCTCGGGGGCGGTGGGGTCCGTGCCGAGGCGATCCTCGACGGCGTCCGGCAGCCCGTCGGCGTCGGCGTCGTCGGCGCGGGCGATCGGGACGGCGGTGAGAAGGATAATACACGCGGCCTCGATCGAGGCGCGCAAGAAGGAGAAACGTTCGCGGCTCATCCGTCACCTCCCGGCCAAGGGCCCATGACCGGTCATGATAGACCGGTGGGGCCGAGCTCGAAAGGACCGGGCGGATCGATCGCGGCCTGCTTGACACCTGTCGACGCTGTTGAATAGAGTCAGCCCTGCTGATACCGCAGACATTTGGTGCAAGAAGGAGGAAGTTCGATGGTCGCATCCCGACGTCTCATTCCGTCAGCGCTCGTCTCGCTCGTCGTGGTCGCTCCACTTGCCGCGGCCGACTTCGAGGACCGCGTGGCCGTCAAGGTCAACAAGGGACCGTACGGGCCGCGCGGCATGCCCGGCGACTTCGTGCAGCTCAAGGACGGCTCGATCCTCATGTCCTACACGAAGGACGGGAGCATCGTCGCGATCAAGTCCACGGACAAGGGCAAGACGTGGGGGGAGGCGTTCGTTCTCGTGCCGAAGCCGGCGCCACCGGCGGTGGGGTACTTCTGTCACCCGAGCTTTCTGCGACTGAAGAACGGGGAGATCCTGCTGTCGTACATTTACGGAACGCACCCACGAACGCCGTATTTCGGGCACAACTACGTCCGGCGGTCGGCGGACGAGGGCAAGACGTGGACTGAGCAGTTCTGCATGACGCCGTATCCGGGTTACATCATCGCGCACAACGACCGCTTCTTCACGCTGTCGACGGGGCGGATCGTGATCATGGCCGAGTACAAGGCGCACTATCCCAGTTCGCGCGACCACAGCGGGTACGTGGGGATGGCGTTCTTTTCTGACGACCTGGGGCATACCTGGCAGGCGAGCAAGAACACGGTGGACATGATGCCCGTTGAGGTCCAGGAGGCCGACGGGGTGGAGTTGAAGGACGGGCGGGTGATGATGTTCGCCCGGACGTACAGCGGCTTTCCGGTTCGGGCGTATTCGACCGACAAGTGCGTGACGTGGTCGAAGGGCGAGAAGATGGAAGGCCTGAAGATGCCTTACGCGGGGTTGCCCACGGTGCGGCGGATTCCGTCGACGGGGGATCTTCTGTTCATCTGGATCAGCGAGAAGTCGGTGGACAAGCAGAACCCCAAGATCAACCGCCGATGCGCGCTGAGCTCGGCGATCTCGAAGGACGAGGGCAAGACGTTCATCCACCAGCGCAACATCGTCCGGGATCCTGAGGACGACTTCGGGTATCAGTGCATCGAGTTCCTGGACGGGGACGTTGCCCTGCTGTGCTACCACGCCCGGGACGGGCTGCACGTGGCGCACATTCCGGTTTCGTGGTTTTACGAGAAGTGATGGGGTGACGTTCGGATCGGGCCTCCGTGAAGAACCAAGGCAGGCAAGGATGCCTGCGTTACACCGAAAGGACTGATCGAGAGGGGCTCTCGAGACAGGAAGGAGGTTGTCGTGCGCGCTCCCGGCTTCGCTCGCATAACCATCATCCTGGCGGCGGCTTGTTGGACGAGCCCGGAGTTGAGGGCCGGTGGGGCCTCGCCGCCGCGGCGCCCGAACGTCCTCGTGATCGTCTCAGACGACCAGGGGTACCACGACCTCGGCTGCTACGGCGGCGCGGAGATCAAGACGCCGCACCTCGATCGCCTTGCGGCCGGGGGCGTGCGATTGACCAGCTTCTACGTCACGTGGCCGGCGTGCACGCCGTCGCGCGGCAGCCTTCTGACGGGGCGGTACCCTCAGCGCAACGGCACGTATGACATGTTCCGAAACGACTTGGTCGACTTCGACGTCAAGTACGACAAGCACCGCTACGCCGTTTCGCCGGAGATGATCGGGGGCATGGACGTTCGCGAGGTCCTGCTGCCGCGCGTCCTGAAGGCGGGCGGCTACGTCAGCGGCATCTTCGGCAAGTGGGACCTGGGTCAGTTGCGGCGGTTCCTGCCGCTGCAGCGGGGCTTCGACGAGTTCTACGGCTTCGCCAACACGGGCATCGATTACTGGACGCACGAGCGCTACTGCGTGCCGTCGATGCGGCGCGGCAACGAGATTACTACTCGAGACAAGGGCACGTACGCGACGCATCTATTCCAGCGGGAGGCGGTTCGCTTCTTGAAGGTGCAGAAGGATCGTCCGTTCTTCCTGTACGTTCCCTTCAATGCCCCGCATGCGGCGTCGAATCTCGACCGTCCCCGGCCCGGGGTGCAGGCGCCGGACAAGTACATTCGGATGTATCCGGAGGGCGATCCGAAATCGCATCGAACGCGGTTCATGGCCGCAGTGACCTGCATGGATGACGCGATTGGGGAGATGCTCGACCTGTTGGATCGCCACAAGCTTTCGGACAATACGATCGTTATCTTCTTCTCGGACAACGGCGGCGGGGTCGGCTCGGACAACGCGCCGCTGCGGGGCAAGAAGGGATGGATGTTCGAGGGCGGCATTCGCGTGCCGTGCATCGTCCGCTGGCCGGGCAAGATCCCCGCTGGAACGGTGTGCGACGAGTTCCTCACGTCGCTGGAGATCTTCCCGACGCTGCTGAGGGCGGTTGGCGTCAAGCCGCCCGAGGGCGTTGTGCTCGACGGGTTCGACATGATGCCGGTGCTGTGCGGCAAGGGGCGATCGAAGCGGACGGAGATGTTCTGGCAGCGTCGCGGCGACCGCGCTGCGCGCGTGGGTCAGTTCAAATGGGTCGACTCGCAGAAGGGCAAGGGCGTGTTCGACCTGTCGACGGACATTGGCGAGCGGAACGATCTGTCGAAGGAGCGTCCTGAGTTGCTGGCCAGGCTCCAGGCGAGGTTCGCGGCCTGGCGGAAGGAGATGGACGCGTGCGAGCCGCGCGGGCCGTTCAAGGACTTCTGAAGAGGTCTCAGCCGATCCGGGCGATGCGACGGAGGAACGCCACGTCCTTCTTCAGGATCTCACCTCGCTGGTCTTCTGGAAACTTCCTGAGTGACTCGTCGTCGATGCACAGATCTCCTTGGTAGCCGCTCTTGCGGAGGATTCTCGCGAGGCGCTCGTAGTCGATGTCGCCTTCGTAGATGGGGCAGCGGCATTCGGCGTACTTCCAGCCCATCTCGCGTTGGCGCTGCCGGTCGGCCTCCGGATAGCGGATGCTCTTGCAGTGGACGTGACAGGTCCAGGGGGCGAACTCGGCGTAGATGTCGTACAGCTTGCTGAGCGGGTGTCCGAACCAGTAGAAGTTGCCGGCGTCGAGCGTCAGCCCGAACCGCTTCGAGCCGATGCCGTCGAAGACGCTCCGCAGGAACTCGGGCCGGTTGGTGGTGCCGCCGTGGTTCTCCACGCCGAACCGGACGGGCAGGTCCTTGGTGGCGTCGACGATTTGCCGGCCGATCTTGATGCAGAACTTCACGTACTCGTCGGGGTCCTTGATCTTGTGCGGCACGAGGTCGATGCGGACGACGGGCGAGCCGAGCGCGGCGGCGGCGCGAGCGGTCTTGACGGTCAGGTCGACTTCCTGCTCGGGCCGGTCGTCGAACCTGCTGAAGAGGCACAGCGCGCCGATCTGTCTCTTCTTGTCGGCGAGCTCATCCGCAAGTCGCTTGATGTCGTCGGGGGTTGCGATGGAGTAGGTCTTGCCGGGCGCGACCATGTTCGGCATGGTCATGTCCGGATTCACCAGGACCTCGGCGCCGTCGACGCCGACGGCGTCCATGATCGCCCAGATGTCGGCTCCGCCGGCCTCGCGCAGCAGGGCGTCGCGGCAGGTGACCGGCCACGCGGGACGGTTCGTCGCTTCCGCTGATTCGGCCCGGACGAGGGGGTTCAATGCGCCGACCGAGGCGGCCGCCGCGATGGAGCCTCGCAGGAACTCGCGTCGACTCGTGTTGTCGCGTTGATGCATGATCGTGTCTCTCCGTCAGAGTACGAGAAGGGCGGCATTCTACTTCTCGGGGGCGCAACGCTTCAAGGGCCTGCCGCGCTCAGGCCACCGCGACGAACTTTCGGACCCGCTTGAGCAGGTCGTCCATCGTGACGGGCTTGGCCAGGTCGATCGGCAGGAATACGCCGTGATTGTGGTCGCTGGCCAGGATGAGGACGCGCTGGCCTTCGGTTCGAAACCCCTCCGGCTCGGGCTGGTGTCCCATGATGAACAGATCGGCGTCGAGCATTTCGACGAGGCGCTCGATGTTCGCCGGCGGGTGTCGCCGTCCCCAGAGGAACTTGGCGGCCGGACCTTCGCCGAGGTCCTCCAGCGTCGCCTTTCGGTTCAGGATGGACGGGTCGAATTCGTCGATTTCGCGCTTACCCGGCAAGGAGTGCGAGATGAACAGGCGATGTTCCGTTCGAGCGGCGAGGGGGTAGGACAGGATCAGCGTGTTGATGGCTTCGAGGACGTCAGGGGTCTTCTCCGGGCCGTAGGCCGCTTCCACGCCCGCGACGAAGCCCTCCAGGACGCTATGTCCGCCTTTCATGATGCCGTGGCCGGTGACTTGGCTGACCTCGTGGTTTGATTGGAGGAAGAAGACCTGATCCGGGAACTCGCACTTCCACCGGGCCGCGTCCAGGAGCAGCTCGTGGGACGCGTCGATCTGGTCGGCGCGCTCGATATCGTCGTGGATGATTTCTTGCAGGATTACCGATCGAGTCGGCGCGCTCTGGAGCCCGCAGAACTTGACGAGCTTTTCGAAGTTGCGGCGGTGGCCGTGGAGATCGCCGGTGACGACGAGTTGTCCGTAGTCGGGAAAGAGGAGCAGGGAGCCTTTGCGGAGGGGGTCGTCGAGGTTGAGCTCGGCGGCCTCGCGGAGCGTCTTTATTGCGGCGGTGGCGTCGATCGGTTCGGTCACGGTGACCTCGCAAGGGAGGACGAGCCGTCGCTGGTGGATTCCGGATCGCCCGAGGGTTCACTCGGGGGAGAGGCTTCGGGGAAGCAGTCGCGTTGGATTGCCTGGAGACTCTCGATCAACGCGGCCATGCTCGCCGGGCGATCCACCGCGCGTTCACGACAGGCCTGCATAACCAGGTTGCTCAACGGTGGCGGGACCTTGTCGTTGAGTTGTGTGGGCGTGGCCGGACCGCTCCAGCGCAGCAGGCTTCCCTTGTTCGCCGGCCAGGGCACGGACGACCGCGACGGAATCGGCGTGACCAGTCCGTGGCCCGTCAGTGACCAATACATCGTCGCCCCCAGCCCGAAGACATCCGTGCGCTCGTCGAGCGGGTCGAGGCAGACCTGCTCCGGCGCGAGGAAATCCGGCGTTCCCTGGACCCGGTCCTTGACCGTCCCAATCGGGCACGACTGGCCGAAGTCGATGATCTTGATTCGCCCATCGAAGCCGAGCATTATGTTGCGCGGCTTCATGTCGCAATGGACCAGGCCTATTGCGTGCAGCGCGGCCAGTCCCTGGGCGACCCCGATGAAGATCTCGACGGCTTCGGCGGGTCGGCTCGGCCGATGGCGCTCCAACGTGCAGCCGGCCACGAGCTCCATGACCAGCAGCAACTCGCGTACGTTGCCGCCCTCCTTGATCCGCCTGAGTTCCAGACAGCGCCTGAGGTGGGGGTGATTCAGCCGGCGGGCGATCTCGTATTCGTGCTCGGTCTGGGCGAGGTGTTTGTCGTCCTCGGGAGAGCGCCAGAGGACGCGCTTCAGCGCGATCTCCTTGCCAGTGCCGAGGTCCTTGGCTCGGAAGATATGCGACCCCGCGCCTCGCCCCAGGTGTTGCAGGATGGTGAAGCCAGGCACGAGAGTGGCCACCGGAGCCAGCCTCCGAGATCAGCACCCGATTCCGCGATTTGAGTCCGAGTAGCGTCGCGACACGGAAAGACGACTCAACCCGCCAAGCGCTATTGTAGCGGGGGTTTGCGCATTCGGTCAACTTGCCGAGGGCGGCGCGCCGGCTCGACGGGTTGTTCATTCTTTCTCGCAGTCAGCTTACCATGGAGTGTATCCGGGTCCGGTGGATCGGCCAGGGCTGCGGTCGTGCCGGCCTTGATCCGATCCGGAAACCGCCAGGGGATGGGGTATATGGGTATGTTGATGGGTCGACCACGTTTTAGGCATGCGCCGGTGGCCGGGTGCGTTATTGGGGTTTTTGCTGCACAGGCGGCATTCGGAACCCCGGACGGCGATCATGCCGCGTTCCGCGCCGCCGTCGAAGAAGACTGGCGAATGCAGGAGAAGCGCAAGGGTCGTGAGTGCTCCGACGCGCAAGCCCTTCGCGATGCCGTGGGGCGTGGGCGACTTTTGCTGGCGGCGCTGGGCAGGCTCGATGATCCGCCGAACGTCTCTCGAGAGGCGGCTGCATTGGATCGTCTGGGCGCGCGGGTCGCCGGTGCCGACGGATTGGATGAGGCAGCTCGACTGGCGCTGTACCGCGAGCTTCGCTGGCTGGTGCGCGAGATTGCGCTGAGGAATCCGCTGTTCGGGTTCCGGAGATTGGTCTTCATGGAGCGTCGGCGGTTCATCTGTCAGATGCTCCACGAGTACTTGGGCTACTACTACGATTACGGCGACATTGCCGGCGGCGGGGTCCGCATCCTGGAGAATCCGGGGCGGTCGTTCGACACGGTCGATCTGGTTCGTGGACGGTTGCCTCGCGGCAACTACACGACGCTTTCGCTATCGTTTGACGGGCGGACGATCTACTTCGCGTTCGCGGCGCGGGCGACCGACAAGCCGGACTATTACTCGGCGGAGCGGCGCTGCTTCCATATCTACGCGATGGACGCCGACGGTGGGAACCTCCGCCGGCTCACGGACGGGCCGAACGACGACTTCGACCCTTGCGAGCTTCCGGACGGCGGGGTCGCCTTCATGTCGACGCGGCGGGGCGGTTTCGGGCGATGTCATAACGTCTGGGAGCCGCTGCCGGCTTACACGCTGCATCGGATGAACGCGGACGGGAGCGGGGTGCGAACGCTCTCGTTTCACGAGACGAACGAGTGGCATCCGAGCGTCCTGCACGACGGGTCGATCGTCTACACGCGGTGGGACTACGTGGACCGGTCGGCGGCGCACTTCCATGGCCTGTGGACGGCGAACCCGGATGGGACGGATCCTCGAGTTCTGTTCGGGAGCTACACGCAGCGGATCAACGCGTGCTATCAGCCTCGGGCGATCCCCGGCTCGAACCGGGTGATCTTCGTGGCCGGGGCGCACCACGCGAGCGTTGGCGGATCGCTGGTGATCGTGGATCCGAGTCGGGTGAGCCTCGATCCGGAGAGCGGGCAGGATCGGTTCGAGGCGACGGAGTGCCTGACGCCGGAGGTGTGTTACCCGGAGGCGCCGGGCTGGCCGAAGAGCTGGTTCCATAGTCCGTGGCCGTTGTCGGAGGACTTCTTCCTCGTGTCGTTCAGTTTCGACCCGTTGCCGGGCATGGGGCCGGGGGAGAAGCGTGATACAGAGACGGGGCTGTATCTGTTCGACCGGTTCGGCAACATGGAATTGCTGTATCGCGAGGCGGGCATCTCGTGCATGTATCCGATTCCGCTTGCGCCTCGTTCGAGGCCTCGCGTGATTCCGAGCACGGTCGATTCGGGGCTCGGCGATGAGGGGGAGTTCATTCTGACGGACGCGAGCCGGAGCTTGTACGGCATGCCGAGGGGTCGATCGATTCGCGAGCTTCGGATCTTCCAGATCCTGCCAAAGAGCGAGACGCACGTGGGGAACAAGCCGCGGATCGGGTACGCGAACGCGGAGTCGGCTCGGATGCTCCTGGGAACGGTTCCGGTTCGGCCTGACGGGTCGGCGTACTTCCGAGCGCCGGCGCGGAAGCCGCTCTACTTCCAGGCGGTCGACGGCTCGGGTCATGCCGTCCAGACGATGCGGAGCGTGATGTACCTCCAGCCGGGCGAGCGCCGAGGGTGCGTCGGCTGTCACGAGCCGATGCGATCGACGCCGGAGGGGCGTCTGCCGCTGGCGATGCACCGCGAGCCGGATCGGATCCGGCCCGGGCCGGACGGGTCTCGGCCATGGAGCTACTTGCGGCTCGTCCAGCCGGTTCTCGATGCACGCTGCGTTCGTTGTCACGACGGGACGACGGGGGCGGGGAAGTCCAAGCCGGACCTGACGCGCAAGCCGTCGGGCACGTTTACGGCGAGCTACGAGTCGCTTCGAGATCACGTGCGGTGGTACGAGTGGGGCGGGAAGACAATCCATGCGGTGGTGACGAAGCCGGGGGAGATGCCGTCAGATGTAAGTTCGCTGATGGCGGTCCTGGCGGACGCGAATCACCGCGGCGTCGTGAAGCTGACGGAGGACGAACGTCGGCGGATCGCCCTGTGGCTTGACGGGAACGCGGCGTTCTACGGGACGTACTCGGAGCCGGAGCAGCTAGCCCAGAGCCGGGGCGAGGCCGTTGCGCCGCCGCGGCTTCAGTGACGGGAGGGCAGTCGCTCGAGACCGACAGCATCGAGTTGAGGACGGGTCTCCGGAAGAGTGATTCGCCGCAATTCACGATAAGAATCGGTCGGGCGGTGTAAGAACCGGCTGGTTTGGTTCGACTATTCTCCTGACGACATGACCAATCCACGAGTGGACGGGCGAGCATGCCGGACTGGCCGGAGATCGTGAGGCGGCATAGCGGCATCGTGTGGCGGACGGCGTATCGGCTGCTGGGCAACCATGCCGATGCGGCGGACTGTCTGCAGGAGACGTTTGTCGCCGCGCTGGGGGTCTCGCGCCGTCAGGAGGTCCGGAATTGGGCGGGTCTCTTGCAGCGGATCGCGTCTCGGCAGGCGTTGGATCGGCTGCGTCGGCGGCTACGGCAGGCGGGTCGGCATGAGGACCTGGCGGATTGGCGGATGGTTCCGTCGCCGAATCCGGGTCCGGTTGGCGAGGCCGAGGCGGTCGAGCTGGCGGCGATGCTGCGGCGGGCCCTGGCGGATCTGCCGGCGCGACAGGCGGAGGTGTTCTCGCTTCGGGAGCTCAGCGGTCTGAGCTACGAGGAGATCGCCGAGCAGCTCGGGATCGAGGTCAACGCGGTTGGCGTGCTGTTGCACCGGGCGCGAGGTCGGCTGAGGACGTTCCTCGCCGCCGCAAACGGACGGCAGACGAGGGAGGTGCGGTGATGAACGACGACGACCGCATGCCCAACGACGACCTACTGGGGCGAGCGACTCGGGCGCTTCGTGAAGCGCCTGGCGACGAAGTGCCGCCGGTCGAACTCGTCGAGAGGGTCGTCGCCAAGCTGGAAGAAGAGGCAGCGTTACTCGTACGAGGAGGCTTTTCGGAGAGGATCAGAGTGATGATCAGCAAGCGCAACATTGCGGCCGCTGCGGCGATGGTTCTGATTGCCGGTGGACTGACGGCCTGGCTGGCTCCGCGACGCGGAACCGACGGCATGGCCTTCGCGGAGGTCCTGGAGCGGATCGGCAAGGCTCGGACGCTGATGTATAAGCAGACGCTCACGATCGGGGAAGGTGAGCCGGTAGAGACTCAATACATGGCGATGGATCCCGGGCGTCTCAGGACGGTCTACCCCAGCGGTGAAGTCACGATCCTCGACATGACGCAGGGCAAGATCGTTCAGCTCATGCCTCAGATCAAGCAGGCGTTCGTGCAGTCGAACATCGCTATTGGTGACCGAGACTCGGACGTAAGGGACGGCGCTCGAGGTGATGAGTCGCGGGAGGAGGGGCGATCGGGCCGCAAGGTTAGGAGCCGATTCGATAGCTGGATCAATTGGATTGGCACGCTGCACGAGCAGGGCGGCGAGTTCGTGCGGCAGGAGTCGGTTGACGGGCAGGCGACGCGGGTCTACGTCGCGAGGCGCAAGTGCGAGACGACGACGGTCTGGGTGGATCCCAAGACGAACCTGCCGGTTCGGGTCGCGATCGTGCGTGTTCCTGATCCGGATCGTCCCGTGCCGACGACGCAATTCAGCTTCAGTTCCGAGGAGTTCGGCGGCGAGAAGACCACGGTCGTCGTGGGGGTGTTCGCGGGGGAATTCGGCGGTGAGACGACTGGCCCGAACGCTGCGGGGGAGTCGGGCGACGAGGACAAGGCCGCTATCGTCATGAGCGACGCTTCGCAGGACAAGGTGACGCAGACCCTGTACGACTTCGTCTGGGACGTGGAGCTGGACGCGTCGCTATTCAGCTTGACGCCGCCTGAGGGCTACACGGTCCATGAGACGGAGCAAGACGTGTCGCGGCCGTCGGAGAAGGACCTGGTCGATGCGCTTCGCTTCTGGGCCGAGATGTCGGATGGCGCGTTTCCCTCGGAGATCGGCGAGCTCGGCAAGGCCAGGTCGAAGATCGTGGCCAAGTTCAACAAGGAGGGGCCCGTCAACGAGGAGATGGATCGGGCAGGACGTATGGCGCTCACGATCATGAAGGCCCTCGACTTCGTCGTGGAGCGGATGGCTCGGGGCTCGTGGCACTACGCGGGGGACGGGGTCCGGCTTGGCGAGTCGGGCACGCGGGTTTGCTGGTGGCGGAGCGGCGGGGCGGATAGCTATCGCGTGGTATACGGCGACCTGACGGTCAAGGATGCCAAGGCCGAGGATCTACCTACAACCGGCGGCAGTTCGCCGTAGACCGGCGGCGGGGGGACTGCTTCTCGAACCCACGTTCCACGGGGATCCGGATCGGTCGAATAGCTCACGCCATTATCGAGAAAGAGAACGCACCCGCGGGCAGGGCCCGCGGGTGCGTTTCGTCTTTGGGGTTTGGCCCTAGCGAGCCTGAAGCTCGACGCGGTCGATGCCGAACCAGGGGCGTCCTCCTGTTGGGCCGGTGGGGGTGGTGTTCTCGATCTTGATGCGGTTGTCACCGGCTTTCAGCGCGTCTGCTGGTACGGTGAACTGCCTGTCGGTCAGCTTGCCCTCGGGGCAGCCGCTGGGGCCGGCGAAGATCTTCTTGTCGTTCACGGTGATTCCGATCGGCACGTCTTTCTGGCCTTGGAGGGGGCAGGCCATTCCGGCGAGGGTCAGTTCGAGGCCGCCATCTGCGACGGCCTTTAGCCGGACGGTGACCTGGATGAGGCTGTAGGCGCCGTTGCTCTTGGCGTAGATGAAATTGCTTCCCGCGAGGCGTTTGTCGTCGCCGTCGTTCTGGTTGATCTTGAAGCCGAAGTGGTATTGGGCGCGTCCGCCGCCGAAGCAGTCCTTGCCGGGGATGACGAGCTTCTTGGCGGGGTCGAGGTCCTTGACGTGCTCGGGCTGCATGGGGGCGAGCTCTCCGAGGAGCCGCTGATAGGCCGAGGGGATGTAGCTGGCCACGAGTCCGTTGGGGGCGCTGGCGTGTGAGGACGAGTAGGCCATGTTGGTGGTGTCTTCCTCGAGGGCCTTGCCGAGGCGTTTCATCTCGGGCAGGAGCTTGGCGGCTTCGTCGCGTTTACGCTGGTGCATGAGCTGGGTCATTTGGACGATGACGTCATAGAAGTGCAGGATGTTGGCGGCGTACGTCAGCGGGCCGGCGTCCTCGCCGAGGCGGGAGAGGACTCGCTGGGGCAGGGGCATCGATCGAGCTTGCGCCAGGAGCTTCTGGCAGTCGTCGATGGCGGCGACCATCTCGGTGAGGGAGGGCCCGTTGTTGTCGTCGAACTTGGCGGGCTCGTACTTCATGTGTTTCCTGGGGAAGAGGTCCTTGCTGTTGGCGCGGAGTCTTCCGCTGAGCGCGTACTTGAGCTCGGTGACGTTGCAGAGGGCGGTATCGAGCCGCTCGTAGAGCCGGCGCATGACGTCGGCCGCCGGGCCGTAGCGCTTGGCGAGGTACTCGTCGAGGAGGGCCTTGGAGTCCAGTTTGGGGTCCCACAGCATCCTGGCGAACTGGTAGTTGGTCAGGGCCTTGGTGCCCCAGTTCTTGGTGGTGCAGTGCATGTAGTGCATGTGCCGGGCGCCCATGTCGTAGTAGTAGGGCATGTCGATGGACATGGTTCGGGCGAACATGATCGGCAGGCACTTGTAGCCGCTGACGTTGTAGTACTCGCCGATGAAGAGCTGGCCCTTGTAGTGCCGATCCGGCTCGATGGCCCAACCGCGGAGGTGCTGTTCGTATCGGGTGTTGTACTCGGTGCACTTCGGGTCGTTGAGCGTGTGAACGTAGCATCGGGCGATGGGGAAGTAGGTGGCGATGCAGCGGTCGTAGTCGAAGTCGGGCGGCAGGGGCCGGGTCGGCGGCTCGAGGACGTCGGCGTAGGCGAGGAAGTAGATCATGATGTCGCGGTTCAGGCGTCCCTCGGCGCGGGCCTTCTTGAACTCCTGGCAGCATCGGTGAACGAGCAGGAGGTTTCGGTCGGAGGAGATGCCGAGCGCCTTGCACTTCTCGCACTCGCACCAGCGTCCGCCGTCGAGGGTCCAGAAGTTGAGGCTGTCGGCGTCCTTCCAGTTCCCGTCGATCATGTCCTGGACGAGGTTCTTGAAGAACTCGGTCAGGGCGTCTGGGTTGGCGGTGCAGAAGTTGTCGCCGCCGTCGCCGACGATATGGTCGCTTCGCTTGCCGCCGCGCAGGCCGTACCACTCGGGGTGGGCCTCGAAGTAGGAGAGCTTGCCGTCCTTGTTCTTGTCGCCCTGATATTGATCGCCCACCTCGTACGGGTCGGCGGGTTTGCTTTCGTCGCCGGTGAACTTGGGGTGGTCATAGGGGTACTCGTTCTTGGGACCGAGGAAGAGGGGGATGAGGACGTGGTTGCCGCAGTTCATCTGGATGCCGCGCTTCTTGAGTCCGGTGCGGTTCTTGGCCTCCACGCACCAGTAGTTCATGCGGTTGCGGACCATCCAGTCGAAGAACTCGGGGTTGCCGCGATACTCCCAGGCATGGAAGCCTCGCGTGAAGAACATCGGCTTGTCGGTGACGTCCATGTCGGGCAGTGCGTCGATCTTGGCTTGGGGAACCTCCTCGCCGATCTCGCCGGGCGCGAACCATCGCACACCGAGCCGGTCGAGGAGCCCGTAAACGCCGTAGAGGGTGCCGATTCGGGTCTTTCCGCCGACGACCATCAACTGCCGGCCCGTGTTCAGCTTGCCGGTCTTGATGAGGTATCCCTCGCGTCCCAGCGCGTCGAAGGCGGCGTCGTTCAGGTCGAGCTTCATCGCTCCGCCGGCCAGCACCTTGTTGGACTTCGGGTTGCCGATGAGGATCAGGGCGCCGTCGGCGGGCACCTTGTCGTCGTCGACGACGTCGAAGCGGTCGTTGTCGCCGGTGATCTTGCGAAGGTACTGCTGGAGCTCGCAGGCGGCGAAGCATTCGGTGCAGATAACGTCGTCGGCGTCCTTGCCGTCGTCCCATCCGATGTTGGCCTCGTCATCGGAGGCGGCCTGGGCGGAGGGGTAGTCACCCATGTTGACCACGATGTGGACGGGCCCGGCCAGGCTGGGCGGGGCGAGCAGTCCGACGACGAACAGGGCGCGAATCAGTCCGGAAAGCTTCATGGTGTGCTCCTCCTAACGCTTAGTGCGGACCGGACATTACAGCCCAAGTCACGGGATCTAGCAAGGCTTGGCGAGGCGAAGGCGTGGAGGGGTCGTGTGGTTGGTCCTGCTTTCGAATCAGGTTGATTGCGTGATGGCATCCCTGGGGGTGGAAGCATTCTCGGCTTGGCCGCGCGACCGAGAACGGGGTAGCCGCGGCACGTCTTCCGAGATACGAACTCGATTTCGCTGATCGGTGGTGTGCGTGCAGGCAAGGTCTTCGGCTTGGGCGACGGCGTGGTCGATCGTGTCATAGGGATCGCACACGCAGCCCCCCACGGAGACGGTCACGAAGAGCCTGCCCTTGCTGAGCGTTCGGCTGGACTGCTGGACCAGAACGCGAAGCTGCTGGGCGACCTGGTAGAGCTTGCTCGGGGTTACGCCGGGCAGGGCGGCGAGGAACCGCGCAACGTCCCATCGACCGAGGAAATCGCACGAGCGCATCGGTCCCATCGCGGTTCGTGCGACCATCTTCAGCACGATGTGGCCGGCGTTCTGTCCGTAAGAGTGGACGAGCTTGTCATAGTCGTCGACGTCGATGACGAGGAGGCCCACGTGGGTCCCGTCCTGCCTGGCGTCGATCAGCCGCTGTTTCAGGAACTGCTCGGCGTACTCTCGATTGCCGACGCCGGTCACCTGGCAGAGGCGCTCCGGGCGGTTGAGCTCTTCGATCTCGCCGAGGGCGGCCATTACGGACGACTTGTCGTAGAACGTCTCGACGGCGCCGATCACCTTTCCGTCGGCATCGCTGATCGGCGCGGCGGTCACGTGGACGGGCAGGCGATGGCCTTCCTTGTGGCGGAGGTAGTGGGTTCCGCTCCGCACGCCGCCATCCTGGATGGCCGCCATGAGGGGGCAGTGCTTTCCGCACATCAGGTTCCCGTCGCCGTCCACGTGGATGAGCACGTTATCGGAACATCGCTTGCCGAGGACTTCCTGACTGGTGAAGCCCGAGATTCGCTCGGCGCCCTTGTTCCAGTAGGTGATGCGACGCTCGGCGTCCACCAGGTAGACGCCCTCCTGGAGGTTGTCCAGCAATATGTAGAGGACGTCGCTGTTCTCGAACATCGGTTCAAGCTCCCGATCGATCCGGCGTGGCGGACGCCCGATCCGGTAGGCCACCGTCGCATCTCTGTTATCGACACTGGGAATTGGCGGCGTTACATGAACGTTGCGTCCTGGCCGGCGTCCCAGCGTTGGGCAGCCGGGGGGAGAGGCTGGGGGCCGGGGGCGTTGGACATGAAGTGCCGGCCAGCGATCAGCTTGCCGACGGGACAACGCCGGGTATCATGCTGCCATGCGGTATCTTCTCGATCTAGCGTATATGGTGGCGGGGATCCTGTATCTGCCGTTCCTGATGTATCGGGTGTTCGTGACGGGCAAGAGCCGGACCGGCTGGGCGGAGCGGTTCGGGGGGGTGAAGCCCCGCGCGGGCTCGGACGGATGCGTCTGGCTGCACGCCGTTTCGGTCGGGGAAGTGAACGCCACGCGGACGTTGATCGAGGTGATCGAGCGTCGGCTTCCGGGGCTGCCGGTCGTGATCTCGACGACGACGGATACGGGCTACGCCCGTGCCAGGCAGGTGTATCCGGATCGGCAGGTGTTCCGCTATCCGCTCGATTTCAGTTGGGCGGTGTCCCGGGCGATCCGTCGGCTGCGCCCGGCGGCGATTGTCCTGATGGAGCTGGAGATTTGGCCGAACATGCTCGAGGTCGCCCGGGTCCACGGCGTTCCGGTGATGGTGGCTAACGGGCGGATCACGGAGCAGAAGAGCATGCGTCGGTTCGGTAAGCCGGTCGTCCGATCGATCGCGCGTCGGATGTTCGGCAAGCTGGCGTGCGTCGGCGCGCAGGACGAGACGTACGCCGAGCGCTTCCGGATGCTCGGTACGCCAGCGGATCGAGTGCACGTGACGGGGACGATGAAGTACGACACGGCCGCGGTGACGGATCGCGTCGAGGGTCAGGAGGCGCTGGTCGAGGAGCTGGGCATCCACCGCGACGAACCGCTGTGGGTTTGCGGCTGCACGGGGCCTGGGGAGGAGGCCGTCGTGCTCGAGGCATATCAGAGGCTACTGCTGGAGACGCCCGCGCTGCAACTGGCGATCATTCCGCGCAAGCCGGAGCGGTTCGACGAGGCGGCCGGGGAGATCGAGCGGCGCGGGTTGCCGTTCGTTCGGCGGAGCGTCTGCCGGGGCGCGCCGGACGGCAAGGAGGGCGTCAATGTCTTCCTGGGCGATACGATGGGCGAGCTGCGTCAGTTCTACGCGCTGGGGGACGTGGTCTTCGTCGGGCGGACGATGACGCCGCTGGGCGGCTCGGACGTGCTCGAGGTGGCGGGGTTGGCCAAGGCGATGATCGTCGGTCCGAGCACGTACAACTTCGCCGAGCCGGTCAAGGCGCTCCTGGCGGGCGGGGGGATCGTTCAGATCGACAAGATGGTGGACGATGCCGGGGCCGACGAGCGTCTGGCCGGGGAGGTCGGACGGCTGTTGCGGGACGAGGGCGCGCGGCGGGAGGCCGGGAAGTCGGCCCGGGAGGTCCTGCTTGCGAACCAGGGCGCGACCGAGCGGACGGTTGACCTGCTCTGCAGGCTGATCGAGGCGGGGGCGTCGTGATGACGGTGAGCCGCGAGATGTGGCCGCGCCGGAACGGCGATTCGACTTGACTGATACCGGGACGATCCGGTAGAGTACGACCTAGGTGATATGAAACAGTGACCCGGGACCCCTTTTTAGGAGGCGTGTTGTGAGGGCCGTAATGGCACAATTCGATGGCGCATCACGCCCCCGGTGGGTCTTGGCCTAGCCTCTCTGTTCTGAGAGCCAATCAGAGCAACTTCCGCGGCCGATCCCCAGGGATCGGCCGTTTTCGTTTCGACCTCTCCTGGCCGTGGGCGTGATGCAACCGTCCGCGGCGTCGCTCTGGTTCCAGTACTCAATCTAGCCGCCGCGATTCCGACAGACATGAACCGCGCGCCGTCACCGTCGCGCTGGAGTCCGAAGACGATGGACCTGACCGATCTTGGGTGGAAGCCCGATCTCGAGACACTCTTCGAGCCTTATAGACAAGCGGGGTATGCGCCGGGTCGCGTGGCCCGGGAACACAGACACCTCTATGGCGTCTTGACCGAGCACGGGGAGCTGATGGGGGAGGTCAGCGGCAGATATCGCCATGAGGCGGTCGATCGCGCGGGCTTTCCGGCCGTCGGCGACTGGGTCGCCGTCGAGCCCCGCCACGGCCAGGCACGGGCGACGATCCATGCCTTGCTGCCGAGGACCAGCCGGTTCAGCCGCAAGGTGGCGGGCGGGGTGACCGAGGAGCAGGTGGTCGCCGCCAACATCGACACGGTCTTTCTGGTTAACGGGTTGGATGGGGACCTCAACCCTCGGCGGATCGAGCGGTATCTGGGGCTGGCTTGGGCCAGCGGGGCCGCGCCGGTGATTCTGCTGAACAAGGCGGATCTATGCGACGACGTCGGCGCCGCGGTGGGTCGGGTCGAGGCCGTCGCCATCGGCGTGCCGATCCATCCGGTCAGCGCGGCTTGCGCCGAAGGCCTCGACGCCCTGAGCGTCTATCTGAGTCGCGGGCGAACGGTCGCGCTGCTCGGCTCTTCGGGCGTCGGCAAGTCGACGCTGATCAACCGTCTTCTTGGCGTGGACCGTCAGCGGACGCAGGCCGTCCGCGAGGACGACTCGCACGGGCGGCACACGACGACGTGTCGCGAGCTGATTCCCTTGCCGCGGGGCGGCTGCGTGATCGACACGCCGGGCATGCGTGAGCTGCAGCTCTGGGGCGATCAGGCGGGCGCGTCTCGGACGTTCGAGGACGTCGAGAGTCTTGCCGCGCGGTGCCGCTTTAGGGACTGCCGGCACGAGAACGAACCGGGCTGTGCCGTTAGGGAGGCCCTGGCGGGGGGTAGCCTCGACCCGAAGCGATTCGAGAGCTACGTCAAGCTGACCAAGGAGCTCAACTATCTCGAGATGCGACAGGACCATCGCGCCCAGTCGATCGAGCGGGCCAAGTGGAAGCAGATCCACAAGGCCGCTCGGAGGTGGAACAAGGACAAGCGGCGCGGGATGTGAGGCAGGCGGCTCGTGACGACGTGCGGTCGGTAGGGCATTCGACCGATCGGTCGCACGGAGACGGGAGGCGAAGGTATGACCGCAAACGAGATCAGGGCATACGATGTCGACGAGCATGTTGCGGAGGTCTATGACCAGTTCGAGGCACAGACGGACGACGTGGAACTCATCCGGCGTCTGATCCGAGGACGCGGGCGTCTTCGGATTCTCGAGCCGTTCTGCGGCACGGGTCGAATTCTGATTCCGCTTGCGATGGACGGTCACGAGATCGTCGGTCTTGATCGAGCCGAGGCCATGCTCGGCCGCGCCCGCGAGAAGTTGAGGCGTTTGGGTCGGGACGTTCAGAATTGTGTCTCGTTGGAGAGAGTCGACGTCATCGCCTCGCGGTGGCCAAGCGGCTTCGATCTCGTTTTGCTCGGAGGCAACTGCCTCTACGAGTTGGCCACACCGGGGGAGCAGGAGGGCTGCATTGCCTCCGCTGCCGCGGCGTTGCGGCGGGGAGGACATCTCTATGTGGACAACAACCACATGGAGGGGGATCTGGACGAGGCTTGGCGGCGACCGGGCGTGAGACGTGCCCTATTTCCCAGGGGAACGTGTACGGACGGGGCACGCGTCGAAGCGACGAGTGAGACGTTTTGGTGGGACGCTCCGGGGAGGCTGGTTCGGATCCGTCGGAGCGTCACGGTAGCGCTTTCGAGCGGGAGCGAGATATCGAAGCAATGGGTTGAACAGACGCACCCGGTCTCCACGGCCGAGGTAACGAGTTGGCTCCAGGAACATGGGTTTCTCATCGAGAATGTGTTTGGCAGCCGCGCGGGCGATCCGTACGAGCCGACCTCACCGAGGGCGATCTTCTGGGCCAGACGGCAAGGAGAAGAGAAATGAGCATTCGATTGCGGAGTGAAGTGGTCGGCGATGAAGATGCGATCGACGTCGTGAACTGCACCGCGTTCGAGCGGATGGAGGAGGCGAATCTCGTTCGCATGCTGAGGGCGCACTATCCGGGCTTCGACCGGCGGTACTCCGTGACGGCATGGGAGGGGGACGACATCGTCGGGCATACGCTCCTGAGCCCGGTCACGATTCGCCTGATGGGCGAGAACGTGGCGGCGTTGATGGTGGGCCCGGTGGCGGTCGCGCCGGGATATCAGCGGCGCGGCATCGGCGGGGGCCTACTCCGGTTCGGGCACGAGATGGGACAGCGCGACGGGTTCGCGCTGGCGTTCCTCTATGGCCACCCGGAGTACTACCCACGTCACGGCTACCGCGCCTGTTTCGGCCTCGGCAAGGTCACGATCGACAAGGACGGACTGCCCGAGCCGAAGCGGAAGTTCACGCGGATGCCGGTGTGTCCTGCGGACCTACCGTGGCTCGTAGAGCGGTATGCGGCGGAGTGGGCGGACGTCGATTTCGCCACGCTGTGGGGCCCGTCGCTGGGCGAGTGGACGATGCCGTGCCTCAACGCCGTGATGTGGTGGACCGAGGACGGATGCCGGGCCGCCTACACGGTCGACAAGCCCGGCAAGGAGAGGTGCAGGATGCTTCTCGCGGACGATCCGGAGCTTGCGCGAGACGTCATCGCCACGATCCGGCCGGGCACGCTGTCGCACCATCCGTCGGGTTGGCTGGTCCGGCATGCACTTGACGTCGATTGGGCGGCCGCGGAGGCCGAACGCAGCGAGGCGGCGATGGCGTGTGAGCTCGAGAGCGGGGCGCTCGATGAGTGCTTGCGCGCGGTCGAATCCGGCGAGCGGCTGCCGGGCTTTGCGCTCGGATCGCTTCCGTTCCTGGCGATCTGAAGGACAAGGAGAGCGTTACACATGACAACTTCGTTTGAATACGAGAAGTCCGCGAAGTACGCGGACCTCGAAACGATCTACGCGAACTGCAGCGGGCCGGGCGGCCTCAAGCTTGCCGAGCTCATCGCGTACAAACTGGGCCTGCGGCCTGGAGCGCGTCTGCTCGACGTGGGAACCAATCATGGGTACCAGACGTGCTTCCTGGCCAGGGAATACGGCGTCTTCGTCGTTGGGATCGATCCGTACGTTGACCCAGATGACGAAGAGGGGTTGTACTCGGTTGAGCATCTGGCCCGCAACGCGCGGTCCTGGGGCGTCGAGGACCGCATTCTGCCGATCAGGATCGGCGTGCCGGATACCGGATTGGCGACGGATTGGTTCGACGCGGTCTACTCCACGACTGCCCTTGAGATGATCCGTGGATTCGACGGAGAGGATCGGTATCGGGAATGCCTCGCGGAGATCCACCGCGTGCTTCGTCCAGGCGGCCTCCTCGGATACGGCGACCCGATGCACCTCGAGGTGGACATCCCCCCCGACCTGCTGTCGCTCGTGACCCGGGGGGAACCGTCCTGGGCCGACTGCTTCGCGACGCTCGATCAGACGCTGGACGCGTTCCGGTCGGTCGGGTTCGAGATCGTCGAGGCCGACTACGCTCCCGACGCTCGTCTCTGGTGGGAGGAGTATGCCCGGTACGACGCGGACGGTCGTCCGGGTGACGATCCGGATAGCGAGGCGATTCGCGTTGATGCGGGTCGGTGGCTGAGCTTCGGATACGTGATCGCGCGGAAGGCGAGTTGACCCGCGGGGGGGCATCTCAGGGGGGAACCCGGTTCGGTGATGATTTGGGGCGCGAGGGATCAGGGGTCTTGACACGACGCGTGTAGGCGGGTAGATTATCGATAATCATCGATTACTAACTGTTCCTCTCGATTATTGGTGGATTGTGATGAAGGTGAGAATGAAGAGGACGGGCAGTTCTGCGGCCGCGACGGGGCGGGTCAATCGGCATCGCGTCCGCGATGCGCTGCGGGAGATGATCCTCTCCGGGAAGTATCCGCCGGGGTCGAGGCTCCCGCAAATGCAGTTGGCGAAAGAGTTTGGCGTCGCCCAGGGGGTCATTCGGGAGTCGTTTTTGGAGCTCAAGGCCTTCGGGCTGGTCGAGACGGTCGACAACCTGGGCGTGTTCGTGGCGAACCTGGACGCCGACAGGATCATTCAGGCGTACGAGATTCGGGAGATGCTGGAGGGGCTGGCGGGGCGGCTGGCGTGCCGGCGGGCCAGCCGCGAGGACCTGGCGGGTCTGATGGCCGTGGCCGATCGGATCTGCGCCCTGGCCGAGGACGGCAAGCGTGAGGAGATGGGGGCGCTCGACCGCGACTTTCACCTTCGTCTGATCCAGATTTCGCGGAATGAGATGCTCGAGCAGCTCACGGAGAGCTATCGCGTCTTGGGGAAGGTGCTGCGCGTGGATCGTGACGCCCAAACGGTGCGCGACGAGCACATGGGCGTCTTGAAGGCGATCGAGGAAGACCGGCCTGATGACGCGGAGAGCTTGATGCGCCGGCACATCCGCGCCGCCAAGGAGATCATTGAGCGGCAGGTTACCGACGGCACGTTCGTGCCGAAGTGGGTGGGTGGTTGAGCGGCGCGCTGGGATGTTGGCTTGCGCGGGCGGAGTGAAGGGGCGGGTTGTCGAGGATGGTGGGGGCGGGTTCAGAGTCCGGATTCGAGTTCCCCATCCGCCACAGGCGGAAAGCGATGGGGCACCCGATCTCGGTCATGGGTCACGGGCAAGATGCCCGTGCCACGCGAGCGATGGGCATCCGCTAGGCCTTGGGACGAGAGGAAGCCTGGGGGAGCGAATCGAGGCGGTCATGCGTGTGCGAGCCGGGTTTCTAGGCCGACTCTGGTCGGTGGTCGTGATGCTGTCGGTCTGCCGTCCGGCGGTCCTTCAGGCAGTCGAGAAAGCGTCGGGGCCTATCCGGATCGGCTCCGGCAAGCAGCTCTTCTTCGATCGCAAGTTCATCGACACGTCGGAGAACGTCCGCATCGTCATGAACCCGCCCGTGAAGCGGGGGCCGGTGCTGGTGGCGGACAAGCCCTGGGAGGACTTTCGGCTGACGAGCTACTTCACCGTCGTTCAGGACGGGCAGCTCTGTCGGATGTACTACTCCTGCTTCTCGAAAGACCAGTGGCACACGCCAGACTCGTGGGACAAGCACGCCTACCTCTGCTACGCCGTTTCGACCGACGGCATCCACTGGACGAAGCCCGACCTTGGCATCGTCGAGTTCGACGGGGCCAAGACCAACAACATCCTGATGCGCAGCGTGGTGGACGGGACGGTCTTCATCGACCCGAAGGCCCCGCCCGAGCGGCGCTACAAGCTGCTGCACACGGTCGGTCCACACAGAGGCGGTCTTCGGGTGTCGTATTCCGCGGACGGCGTCCACTTCACGACGCCGGCCGGGACGGTATCGCCCTGGAATCCCGACAGTCAGCAGAACGCTTTTTGGGACGGGCGGCTCCGCAAGTACGTTGCGTATCTCCGTGGCCGGCCTGACATGGGCTTCGAGGTGGCGAATCGTCTGGTCGCGAGGATCGAGATAGGCGACATCACCAAGCCGTGGCGGGCCAAGGCGCAGGCGGTGCTTCAGACGGACGAGCGCGACCCGGCGGACGTGGACTTCTACACCAACGCCTGCATTCGGTATCCGTGGGCCGACGATGCTTACTTCATGTTCCCGGCGGCCTACCACCACTTTCCGCCGGAGATGGGCAACGACGGGTTGCTGGATACGTCCCTGGCCGTCAGCCGCGACGGCATCCGCTGGGATCGTCCGGACCGAGGCCCCTACGTTTCGATCGGGTTGAAGGACGAGTGGGATTCCCAGTTCGTCATGATGGGCGTCGGCATCGTCCGACAGGGCGATCTCCTCTGTCAGTACTACAACGGCGTCGACCTGAGTCACGGCGGGACGCGCCGCATGAAGGACGAGGACCGATGGAAATGGCGGCGGTGGAGCAAGATGGGCCTCGTCGCACAGCGGCTGGACGGCTTCTGCTCGGCGGATGCCGCGTATGAGGGCGGATGGCTTGTGACGCCTCCGCTGATCTTCGCGGGCAAACGCCTGGTCCTAAACGTCAGTACCTCATCGGCCGGTCACGCCATTGTCGGCATCCTGGACGCGGAGGGCAAGCCCGTTCCGGGCTTCTCTCCGGCCGACTGCGACCGCATCCTGACTAACGACGTGGCTCACGTCGTGACGTGGAAGGGCAAGTCCGACGTCTCGTCCTTGGCGGGCAGGCCCGTGCGACTGCGATTCGAGATGCGATCGACGAAGCTCTATGCGTTCCAGTTCGAGGAGTACGACTAGTGGTCGGTTGCGCATCAACTGACGGGCGCGCAGAGGGAGGGCGAGGCTCCTGCCGAGCCTTCTTAGTTGCGGTTCGCAACTGGTGGTGTGGAGGAACTGGCGAGTTCCTTGGGAGCCTCAGACAGACGAAACCGATTCGGCTCGGCGGGAGCCTCGCCCTCCCCCCTGGCATCTGCTCAGTCCGTCAGGAGAGCCGTGATCGCTGACCGGGAAGCTGGGATTCGCGGAATCAACGATGCATGAAGGGAGCGAAGGGATGGCGCGTAGTGGGCGAGGAATCAGTCGCAGGGCGCTGCTGAGGAACGCGGCGGCGGGCATCCCGGCCGCGATCCTGGCGTCGAGGGTGTCTGGCGTCGGGGCGGCGGAGGCGGGTTCGGGGCCCTTCAATCTGGGCTCGAGCCGGCACCTGTTCATCGACGATCTGCTGATCGCCGAGAAGAGGGACGTGTCGCTCACGATGAACCCGCCGCAGCGGAAGGAGCTTGTCGTCATCCCGGACCGGCCCTGGGAGCGAGGCGGCATCACGAGCTACTGCAACGTCTTCTGGGACCCGAACGTCAAGCAACATCGCCTGTACTACGTCCCGGTCGAGCTCGACTCCGATCCGATCTTCCGCCTGGCGATGGCCACGTCGACCGACGGCGTCCGCTGGGACAAGCCGGAACTCGGCGCCGTCGAGTGGAAGGGTAGCAAAGCCAACAACATCGTCATCGACGGTCAGCGCGAAGGCACCGTCATGATCGACCCGAACGGACCCGACGAGGCCCGCTACGTCTTTCTCTCCAGTGAGCCGAGGCTCAAGACGCGGCTCTTTACCTCGCCCGACGGCATCCACTGGAAGATGAACCCGAAGGTGATCTCCAATCACCACTCCGACAGCCAGATATCGAGCTTCTGGGACGATCGGATCAAGAAGTACGTGCACTACCCGCGCGTAGACCATCTCGGCCGGGCGATCGGTCGCGTCGAGACGTCTGCGATGGACGAGACCTGGCCGGCGGAGATCCCGTGCGTCTTGCACGCCGACGGGGGCGATCCGCCCGACACCGACTTCTATACGAACTCGGCGGAGAAGTATGCGCTTGCGGACAACGTGTATCTGGCGTTTCCGACACCGTATTACCACTACAACCCCGCGCAGCGGGCGTACCTGAACCAGCCGGCGCTGCGTCTGGGGGGCAAGACGAACGACGGGACGATTGACACGCAGCTCGCCGTCAGCCGGGACGGCAAGGCGTGGACACGCTACCGCCGGCCCTACGTGCCGCTCTACCGGCACGACGAGTTGGAGTTGAAGGTCAACATGGTCTTTCCCGGGCTGGTCCATCGGCCCACGCACATGGACCAGTACTTCGGCGGATATGCCTTCACGCACGGCGACACGAACGCACGGCGCAGGCTCGAGGGACGGCAGCTCGGCGGGATCTTCCGGCTCGAGCAGCGGATTGACGGGTTTGTTTCGGCCGACTTCGCCTACGGCGGCGGGGGGATGACGGTCGGGCCGCTGGTCTTTCGCGGCAAGCACCTGGCGCTGAACCTGAACACCTCTGCGGCGGGCGAGGGGCGCGTGGGGCTGCTGGACGAAGGCGGCAAGGCCATCGCCGGCTTCGGCGTGGAGGACTGTCGCTTCATCAACGGCGACTACCTTACCGAGCGGGTGATCTGGAAGGGCGGTTCGGACGTGTCCAAGCTCGCGGGCAGGCCGGTGCGGCTCCGGTTCGAGATGCGGGGCACGAAGCTCTACAGCTTCCGGTTCGTCGAGGAGGGCGCCTGATCCATGGCGAGGGCAGGGAGGATCGCGATGACGACGCATCGAGGTCGAGGGCGTATCGGGGGAGTCATGACATTGTCAGGCTGGCCCATCTCTTCGGAGGTGGGGTGCGCGAATCCTCGTTCGAATTCGTGTTCCCCACGGCTGAAGCCATGGGCCACCCTCCGGGACTTCCAAGGAAGCGCGCGGCGTGCTCGTTTCCTCGGAGGAGTCGGCGGGGTCATCGTGTCGGTTGTGGCATGCTTGTGTTGCTCCACGGCGGTGCTCTCGGCGCCGATCGACGTCGGCACGGACCCCCAGCTCTTGCTGGACGATTACGTCGTCGATCGCGTGCAAGGCCTGACGCGGACGGTGCATCCGCCGGCGCGGATGGAGCAGCCGATCCTCGATAGCGAGCACTTCGGCACGTTCCAGCCTTATCTCAGCGTGTTGTACGATGCGGGAAGAAAGCGTTTTCGCCTCTGGTACAACCACGGGGCCGCGCTCGGCTATACCGAATCGTCCGACGGGATTCGTTGGGATCCGCCCCGCGAACTGAATCTCCCGTGCACCTATTCCTGCAGCCTCGTCGGCGACGGTGACGGCGGGCCGGACCCCAAGCGCCGGTACAAGATCGCATATTGGCACCGCGGCGGCGGTAATCGTCCGCACGGTATGTGCGTGGCTTTCTCGCCGGACGGGCTGAGCTGGACGCCTCACGAGAACAACCCGCTGCTCGTGACGTATCCGCCCGATCTGACCAAGGTCAAGGCGCACGAGGTCGGCGACATCATCGACGCGTTTCACGATCCGTTCCGCAAGCGGTACGTGGTCGTCGCAAAGCTGCTCTCCGTCACGACGGACCGGTTTGGGCCCGACCCGATCCCGCCCGGCTCGTACCGCCGTCTGGTCGGCATCACTGACAGCACAGACTTCGCGCACTGGACCAAACCAAGGCGGATCTTCGTGCCCGACGGGAAGGACGAGGGGCGGCTCGAGTTCTACGGCATGGGCGGCATCCACCGACGCGGATCGATCTGGATCGGGTTCGTTCGGATTCTGCGCGACGACTTGCCCTGCGATCCGGGCGGGCCGGTACAAGGAATCGGCTACACGGTGCTTGGGACCAGCCGCGACGGGCAGACCTGGCGTCGCGATCGCGAGCCGTTCATGGACCGCAATCACAAGCCCGGCACGTGGGATCACGCGATGACGTGGGTGGGCACGGTGCTTCCCGTCGGCGACGAGCTCTTCATCTACTACGGCGGATACGCTCGCGGACACAAGGTCGAGCGGTACAAGGAGCGTCAGATCGGCCTGGCCAGGATGAAGCGGGACCGATACGTGTCTCTGACGGCCGGGGACGAATCGGGCTTGCTCGTGACACGACCAATCGTCTTCAAGGGCGGCGTGCTGACGGTGAACGCCGACGTGGCCAAGGGCGGGTCGGTGAAGGTGGCGATTACCGATGAGCAGGGGCGCGAACTCACTGGATATGCCGAGTCGGACTGCGCAACCATCGCCGGCGATCATCTGTCGGCAAAGGTGGCTTGGCGGGGCAAGTCTGCCATTACGGCTCTTGCCGGCAAGCCAGTTCGGCTGCGTTTCGGGTTGCGTAGCGCGAAGCTGTATGCCTTCCAGTTTGTCTCGAAGTAGCGGTGAATCGTGCCACATGTTCAACCAAGAGGGATTGCATCATGATCGATCACTGCATTCTCACGCGCCGTGGCGCCAAGCGACGGCTTGGGTTTGGCGCTCTCGGCCTCTTGTTGTGCGCATGCGGCTTGTCGGTGCCAGCGTGGGCCGACATCACGCCGCCGCCCGATTTGCCTCGGACGGGCGAGCCGTACGAGCTGTTGGGTAAGCGTTTGGTGTTCACCAATTGGCACTACGTTCGTCCAGGGAGCTTCGCCTGGGTCGACGACAAAGGCCGCAGCGTATCCGTGGTCGGGTCGCAGGGTCCGTGGGGGGCGCACTTCCGGCGGTACGACTATCCGCATGGCATCCGGCTGGTCGCCCTCCGGGCGGAGAAGAGGGGGCCGATCCTCAAGTTCGAGCGCCCGTGGGAGGGCAAGGGCGTGAACATCTCCACGCTCATCCACCACGAGGGCAAGTACCGCGGTTGGGGTGGATGCCAGACCAAGGAGGGCCAGAGGTACGCCTGCTACTTCGAGTCCGACGACGGGCTCGATTGGCGCCGGCCGAAGCTGGGCATCGTGGAGTTCGGCGGCAACAAGGACAACAACCTGATGGAGATCACTCCGGGGACGGTCTTCATCGATCCGGCCGGCCCGCCCGAGGAGCGGTACAAGGCGGTCAGCGAGGGCCCCGTCGATCGCGATCGGATCGAGGCCTTTACGAAGCGTCGCCCGGACGCGCGAGAGCACCGGGCGTGGCGGGCGGACGCCGGCGAGGTCTTTGGTGTTCTTGGCGCGGTCTCGCCGGACGGCTATCGCTGGAAGCGTCTGCCCGACCCGCTTGCCATCGAGCACTGCGACACGCAGGTCGTGGCCTACTACGACGAGCGGCTCAAGAAGTACGTCATCTACACCCGCAACTGGAGCGTCGGGGCGAGAAGCACGCGAGCGCCGGAGGATCGCGGCCTGAGCTGGCTCAACGTCGCGCGCCGATCGATCGGGCGAACGGAGAGCGACAACTTCCGCGACTTCCCGCTGTCCCGCATCATCCTGGAGCCGGGCCCGAGCTTGCTGCCGTCGGACACGCTCTACACGAACTGCAAGACGACGATCCCCGGCGCGCCGGACCATCACCTGCTCTTTCCGACGGTGTGGCACACGAGCGACGACTCGTGCAGCGTGGTGGTCGCCTCGAGCCTCGACGGCAAGGTATGGCACTACTTGCCGGGCGAGCCGGTGTTGGAGACCGGACCGTTCGGGGCCTTCGACGGCGGGTGCGTTTTCGCCTCGCCGAACCTGGTCGAGCTGGCCAACGGCGACTTCGTCCTGCCGTACACGGGGTACATCTTTCCGCACAAGTACCCGCGGGGGAGCTGGAAGTTTCAGACGGGGTACGCGGTCTGGCCGAAGGGCCGCCTGATCGCCCTGGAGGCGGTTGATCGCGGCGAGTTCGCGACCGTCGGGGTCATGCCGCCGGGGCGCAAGCTACGAATCAACGCGCTGACGAAACGCGCGGGGAGCATCCTGGTCGAGGTCGTCGGTCAGAACGGTCAGGTCGACGGCGACCACTCGTTCGGGGACTGCAAGACCATTATCGGCGATCAGCACTGGACGCCGGTGACTTGGAAGGGCAAGGACGATCTCGGATTCAAGGAGGGCGAATTCATCTATCTGCGGTTCCGGATGGAGAAGGCGCAACTCTTCGGACTGGAGTTTGAGTAACGCGAGTTTGGGGGCTGCAGGGGAAGCAGGCAGGGATGTCTGCGTTACGCGGGAGCGCAGGATCGAGAGAGTCAGGGCGGCCCTTTCACTCGAGCGCGGGCGCGAGCTGTGGGTGAATTCGTGTCCCCCACCGCTGAAGCGGCGGGCCACCCGGATGTTACCGCGAAGGGAACGGGCTGGCCGACGATCGAGGGAAGGGACGGCGTTATGCCGAGCGGCGGACTGACGACAATCGACTACATGGTTTGCATCGCGTACTTGCTGTTCATCACGGCGCTCGGCGCGATCTTCTACGGCAGCCAGAAGTCCACGAAGGACTACTTCCTTGCGGGCAAGAGCATGGGCTGGATCCCGGTGGGCCTGTCGTTGATGGCCACGCTCACCAGCGCCATCGGCTTCATCGGCTCACCGGCCGGTGCGTGGAAGTATGGGCTGATTCTGCTTTGGGGGCTGACGGCGCTGCCGCTGTCGTTTCCGATCGTGGTCTGGGTCTTCATGCCGTTCTATCACAAGCTGAACGTCTATACCGCCTATGAGTATTTGGAGAGGCGGTTTGACGTTCGCGTCCGCGCGCTCACGAGTGGGATCTTCATCCTCTGGCGGATTACGTGGATGGCAGCGGCGGTGTACGTGCCGTCCTTCGTGCTGAACGTCGTGACGGGCGAGAAGCTCCCGCTGGTACCGACGGTGATCGCGCTCGGCATCCTCGCCACGCTCTACACCTCGATGGGCGGCATCAAGGCGGTGATTTGGACCGACGTCGCCCAGTTCGTGATCATGTTCGGCGGCATGATCACGGCCGCCATCATCATCATCACCGGGGTGGAGGGCGGGTTGCCGGAGATCTGGCGGCTCCTCTCAGAGTCGGGCAAGTCGAGCTTCGTGGCCAAGATGCCCGGCTGGGACGCCGCCGGATTCCTCGCCAAGATCAAGCTGTACGTGTATAGCGACGTCACGGTCGTGGCGATCGTCCTGACGGCGACGCTGGGCAAGCTCGGCAACTACTGCGTCGACCAGGTCATGGTGCAACGATACCTGACGGCGAGGTCGCTCAGGACCAGCCAGGGCGCGTTTCTGTGCAACTGCTTCGCGTATGCCTTCTACATCTGCTCCATGACGCTGGTGGGCGTGGGTCTTTTCGCCTTCATGGCCCATCACGCGTTCCCGGAAGGGCTGAGGAACGACGAAGTCTTTCCGTACTTCATTGCCTACAAGATGCCGGCGGGGGTCGCAGGTCTGATGATCGCGGCGATCTATGCGGCCTCGATGTCGAGCCTCGACTCGGGCGTCAACTCGTGCATTACCGCCATCACGAACGATTTCTACAACCGGCTCTGGAAGGGGCGGCGGAGCCTGGATGACGACGCCGACGATGAGTCGGCCAAGACCCACCACCTCCGGATCGCCCAGGTCAGCTCGCTCGTGCTGGGTCTGCTCGTGACGGTGCTGGCGTGTTTCGTAGGCCGCATGGGCGACGTCTTCATGATCGCCGCGAAGCTGATCCAGGGGTTCATCGGGCCGCTCTTCGGCATCTTCATCCTGGCGATGTTTACGCGGCGGGCCAGCGCCTTCGGGGCGATGATGGGTGGGGCGATCGGGACGGTCCTGACGGGCATCGCCATCTTCGCCGAGAAGCTCGGTGGGGCGTTCCTCGTCTTTGACATCGGTTTCATGTGGCCGACGATGCTCGGCTTCCTCTCGACCCTCGTTCTCGGGTACGGGTTCAGCCTTGTCTCGCCACCCCCGGTCGAGGATAAACAGGCCTGGACTTGGCGGGGCGTGATGAATCAGCCCGAGGCTTGAGCGAATCACAGCAGGGGTGCGTATGAACGACATCTTCTCAGACGGCACCGGGCGGCCGAGAGTCCTGCGCGGCGTCACGATCATCAGTGGCGCGACGCGTCTGGCGGAGCTTGCCGGTCGCGTGGGGTTCGACACCGTGTGGATCGACCTGGAGCACGGGACGCCAAGCTACACGGAGGCCGAGGCGCTCTGCGTGGCGGCGGAGGCGGGGGGCGCGATCCCGACGATCCGCATCCAGGACGCCGAGCGGACGCACGTCCTCCGCGCCGTCGAGATCGGGGCCCGAATCATCGTCGTCCCGATGGTCAACGACGCCGAGACGGCGCGACAGATCGTTCGTCACGGCAAGTTCCCGCCGCTGGGCGCGCGTGGATACAACACACGAAGCCGCGGGGTGGAGTTCGGGCTCGACGATGCGGGGAAGGCGTTTGCGCGTGCCAACGAGCGGACCCACTTCTTCGCGCAGATCGAGACGGTCGCTGCGGTCGAGAATCTCGAGGCCATCTGCGGCGTCGAGGGGTTGGGCGGGATCTTCATCGGCCCGGGCGACCTGTCCGTCAGTCTGGGACGGACCGGGCGGATGGACGACCCGGGGTTGATCGACACGGTGACCGATTGCATCCGCAAGGCGCGGCGCATGGGCAAGCACGCGGGGATCCTTGTCAGTCCCGGGGCGATGCTGGAGGCCGCCTTGGATGCGGGGGCCGATTTGATCTTCTGCGGCGGCGACATCACCGATCTGGCCAAGGCGTGGCGCGGTCTGCTCGCCAGGCTGCAGGGCAAGGAAACGCAATGATGAAGACGTTCAAGATTGCGGTGTATCCGGGTGACGGCATCGGCGGCGAGGTGACGGATCAGGCGGTGCGTGTGCTCCAGCGCGTGCAGGATCAATCGGGCGGCTTCGCGCTGGAGCTGACGCATCTGCCCTGGGGCGCGGCCTACTGGGACGAGACGGGCCGGGTCGTGCCGGACGACTTCCTCGAGATCCTACGCGGATTCGATGCGATTCTTCTCGGTGCGATCGGGGAGCCGCGTCGCATTCCCGACCACGTCACGCTGGAGCCGCTGATCCGCATCCGTCAGACGTTCGATCAGTACGCCTGCGTTCGGCCATCGCGGCTGTATCCTGGGGTTCGTTCGCCGCTGGCCGTTCCGGGGGCTTCGAAGGTCGACCTGGTCGTGGTGCGCGAGAACTCCGAGGGCGAGTACGTCAACAACGGCGGACGGTTCAAGGTGGGCGAGCCGGAGGAGTTCGCGCTTCAGACGGCCATCCACACGCGCAAGGGCATCGAGCGGATCCTCCGCTTCGGCTTCGAGCTGGCCCGGAAGCGGCGCAAGCGCCTGACGATGGCCACCAAGTCGAACGCGCAGCGCTACGGCTTCGTGCTTTGGGACGAGGTGTTGGAGGAGCTGCGCGGCGAGTACGGCGACGTCGAGGCCGACAAGCAGCACATCGACGCGGCGGTCATGAACTTCGTTCGCCGGCCTGAGACGTTTGACGTCGTCGTGGGCTCGAACCTCTTCGGCGACATCCTGACCGACATCGGCGGACTCGTCGGCGGCGGGCTGGGGCTGGCACCGAGCGCGAACATCAACCCGGAGCGGAAGGCGCCGTCGCTCTTCGAGCCGGTGCACGGCTCGGCGCCGGACATCGCCGGGCAGGGGATCGCCAACCCGGTCGCGACGATTCTGGGCGCGGCGATGATGCTCGAGTGGCTCGGGCTCGAAGCGGAGGCCGAGCGGATCCGCCGGGCGGTTGCCGCGACGCTGGTACGAGGAATCGGCACGCCGGACCTGGGCGGGACGCTGAAGACCGCGGAAATGGCCGACGCCGTCATCAACGAACTGAAGGACGACTGACGTGATCGAATCACCGTTACTGACGCCCTGTATGGGATACGTCGCCGGGAAGTGGCAGGCCGCCAAGTCGGGTTCGACCGTCCCGGTCCACAATCCGGCCACGGGTGAGCATCTGGCCGACGTGCCCGACATGGGCAAGGGCGAGACGCTCGAAGCGATCGGCGCGGCGGCGAGTTCCCTGGAGACGCCTCTGCCTCGCGCCGACCGCCGACGTGCGCTCGAAGCGATCGCCGCCCAACTCATCGAGCACCGCGAGCCGCTGGCCAGGATCATCACGCAAGAGCATGGCAAGCCGCTCGCCGAGGCCCGGGCCGAGGTCGAGTATTCCTCCGCGTTCTACAGCCACTTCGCCGGGCAACTCGATCGTCTCGGCAGGCAGGAGCTCGACGGTCGCATCCGAGGCTGCCGATGGACCATTCACCATCGCCCAGCAGGCGTGGCGGGGCTGATTACGCCGTGGAATTTCCCCCTGGCGATGTTCAGCAAGAAGCTTTCGGCCGCCGTCGCCGCCGGTTGCGGTGTCGTCGTCCGACCGGCGAGCCTGACGCCGCTGTCGGCGATCGCGTTCTGGCGTCTCGCCGAGCGCGCCGGTCTGCCGCCGGGCATGCTGAATCTCGTCCTCGGCAGGTCCGGGCCCATCGGCGAGGTTCTTTGTGAGCACCCGGCGGTCCGCGTCATCAGCTTCACGGGTTCGACCGACACCGGCCAGATCCTGCTCCGCCAGACCTCGCCGCACATCAAGCGCGTCGCGATGGAGCTTGGCGGCAACGCGCCATTCATCGTATTCGACGACGCCGACCTCACCGCGGCGGCCGACGCGCTCGTGGCCAACAAGTTTCGCTGTGGCGGCCAGACGTGCGTGTGCGCCAATCGCGTTTACGTACACAAGGACGTCGGCCCGCGGTTCAACGAGATTCTCGCCGAGCGCGTCGCGGCCCTGAAGGTCGGCAACGGTCTCGACGACGGCGTTCACGTCGGGCCGCTGATCAACCGATTCGCTTTTGACAAGGTCGCCGAGCACGTCCGCGACGCACTCGCCCGGGGTGCCGACCGCGTCGTCGGATACGACCCGCCGAGGCCGGAGCATGACTGGGGCTGCTTCTATCCGCCGACGCTGCTGGGCGGCGCTCGACCGGACATGCTCGTCTTTCAGCAGGAGACGTTCGGCCCCGTCGTGGCCGTCGCGACGTTCGAGTCCGAGGATGAGGTCCTGCGACTGGCTAACGACACGCGCTATGGCCTGGCGGCGTATGTCTTCACGCGCGATCCGGCTCGGGGCGGGCGCTGCGCCGAGCGGCTGAGCTTCGGACACGTCGGCATCAACACCGGCACGGGCCCGGCGCCCGAAGCCCCCTTCGGCGGGATGAAACAGTCCGGCTTTGGCCGGGAGGGTGGCGTGGAAGGACTGCTCGAGTTCTGCGAACCGCAGACCGTGGTGGAGGCATGACCGGCAAACCTCGCATCCTCATCCTGAATGCGACGTGCCTCGACGTCGCCGAGTCGTATCGCGACTGGATCGCGACGCTTGACGCGGAGATCGTTGCCGATCCCAGCCACCGTCGAATCGATCCCGACCGGATGAACGAGGTCCTCGCCGGCGCGAGCGGCGCGATTCTGCCGTCGGCTCCGCATCTCCAGCCGGAGCACATGGAAGCCTGCCCCACGTTGCGAGTGCTCTCGCTGGCCTCGAGCGGGTTCGAGTACGTGGATCTGGACGCGGCGACGCGGCTCGGCATTGTGGTGACGCACGCGCCCGTTGCCGAGGGGGCCGAGGTCGTGGCCGACATGACCTGGGGGCTCATGCTGGCGGTGGCGCGGCGGATACCTCATCACCATCGCTTGCTGCAGATGGGGCGGTACGAGCGCGGCATGGGCGCGGCCGTCTGCGGCAAGACGCTCGGCGTTGTCGGGCTGGGCAACATCGGTCGCGCGGTGGCCAGGCGGGCATGCGGATTCGACATGACGGTGCTAGCGACCGAGGTCGCTCCCGATCTCGAGTTCGTCCGGCGACACGGCATCGAGCTGGTCGGCCTGGACGAGCTGTTGCGGCGATCGGACTTCGTGTCGCTCCATCTGAGGATCAACGACCAGACGCGCCACATCATCTCTGCCGATCAGCTCGCGATGATGAAGCCGACGGCGTTCCTGATCAACGCGGCCCGTCAGGAGCTGGTGGACGAGGCGGCGATGGCGGAGGCGCTCGTCTCGGGTCAGATCGCCGGTGTGGCGATGGACGATCCGCCGTTGGCCAAGGACAGCCCGCTGCTAGGGCTACCGAGCTTCGTGTGCACCCCGCACCTGGGCAACCGGGCGATCGAGGGCGTGCGGGCGGTCTTCGAGTGCGCCGTCAGGAACGCCGTGGCGGTCGTGAATGGACTTCGTCCGGACTTCGTGTTGAACCCGGCGGCATACGATGTGCCGCCGCGCGGGCCGAGGGGCTCGCAATGAGGTGGGTTTCATGAAGATCACCGACGTACAAACGCACGTCGTTCAAGCGCCCGGGAGGACGCTCGTCATCATCGTGGTGCAGACCGACGAGGGCATTGTCGGGGTTGGCGAGGCCGGGTTGCAGCGGCGGACGCGCGCTATTGCCGGCGCCGTCGAGCACCTCCGTCGCTGGCTGATCGGCCAGGATCCGATGCGGATCGAGCACCTCTGGCAGCGGATGTTCCGGGGCGGGTTCTATCCGGGCGATCGGCTCATCGGCTCGGCCATCTCGGGCATCGACATCGCCCTGTGGGACATCAAGGGCCAGGCCTTGGGCGTGCCGGTGTACGAACTGCTGGGCGGGCGATGCCGCGACTACGTGCAGTGCTTCCTCCAGCCGGGGTATCTGGTTTCCGAGGGGGCTCCGCAGACCCAAGATCTACTCAACAAGGCCGCGGCATCCGGCGACCCCGACGCCACCGCCGAGCTCGCAAAGCGATGTCTGGAGGCGGGCCATCTCTACTTTCGTCTGGGTCCACTGGCGGAGGGAGAGCTTCTTGAGCCGCGCGAGGCGGTCCGACGACTCCTGGCGCAGTTGCGGGCGGTTCGCGACGCCGTCGGCGACCGGATGGAGCTGATGGTCGACCTGCACACGCGGCTCGATCCCCCCGAGGCGATCTGGTTCTGCCGTCAGTCCGAGCCGCTCGAGCTCTTCGTCGTCGAGGACCCCATCCGCTCCGAGCATCCGGCCGGGTACCACGAGATCCGGAGGCACGTCAACGTTCCGCTGGCCGCCGGCGAGCAGTGGTCGAGCAAGTGGGAGTTCCGCCAGGCGATTGAGGAGGAGCTGATCGACTACGCCCGCGTCGATATCTGTATCGCGGGCGGTCTGACGGAGGCCCGCAAGATCGCCGCCATGGCCGAGACGCACATGATCAAGCTGCTGCCGCACAATCCGCTCGGCCCCGTCTGCACCGCCGCGGCGCTGCACCTCGATCTGGCGATCGACAACGCCGGTCCGCAGGAGGTGGTCTTCCCGCCGGCGACGATGCTGCCGGACGTCTTCGAGTGTGCGTTCGAGCTCGACGGCACGCGGCTGACCGTGCCGACCGTCCCGGGCCTCGGCGTTCGCTTCGACGCCGAGGCCGCCAAGGCGCATCCCGGCGAGATGACCGAGCCGCCGCACTTCCATCGCGCCGACGGGGGGTACACGAATTACTGAACCACTCGGGGTACGACGGACATGCTACGACCGAGATCGTTTGGCAGCGCTACGCGTGATCTGTGGCTCAGAGCCAGGATGGGTGGCACGGATCATCGCTGTATAGAGCCTTGTTCTCGAATCGCCGCACGGGTCCGCGGAGAGTCGTTCCAGAGGACGTCAGTCTCTCGTGCTGATCCGTGGTCGACTTCATGGGAGCGCATCTACGGTGCGGACCCATGCCACCCGCGACGGGGTCGTTGCGCGCTGGTCTTCGTGTCCTGCATGATGGCCTGGACCGTGCCGCTGCATGCGGACAGCGGCGTCGTGCGTCAGGACTTCTCGACGGATCCGAACTGGGAGGCGCGGAACAACCGGCCCGATCCCTCTAAGTGCGTGACCTGCACGCAGGACTTCGGCTACAGCAAGACCAACCACGCCGGCGGTCAGACCGGCGAGATCGGCGGCCTCGTTTGGCGGATTGAGTCGACGCGCCCCCAGAACAGCTTCTACTATGCAGCGCCCGTCCGCGGTCTGTCACTCGATCGTGAGCTGGAGGCGTCCGGCAAGGTCTGCCTATGCGCCGCGGCCGCGGACAGCGCGATCTTCGTCGGCTGGTTCAACTCGCACACCTACATCGGCGCCCCGCCCAACAACTTCCTGGGTATCCTGATCGAGGGCCCCAGTCGCATCGGCCACTATGTCCGCCCCGTCCGCGGAAGCTCCGACGACGTCAAGCAGGTCATGAGCCAGGGCCCCGTGATCTTCCCCGACGGCAACCCGCATACGTGGACGTTCCGCTACCAACCCGAGGCCGGCGACGGGCGCGGCCGGATCACCGTTGCCTTCGACGGTGAGTCCGTCTCAATGGACGTGAGCGAGGCCGCAAGAAAGGGCAACGCCGCCTTTGATCGTTTCGGCTTCCTGAGCTGGAACCGCGGCGGACACTTCGTGGAGATCTACTTCGACGACCTCGTCTGGACCGCGGGCCCATCGAAGAACGGGCACGCGCGGCGGCAATAGCAGGTTGATGATTGCGATGAAATTCGCGGAGACGGCCTGAGGATTCCGGTAAGATGGCGTCGTCCGTTATCATCGCTGAAAGGCGGAACACTGTCCCTCGAGGTTGTCATGGACAAGGCGCTCTTGTACGGCTTCTCGTTCGAATGCGAACCGGAGACCATGCCGCAATGATTCCCGTCCAGACGTCCCATTGGCTGAATTGGGTGGGGCCTGCGGCGGCGGCTCTCGGGGCCGTCCTGGTCATGATGGGTATGTGGCCCCGGCGGCGGGGGACCACACCCTACTGCCGCGCGTGCGGCTACGACCTCACGAGCATAGACAGCGGGCGCTGTCCGGAATGTGGGATCCCCTTGACCGCCAAGATCGTCGTTAGAGGCGTACGGCGGCGGAAACGTGGCCTGATTGCGGTTGGCGGCGCCTTTTTCGTCCTCGCCCTGGCATCGGTCGGGTGGCGGTTCCGGGGCACAGACTGGTATCGATTCCGTCCCACCGCATGGGTGATAGGCGATTTGCGCTCCGGCGACTGGGAGATCGTTGGAAAGGCACTCAAGGAATTCCGCCAACGGATCGCCTCCGACAGTCTCTCGGCCTCTCAGGTGGCCAGATTGATGGACGTATGCCTGCGAGAGCAAGTGGCCGAGCCCCCTAGCCCGATCGTGGGACAATTGATGGACCTGGTGGAGCGATGCCGCCTCCGCGGTGTTCTCTCGGAGACCCAGCAAGCCCAATACCTCAGGCAGATGGTCGACCTTCGTCTGCTCGTCCGACCGAGGGTTGCACTCGGAGATCCCGTGCCCTACCGCGTTGAGTACGAGCCGCGCGTGTCCTATCCCCTCGCCAGCTCGTTGACCTGCAGTCAAGTCCTGCTCGACGGCAAGCCGGCCGCAAGTCCCGGGTGGGCCTCTGTCGATCTCCTGCGAAGAAGCGAACGGCATGCCGGTTTCTTCCCGTTCGGATCCGGTGACGAACAGCAACTGAAGGCCCTGCTGCCTGTGGCCACGCCGGGAGTTCATCAGCTTGCCCTCGTCATGCGCGTCAGGATCGGAAGACCCTCCCCGCGCGCCGCGCCGACACACTGCCAGTGGTTCCACGAAGCCGACGTGGCCCTGACGGAGACGTTTGAGGTCGTCTCCGCGAATCCTCAAACGTGCATACGTCTGATCAAGGACGATGCGCTGCGAGCAAGTCTCCAGTCGTACTTGACGCCATGTGTTTTCAAGCATGGTGTGGGCAGCGACTGTGAAGTGAGGGGCTACATCGACGCGGATCCTCTCCCGGTGAACGTGGCCTTCGAGGTGTTCGTGCGCTCGGGCGGCAAGGAGCACTCCGTCGGTCACGTCGCCGTGAGCAGGGACGGTGGCGCCTCTTCGAAATCGCCGATTGCCGGACGCGTTGGGACGGCGTTGCCCTCACGCTGCGACATCATTCTTCGGAGTAGCGCCGAGGTCGCTCGCCAGTCCCTTGACCTGTTTGAGATCTGGCGAGGCGAGCTGGTTTACGAAAACGTACCTTTCGAGGATCCCTGGCGAATCCCCGGCGTTTTGTACCAGCTTGAGTAGAGCGCGTGGCGGATCGCGGCGCAACCGGGATGCGCTATGTCTCGATTCCCAGCGTCAACAGACGGTCCGCATTCCTCCACATGATTGCTTGATACGCCTCGTCCGAGATGTGACCTTCGTCTCGTATCCGCGTGAGCCACTGGATGTGCTGCATATCGTTGTGCACGGAGCAGAAGTCCAGGCCGAGTAGCAGTCGGTCCTGAAACTCCTCGATGAACCGGTAGGCGTGCTCCGGGTCGCGCATGAGGGCGTTCAGTCCGCTGCCCGCCGATAGGTCGCCGTGCAGACCCGGGCACTCGCGGAGCAGCCGCTTGAGTGTTCCACCCGGCGCGACAGGGTCGGTCGCGTAGCCGTTCTTCGTCTCGGGCGTAACGTCGCCGCTGATCTCGCTCCAGAAGCCGGGGCTGTGCCCGAGGAAGACGAGTTTGGGGAACATCTTCATGACCTTCTCGAGTCGCGGCAGGCCGATCTCGTCGAGCACGCCGTAGCTGTTTACGTCCTCGGTGATCGTGTGGAACGTGATCGGCAGCCCTTGCTTCTCGGCCGACTCGAGCATGCACAGCATCGGGTGCGCGTCCCAGGGGATCCGCGCGGTCAACTCGCCGATGCCCCTACAGCCGAGCGCCTTGTACTGGCTCAGCAGGTGATCGAAGTCGTCGACGGTGATTTGATCGGGGTGCCGCGCGATTCGGGGGTCGATATGGCAGAACGGGATAAACCGTCCTGGATACGCCTCGCAGATCCGAAGCACCTCGCCGACGCTCTGCGGCTCGGCGGGGCACTCGGCGCTGTTCAGCGGCAGGACGACGGCTCTATCGACTCCGAGCCGATCCATCACGGCGATCTGGTCGCGGGCCGACATGAACGTCGTCCCGTCGCGTCGGGGTCGGATTTTGGGGTCCGCGTACACGTGTGCATGGATGTCGATGATCATGTCTGGTCCTGCGTCTCCTGTTGAGTGAGCGATGGTCTTCGATCAGCCGACCGACAGGTCGAGCCGTGCCCCCATATTACCCATGCTTGGACCTGGCGACCAATCGGCATCTCTTCCCCAGGTGGTCGCAATGCGGTCAGGCCCAATCGCCTTTCCGTGCGGGGTCGCACGACGACGCTGGTGTGCCGAGTGGTCCTTGGACGCTCCGTTCGGAAGCATTGAATCCGGCTCGCCAACCAGACGGCCGGGCCGCGGACGATCGGTTCCCTTGCCCTAGCATTCTATGTATACTCAAGTTACCGTTGCCAAGGGACACATCACCCGGGGCGCGCCACCGCGTGCCGCGATCGCCGGCGCGACGGCTCTATGGGTAGCGCCCCAAACCGCCGAGGGGCTGGCGAGCCGAACGGTTATGGGCGAGGCAGAGCTGCCATACGATTCCATAAGACACTAAACACGCAATCTATCCGCCGACATGTTCGCAGCTCGCATCGAGGGCACAGGGAGATGCTGTGATGACACGGTCTGACGCCGCCGGAGCGCAACCGGAGCTGGAATTGGAGATCCTTCGCGCCCGTGTCGCGGAACTTGAAGAGAAGCTTGCCGAGAGCGGCCAGGCCGCCTCGCCCTGCGAACAGCATGGAATGGGCGTCGCCGATCAGCAAGCGGCTGATGAGCTTAGGAGGGTTAACGAGAACCTGAGACGCGAAATCGCCGAGAGAGCGCGGGCCGAGAGGCGGATCGAGCACCTGAACCGTTTGAAGGAAGATCTGCTAACGCCAGTTGATTTGCGCGAGAAACTGCAGTTCATCACGGATGCGGTGGTTCGGGTCTTCGACGCGGACTTCGCTCGTCTCTGGATGATTCATCCGGGCGACCGATGCGATTCCGGCTGCATCCATCGCGCCGAGGGCGACGGGCCGCACGTCTGTCGCCGGCGAGATCGCTGTCTGCACCTCACGGCCAGCTCCGGCCGGTTCTCCCGAACGGATGAGGAGATCCATCGACGCGTGCCGTTCGGCTGCTACAAGATCGGGCAGATTGCATCGGGCGAAATCCCGCAGTTCCTGACCAACGACGCACGAAACGACCCGCGCGTCCACGACCATGAGTGGGCCGCTCGCCTCGGTCTGGTGTCGTTTGCCGGCAGCAGGATCATGTCGGCAAACGGGGCCCCCATGGGCGTGCTCGCCCTGTTCAGCGAGCGGCCGATCACCTCGATTGATCAAGCTTTGCTAGAGAATATCGCCAGCACCGCCGCTCAGGTAATCCAGGCCGCCAACGCCGAGGAGGCGCTCCGCAAGAATGAGAGCATGTTCCGGGAACTCGTGGAGTCGACACCCGTTCCCGTCTTGATCTGGCAGCAGGACCGAATCGTCTACAGCAATCCCGCGGCCGAGCGGGCGACGGGGTATGCCCTGGACGAGGTGGTCACCATCCCGCTGTGGGACTTTGTCCACCCGAGCATGCGGGACCTGGTCATGGAGCGCGGCCTGGCCAGGCAGCAGGGCGAGGACGTGCCGCCACGGTACGAACTGGCCATCGTCACGAAGGGGGGGCAGACGAAATGGGTTGACATGTCCGCCGTACCGATCGAGCACGATGGGCGTCCCGCCGTGCTGGCGACGTTCCTTGACGTGACCGAGCGTAAGGAGGCCGAGGCCGAGCGAGTACGTTTGACGGCGATCCTCGAAGCGACAAGCGACTTGGTCTCCATGGCGACGCCGGATGGGCGTCTCGCGTACATGAACAAGGCCGGCAGGGAGCTGCTTGGCTGGTCGGACGATGAAGACATCACCACGAGAGCGATTCGCCATGCCCATCCGGATTGGGCCCTGAACTTGGTCAGGACGGAGGGAATCCCCACGGCGATCCGAGACGGCGTGTGGACCGGCGAAACGACGCTTCTCCGCCAAGACGGCACGGAGATCCTTGTCTCTCAGGTCATCATGTCGCATCGATCACGGGACGGTGAGCTCGAGTACCTATCGTCCATCATGCGCGACGTTACCGAGCGCAGGCGGGCGGAGGTGGCCTTGCGGGAGAGCGAGGAACGATATCGCGAGTTCATCGAGGGCACGCAGGACCTCGTCACCCAGGTCGATGAACAGGGCAGACTGACGTTCGTCAACCACATGTCGACCGAGATCTACGGGCTGTCTCCACGGGCGTGCGTCGGGATGTCCGCCTTCAGCTTCGTCTATCCCGAGGACATGGACGACACCAGAGTGGCGTTCCGAAAGTGGATCGAAGACAAGGCCGAGCACGTCACCCACGAGAACCGTCAGGTCAGCAGGTCCGGCGAGGTCCGCAGTCTTCTGTGGACTGTCAACCTGCACTACGACGAACAGGACAAGATCACCAGCATCAACTCCATCGGACGCGACATTACCGAGCGAAAGCGGGCGGAGCAGGCCCTGCGCCGCAGCGAGCAGCACTTCCGATCGCTCGTCGAGAACGCTTCCGATCTCATCGCGGTGCTCCGCGAGGATGGAACTCTGACTTACGCCAGCCCGCCATGGCAACGGTGTCTCGGCTACGAGTTCAGCGAGCTCTTCGGCAGGAACGTCTTCGAGCTCATTCATCCCGATGACAGACGTGAGATCCTCTCGGCCTTCCTTAGGGGGAACCGACTACCGGGCCACGTCGAGACCAGGGAATGCCGCTTCAGGCACCGAAACGGATCGTGGCGGCATCTGGAAGCCACGGGCACCAACCTCCTCAACGACCCGGTGGTTCGCGGCGTCGTCATCAACGCCCGCGACGTCACGGCCCACAAGAAAGCCGAGGACGCCCTGCAGGAGAGCGAGGCCGTGCTACGCGCCACCTTGGAGTCCACACAGGACGGCATTCTCGTTGTGTCCCAATCGGGTCGTGTGTCCCACTACAACTCGGGCTTCCAGCGAATCTGGTCCATTCCCGACGAGATGATGGCGTCGCGGGACGACGGCACGCTCGTCGAGTTCGTCCTGACACAGCTCGCGGACCCCGAGCAGTTCGTGGCGCAGATCAAGGCACTCTATCAGAGCGCCAAGGCGTCCGAGGACATGCTTGTCTTCAAGGACGGACGCGCCATTGAGCGACGGTCCGCGCCGCTGATTCGCGACGGTCGCGAGGACGGACGTGTCTGGTACTTCCGAGACGTTACCGAGCGAAAGCGCGCCGAGGAACAGCGCCTTGCACACCTGAACTTCCTGGAGAGCCTCGAGCAGATCGACCGTGTTATCCGGCAAGGCACCGACCTCGAGCAGACGCTTGGGGACATTGTCGAGGTCGCGCACTCGATCTTCGGCTGCGACCGCGCCTGGTTGCTGCACCCGTGCGATCCGGAGGCACCCACCATGCGAGTCCCTATCGAGCGGACCAGCCCTCGGTACGAGGGAGCGTTCGCCGCCGGCCGCGATATCCCGGTGACGCGCGAGGCCGGCGAGAGCATGCGCCGAGCGCTGGACGCAGAGGATCCGATCATTCAGGATCCCACCTCGGGAGACCCGCTCCCGGACGTTGTCCGGGTCTTCTCGGTTCAATCACAGATATTCACGGCCGTCCATCCGAAGATCGGCAAGCCTTGGTTACTCGGCATGCATCAGTGTTCGCACCCCCGCGCATGGACGACCGAGGAGCAAGCCCTGTTCAGAGAGATCGGACGCCGGATCGCCGACGCGCTGAGCAGCTTCCTCTTCCTCCGCGAATTGCGGGAGAACGAGGAGCGTATGCAGCTCGCCCTCGACGCGGCGAACGAGGGGATGTGGGACTGGCGGGTCCAGAGCGGCGGGATCTACTTGAGTCCACGATGGCACACGATGCTCGGCTACGAGCCGGGAGAGTTGCCCGCCTGCTACGGCACCTGGACGCGTCTGCTCCACCCCGACGATCGTGAGCCTGTGGAACGCCGGATGCGCGACCATGTGGAACACAAGGACGAGGGCTTCGAGTTCGAGTTCCGCATGAGGACGAAGTCGGGCCACTGGCGATGGATCCTCTGCCGCGGGAAGGTCGTCGAGCGATCGCCCGACGGCCAGCCGGTTCGGCTCGTCGGTACGAACTCGGACGTCACCGACCGCAAGCAGGCCGAAGCGGAGCTCATGCGGGAGAAAGCCTTCTCGGATACCACCATTGACAGTCTGCCCGGGGTCTTCTACCTCTTCAACGAACAAGCCAGGTTCCTGCGATGGAACAGGAATCTCGAGGATGTGTTGGGCTATTCCACGGAAGAGTTATCGAGAATCCACGTGCTGGATCTGTTCACCGGGGACGACAGGGCACTCATCGAACAGAAGATTCAGGTCGCCCTGGTTAGCGGGCAGGCGATGGCCGAGGCCAACATCATCTCCAAGGACGGCCAGGCGACGCCCTATCTGTTCACCGGTCGGCGTCTGACCCTCGGCGAGGCGACCTGCATCCTCGGCATGGGGATCGACATTTCCGAAAGACGCCGGGCCGAAGAGCAGATTCGCAGGCTCAACACCGAGCTCGAGGGGCGCGTGGTCCGTCGTACGGCCGAACTGCAAGCCGCCAACACCGAGCTCGAGGCCTTCTGCTACTCGGTTTCGCACGACCTCCGAGCGCCCCTTCGTCGCATCGACGGCTTCAGCCAGGCCCTCCTGGACGACTATCCCGATCGGCTGGACGAGCAAGGACAAGACTACCTGAATCGAGTTCGCGCGTCCGCCCAGAGAATGGGGATGCTCATCGACGACCTGCTGCGCCTTTCGCGGATCACGCAGAGCGAGATGCGTCGCAAGGACACGGATCTCAGCCAAATGGCCCGCGAGATCGCCGACGGACTTCGCGACCGCGATCCCGACCGCGCGGTCGACGTCGTCATCGAGGACGGCATCCGCGCCGAGTGCGACGCCCAGCTCCTCCGCGCGGTGTTGGAGAACTTGTTCGAGAACGCCTGGAAGTTCACCGGCAAGCGGCCTCGCGCTCGGGTCGAGTTTGGATCGTTCACGCGTGATGAGGAAAGGGTGTATCTCGTTCGAGACAACGGCGCCGGCTTCGACATGGCCTACGCAGAGAGATTGTTCGGCGCGTTTCAACGGTTGCATTCGGAGAGCGAATACGAGGGGACGGGCATCGGACTGGCAACGGTCCGGCGTGTGATCCGTCGTCACGGCGGGCGCGTCTGGGCGGAGGGCGCCGTCGACCAGGGCGCAACCTTCTACTTCACGCTCCACCCAGGTCATCCTACCCAAGGAGTCGTTGCATGACCGAGGCGGACAAGGTCATCCTGTTGGTCGAGGACAGCCCCGACGACGTCGAGTTGACCCGGCGGGCACTGCGCAAGAACAACATCACCAACCGTCTCGTCGTGGCCTCCGACGGGGCGGAAGCCATCGAGTATCTGTTCGATCCCACTCAGCGCGCCGCGCGTGGTCGCCGTTCGTGGCCGGTGCTCATCCTGCTGGATCTGAAGCTGCCCCGGGTCGACGGACTGGAGGTCCTGCGGCGGCGGCAGGCCGATCCCAGGACCCAGATGATTCCCGTTGTCGTACTGACGTCGTCCCAGGAGGAGCAGGATCTGGTTCGCAGCTATCGCCTCGGGGCAAACAGCTACATCCGAAAGCCTGTGGACTTCCAGGAATTCAGCGAGACCGTCAGGCAGATGGGGCAGTACTGGCTCACTCTGAATCAACTGCCTCGAAAGACGGACGGCGCCGGCGCCTGACACGACCGGCCGAGATCCCACATCGGCTCGATTTGTGCCACGTTTTCGCATCAAGACGCCACATTCGGCCGGCGTGGACCATCAAACCTCATGGAGGTTGGCGGGTGGCCAATGGGCGACCAAGACGAGCCGTGTGAGAACGCTATGATCATCCCGCTCAAGCGCGCGTTGACCATCTTGCTCCTGGCCGGTCTGTCACAGGGCTGTTCCCGGCAGGGCACCGGGCAGGCCCCGCAATCTCGGAGGACACCGATGACATCGATTCACGACTTCACCATGAAGGACATCGACGGCAATGACGTCAGCCTGTCGACGCACAAGGGCAAGGTCATGCTCATTGTCAACGTGGCCAGCAAGTGCGGCTTCACCCCGCAGTACGAGGGGCTCGAGCGCCTCTACGCGAGATACAAGGACCGTGGGCTCGTCGTGCTCGGCTTCCCCGCGAACAATTTCCTCTGGCAAGAGCCCGGGTCCGACGCCGAGATCAAGGCCTTCTGCTCGACCAAATACAACGTGACCTTTCCGATGTTCGCCAAGATTTCCGTCAAAGGCTCCGACCAGCATGAGCTCTACCGGTATCTGACGGACAAGCGGGCGAACCCGCGGGTGGATGGGAAGATCAGTTGGAACTTCAACAAGTTCCTCATCGATCGAAAGGGAAACGTCGTCGGGCAGTTTGGCTCGCGAACCAAGCCTGAGAGCCAGGAGCTTGTTCAGGCGATCGAAAAGGCCCTGGCCGAGACCGAATGAGAGAACGCCTCGCCGTCTCGATCGCCTCGCCGAAATACTCGCCGTGCCCGTGATTCGCGGGTTCTCGCCTACGGCCGGGCTTCCATGCGGTAAAGTGCCCGCGACGATCCCCGAACATACGCGCGCTCATGGATCTCGAAGGACTCAGAGAAGACTCGCTCGAAGCCCTTCTCGTGGTAGTCCGGGAAGGTGTCCTTGCCGGGAGCGAGAAGGTGGAGCGCCATCGGGTCGTCCTTGGCGACGAACTCGACGATCAAGTGATCGCAGACCTGGCGCAGAAATCGGGCGATCCGGTCCAGCGGCACGCCCTCACCGAGGGCCAGATGGTGGACGAGCGCCAAGGCAATCGCCACGTCGGCCGGTCCGCGGGCGGCCAGTGAGCTTCGCTCCTCGTGCGACCAGCCGATGCCGGGGCTCGGATTTGTCACGTCCAGACACAGCGGCAGGACATTGGGTTCGTGCTCCGCCCGGCACGACAGGAAGTTCATCTCCACGCAGGCCGGATCGACGTCGAACGACATCGTCGCCGCGCCCCTCCGCCCGGCGATGCGGCTGAACAACCCCGTGTTGGCCCCGAGATCCCAAGCCGTCCGCGGTCTGATCCGATCGAGGTAATCCGACACAAGACGCTTCTTGTGCTCCAGGGCCTCGGGCGTGTACGTGCTGTTCGAGTAGTATTCCGACCAGGCGGTGCTGGGCGGTCGCCACGCAAGCTTGGAGACTGCCCGCTCGAGACTATCGATCAACGCTTGTATTCCGAGTCGACCCACGGCCCGCCGGTTCGATTGGCTTCCAGCGGGCGGGTCCTGGTGTGTCCCGTGGGATCTCGCCTGAAGCGCCAGATGCCTCAGCGGACCCGGGCGGAGCCGCGTCCATAGCGGCAGCATCGACGCCGCCAGATCGAGCGGTACGCCGTCCAGGTGGACGCGCAGCAACTGGCTGAGTCGGACGTCCAGGCTCGACATCAGCGTCAACGGGGCGAGGAAGTGCCGGCAGAACTGCCGGTATCTCGTCCAGGGCGTGCCCTCGACGTACACCTCGAACGAGAGCGTGTCAATCAAGACCGACTTCGTGCCCTCGAATTGAACGTTGTACGCGCTGCAGTCCTTGAGCGTCATCCCGTGGGCCAAGGCCCTGCGCTGGACTTCCAGCGTCAGCAGGGCCGCCTCCTTGAGCTGGCTGAACGACCACTCGTAAGGATACGAGATGAACGGGATCAGTCTTGGCCGGATGATCGTGAAGGCGTTCGGGTCGAGCCCGTGCGTCTGGGGCACCTCCTCATGGTGGATCAAGAGGCCTGCCTGCGTTAGGTTTCGGTACAGTCCGGACTCGCCGAGCCAGCGGTAGTCCGCTTCGTAAGAGCGATTGACCTGCCTGAAGACCTGCCCGTTCTCGTCGGTGAAGACGAATCCGCTTCGATCCCGAAATGATGCCGGCACCCTGACTCGGACCATGATTCCTGACCTTGCGTTCCGCGGGCCGATACTTCGAGACCGCGATCCGCTTCCTCGTGCACACTGCATCGAGCGTCAAGGCAGATGTTCTCGGACCTTTGTCGGTCCGATGCGTCCCCTGACTGGCGTACGGTGACGGGTTCGGCGCACGGAGCCCCCATGCGGACCACAGGCCCCGCATGGGTTATCGAATGAACGTGGCGGGCACTTGACGTTTGATCGGTGGAGGCAGACTGTCCTGGCGATGCGATTTTCGGTAGGATCAATTGGAGTAGAGGCGCGTTCGAGTCCTTTCCGCATCGGCGCGGCGAAGCCCGTGAGTTGCCGGATTTCGAGGCGCATCGTCATTTGACAGCCCGGTGTGCACCGGTATAATCTCGCCGAGTGGGGTGGTCCCCCTTGAGCTGAGGTGAGGCGGTCAGACCTCATTCCTTCAAGTCGTTGCGCTGAAGAAGGAGTCCAGCCATCCAGCTCGTTTCGGTTGGCAGTATGTGTCGTAGATGGTTCAAGCCGGTCTGGTCCGTCGGGCTGTTCTGGCTCGGGAGCGTGTTTGGCTGCTCCTCGGCGAACCCCTCCCTCCAGGAAGGGATGCTCACCAGCTACGAAGAGCGCTCGATGGCCCAGGCTGCCGAGGCCGAGGAGGTTGCGGACTTCCCCAAGATCGAGAATCGGCGTCCCGCGATGCCGGTCGGCAGTTTGACGACCACGAAGCCGAGCATCGCCCAGGCCCTCGAATGGCAGATGCCGGACCCCTCCGTGGCCAAGGAACTGTTCCAGGCGCGGGCCAAGAACATCACGGACGAGCGCCGCGAACGGGACTATGCCCGAACGAGCAAAGCCGCCTACAACCACCTGGTTGCGATCCAGCGTCCCCGCCAGATGAAGCTGACCCTGGCCGATGCCATCCACCGGGGGCTGGTCAACAGCTACGTGATCAAGATCGCCGGGTACGAGCCGGCCGTCAGCACGGCTCAGATCGTCGAGGCCGAGGCCCAGTTCGACGCCTCGTTTTACGCCAACTGGATCGACATTATTCAGGACCAGGCCACCGCATCGGCCCTGCAGGGAACCAGCAGCAAGCGATGGACGCTCGGCACGGGAATACGAAAGCTGCTGTCCACCGGCACCCAGGTCGACATCGGCTACAACGCGTCGCGGACCGAGACGGACCTGTCGTTCCAGTCGCTGAACCCCTCTTACAACAACGACATGACGATCCAGCTCGTTCAGCCGTTCCTGCGGAATTTCGGGATCGATTTCAACCGCTCGCAGATCAACATCAGGAAGAACGAGCGGCGGATCAACTTCGAGAAGTTCCGCCAGCAGGTGCGAGACACCCTCTCGCAGGTCGAGCAGGCGTACTGGAACCTCGTGCAGAAGCGGCGCGACGTGACGATCACGTCCGAGCTCCTCGCCGAGACGGAAGAGACCTACCGGTACATTGACGCCCGTCGCGACTTCGACGCCTTCGCGGTGCTCATCAACAACTCCAAGTCGGCTGTCGACCTCAGGAACGTCGACCTCATCCGCGCGATCGCCGCGGCCAAGGAGGCGGAGGATCAGCTCAAGGCGCTGATCAACGATCCGAAGCTGAACTTGTCGGATGACGTCGAGATCGTCCCGGTGGACATCCCCGAGGCCGTGCCGCTCGTGGTCGATCGCTTGGCCGAGATCCAGGCCGCCTTGGACCATCGAAGCGAGCTGAAGCAGCGCGAGCTCGAGATCGAGACGGCGCGGATCATCATCGGGACGGCCAAGAACCAGGTCCTGCCCAAGTTCGATGCCATCTTCACATACAAGATAACCGGCCTGGGTCCGGACTGGGATCGAGCTTTCAGGCAGGCCGCGGATAACGACTTCAACGAGTATCAGGTCGGCGTGCAGTTCGAGTGGCCGATCGGTAGCCGTAAATCCCGCGCCGCCCTGAAGCAGGCCAAGCTCCGCTACGAGCAGACGATCGCCGCCCGCAAGGCGCAGATCGAGCAGATCATCCTGGACGTCAACAGCGCGGTGCGCACCCTGAACACCGCCCAGGACGCGATCTACCCCGCCATGGACGCGACCGACGCCGCCGAGAAGAACGTGCAGGCCACCAAGGAGCGAGCCGAACGGAAAAGCCCCTCCGAGCTGCAAACGGAATTGGCCGGTCAGGAGAATCTCGCGCAGGCGCGCCGAACCTTCCTCCAGGCCCTGATCGCGTACAATGTCGCCATCGCCGAGCTCGAACGGGCCAAAGGGCTCCTGCTCCACTACAACAATGTGGTCCTCGAAGAGAAGGACTACTGATCCCCAGTCGGCCGACAGCATCTCTCTTTTGCCGCCTTCCAGGACTGGCACGCTCCGCTGGCCTCATGTTATGGTTATTGACCTCGATTGCCCGCGAGGGCGATCGTGACGAAGCCGGGCGGAAGCTGAGGAGCGACCCCCTGTGGAACGTTTGCCTGTGGGGGCTTGGGGAGGCGCTGCAGACCATCTGGCACACGTGACCGAGGGCTAACCCGATCGAATACGTCAGTCTCATCTTGATGCTGTTGGGCCTCGGCCTGCTGGCTTACGCCGTCATGGACGGGCGGGGCAAGCTCGGCTTCGCGGGCCTCCTGACCTTCATTGGCGGCGCGGTGATCTGTGCCCACTGGGGATGGCCGCAATCGGTAGGGCTGCCTCTCCTCCGGCACCTCGGCGCGGGGGTGGCCCTCCTCTGCATTCTGGTCGCTGCGGTGGTTCGCCGGTTCGGCACGGCAGATTCCAGCGATGCGCCGGCGCCCAAGATCGCTCGCGTCATCGAGTGGCTGGCCTTGACGTTCGGGGTTCCGGCCTTCGTCCTGCTGTTATTCGACATGGCCGTTGTCGCGCTGCTGCGAACCGGCATCGCCGAGACCACGGGCCGGCTCTTCGAGACGTCTCCTGACGGTCTGATCGACCTGGCCGGTCTCACGCTGGCCGGCGCGTTGAGCCCGTCGGCTCGGCGGGCCGCCACGCCTGTGTTCTGGTTGCTCGCCGCCCTGGTGGCCTGGACCGGGATGATGATCCCCGCCGCCCTGGCCTACGTCGAGACGCCCTGGCCAACGTGGCTGCCATGGTCGCTCTGGATCTTCGTCGGCCTGTCGCTGCTCTTGTTCGGGTTCGTCGTCGCACAGGGCATGCTCCGACAGCGCAGGCGCGAGCTAGCCTGGCCGGATCGTCTGGAGTGGCTGTGCGAATCCTACGCCGAGTGGCCCGGGTTTCGACCGAGCGCCGCGGCGATCGCGATGGGGCTGCTTCCGCTCGGGGCCTATCACTGCGATTCGTTCTTGGTGATGCCCTGTGCGGCCCTGGCCGGCGGGGCCTCGCTCCAGTTGTCCCGCCGGCGCTGGAACGCGAACTTTGCCGACGTCGGGATGGCGCTCGTCACGCTCTCCATCGTTTCGTTCGTCGTGGCCTGCGTCCCGGATTGGGTAGGCGGCGCGGAGCTCACCACACGAATGCCTCTGCTCCTGGCGGCGGCGATGGTGGGGCTGGCCGCGATGATCTTCATCTGGCACTGGCTGCCCAACGTCTGGGACCAGCAACTGCACGACGGTCGCCCTTGGACGACGACCGGGCGACTGATCCCCAGGGCTCGAACCATCGGCTTCATCGTCGCCGTCTTCGGCCTCCTGGCGGCCCTGGAGCTGGCCGTCTGGCCCGAGATGGCGTCCATGCGGGACGACTCCGCCCTCAGGTGGGCCTGGGGGCTGCTGGCCAACCTACTGCTTATCGCCTCGCTAGTCGTCGCCGCCCGGTTGTCGCAGCGCCGGGGCATCGCGAGCCTGGCCGTGCTGGTCTTGGTCGCGGCGGCGGTGTTCGTCGTCGTCCGCTTTCCCGACAACCGCTTGAAGTTCTGGCTCCTGGAGCATTGGCCCCCGCTGCTGGCGCTGGGGGCTCCGGTCTGTCTCTACCTCAGACAGTTGGCCCGTCGAGGCCGATGGCGCCCGTTCGTCGACCCCGTCGAGGCCCTGGCCTTCATGGCGATTCCGACGGTGGCGCTCATCGGGACGATCGCAGCCTCGATGCAGCCGATCGTCACCTTGCTGGGCAAGATCATCACGTACGACGTCGTCGTCTTGAGAGCCGCCACCTGGCTGATCCTGGCCGCACACTACGTCCTCGTGGCCCGCGGCACGGGTCGACGGCTGTGGTTGGCGGCCTCGGGAGCCCTCTTCATCGGGGTCGTCGTGAACCTGATCCTCGGCTACGTAGCCGGCTGAGCCGGCGCGCTCCGTGCTTCGAGGCGTTCCCGAAGGCTCGTCTCGTGCGGCGGCGGGGAATCCATCATGGGCAGCGCCCGTCCTGAACGCCTGCTTCGGTTGCTGCGCCTGCTTCGTGGCGGGAACGCGAGCACCGTCGATCAACTGGCCAACGGCCTCGGCGTATCGAGAAGGACCGTCTTTCGCGATCTCAACCTCCTCCAGTTGGCCGGAGTCAATCCGCAATACGATCCCGATCGTGGGTCCTATCGCGTGGATCAGTCTTCCGCGCTCTCATCACTCGATTTGACGCTCGACGAAGCGCTCGCGATCCTGCTCGTCGCGCGGAAGTTCGTCTCGGAGCAGTCCTTCCCATCGTTCGAAGCCGCCAGCCGGGCCGCTCGCAAGATCGGGCAATGCCTGCCACCGGAGACCGCGTTGTACTGCGAGCGGATGATCGACGGCCTCGAGTGTCGACTGCCGCCGCTGGCGGACGCCTCGCGCATCGAAGCGACCTTTCACGTCCTGCACCGAGCCTGGGGCCATCGCCGCAAGGTTCGGATCGAGTACGACTCCTACTTCGAGCGCGCGACGATTCGCACCGTGCTCTCGCCCTATCGAATCCTGTTCGCCGGTCGCGCCTGGTACGTCATCGGCCACAGCGCCTCCCACGACGCCGTCCGAACCTTCAAGCTCGACCGGATCACCGCCACCCGCGTGCTCGACGAGGCGTTCGAGCCCGATCCGACCTTCGACGTCGACGCGTACTTCGGATCGGCCTGGAGCGTTATCCCCGAAGGAAAGCTATACCACGTTCGACTCCGCTTCCTGCCCAAGGTGGCCGGAAACGTCGAGGAGATCACCTGGCACGAGAGTCAACGCTTCACCGCCCAGCCGGACGGCTCCTGCGTCTTCGAGGCCGACGTCGACGGGCTGACCGAGATTTCGTGGTGGATCTTGGGCTACGGCGATCAGGTGATCGTCGAGGAGCCGCCCGAGCTCCGCGAGCGGATTGGACGGATCGCCCGGGGCATGTGCCGGTTGGCAGGGGTGAGGGCGCCCGGCGCGGGCAAGACGGAGGCGTCATGAGAGCGGTCGTGCAACGGGTCAGTTCCGCCGAAGTGTGGGTGGAGGGTCGGCGGCATTCCAGCGCCGGCCCGGGGCTCCTGGTCTATCTCGGCGTGGCAACCGGAGACGGCCCGGACGATCTGGCCTTCCTCGTCGACAAGGTTCGCCACCTCCGGATCTTCCCGGATGCCGACGACAAGATGAACCTCGACGTCGCCCAGGCCGGCGGAGAGGTCATGGTCGTCAGCGCCTTCACCGTCCAGGCGGACGCCCGTCGCGGCCGGCGCCCGTCGTTCGACGCCGCCGCCCGACCCGAGGAGGCCCAACCCCTCGTGGAGGCCTTCTGCGAGCAACTCGCGGCGAGCGGCCTGATCGTCCGTCAGGGCGTCTTCGCCGCCTATATGGACGTCGCCAGTCACAACGACGGGCCCATCTGCATCCTGCTCGACTCCCGGAAGTAGCGCGTCCTCGCGTCCGGTTCGGCGAGCAGCTTCACTGTGCCTACTTCCGCGGTCGATAGCGGACCAGCATGCTGCCCGGCCTCTTGGGCAGGCGAAGCTCCATTCCCGACATCAGCGCCTCGCCCGTCATCGTCTTGACCGTCTTGGCTCTGGCGTTGTCGATGAATTCGACCTCGTACGTCGCGCCCTTGGCCAGCCCGTTCAGGCCCAGTTCCAGGCCGGTGTACCTCGATTCACTTCGTCGGAAGACCAGCACCAGCCCCGCGCCTAAGTCCGGGCGATGGAACTGATAAGCCGACCAGTGATCGGGCGTCGTAGTGCACGGCGTCAGCGGATAGAAGTCGCCGTACCAGAACGCGCTGTTCTCCCTGGCCTCGGCGATCGTCGCCTTGGCCAACTCCACCGGGAAGTCGGCATCGAGGTACGCGAATTGACAGATAGCCCCGCCCGTGGCCGAGCTGCGGAAGTCGTACGGCTCCGGCGTCCAACCGCAGGCCGTATGGAACGGAACGTACAGGCTAAGCGCGTGCGTCTGCGCCTGGTTCCAGTCTGGGTGTCCGGGCGAGCAGCTCGTGTCGCTCCGCCACAGCGGGACGGACCGCATGCACGTCTCGAGGTCGATCCGCCGTCCGCCGCTCGAGCAGTTGTCGATGAGGAGCCCCGGGTGCCGGCTCAGCAGCTCGTCCCACATCTCGTAGTGACCCTCGACGTAGCGGATCTCGGTCATGCCCTGGCGGTCGGGGGCGTCGTTGCCGCGCCAGAAGCCCAGGGGGTCGATGTTGAAATCGTTGCGATACACGTCGACGCCGTACTCGGCGATCCGCTTGGAGAGCAGCTCGGTCAGCCATCGCCGCGCCGCCGGATCGTTCAGCTTGAACAGCCCGCCTTTTGCGCCCCCGAAGACGAACTCCGGATGCTCCCGAGCGATCTCCGTTCCCGGCGCGACGCGCTCCGGCTCGAACCACAGCACGAACCTCAACCCGAGCTCATGGCATGCGTCGCTGACGGGCTTGAGCCCATTGGGGAACTCCTTGGGTTTGCAGAACCAGTTGCCAACCCCGTTGGGGAACCCACCCACAAACCAGGCCGCGTCCAGCCAGTGATGGTCGCAGCCGACCTTTTTGGCGAACTCGGCGCCGGCGATCTGCCCCGCCTCCGTGGCCCACTGTGGATTCGTCCAACTGTACCGATCGAAGCACTGCAGCGCGAAGGGCAGCCGCGCCGGCTTGCCCTCCTGTTTCGGTAGGTAGTGGAACAGCATCAGCCGCCGGAAGCGATTGTGCGCCGCCTGTCGATCACCTCGCCAGGCGAGCAGCAGGATCCGAGGCGTTCGGATCTTCTCGCCGGGGTGCAGCAGAAAATGCGTCTGCTCCATACCGGCGCGGAGCCGGGTCGGGCCGGTGCCCGCCCGATCGAACGACGCCGCCCACTGTCCCGACCAGCCGACGGCCGTGATAATCCCTCGATCGCGATACTGGAAGTTGAAGAACGGAAACGCGCTGATCGACGAGGGCCGGCCCCCCGTCGGCGCCATCCGCAAGGTCTGACCCGCCTGGACGTCCGATTCCACCGGCAAGAAGGTCCGCTCGGCGCACGCGTCGCCCATGAGGTGATGCAGGATGCCGGCGCGCCGGGCGTACCCCGTACGCAGGCCGACGTCCAGCGCCTGGATCTGCTCGATGATTGGCGTATCGCCCGTGCCCTGGTTCTCCAGCGATAGCACCCAGTCCACCGCCGGGTAGCGCTTGAAGACGCCGACCGTTGCGGCGACGCGCAGACGCGTCTTCGGGTCCGTCCAATGAACCACGTGCTCGATGCGATCGGGCCTATCCTTCGTCTCAAACGTTCGTTGCCAGCCCTTCAGCAATTCGGCCGATGCCACGCCGCCATACACGAACGAGAATGGCGGGTCCGTGTTTAGCAGGAGCAGGTCGAGCTGGTTCTCGTCGAGCCAGACGGCCTTGCCGTCCTGCATGACCAGATGGGCGTCGGCCCAGTCCGCCTGGTCGTGCGAGACGCCGTCCGGCGTAGCGTCTACCTTCAGCACGATGCGATCGGTACCGTCCGGAACGTCGACGCTCACCTCCGCCGGCTCCTGACCGCCGCGAAGCGTTGGCGATCGAAAGACTTCCTTACCGCCGATCTCGACGACGAACTCGACACTCCCGTGTTTGCCCCGCGTGTCGTCGTTGTTGTCAATACCGACAAAGGCCTTGAAGGCCTTCGTCCCCTTTGGCAGCGTCACGACGATCTCGCTGTTGGCATGCGTTCCAAGCCCGTGCTTGAAGGCTCGGCTGCCGATCTTGATGGGCGTCTCCATGCATGACTCGCCGAAGCACAGGACGTTATGGTCCTGGCGGCGGACCTCCAGCTCGGCGCGCGCCGGGGCGCCTGGGGGCCTCGTTCCGGTAAACGCGACTGTGGCCCAGTCCAGGACCTCCGTTACCTCGGCGGGCGAGGCCATGACCGCGTCGTCGGGCGCGGCCGCGGGGAGGTCAGCTTGTCCCATGGCAAGGGCTCCTGACTGCAGCGTGATCAGAACGACGAAGGCTCGTGCAACCGCCCAAATGACGTTGTTCATAGTGGTCTCCTATCTCCTGCGCATTTGACCGCGCCGTGCGTCCGTCCACAATCCCAGGAATTCCGCCGGGAAGCAAAGCGTCATGTCGTATAATCCCCGACAAGTGGGGGCAGGGCGGGTATACCGGCGTCGGGAGTCTGCCAAATGTCGCTTGCCGATCCGATTCGACTTGGTCGGACGGGGCTCATGGTGGGGCGTTTGGGGATCGGTGCGTCGTACGGCGCGCCGACCGCGGCGCTAGAGGAGGCGTTCGAGCGCGGGCTCAACTACTTCTATTGGGGCTCGATGCGTCGCGGGGCGATGATGCGGGCGATTCACCACATCGCCCCGAAACAGCGAGACAAGCTCGTCGTCGCCATCCAGTCGTACTCTCGTTGGCCGGGCCTGCTGAGGCGGAGCGTGCGGCGGGCCCTCGGCAGGCTGAAGCTCGACTATGCCGACGTGCTGATCCTCGGCCTCTACAACAAACCCCCGTCGCAGCGTCTGATGGACGCCGTGCTCGATCTCAAGGATCGCGGCGCCGTCCGATTCCTGGCGATATCCTGTCATCATCGGCCGACGTTCCAGCAATACATCCGCGACGGCGTGTTCGACATCCTACAGGTGCGATACAACGCCGCGCACCGCGGTGCCGAGACCGAAGTCTTCCCGTATCTGCCTCAGGACAGTCCGCCGGGCGTCACGACGTACACCACGACGCGCTGGGGCTCGCTCTTGAAGTCGCGTAAGATCCCCGTGGATCTGAAGCGCCCAACCGCCGTCGACTGCTACCGCTTCGCCCTGAGCCACCCGGCCGTCCATCTGGCCATGACGGGTCCGAAGAACGCCGAGCAGATGAAGGAGAACCTGGCCGTGCTCGATGCTGAGCCAATGTCGCCGGAAGAGCTCGACTGGATGCGGCGCGTCGGCGACATCGTTCACGCCGACAAGTAACGCAGCCTTCCCGAATGAACGCGCCGCCAACCGCTTCCGCGAGAGGAGACACAACGTGCCGAGCCGGATGATTGTTGCCGTGACGATCGGAGTCGCCGCGCTCACGCTTTCCCCGACGACCCATGCCGAGTCCGCGCGAATCCGTGTCGCGCCGAACGGCGACGACGCCAAGCCCGAAGGCCCATTCGCCACGATCCAACGGGCCCGAGACGAGATCCGAAAGCTCAAGAAGACGACCGGACTGCCCAAGGGCGGCATCGAGGTCACACTTGCCGGCGGGATCTACAGCATCGCTCAGCCCATCGCGCTGACGGCCGAGGACTCGGGGACGGCCGACTCCCCGGTCGTCTATCGGGCGGAACCCGGCGCGACGGTCCGCCTCGTCGGCGGCAAGGTGATCACCGGCTTCCAGCCGGTCAAGGACACGGCGATCCTCGAGCGTCTTGACGAGAAGGCCCGGGGGAAGGTCGTCCAGGCGGACCTCAAGGCCCTTGGCATTACCGACTACGGCTCGCCCAAGGGCGGCGGCATCGAACTGTTCTTCAACGACGTGCCGATGACCGTCGCTCGCTGGCCGAACGAAGGGTTCGTCAAGATCGTCGAGGAGGCCGGCGGCGAGAAGTTCGATGTCCGCGGCCGAAAGGGCGATCGGATCGGAAAGTGGGTCTACGACGGCGACCGCCCGAAACGATGGGCCGATGAGAACGACGTCTGGGTCCACGGCTACTGGTTCTGGGACTGGTCCGACCAGCGTCACAAGGTCAAGTCCATCGACGTCGACAAGCGTACCATCGAGGTCGAGAAACCCTATCACACCTACGGCTACCGCAAGGGCCAGTGGTACTACGCGTTCAATCTCCTGTCGGAGATTGACTCGCCCGGCGAGTGGGTCGTCGATCGGCAGTCAGGCAAGCTCTATTTCTGGCCCCCCTCGCCGATCGAGAAGGGCTCCGCCCTCGTGTCCGTATTGGGCTCTATGATCGAGACCAAGGACGTCTCGCACGTGACGTTCCGCGGCATCACGATCGAGGCGGTCCGAGGCACGGCGATCCGCGTGAGCGGCGGCCAGAAGGTTCGCGTGATCGGTTGTACGATCCGCAACGGCGGCGGCAGCGCCGTGAGCGTCTCGGGCGGCAAGGCTAGCGGCGTGGTCGGCTGCGACATCTACCAGATGGCCGGCGGCGGCATCAGCCTGAGCGGCGGTGACCGCAAGACGCTCACGCCCGCCGGGCTCTTCGCCGAGAACAACCACATCCACCACTATGGCCGATGGTATCGCATGTACCAGACGGCCGTCTCACTGAACGGCGTTGGTAACCGCGCCTCGCACAACCTGATCCACGACGCCCCCCACATGGCCATCGGCTTCGGCGGCAATGACCATCTCATCGAGTTCAACGAGATCCACAGCGTCTGCTATGAGTCCAACGACGCCGGCGCGATGTACGCCGGACGCGACTGGACCATGCGCGGCACCGTCATCCGCCACAACTATCTCCACCACATCAGCGGCTTCCGCGGGCACGGCTGCGTCGGCGTATACCTGGACGACATGTTCTGCGGCACGAAGATCGTCGGGAACCTGTTCTATCGGGTGACGCGCGCGGCCTTCATCGGCGGCGGCCGGGACAACGCGGTCGACGGCAATCTCTTCGTCGACTGCAAGCCCGCCCTGCATATCGACGACCGCGCGATGAACTGGGCCGGCTACCACGTCGCCACGACCATGAAGGAGCGTCTCGACGCCGTGCCCTACAAGCAACCGCCGTGGTCCACGCGCTATCCCAAGCTCGTCACCATCTGGGAGGATGAGCCCGCCGCCCCCAAGGGCAACGAAGTCCTGCACAACGTCTCGTTCGGCGGCAAGTGGGACGAGGTCGGCGCCGGCGCAAGGAAGTATCAGAAGATCGAGGACAACCTGATCGATCAGGACCCACGTTTCGCCACGCCCGATCGCATGGGCCAAGGCAAGGCGCCGCGCGCGACGGACTTCGCCCTCAAGCCCGACTCACCCGCCTACGGCGTCGGGTTCAAGGCGCTGCCGTTGGAGGAGATGGGCCTGCAGAAGAGCGATAGCCGAGCGACGTGGCCCGTAGCCCATCAGGTCCGCCCCGTCGGCAAGTGATGCCTGCGACGGATTGACAGCCGACCTCAGGTGACGAGAATGTAGTAAGCCGGTCTCACGCCATTTCGTCACGACCAGAGGCGATCACATGCACGCGAATCCGTCCAGGCGTGGGTTCCTGAGTGCCTTGGGCGCCGGCGCGGCCGCGAGCCTGGTTGGCCGTTCAGCGACGGCGCGGGCGAGCCAGGGCAGCGCGGACGGGCCCTGGACGATGCGCCTATCCACGTCCTCGATCCACTACATGCAGCTCCCCATCGAGCAGGCTTGCCAGCGGATCGCCGCCCTGGGCTTCGAGGCCATCGACATCTGGTCGGCCCACGAGGGATGCCCCCATCTCGACGACGTGGCCGAGCGCCTCGGCCCGGACGGCCTCAAGGCGATGCTCGCCAAGAACAAGCTCGAGCTCTTCGCCTTCTCGGTCTATCGCGGCGGATACGCCAAGTATGCCGAGCTCCTGGGCCGGGCCGGCGGAGGCGTGGCCATCCAGGGCAGTAGCGGGCCGTGCAAACCCCAAGAGCTTTCGGCCCGGATGCGCCAGTTCATCAGCGGCCTCAAGCCTCTTGTCGAGCTGGCCGAGAAGCACGACTCCCGCCTCGCCATCGAGAACCACGGCCAGGCCTTGCTGGACTCCCTCGATTCGTTCAAGGCCTTTGTCGACATCAACACCTCGCCGAGGCTGGGCATCGCCCTGGCGCCGTACCACCTGCAACGCGTCAAGGCCTCCGTGCCCGAGGCCATCCGCATCTGCGGCAAGCAGCTCCTGTTCTTCTACGCCTGGCAGAACGAGCCGGAGGCCAAGCAGCTTCCCGGCATCGGCTCGACCGATATGACGCCGTGGATCCGCGCGCTGGCGGAGGTGAGATATCGCGGGTACGTCAACCCGTTCATGCACGGCCACGCGGAGGCCGACGTCATGTCCCGTCATCTGGCCCGATCACGGGAGTATCTGAAAGCCTGTTACGATAAGGCCGTGCCGAAAACCTGACGTTCGAACGATGGATCTGGTTGCCACAGGGGAACGAGTCATGGATCGGAACGAACCGCAAACGAGCGAATCGGATGCCGTAACACGGCGCGACTTCCTGCGCGACAGCGCCGCCGGCGCGGCGGGCCTGGCCGTCGGACTCGGCGCCGTGGCCGCCCACGACGCCCATGCGGCCGACGACGCGGCCATCCGGAAGACCCGCGGCTACAACCCCGAGATGGAGTACCGCCGCCTCGGCAAGACGGGGATCTGGGTCTCGGCCGTCTGCCTCGGCGGGCACTGGAAGCGGATCGACGAGGCCGTCCCCGGCGTCTACAAGAACAAGAGCTGGCTCTCGGCCGACCTCGAGAACGACGCCTTTCAGAAGAACCGCCACGACGTCGTAGCCCGCTGCCTCGAACGGGGCATCAACTACATCGACGCCTGCACCCGCGAGGAGGTCGTCGCTTACAGCCGGGCGGTCAAGGACAAGCGCGACCAGGTCTTCTTCGGCTTCTCGTGGTATCAGGAGGAGATGCGGAACCCGAAGTTCCGCACGAGCAAGGCGCTCCTTGCCACGCTCGACAAGGGCATGCAGGCGGCCAAGCTCGAATACGTCGATCTGTGGCGGATCGTCATGGACGAGACCAGCAGCCGGCACACCCAGGCCGAGATCGACGAGATGATGGATGCCCTGACCAAGGCCAAGCAGCAGGGAAAGACCCGCTTCACGGGGCTGTCCTCGCACGACCGTCCCCACATCAAGTGGATGATCGAGACCTATCCCGAGGTCGTCCAGGTCGTCGTCATGCCCTACACCGCTCGAAGCAAGGAGCTGCCGAAAGACAGCGTCTTCGAGGCCATCCGCAAGCACGACGTGGGCTGCCTGGGCATCAAGCCCTTCGCCAGCAACTCGCTCTTTGCGGGAATCGGCGAGCCCGGCGATGCCCACGCCGAGGAGAACGACCGCAAGGCCCGACTGGCGATCCGATACATCCTCTGCAACCCGGCCGTGACCGCCCCGATTCCGGGCCTGATCAACACGCGCCAGGTGGACAACATGGCCCAGGCCGTCAAGGAGCGACGCAAGCTCGACAAGGCCGAGGCCAAGGAGCTCGAGGACGCCATGGACCGCGCCTGGGCCGATCTGCCCCGCGATTATCAGTGGCTCAAGGACTGGGAATACGTGTAGACTGCTCGCCCTCTCTATGCCGGATATTGCGGCCGAACGCGTTGCATCTGCTCCTATTCTCGTGAGCTCGTAAGTAAAGCCTTTACTAACATTGCATACAGTCTTGTCTTCCCGACAACCGTCACTCTAAAATGAGAGTAGACATCTCTAACAGCGGGCGATATCCCATCCGCCCGCCCGGCAACGAAGGGAGGACAGTGCATGCGTCCCGAGCGTCCTCGTCGTACGGGCTTCACGCTGATCGAGCTTCTGGTCGTCGTGGCGATCATCGCGCTGCTGATCTCGATCCTGTTGCCGAGTCTGAGCAAGGCTCGCGCGCAGGCTCGGGCCACGCTTTGCGCGTCGCGCATCGGCCAGCTCTGCAAGGCGCTGCTGGTATACACTGACGACTACGGCGAGACGCCTCCTTTCATGGGCCGAGGGTGGGAAGACTGCGACAGTCTCTCGGATACCGTGTGGCCGCGGAACTCGGGCATCACCATCAGGCAGTGGGCCTATTTTGAAGACTGGATCATGCCGAACATGCCTGAGTTCTGGATGGATCCCGCAAGCCGTCCTGAGGATACTGATCTCCGCGACGGATCGCTGTTCTCATATGCTCGTTTCGAGAACCTTTACCGGTGTCCTGATTTCGAGCGGATCGCCTCCAAGACCCAGGACCTTTTCAACTACACGAGAACGATGTTGGGACGAAAGTGGTACGACGAAACCGACCCCGAGGGTCAGTCAAACTCCGACTTCAAGGAAGGATACGGCGGACCGTTTGGAGCACCAGGACCCATCATGAAGACCAGCCAGATCTACGCGCCGGGCCGATGTTATATGCTGATGGACGAGCGTTGGGACCGTCATTGCGCCGCGCCGCTTGCGGAACTGGGCGGCCCAGCCGGTCGTGGCATGATAGACGGAATGCTCAGCGGGATGTGGATGGCCATGGATTCCTGCTGGACGATCGGCGACGAGGGCGGTCAGTATCATGGCACCGAGAAGGTCTCCAATGCCATGCCCGGGAGCCTCTCCCAACTCGTTCCCCCGGTTAAGCAGGGAAACGCGGCCTTCTACGACGGGCACGTCAATCTCGATGTGGATCCGCTCCCTGATCGGAATATCGATGCGAGTTGGGGAATCGGCATGGTGCAAGTGGCAAGCGCCTTTTGGAAATGGTTGGAGGGAATGGCCTACACGCAACGAGGGAAAGAGTTTATTCAGATCAGTGTGCCACTCTAGCCCCCACGCTTCTCGAACACGTAGCAGAACACCCCCGGCGACGGATAGCTCTTCGTCAGCAGCCGATAGTTGGGATCATCGAGATATTCCTCCAGCGGCATCTCCTGCGGAAAGGCCGGGCTGTAGCGCCGGTCCCAGATCAGGACCGTGCCCGGCGGCGCCTTGTCCAGCGCCTGCCGGGTGTGCCAGTCGCCCGGGTCCAGCTCGATCGGCCAGAGATAGTGCACCCACACGTTCGAGGCGTACACCGTCCGGTCGCCGTAGCCGTGCTGCTTGAGCCACGTGACGACCTCGGCGACGGACCGCTGCTCGGCCGTCCTCGGCCACGGACGGCTGAGATACGCCGTCTGGACGATCGTCATACTCACCAGCGCCGTCGGGATCAGCCAACGCACCCACTTCAGACGTGGCCGCGTCAGACGCACCCAGATCGTCGCGGCGCTGACGACGACCACCCCCGCCGTCACCAGACGAAATGCCAGCAGGAACGGCGGGTAAATCCACCACGGCTTCTCCCACTCGCCCGCGAACCAGAACAGGACGAACGCCGCCGCGACGCTCGCGGCGCGAAGCCACCAGCGATCCGCCGTCCACTCGATCAGCCCGCAAATCGCCGCCACCACGGCAATCGCCACCATCGGGCTGATCGGGATGAGGAACCGTGGATAGCCTCCGGTCGCGTACACACCAAGGTACCGGCAGACCATGTGAAAGCCGAAGTAGACGACGATCACGCCCGCGACGATCCACCCCCGACGACGGCGGCAGACCATCGGCACGCCCAGGCACGCCAGCGCCGAAAGCCCCGGGCCGTACGCCAGCAGCGCGCGACCCAGCATCGCCACGAGCGACCCGCGCCCGTACTGAACGTCCGCCGTCGGCTCGAGGAACATCAGGATCGGGATCTTGCCCAGGATGCCCGGCGCGAGCAGGTTGTGCGCGACCGGCGCCCAGATCAACCACGGATAGCACCACCATCGCGCCCGTCCGTGCCACATCGCCAGCAGCCAGATCGGCAGCCAGACGACCGACTCGTGCCGCGTGACCAGGGCCGCGCTGAAGACCAGCGCCGACCAGCCGAACCGCCGCGTCACGAGCAGCCATACGCCCAGCGTCACATAGAACGCCAGCGGCGTCTCGGTCAGCGTCGTGTAGCTGAGCTGGAAGAACATCGGCTGGATCAGTGCCATCGGCGCGACCAGCCACGCGTGCGGCAGGTGGATCTCCTCGGCGATGCGATAGGCCAGCCAGGCCGCCAGGATCGTGAGCAGTCCGCTGAACCATCGGGCCGCTACCCACCCGAGCTGCGCGGGTAGGAAGTACGGCACGGTGAACCCCGGCCTGCCCCACTCGTGCAGCAGGTAGGCCGGTCGATTCGCCGCCCACTTGGCGTAGAGATAGTGCGTCAGATCGTCGTCGTGATGCGTGCCCTTGCTCAGCGCGGCGAGCAGACCCGATGCACCCAGTCCGATCAGACAGCAGGCGATGGCGAGTCGTCGACTCATGCGGTGCTGACCTTGTGGGTCTTCGGATCGAACAACACCGCCCGCCCCTGGCGATAGGCCATCACGGCCGAGGTGATGGCGACCTGGACGCGGTAGCCCAGCTCCACGTCGCAGTTCGGCTTCTCGCGCGTCCGCAGACACTCGAGCCAGTTGTCTATGTGGTCGCCCACGTTCGGACGCGGCACGTCCAACGCGCCGCGCTTCTTGGCCTCCTCGAACTCCTTGACGAACTCCTGCTGCGGCTCCACCTTCGGCCCGCCGAACGTCATGCTGGCGTGCTGGCCCTGGATCACCTCCGGGACGCCCGTGTCGTTCGCGTCCGTGCCCATCAGGAAGACCGAGTGCTCGCTCGGATAGTCGATGTTCATCAGGAACGTGTCCGGCACGTCGCGGTCCTTGTGCACCCAGTTGCCTCCCGAGGCCACCACTCGAGACGGGAACTCCGGACCCAGCGCCACCGCCAGGTGCGCCAGCGCGTGATACAGCAGGTCCGTGGCGATGCCGCCCGAGTAATCCCAGTACTTGCGAAAGCGGAAGTAGTGCTCGGCGTTGAACGGCTTCTTGGCCGCCAGGCCCCATTCCCATCCGACCCACCGCTTCCAGTCGAGGTTCTTGGGGCTGGCCTGCGGCTCGATGTAGTAGTTCCAGTCGCCGGCCGGCACGTTTCGGCTGTAGCCCGAGCGCGTCCAGATCACCTTGCCGATCGCGCCGCGTCGAATCATCTCGCGCGCCTGGTGATAGGTCGGGTCGCTGGCGGATCCCGCTCCCACTTGCACGACCGCCCCCGCCCAGGCGGCGACGTCCCGCAGCGCCTTGGCCTCGGGGATCGTGTGCGTCATGGGCTTCTCGACGTATACGTCCTTGCCGGCCTTGATCGCCTCGATGGCGATCTTCGCGTGCCAGTGGTCGGGCGTGCCGATGACGACCGCGTCGACGTCGGGGTTCTCCAGCATCCGCTCGTACTCGTGGTAGAGCAGCCCGTCCGACTCCTTCCCCGTGTTGCCCTTCTTGATGACGTTCAGGGCCTGCTGCTTGCGCGGCTCGTAGACGTCGCAGACCGCCAGGACGCGGAGCTTCGCGTTGCCGCGGGCGCGTCGCACGACCTCGTTGAGCAGCCACGTGCCCCGGCCGCCGCAGCCGATCACGCCGACGTTGACGCACCCGTTGACCCCGTGCGATCGCATGGCCGGCGCCGGACCAAGCTCGTCCGCCGCGCCTTCCGAGACGCTCGTGCCCAGGCCCAACGCCGCAGCGCCCACGGCCGATCGCCGCAGCATGTCGCGCCGAGTCAGTCGCTCCTGTTCCCGATCAGCCTTCTCGCTCACGTTCTCACCTCCGCCGTGCCTCTGTTTGGCCCTGTCAGCCGGTCAAGCGGCCGCCGTCGATTCGGCACGCTATTGCTTCGGCGGCTCCGAACCGCCTTCACCGCCGAGGTCCTGGACCTCGATGTTGCGGAACCACACGTAGTGCCCGTGGTCTTGCACGCCGATGTGGCCGCGCCGTAGCCGCTTGGCCAACTCCCGATGCGCGTCGAGGTCGACGTCCTGCACCAGCTCGCCGTTCCAGATGACCTTCAGCTTGGGTCCGCGACAAGTGACCTGGACGTCGTTCCACTGTCCCGCGGGTCGAGACATGTGCTTCTTGACCGTGATCGACGAGTAGACGGACATCGACGAGTGCTTGTTCGCCCGCCCGCCGAAGTCGTCGAGGATCTGAAGCTCCATGCCGGTGAAGCCCGGCTTCTTCGGCGCGCAGCGAATGGCAACGCCGCTGTTGCATCCCGGCGAGACCTTGTACTGCAGCTTGAGGATGAAGTCGCCGTAGGTCTTCTCGGTCAACAGCCACCCGCCACCCCGGCCATCGCACTCGATCATGCCGTTGCGGACGGACCACGCCTCCGGCTTGCCCGTCGGCTTCCAGCCCGTGAGGTCCTTTCCGTTGAAGAGGGGCACGAACCCCTGCCCCGCGAGCAGCACCGACGCGGTCGCCGCCAAGAGAGCCGCGGCGACGCCGGCCCCTCGTCCGACAAATCGACAGCCGTTCTGCTTATCGTTCATGGCGAGTCTCCTGTGGGGTAAGACCTGCAATCATACCGGGGGCCCGGGAACGGTCAACTGCGGCACGCCGCCTAGCGGCCCCGCGTGGATTGTCACGAGGCCGGACATGCCGGTATACTCCGAGCACGCCTCACCGAGAGGACGGGATTCATGGACTTGAAGGAAGTACTACGCTTCGCCGTCGAGCACGAGGCGTCGGACGTCCACATTCAGGCGTCCGCGCCGCCGATGATGCGCATCGCCGGCCAGGTACGGTCCGTCGAGGGCCGCCCGCTGACCAACGACGAGGCGCTGGCCTTCGTCGCGTCCATCGCACCGACGACGGATGGCGGCGAGCTCGACACCCGCGCCTTGAGGCGGCTGGACTTCTCTTACGAAATCCAGGATCTCTCGCGGTTCCGCTGCAGCGTCTACAGCCACCTCGGCCAGGTGGGCGTCGTCATGCGGGTCATCCCCCGAGAGGTCCCGTCGCTGGAATCGCTGAATCTGCCGCAGGTCCTGCATGACGTCGCGCTGGTCCAGCGCGGGCTGACCTTGCTGACCGGCCCCAGCGGTAGCGGCAAGAGCACGACGCTCGCGGCGATGGTCGACCTGATCAACACCCGGCGCTCGTGCAAGATCCTCGTCGTCGAGGACCCCGTCGAATACGTCCATGCGAGCAAGAAATCGCTCATCTCGCAGCTCGAGGTCGGCGCCGATACGCCGTCGTTCGCCGAGGCCATGAAGAGGGGGCTGCGTCAGGACCCAGATGTGATCGTGATCGGCGAGCTCCGCGACCTCGAGACCGTGCGCCTGGTCCTGCACGCGGCAGCCACGGGTCGGCAGGTGCTGGCGTGCATGCCCAGCGGCAATGCGGTGGAAACGATCGAGCTCCTGATCGGGATGTTCCCCGCCGGCGAGAACAGACTGCTGGCGGGACAACTGGCCGGCGCGCTCGAGGCCGTCGTGTCGCAGCGGCTCGTGACCACGGGCCAGGCCACCCGAAGCCCTGCCGTCGAGATCCTTCGGGGTAACGTCACGACGATGCGCCTAATCCTGGAGAATCGGCTCGACGAGTTAAAGGAGTGCATCCAGACCGGCCAGGCCAAGATGCAGAGCTTCGACCAGAGCTTGCTGAGGATGTACGAACGGGGCGTGATTTCGGGTACCGAGGCGCTGCGGTGCGCATCGAACCCCGAGGCCCTCTCCGTCGCGCTCCGCGAGGTGAAGCGAGCATGACCGAGGCCCCGCCCATGGGGTAGACGCCACGCACCGACGCGCTTGCTGGCGCCGCGGTACGAAAGAGACTCGGATGTCAGAGCAAACCATCGTCACCGTCGACACGCATGACGAGTTCCTCGTCATGGTGGTCCATTGCACCGCGATGGATGAGGACAGCACGGGAAAGGTCCAGAAGCACGTATCGGCCGCGGCAGGGCAGTCGAGGCACCTGCCCGTCGTTCTGGACTTGTCGAAGGTCGAGCTCCTGCCCAGCCTGTCCCTCGGCGCGCTGGTCAACCTCATGCGCGAGTGCAAGGAGAACGGCCAGCGATTCGTGCTGGCTGGCGTCCGGCCGCTGATCCGAGAGTGCCTCGCCGTCACCCGCCTCGACAAGCTCCTCGAGATCTGCGACGACGTCGAGGATGCGCGGAATCGACTGCGGATCTCAGGCTGACCCGCCGAATGCTCGAATAGGCGCGTGTCGCCGACTCGGTGCGTCGAAGGGTGCGGCGCATCACGCGTGCTCAATCCTGGCTGGAGGCACGACGATCCGTGAACCGAACACGGCCCCTATGCACGTTCCTGGCAGCCGCCTTAGGCCTACTGATGCCCGCCTCCATGATCGCGGCACCCAGCACACAAGGCTCAGCGGCCAGACCTAACCTCGTCCTGATCATGACCGACAACCAGGGCCCTTGGACCCTCGGCTGCTACGGCAATCGCGAGATCAGAACGCCCCACATCGACCGGCTGGCCCGAGAAGGCATGCGCTTCACCCAGGCCTTCGCCAACAATGCCGTCTGCTCCCCGACGCGGGCCACGTGCCTGACCGGGCTGATGCCGTGCCAGCACGGCGTGCACAAGTACATCAGCCAGGACGTCATGCTCGGGCCCAACGCCTACAACACCCTTGCCGAGTTCGACAGTCTGCCCCGGATCCTCAGCAAGTCCGGCTACGTCTGCGGGCTCAGCGGCAAGTGGCATCTCGGAGACAACCTCCGCCCGCAGGAGGGCTTCACCTTCTGGGTCACCAAACCGGGCGGACACACCACCGGCTTCACCGATCAGCAAATCATCGAGCACGGCAAGATCCGCGCCGAGCCGATGCACCAGACCGAGTATTGGACCCGCCGTGGCGTCGAGTTCATTGAGCGGAACAAGGATCGGCCGTTCTTCCTCTTCCTCGCCTACAACGGCCCGTACGGATTAGGCCAAAGCATGTTCTCCGAGTCGCGCAACCGCCACGCCGCCTTCTACGCCGACAAGGAGCTGACGTGCTTCCCGCAAGCCAAGCCGCACCCCTGGCTCCGCAACAACCGCGAGATGATCAACAACCCCGTCTCCATGCGCAAGTACGCCGCCGAGGTCAGCGGCATCGACGACGGCGTCGGCGAGGTGATGGCAACGCTCGCCAAGCTGGGCCTCGACGACAGGACGCTCGTGGTCTTCATGGCCGACCAGGGCTTGGCAGGGGGCCACAGCGGCTTCTGGGGCATGGGCGATCACACCCGCCCGCTGACGGCCTACGACGGGACGATGCGAATCCCGCTGATCTTCCGCCAGCCGGGCCGGATCTCGCCGGGGCACAAATGCGACCTCATGGTCGCCAACTACGACCTCATGCCGACGATCCTGAGCCATCTCGGACTGGCGGACAAGATGCCCGCGCGCCCCAAGAGTCCCGGGCGAGACTTTGACGCCGTCCTCAAAGGCAAACCCATCACCTGGGACAACGTCGTCTACTACGAGTTCGAGAACGTCCGCGCGGTTCGTACCGAGATGTGGAAGTACATCGAGCGCATCGGCGGCGGACCAAACGAGCTCTACGGCCTCCGCGCCGACCCCGGCGAACGGTACAACCTCTACGACGCGCCGGCAAGCCTCGAGACCCAGAAACGGCTCCAGGAGCGGCTCCACGCCTTCTTCGACCGATACGCCGAGCCCAAGTGGGACCTCTGGCACGGCGGCGACGCCAAGGGCGGCCTGCTCATGGGTAAGCGCCCTTACGGGCCCAGGGCGAAGGACGGAAAGCCAAGGTTGAAATGACACGTGCGTGCGCACGCCACTGTCCCGCGCTACCTGGGCGGGGATCCTTCACCCGTCGCCGAAACCGGCCTCGCATCGCAAACGACCCGCCCAGATGCTATGCTGTCACTGGGCTCTAAGGGGTCGACGAGTATGCCAAAACCGCGGATCGCGCGCAATCACCTGGCGCTATGGCTTCTGATCGCCGCGACGTGTCTCTCGGGCTGTGGACTGGGCTTGGTCTTCCAGGACCTCGTGGACCCGGCCTGCCTCGAGCCGAATTGGATCGCGGAAGCGACCAAGGGCGTCACGGTCCAGCCGGAGGTCTTCAGAGCGGTGCTCGCCGAACTGCTCGCCGATGTTCAGCTCGTCGACGGCAATTGGCAGGGCGACCAGGGCGACGCCCGCTTCTATGCCCCGGCCGTCCTCCTAGGCCTCGCGCACGAGAGCCGCAACCCATGCCTCAATGCGTTTGCGCAGGCCAGCCTCGAGGGCAACCGCGCCCTGATTCGCGGCAACAGTTGGCGGCTCGTGCCCTTCTGGACCGACGTGCCCGACGAGGTCATGGCCACCTACGGCCTGGTTGAAGCGTACCGATACGACCCTCGAAGAGATGATGTCGCCCTGATCAACTCCGTCCTGGATCGGCTTGACGCGGCCCTGCGGTTCTTTGACAACTATCCGGACGCGCTGGGTGAGTCGCTCCTGTCCTACTACGGCACGACCGTCCAGACCGCCGCCATCGCCACGCTCAACCTCCGCTACGGGCTCATCGTCGGCAAGCCCCGCGGGCCCGAGCGCATTGCCACCGGCCTGGACATCATCGAGGCCGTCGACCGCTATGCCTATGACGCGGACACCGGCACCTACCGCTTCTCCGGCGCCACCGACGGCCTGTACCTCTACCCCAACGTGATGATGATCGTGGCCAATTGCATGGCCTACCGCGCCACGGAAGAGATCAGGTACCTCGATCGCGCCGTCGCGACCTTCGAACGCCTCGCCCCGCTCAAGGATCAGGAGAAGGGCAACTATCGCAGCCCCTACAGCGCCCAGCAGATGGGCGCCCAGACGGAGGACTACTCGACGCTCTCGTCACAGCTATACCTGGTGCAGGCCCTCAGCCTGCTCCACGAAAGCACGGCCGACGAAGACTACCTGAGTGAAGCCCGCGGCGTCATCGATTTCATCTGCAATTACCTCCGCGACGGAGGACGCCTGCTCCACCACTGGATCGACGGCCGGCCCGCCGGACCCCAAGACGCCACCGAGTACTGCACCGGCTGCAACTTCCAAGCCCTCTATCAGATGTGGTATCTCAGCAACCCCCACCGCTCGGACCACCCCCCCACCGAGCCCAAATAGGGAGAGGCGGGGGTTTTGCTTCATCGAATTCTCTCCGGCGGAGCCCCCCGCGGTTGGCTAGCGGGGGCCAACGTGCACCGTGTACCCATGGCTCAGCCCTACTGCGTCCGAGTGGTGGCGAGGAGCCGCGTTGCACGCGGTCGGCTTCGCCCACACAGTCCACTGGATTGCCCACTCCAATGAGGATGTGTCGACGGTGCAGACAATGGCTTCAACCCAAGCGAAATCGCATTGTCGTAACCAACAGTATGATCGGCAGGCGTGAATCGGCATTCTCCGTATGGAGTATTGCCGTCAAGTTCGGTCGCCGGCACCCTAGTATCTCGCAGACGACTCTGTGCCGTACTGAAAAAAGGTGACATGTTGGATTGCATTGGCTGATATCCGTTGTATACTGCCTACATAGCGACAGGATGTGCTAATCGAGACCATGGGATCGCGAATCCCGGACCGTCAGTCCTAGACGTGTGGTCTTCCTCCGATCAGCAGCTTGGCAGGGATGCTGGCGGCTCGACCCAACTCCAACGATTTACTTCCCGGACGATCTTCTGGTAGCGGCATCTTCTGCCGAAATGGACTGTCGTGGTGACAGGGCTCCTGGACAGGGAGGGTGTGACTTGACTGCGGGAAAGGCGTTGCGCGGCTCAGGGGCAATCATTCCGGGGGCCTGTTTGGTGAGCGTGCTCGCGCTTGCTGACGGCTGTGCGCTACATGACCAGGTCCAATTCTTCGCCGCGACCGATCCGGAAACGGGAGCGACAAGCTACTACAAGATGACGATCTCTGGCACCGGGTCGATGGGCGTCGACTACCACCTGCAGGCGGGGTACTTCAGCGCCGAGGCCGTGGATGTGTTGCGGAGCTCCATGCCGGACATCCCAATCCTCGATCTCCCCGTCGAGCAGTTGGAGATACTGGATCGGACGGCGCAGCAATTCTACGGCTCGGCAATGCAGGACGCCAAACGCGTCAGTCCGATCAAGGATCCGGAGTCCGTCTTTGTCTCGACGCGTAGCCGTCTTGGCTTCGCCCAAGAACGAGCGGACAAGCTCAAAGCGGACGTCGCGCTCGCCTCGGGCCAGCTAGAGCATGCAAGAACGCGGGCGGACGAGGCCAAGAAGGAACGGACGGAGGCGGACTCGGCCTACACGAAAGCGGTGTCAAGCCGGCAGGAACTAGAGAAGTCAAGGGATGCCGCGCGAACGGCGCTGCTTGGGTACCTTGGGGCGGCGCCGCAACCGCCCCAGTCCTCACCGCCGACCACCTGTCCGGACCCGAACGAGACGACTCCGAGTTCAAAGCCCAATCCTTCCACTACAAAGGCGTCGCCCAAGGCGACGGCTAATCTCCGGGCCGCGGCCTCCTGTCCGGGGGAAGCTGCGCCGCCTCCGACGGCTTCCGGCAAGGAGCCCGAGGCCTCCCCTCCGCCGGATAGTGCCCCGACGCCCCCCAGCAGTGCGCAGCACAACTCCCCACCCGAGCAGGAGAAGCCCAAGAACCTGGAGACGGCGGTGCGCGACTACCTCACGGCCGAGGGGGAGTACGCCCGGGCGAAGATCACCGAAATCGATGCCTGGAGCAGGAAGGAGAATGCGCGCAGAGCCCTGACGCTCGCAGAGAACGAGATGGATCGCCTGCGGTACAGGCTGGATCTCGCGATCGCCAGACAGAAGCATGCGGGCAGTGCGGCAAGCGCCGCTCAGGAAACGCTCACGAAAGCCGCCGGTGCCGCGGACGACGTGCCAATCGGCACCCTGCCCCCCGGCGTCGCAGTGGATCCCTTCGACAACGAGAGAGCCATTGCGGTTGCTCGCAATGTTTGGTTTGCCAGCCTTTCGCAAGCGGACGTCATATCCATGGGGCGGACGCAGAATACGAATCCCTTCCAGTTCCGAAAGCTGGTGTTCTGGGCCACGGCGCGCAACATCGATCTGAGCCAATTCGCCACGGAGGTCGACGGCGTCATCGACAACGTGACGACAATCGCTCAGACGGTTCGGGACCAGGCCAGAATACGCAAGGAAATGCAGCGCGCTCAGGCGCAGAAGGACAAGGCCGATCAGGATGCAAGACGAAAGACCTGCGGCGAGCTGTTCGATCTGATTCCCTTTGGTGACGAACAACAACGCGAGGCCTTCAAGGCCTTTGTGCCGCTGCTCTGTCCAGAGGCGGGCCGGTAAGGATCCATCCCCAAGGAGCCTGTGCCGTGAAGCGACCAAGATCTTTGTTTGCCGGTGGTTCCGCCGTGCTGCTGCTGCTCCTGGCAACCGGCTGCCAGAACCAATTCACACTCCGTGTCGAGAAGGTCTGCGGCGTCTCCTCGTCGCGAATCCGACGCGAAAGCCGGATCGGCCGGGCTCTCCAAAGCTCTGAGAGACAACTGACCGTGATCGTCGAACAGTGCAAGAAAGGACGTCAAGAAGTCAACGGTTTCATCGCAGAAACGGAGAAGTCGGGCGCGATCCCCGGCTCAAAGGGAGAGTGTGCTCCTTCCTGCTCATCGCCATCACCCGCATGCCAGTCCGAAGGCCCCGTGGCCACGTCGGAGGCAGCCCCCGATGACGTGGACCAGATCTATCGTCCCGTGGACCTGGCAAAGGCCGTACGGAGTAACCTCGATGAATTGACGGAGACGCTGACGACCACCGAATTGAAGGCGATCGACCTTCGCGTCAAGTGCATGGCCTATTTCGAACCAAAGGCGGATGAGGGCGGCCTACCGGCCCCACAAGACGTACTCGACGAGATGCGCCTGTTCAGCGACGAAGCCATCCGCAATCTGGACGAGTGGTACGTCGCGATGCGGGACGCTGGGTGGCTGAATCGCCTTCTTGAAGGAGAATTCGGAGGCGCGCTTCAGGAGTACAGTGCCGCTGCGTCAAAACGCGCCGCGATGGTTGCCGGGGAGCTCACGATCCTAAACATGAGGGCAGATCCCGGCTTCGGCGGCTTCATGACGACGGATGTCTACGTCGTCAACCCGAGCGACCCGAAGTACGAAGAAGTGTTAGGCTGCTGTGAGCCCAAAGGGAAATGGCTTTGCGGCAAACGACGGCGGCTCGGCCTGGAGCCGATTACCAAAGTCAGTCTTGGCGCCAGCGGGGATTCCGCGCTCATGGTCGTGATGGAGCACCCCGGGCAAGCACGCATCTACCAGATCAGCAACGATCCGACGGTGCTGGCTCGGAACGTCGCGATGTTGGTGAGCAAGGCCACGGCGGCAGCCGCGAAGTTTGTCGTTTCGGGCGCAGTGCCCCTCCCACGCTAAAGGAGACGGACAATGGCCAAGAACACTGCTGCTACGGCGAGCGCGCCTCCCGCCGTTGCCAGAATCCAAGGCGAATGGGTCATGACCAAGCGAGACCCAATGGGGCTCAAGAGAGCCGCTGTCTTCACGTGGGAGCCGTTCAGGGCCAATACGAGATACGCCGATGCGCCCCCGAGCTTCACGCACATAGCCTGCTTGACGGGGGAAGCCAGCTTCGTGCGCGTGCCGGGCGCGGAAGGCACCTGCCGCAATGGACAGAGGACTCTCTACTCGGCCATCGTGAGCGTCCCGCAGAAGCTCTCACGCATCACGCCGCGATGACGGCCATCGGCGGCTGGACGCGCCGCGCCTCTCACTGACTGTCGACGCCTCGTGTCCGCGTCTTGATCGCGTATAGACCCTTACAGGCCGTGATGAACAGCGTCCGCCGGTCCTTACCGCCGAAGCAGACGTTCGCCGTCCATCGCTCGGGCACATCGATGTGCTCGATCTGCTTGCCCGTCTTGTCGAACACCAGAACGCCCTTGCCCGTCAGATAGACGTTCCCCTCGTCGTCGATCGTCATCCCGTCCGACCCCTGCTCGCACAGCAGTCTCCTGTCGGAGAGCTGACCGTCCGGGTGGATCTTGTACGAGTACGTCTTCTTGTCGCCGATGTCGGCCACGTACAGCGTCTTGCCGTCCGGCGTGCCGATGATCCCGTTGGGCTGCTTCAGGTCATCGATCACGCGGAGCAGCTCGCGCCGGCCCGGCGCCAGGTAGTACACGCACTGCCCGTCCTGCTCCATGGTGTCGCGCTTCCAGTAGGGTCGCTTGTAGAACGGGTCGGTAAAGTAGACCCCCTGGTCCGGACGAACCCACAGGTCGTTCGGCCCGTTGAGCAGCCGGTCGAGATACCGCTCGACCAGCACGGTCACCTTCTTGTCCGGGCCGATCAGCCACAACTGGTTCTTCTCGTCCGCGCAGGCCAGCAGGTTGCCCTTGCCGTCGAAGCAGAGCCCGTTCGACCGCCCGCATGGCTGCATGAACGTCGCTAGCTTCCCGTCGACGCCCCACTTCATGATCCGATCGTTCGGCTGATCGGTGAACAGCACGTTGCCCTCCTTGTCGCACGCCGGCCCCTCCGTGAACTCGAAGCCCCCGGACAGCTTCTCGAGCTTCGCCCCCGGGGCGGTGACGCCCCGCTCCGCAGCCAACGCGCTCGAACTCACCGTGCCCATTACCGCAATCGCCGCCAAAACGCCCATCCGTCTCATCGCCGTCGCTCCTATCGCTATATCCCGTGAATGCGAGGAATCGCCACACCAACCACCGTGATGTTATCCCCGATCCCCCCGCCCACGCCAGCCCCTACCCCCGGACCCCGACGACCCGCCCCGCGGAAACGCGACGCCGTCTCCATGGAGTGCGGCGACTTGACGCCGCTTTGGATGCGTCATCCATGAAGAGTCAACGTGCACTAGGCCATTAATGTTTGAGCAACGAGACTGCTTAGGATATGTTTCTGCTTGCGATTAGGCCGCCAGGGATCTGCGATCCAAGAACCGTACGCGTCGTGGCTGCTGTGTGATTCCGCTAAGGAGTAGGAAGATGGCAAGAGTGGGAAGTCCGACTCTACGTGCATTGGCCCTTGTCGTCGCCGGACTCGCGGCGAACCGACCAAGCCGTTCGGCACAGGCCGAACAGGCTTCGTTTACGCTCGCGCTCGAAGGCAAACCTTCCTGCACGATCGTCGTGTCGGCCAAGGCCAGGCCCGCGGCGCGCCTGGCGGCGTTGGAACTGCAGTACCACGTCATGAGGATCGCCGGCGCGGAACTGCCGATTCGCTCGGATGACGAGCCGACCTCGGGCGCGCGCGTGCTCATTGGTGAGAGCACGGCCACGCGCGAGTTGGGCTTCAAGGGATCGGATTTCGCACCGCAGGAGTACCTCATCGCGCTGAGACCGCGGACGTTGATCCTGATCGGCCGCGATTGGGAAGACATGGAATCAAACCGGCGTGAGCCGGGCCGGACGACCACCGATGAGACCCTGGCAAGCTTGCGTCACAAGATCGACTTCTGGAAGACCGTCGGCCGGCCGGAACGAAGTATGGGCGAAATGGAGCTGCCGGGCCTCTACGACGATCAGGGGACGTGTTACGCGGTCTACGACTTCCTGGAGCGCTTCTGCGGTGTCCGATGGTACGGACCGACCGATCTCAACATCGAGATGCCTTCCCAGAAGAGCCTGGTCGTTCGCGGCGCGGACGTCCGTCGCTCGCCCGCCCTGAAGCACCGCAGCGCGATGAGCCGCGGCAGTTGGCCATACCTGCGAGGGCAATGGGGAAGCTTCACGCAACCGGAACTCCATCTGTACTGGCGTCGGATGCGGCTCGGCGGCGAGAAATGGGCGGGGAACCACACGATTCACCGGCGAACGATCAAGGAGCTGTTCAAGGATCCCGAGTACCAGGCCGCCGGACCGGGCCGGGGGGCACACCTCTGCTACACGAGTCCGAAGCTGGTCGGCGTCGTCGCTAAGATGGCTGGGGACTTCTTCGACCGCAAGGGCGAGGTGCCTGACGGATTCAAGGCGATGGGCGATTACTTTGCGATTGTTCCAGAGGACAACAGGAACTTCTGCCAGTGTACCCGGTGCAGGGCTTTCCTGAGGACGGGAAAGGATATGATCACGGGCCAGTTCAGCAGCGGCGAGGTCAGCAACTACTGGTTCTCGTTCGTCAACGCCGTCGCCCGGGAGGTGCACAAGACGCATCCCGACAAGTACATCGCCACGCTGGCTTACTGGTGCTACGCCTACCCGCCGAAAGGCTTCGACGTCGAGTCGAACATATCGGTGGCCCCTTGCCTACATACCTGTTACTACGCGATCGGCGATGCGATTCGCGAGAACGACATGAAGCTCTACCGGCAGTGGCTGACCAGAACCAAGGCGCCCATGTTCATGTGGGTCTACTATCATCATCCCATGGAGCCAGCCCTGATCAACAAGTGGAAGTGTTTCCCCAACGTGATGGTCCACGAAACCGCCCGCGCGATGCGGATGTTCATGAGAAACGGTGTCAGGGGGATCTTCGAATGTGGCGAGCAGGACCAGCTCGAGCAGTACGTCATGCTCAAGCTCTGGGATGATCCCGATCAGGATGTGGACGCGCTGATCGACGAGTTCTTCACGTCCTACTTCGGTCCCGCGGGGGAGCCGATGAAGACGTTCTACCTGAAGCTCGAAGAAATCGCGTGCAACAAGGGCAACTACCCGAAGGGGCAGGCGCGCCAGACAGAGACCATCGCCTGGGAGAATCTGGGCACGGCGAAGCGCATGGAGGCGCTACGAACCCTGATCGAGGAAGCGAAGTCGCGGGCGGATACGGATCGCCAAAAGCGGCGTGTCTCGCTATGGCACGACGCGATCTGGAAATGGATGGTGGACGGCCGCGCGGAGTATTTGGCCCGCGACCGCGACAAGTAATCACCATGCCGGCTGAACTGGAAGTCGCGGGGCGGGGTTCACGCCTGTGGCGAGAGAACTGCCCGACGCCTCCCAGTCAATCCTCTCGATCGAGATGAGTGACCCCGCGCTCGCCGGATAGTCCGACCACCCGGGGCCGACGGCCCCGATGGCTGGCGTGCCGGCGCCCATGATGAGATAGCGCCAGACGGCCACGGATCTCCTGCTCGAGGTCGCACTCAGCCGCATTGGGCCACCGGCGTCTGCGCCAGAATCGCCGCCCGGTCACGCCCGACTGCTTGCCGACATCATGATAACGTCAGTGTGACATGGCCCTCATCGCCGCCGGGGATCTCCACCTCCCGCTCCTTCCGCTTCTCGGCACCGCCGATGGTCGCGACCACGCGCACGGTGTGCGGGCCGGAGGCGATGTTGGGGACCGTGAACGATGGCCCCTCGTGCTTGCCTTCGTCCTGATCGTCGACGAAAAGCGACCATCCGCCCTCGCACTGGTCTCCATTTGTGACGTTAACGACCAGTCTGCCGGTCTCCCGCGCGGCGGGATCCTTGACCTTCGCGTCCATATCACGGATCGCACTTCGGAACTCGTTCGCCCATTGGGCCGTTTCACCGCCCACGAGCTCGTGCGTCTTCAGGAGGAAGGCCTTGATGTGATTGAAGATCCTTTGGGCTTCCTGACACTTCAGCTCATTGCAGAGAAGCCGCAGACGATACTCCTCCTGCTCCATCCGAAACTCGTCAAGCCGCGTGCGCAGCTCCAACTCGGCCGTCATGAACCTGACCCATCCGCTCGTCGAGCCGAGCAGGCGATCCAGCGCCACCATCGCCCCGGCCACCGCCAACGCCACGGTGCTCCAAAGCGGCGAGAGGGCGTGCACGCCGTCCGGTTGCTTGTAGATCTCCGCCAGGATCGGGATAACGCTGGCAACACTTGCCGAAAGGATCGCCATCATGCGGAGCGCCCGCCCCACGTGCTTCTTCCACGCCCGTTTGATGTCATACCACACCACGGACCACTCCGCGTACTCACACGCGTAGTCACGCAGCGCCGCTAGCGATTCTGCCAGTCCGACCTGCTGCCCGCCGGCCATGGGAAACGCAGGTCGCCGCGGAGGACAGGCCAGCAGCTTCCGCCACCACAGCCACTCAGTTTGCTCCCGGATCGTCTTGTTCCCATCGGGCATCGTGTCTCCCTCCACATGTGCATCTCGGTCATTCGGCCAGCCCCCCGCCAGCTACTTGCGCGTGTATCGCTGGTCAGTCCGACTCGTGGTCGTCCTCACTCAACCTCAGCCAGTTCGACGGGCGGTCTCGAATCAGCGGCTCAACACCTCTCACAGGTCCAGTGGCGCTCAGCGACTTCCGTCGGGTTCTCCCCGCACTCCCGCATTGTCAAGTGTGCGCTCCCGCAAGCGTTAAGAGAGTGTTTCCAATGCGGAGTGTCTGTCTTCAGCTTATCGTACGTATCCTTGCCCAAGACCGTCCCGATTCCATGTTAACAGGCCCTGAGGATTCGCCCTCAACCCATCCACGAAGCCCAACCTGCCGTATATCTTCATGTTACAGAAACGGCCCGTCGCCGGCAATCCATCGCCAATGAAGCCTTCGACCCAGATTGACTCGCCCGAGACCGCACCCGCTGTAGCAGTCCAAGACCACAGGTCTCTTGCGCCAAGACTCAAAGAAGACGCCGGAACGCGAAGCTGTCTGTCATCCGAGGTCGCAAGCCGCGTCAGTCCAGCTCAAACGAATCATGTCGTCCTCGCCTCCATCGCCAGTGGCGATCTCGGTCGGACACGTCTTCGTACCGCGGCCGTCCACGCCCGCTTCCTGCACAGGCTGGAACGCCGCGCTACGACAGCACGAAGCTCACTAGCCAAAGAGGGCACCAACAACCTTCCTTCCACTCCGGTCCCGTTGGCCGTATAACTCCCTTTGTCGGAGACCGTCACTCGATGTGAATGAACGGGTCAACGTACGAACACGACTTCAGGGGAACGTGCCATGAGGAACACGAACGCCTTTTCCACCACATGCCTATGGATATTCGCAGGTCTGATCGCGGCTCCCTGGGGACACGCCCCCGTCTCGGCCCAGGGGGCTCCGGAACTCCCGCCGCTCGGCGCCATCTTGGTTGATACCGCGCCGGTGGACGGCCGTGTCTTCATCGACGGCAAGCCCTGCGGAACCGCTCCCGTGTTTCGAGCCGTCAGCATCGGCAAGCACGTGGTGAGCTTCGGCGACGTGCCCAACTACACCAAGCCCGCGCCGCGGGTCGTCAAAGTACGGTTCCTACAACTCGCGGAGGTCACCGGAGACTACACGCTCAACACCGGCGTCCTCTTGGTCGACACCACGCCCATTCAGGCCGACGTGTACGTGGACGGCACGAACTGGGGCGAAGCGCCGGAAAGCAACATCATGGCGCCCGGGTCGTACTCCGTCACCTTCGGCGACGTGCCGGGCTACGTCACCCCTCCGGGACAAGTCGCCGACGTCGTCAACGACAAGACTACCAAGGTCATTGGCACATATCAGCCTCTGCCTCCCGACACGGGAATCCTCAGCGTCGATACCATTCCCATCAAGGGCGACGTCTTCGTCGACGGCGTCAGTTGGGGCACCGCGCCCGAGACGAAGGCCGTCAGCGTCGGCGAGCACGTGGTCAGCTTCAGCGACCACCCCGACTACGTGACGCCCGAACCGATCACCGCCGGCGTCGAGAAGGACAAAACGACCCAGGTTGTGGCGGATTACGTGCGCCAGACCGGCACCTTGAGCGTGATGACCACGCCGGTGGCGGGCGAGGTCTTTGTCGACGACGAATCATGGGGCATCGCCCCCCAGGCCCGGCTGGTCGATACCGGAACGCATACGATCACGTTCGGCCAGGTCGACCTTTACGTCACGCCGCCCTCCCAGACCGTCTCCGTGGCGTACAACGAGGCTACGGTGACCACCGGGACCTACGTGCTCATCCCACCGTTGAAAGGCCACCTCGCCGTCGATACCTCGCCGATCAACGCCGAGGTCTTCGTCAATGGTGAATCATGGGGGACGTCCCCCGTCAGCCGCGCCGTCGACGTCGGGAACTACACCGTCAGCTTCGCCGACGTCGACGGATACGTCACTCCGGAGGCCGTCATCACCCAGGTCGAAGAGGGCCGGACGACCTCCGTGGCCGGAACCTACACGCCGCTGTCGCCTGATACCGGCGTGCTGGTCGTGCTGACCGCGCCTGTGTCCGGCCAGGTCATCGTCGACGGCGACGACTGGGGCGTCGCGCCCGTCAGCCGCTACCTCGACGTCGGAACGCATAGCGTTCAGTTCGGCCGCGTCGCCGGCTACGTCACACCGCTCGATCACGAAGTCAATATCACCGAGAACCAGACCGAGCAGGTCGAAGGGACCTACACACCGGTTCCGCCCGGCAAGGGCACGCTCGCCGTGGATACCTCGCCGCCCAAGGGCGAGGTCATCGTCGACGGCGTTTCTTGGGGCACCGCGCCCGAGACCGACACCGTCGACGCCGGCAGCCATACCGTCCGGTTCGGCCAGGTGCCCGGCTTCATCACCCCCGACGACCAGGTCGTCAACGTCACCGAGAACGAAACCACGTCGGTCTCCGCCGTCTACAAACCGCTCGTCTGCGTCCTTAACGCGAGTGTGGACGGCAAAGGAGAGATCGAGCCCCCCGCCGGCGAGTACCTGGTGGGAGAAACCGTCGTTCTGCTGGCCTTGCCCAACACCGGCAACATGTTTCATCGCTGGGAGGGCGACGTCACCGGGTCGGAGAATCCTCGCACGCTCAAGATGAATGGCAACAAGACCGTCAAGGCCGTCTTCGGGACGGTGCTGCCGCCGTGCTGCGGGATTTCGCTACTGGCCGCCGTTCCGCTCTTGCTGTTCGTGGCAGCCTACTGGATGGCGCCCCGGAGATAGCCGACGTGCCCGATTGCGTCGCAGGGGGAGGCCATGGACGCGCGGCTCCATGACGCCTATCACAAGAAGTCCGAGACGGTCCGTTGGGGCAAGCGGCGGATCGTCCTGGACATCCCTGTCGACGTCTTCAGCTCGCACCAGCTCGACCTCGGCACGAACTTCCTGCTCAAGCAGATGGCCGCGGCCGGGGCCACTTGGCCGAGCGCGCTCGACGTCGGCTGCGGCTACGGACCGATCGCCCTGTTCCTCGCCTCGCAGCGGCTCAGCCAGCGCGTCCTCGGAATCGATCGCGACGTCCTGGCGATCGCCTTCGCCGAGTGGAACGCGCGGCAAAACGGCCTGGACGGTGTTTCGTTCGAGCCCGGCCTGGCCTACGACTGTGTCGGCGGATGCAAGTTCGATCTCGTCGCCGCCAACGTCCCCGCCAAGGCCGGCGAGGGAGTCCATCGTCTCTTCCTCCTCGGCGCTCAGGATCTCCTGACCCCCGACGGTGAGGTCTGGATCGTCGTCGTCCAACCGCTCGAAGACGCCATCGACGCGATCCTCGACCACGAGAACGTCGACCTCCGCGACAAGGCCTCCCGTCGCGGACACGTCGTCTACCGCTACGCTTTTCGAGGCCCGGTGCCCACACCGGACCGTCCGTACGACCGCGGACTGCGGACGTTCCGATGGAAGAAGTCGATCCGGTATGACCTGCGGACCTGGCACGGCCTGCCCGAGTTCGACACGCTCTCGACGGACACGGAGCTTGGCTTCGCGTTGCTGGACGGTTACCTCGAGCGCGAGCGAGTCCAGTCCGTCGCCGTCTGGAACCCCGGCCACGGGCACATCCCCGTGTTTCTCGGTCAGGCGGTCGACCGGCCCTTCGACCTCCGCATCCACGCCCGCGACGCCCTGGCCATCGAGGCCACTCGCGGCAACCTCGAGCTCAATGGGTTCAAGGGTCGTATCGACGCGCGCCTATCGATCGATTACGCCATCGGCGACGACGCGTTCCGTCCCGACCTGATCATCGCGCGACTCAACAGCGACCTTGGCGACGAACTCGCCGGCGGCATCGTCGCGAGGTCGTTCGCTGATCACCCCGCCTGTACCATGATCCTCTGCGGACGGGCCGCCTTCATCACTCGCCTCGAACAGCGTCTGTCGAGCCAGGGGGGCGAGGTGGTCCGGCGTCTCAAGCGAAAGGGCTTCATCGCCACGCGTCTGTGTCCAAAGTGACGTCGGCTTGGATTCGAAGGCATGCAGGCCCGCGCGGCGGGAGTCAAAGGGCGAGGGACGCCGGTGTTGCCACCGACGTCCCCCATCCATGACACTGAAGGTTCAATTGAGATCTAGAAGTCGCCGAACGCGTCGCCATCCTCGTCGGACGCAGTGGTCGTCGCGGCTTGCGACGCCGACGCGACGGTGTGGGTCTGCGATGGACGGCTCGCCTGCCGATTGCCGGAGTCGCTCCGCGCCCGCGACGTATGCCTGGCCATGCCCGTTCCGTTGCCGCGCGCCAGCGCGACGAGTTCATTGACCATGCCGCGAACGTTTTCAGCCTGCGCGGACAGCTCTTCGGCCGCGCTGGCGGATTCCTCGGCCCCCGCGGCGTTGGCCTGCGTGACCTTGTCCATCTGCGACATGGCCGTGTTGACCTGTTCGACGCCCTGGGCCTGTTCCTGCGAGGCCCGAGTAATCTGGGCGATGAGCTCGGCCACCTTGCTCGCGGACTCGCCGACCTTGCCGAAGCTCTCGGTCGTGTTCTGGTTGAGCTCCACGCCGCGCCCGACGCGGGAGACCGTCTGCTCGATGAGCGAGCTGGTCTCGCGGGCCGCCTCCGCCGCGCGCTGGGCCAGGTTCCGTACCTCGTCGGCCACCACGGCGAAGCCCTTGCCGTGCTCGCCCGCGCGGGCGGCCTCGACCGCCGCGTTCAGCGCCAACAGGTTCGTCTGGAACGCGATCTCCTCGATCACCTTGATGATCTTGCTGATCTCTTCGCTGGCTTCCGAGATCTCCTGCATGGCCTTGGAGGTATCCTTCATCGCCGAGCCGGCGTCGCTGATGATCTGGCTGGCGCTCGACATGAAGTCGTCCGCCTGCTTGGCGCTGTCGGCGTTCTGACGGGCCATCGCCGCCATCTCCTCCAACGCGCTCGACGTCTCCTCGAGACTGCTGGCCTGCTCCGATGCGCCTTCCGACAGAGTCTGGCTTGACGACGAGACCTGCTGCGCCGCGTCGGTGACCTGGTCGGCGCCCTCGGTCAGACCGGCGATGATCCGGTTGATCGGCCTCGTAATCGAACGAGCCAGGAAGATCGAAAGGACGATTCCGATCGCCAGGGCGATTGCCGCCACGCTCATGACGATCGTCACGGCCCGATCGTTGGACGCCTGTAGCACCGGACCCAGCGCGTCCTGCTCGTCTTTCACCGATAGCTTGACGTCCTCGACGTCCTTGGCGATCTCCGGACCGAGCTTGTCGAGGGTGTTCTTGATCACGTCGTTCCGCTTGAAGATCGTGCTCACGAGCCCGTCGAACGTCGTGAGGTAGCCCTTCTTGATCGCGACGATCTCGCCCAGCAGCTTCCGACGCTCCGCATTCTTGAGATCCTTGTCGAGCACGGCGAGCTCCTGGTCCATCTTCTTGAACTCGTCGTGGACGCGATCCACGGACTGCTGCTCGTTGGCGTCAAGGAACTTGACGACGTAGAGGCGGGCCAGCAGCAGGCTTCGCAGCGCCAGGCCGGCCCGATAGGTCGCCCCAGAGTCCTTGTCCTTGTCCGCCGAGGTCATGATCTCCGCCAGCGTCCGCTCCATCTTCGGGCCCTCGACGTTCAGCACGCCCTCGACGGCCTTGTTGCGAGACGCCTTGCACTTGATGACCTCGTCGAACCCCTTCTGGTAATCCTTGACCTTGGCGTCCGCCTCACCGATCAAGGCGGCCCGCTCGGGGTTCTGGATGTCCTTCTGGGCCTCGGCCAGAAAACCCGACATCTTCCCATAGTAGTCGTTGTACTCTTGGACGTCCTTGTCGCTGCCGGTGAGAATGAAGTCCTTGGCGTTCATTCGAACCATGAGCATGTTCGCCTGGAGGCGACCACACAGGTTCGTGTCACGCGCCAGACCTCGGTAGGACGTGAATCCGGACGAGGCCGCGCTCAACGCCTGCCACGATATCACCGACCCGACGGCGAGCAGGACCAGGACGATCCCGAATCCCAAGCCGATCTTCTTGCCCAATGCCATTTGCCTGAACATGTGCGTTTCTCCTGTTCGTTCTCTCGTTGGTTCGCCATCCGTGTGGGAGGCTCCTTGATTCCAGTCCTTAAGGACGTCACCGCACCGAATCCGCGGCGGCGTCCGAAAGCTTGACCAGCCGCGCGCGGAATTCCCGGGCGGCGGCTCCCGATCCCCGCGCGGAATCGCCGAAGCGAAACGTCAATGACGTTCCTGAAGAAGCCTCGTTCGAATCTTGTGGCGGCCTGCCTGACAACGGGTTTCTGGCGTACGCGTTTGGGCTATCGGCAAGAGCGACACCCAAGTGAATAACGCCTCTGACCCGCGGAATCCGTGGGCGAATCGTGTTTGCGGAAGTTACTTGGGCAGGAGGACCGTCTGGAAGTCGCGGAGAACGTGGATTATCGGTGCTTCCCGCTCGCCGGGGGGAAGCGCACGCGCGTCCTCATCGGGTTTTATTCGTCAGATACCTGGCAAACATGCGCCGTTACCCGGGTTTGCCCGGGACGACCGTCCAATAACTCCGGATCACGGGCGTACCGCCTTCCGCCGGCCGGTCATCGGCCTGACATGCGATGTATCATGGACGCGTCTAGGGTATCGGCTGAACTGGGCCCCGCATGAAGTAACTTAATAAGGATTCTCGTCGGGGAATGTACCCATCCCGCTCCATGCCATGACCCACGCGCAAGACGAACGCACGTGGTGTCGCATCATTCGATGACCTTGGCGCCTGTCATCCGCAGCGCGCCAGAGCCCCCGCATCGCCCGAACAGGGACAAGCATTAGCGTGACCGCCCGCGGCCCACGGTCTGCCTGTCTCGAACCTTGCTGCCCCGACGATCGACCCAACAAAAAGGGCGGACCCCGAAGGACCCGCCCTTTCATTCGCTGTGATGCGCGGCAATCAGATCACTGAATGCCGGCGATCGCGACTAGACCTTGCGGACGTTGGTCGCCTTGGGACCCTTCTCGCCCTTGGTGACCTCGAACTCCACCTTCTCTCCTTCGGCGAGCGTCTTGTAGCCGCCGCCCTGGATCTCACTGTGGTGAACGAAGGCGTCCGTCCCGTCATCGACCTCGATGAACCCAAAACCCTTGCTGTCGTTGAACCACTTCACCTTACCGGTAGCCATGAAAGGCTCCTTGATACGAATGGCACCTGGGGATTCGCGAGTGACGCGCAGTCAGGTTCAACTGTGCTCGATGCGGTGAAGGCCACGTCGGCCGAAGATTCTCGCAAGGATGTGACACTACCTGATGGGTCCTGCAAACTTGCCCGGCTGCCTCCCGGGCCAACCGGCGGAACGGGAAACCTATCCACATACTCCCGCCAGCCCTTCTGAACAAACTATCCTCCCGCCAGGAAGGTCAATTGTCAAACCCCAACGAGCCCGGATTACCTCCAAATATCGTTCACCAGAACACAAATCAACATAAAACATTGGACGCCAATCATATAAGAACTCATCGAAATTCGGGCTAATCCGGAGAATTCACGGTCGCCACCCTCGGTTCGTGTCCTGACCCCGCCCAGGCCATGAGGTTTAGGCGAGCTCCGCCGAGCACGCCCGTCGCCGGCGAACCCCTGTCCGACACGACAGCGTCCTACTTGTAGCTGACCGCCAACTCCAGACGGTCCAGAGAGACCGACTGCGTCAGCGCCCGAGTGGTGGCCAGTCTCACGTCGACGCGATTGTCGCCCGCTCGGATCAGCCTGGGGTCCACCTTCAGCTCGAACCAGGCGGTCGGCGTCTTGTCCGTCGTCGGCGCGGTGGGTCCCACGCACCCGAGGGCGTGATCGTTCAGACCGACGATCAACTGATCGTCCGGTGCCACGTTTAGAATCCGAAGCTTCAACGTCGCGTGGGCGGTCTTGCCCTTGGGGGCGTTGGCTGCGATATCCTCGCCGACAGGGAGCTTGGCCGTCGCCGAGCCCGTGGGCGCAAGCTCGATGGGCAGGCGGTCGGGGACGACCAATCCGGACCGATTGAAGCCCCAGAGATTCTTGGCCTCGATGGGATCGATCGCGTACAGCTTGTCCAACCCTCTCAGCGTCTCGACGGCGCCGATTCGCCTGAACCGTTCGTCGGGCTTGCTGGGAAAGACGTTGAAGACGTAGACGCCGTCGACGCCGGCGTGATGCGCGTTCATCGCCGCCGCCCACCAGGCCTCATTCGACGTGTAGCCTTGCCCCTTCTGCATGCCCGAGCCGCCGATGTTGGCCGCGACGCGGACGCCGTGCCGGTGGGCCAGCCCCGCCATCTCCCGCAGTTGCGGCGCCATCGCCATCGGTGCGAGATCCCCGCCCAGGACCAGGATGTCGACAAGGTCCTCCTCGAGCCACGTGGGTATGTCGAGCCCGATCGCCAGGCACCGCTCGACGCTCAGCGGGACCCGACAACTCACCAGGATCGGCCGTCCGCGCTTGAGCGCGACCGCTTCCGTCATCGCTCGGACCTTGCGGACGAAGTCGTTCATCATCGCCACGTGCTCGCGCGTGACGGGCCTGCCCTCGGTCGTGGGCCGGAAGAACCGCGGGCTGCGGAACCAGTCCAGATCGATCCCGTCGACGTCGTAGCGGCGGCAGACGTCCTCGAAGATCCGCAGGAAGTGCTCGCGGACCTCGGGCACGGCGTAGTCGGCGCCCGCCCACCATTTCCGCGGATCGGTGTAGGCGTACTTGGCCCAGTCCTCCGGCCTGCCGAAACAGTACTCGGGATGTTCGCGCTTCCACCGCGACCGCGACCACCCCGCGAACGAATCCTCGATGTTGTTCATCCGGTGCGACCAGAAGACCTCCATGCCGTGCTTGTGGCCGAACTCGACGGCCACCTTCAGCGGATCGGTCCCCATCTGTTTGAGCGCCTGGAGCCCGGCGCAAATGTCCTTGACGTACTGGGCGTCCTTGTCGGTCACGAACTCGCCGATGATCTCGCCCACTTCGGGCTGGTGACCCCAGAAGAGCCCGCCGCCGCCCGTGCAGTAGCAGATCGTGTCGACCTGCGTGCCGATGAGCTGCTTGAGCCGAAGCGCGATCAGCTCGTCCGGCGTCTTGTACGGACGTTCGTGACATCCGTCGTCGTTGTACATGATGCGGCGCCGGCGCTGGACGGCCTGCTTGCGGGCCTGCTTCATCGCGAGCGAGTCGCCCGCGACGCCGCTTTGCGGGGGCGTCTGGCCGTTCGAGGTCATCGGCAATACAAATGCCAGTAGGGTCAGTACGACGTCATTGGCTTTCACGTGTGGTTCTCCGTGCGGCGGGCGACGGCGAGCCGCTCGCCAAGCATGGCGCGGACCTCCTCGTCGGTGGCGTCGGGGTGTTGAGCGCGAATGCCGGCGACGATCCGCTCGACCATCGCGTCGAACAGGTCTCCCCCCGCCAGCAGCCGTTGCTCCGGCGTCATACGCTTGGCGGCGTCGATCTTGCCGCGGCGGAGTTGCTCGATGAGCTCTTGTGTCGGATGCACGGCCGAACTCCAATCGCTTCTCCCCGCCGATTATAGCGGGACGGTCACTCCCGAGACTCCACGATCCGAAAATCGTCGAAGCGGATCCAGTGCTCCGCGCTCGCCGGGCCGTTGTAGCACTGGATGCTGACCTGATCGTCGCCCGGCGGAGGAAGCTTGCCCGTCGCCGCGGTTTGGAACTCCCCCTTGGCGTCGGGACGGTACTGCGCCTCGAACCCGTCCGCCGTGGCGATCAGCCGCAATTGGACCGTCCGACTCGCCATGGGCTTCCTGCCCGGGATGATAAGGAGGTTGCCGTCGACCAACTCCTTGACCAGCTTGAAGACCGGCTTGCCGCCGCTGTACCAGGTGATGCCGGCCTGCTCATACTGCTGCGTCGGCTTGGTGTGATTGGTGACGGTCACCTCGACGATGACGTTGCCCTTGCCGCGATCGGGCGCGGGTCGAACCAGGGCGTTCCGGACGTTGTGCGCCAGGCCGGGCTGGACGCGGATCTCCAAGCCGCCGTCGCGGATTCGCCAGGCGCCCGGATTCTCCCGAAGCCACGTCCAACCCTCCCCGAGCTTGCCGTCGAACCGATCCTCGAAGATCGCCTGTTCCTTGGCGGCGGGGCCGTCCTTCTCGTTGATGAACTTGGCCGGGGCCATGTCCCAGGCGTCGCCGGAGCGGAGCGTCGCCGTGCCGCCCTTGGCGCACACCTTCACGAGCAGACTGTCGTCCCGCTCGGGGAAGACTTGCTGCGTGACGCACTGGCGGTCGTTGGCGAAGACCTCGAGCATCGGCTTGTCCATGAAGATCCGCAGTTTGAGCATCTCCCCGTTGCGCAGGGCAAGCGGGGCCTCCACCGTCTTGCGCGGGTTCTTGAGATCCGACGGTTTGCGGATCCCCCCGCTGTCCAACGGGCACTCGCTGTAGGCGACGTCCTCACGCAGCGTCGACCGCGACATGTCCACGATCAGCTTCTTGCCGGCGGCGTCGTACCAGATAGCGGTCTGCTCCTTGCCGTCCGGTGAGCATCGAACCTTCAGCCCGACCTGCCGGGCATCGCCGGGGTCGATCTCCAGCGCCATCTCGAGGCAGTCGCCGCGGACGCCCTCGAGCATCGCTTCGACATCGGCCTTGATCGGCATGTTCGCGATCTTCCGATGGTTCCGCCGCAGTGTCTCGAGCTCTTCCACCGGTCTGATCCGCAACGTTCCGTCCTCGGCCAGCGACAGCACGCGGGGCAGGCTCTGGACCCCCGAGCCCGTCGAGGCCTGCGTCGTGATGAACCGGGGATCGGTCACCCACGCCCAGAAGACCCGCCGCCCCTTGTCGTCGAGCAGACTCTCGGGGGCGAAGAAGTTCCCGCCGGGCCAGTTCATCCGGACGTGCTGCTCGGGATAGAACCGCTCCTTCTCATACCGCCCAACGTAGCACCGCCCGCCGACCTTGTGGCTAATGCACATCAGCACGTACTTGTCCCCGAGCTTGAAGAAGTCGGGGCAGGAGCAATCCTCGCCGGACGTGGTCCACGACGGGTCCGCCTGATAGAACGGGTGCATCGGCGTCCAGTTGACCATGTCTGGGGACTTGCACAGGTAGAGCGTGTCCTTGCCGTTGGGCAGTGTGTTGCCCCCCAGCAGGCAGTAGTAGGTGTCGCCTTCCAGCCATAGATACGGATCCCAGACCCGGTACACGCCGTGGCCCGGCTGGCCTTCCTTGGGCATCGGGATGATCGGGTTCTTGGGGTGCTTCTTCCACCGGATGAGGTCGTCATCTCGCGCGGTCGCCACGCAGACGCCCGCGTTAATGCCGAACCAGCAGAGCATCGGCACGCCCTCCTTGTTGACGAAGGCGTTGCCGCTGAAGATGCCGACGTCCGGGTCACCCGGCTCCGGAACGACCGACGGCGGATGGTACGTCCAGTTCACCAGATCCGTGCTCGACAGGTGCCCCCAACTGTGCCCCCCGTGTGGCCGGGCGCGGTCCTGGTAGATGTACATCAAGTGGTATCTGCCCTTCCAGAAGATGCACCCATTGGCGTCATAAGGCCGGCAGAGGCCCTCGCTCGGCAGGGCCGTCACGTGATACACCGGCCAAGACTCCGACGCGCGACCCCGCGGAGGGCGGCAGCCCGCGATCATGTAGGCCTGGCCCGTCGTCAGGTGGAGCCGGCCGTCGGCGATCCTCGCGCCGCCGACGAGGTGCCCCGGCGGGAACGTCTTCATCGCGTCCTCGGGTTTGCCGCTTTCGAACGACCACCAGGCGACTGGCTTCGGATCCGACGCCACGTTGGGCTTCAGCGAGGCGATCGCCGCCGCGTCGAGCGCGACGTTGTAGATGCGAGCGTCCTCGATCGAGCCGACGAAGAAACGCCCGCCCCCGGCATCCCTGTGTCGAAGGCCCATCAGGACGATGCTGTCGCCGCTGAAGACCGCCGGCTCACTGCCCATGCGGTACTTGGCGTACGGCTGGCCGTTGCGATAGATCGCGACCTCCCTGCCTCGATAGGCAATCGCGATCTGCACGAGCGTCTCGCCCACGGCCGTTTCCGCCGGCCAGTCGGCCTGCTGCCTGTACGTGCGGCGGAAGTTGTTGCTGCCGGCCATCCACCGCGCGGGCTCCAGCTCTCCCAGCACGACGGCGTCGAACTCGCCGCCCGGGTTCTCCAGCGTCAGAACGCTCCCGCCGCGCTGCGTCAGATTCGCCGGTGAGACCCAAGCGACCATCGTCTTGTCGCCGATGACAACGCCCGGCTTGCGATCCTCCGCAACCGCACGCGACCCCCACACGATCGCCACCGCGCACACGCACAGCGAGGCTTGCCACCCGAGATCGAACTTGTGAAAGGCGTTCATATCGAAGTCTCCTTCGCACAAGGGTTTCTCTTCGTCGACTGGCCGTCTTCCGCAAGAGGGTTATACGCCCAACGCGATAGGAGTGGAAGAACGTTCGCAGACGGAAAGGTGTGTCAGCCGTCCGCGTTCAGCCTCGAAGGCCATCGGGAGGTCGAGCGTCCTCGCAAGCCGGGCCTCCACAACCCAGACTTCGGGGGTCCCCCGCTCGAGGGCGCCTTCACGTCACCCCCCGGCCTGGCAGGCCTGACGTTCCCTCCGCTGTCCACTGTGAGTGAGGATGTACCTGAAAGAAGGGCAAACTGAAGAGTAGCTGGCTGTTCCGTCACCCCCATCCTGATTGCCGCCCAATCCTATTCAGATTCGGGGCAGTACTGACGCTTACGGTTCAGACCGTGCTGGCTCCACGCGTCCGACCTCGCGAGATGCGGCGAAGACCTAGCCACCAGATCACGAACCACAACAGCAGCGACCCGAGAAGAAGAACGGCGGAGACGCGAGATGGCAATCCCTGAACGGAGCGGGAGGCGCCGACGGCGCGAAGATGACTCGTGTTGTAGTTGTAGAGCCGTGTGTTGTTCATCAGGACGTCGGGAATCTGAAGCAGCTCCTTGGCCTCGATCTTCACCGCCTCCGAAGAGGTGTTGATGCCGACGGTCTCCATCCAACGCAGGATCGCGCTCAGATCGACGGGGTCGTCGCTGGCAACGCTCCCTCCGTCCTGCGTGTTGCACCTATATGCGCGCGAGCACAAGTCGATCGTCAGGACTGTCGACGGATAATCACCGGTCTCGAGCGTGAAGGTGAGTGTGCCGGATGTTAGGAGCACCTGGTCTCCGCTTCTTCCTATCACGCTGGCGGTGATGCCTTCGTATTCCTTCGATCGAGGCTCGAACGTTCGGGAGTCGGAGATGAGGTATGGTGCCGGGAGGATGACGGGGAGAAGCACCATGAGAAGCAACGTGGTCACGACAGCCGGAAGCACCAGCGCCAGGGTCCAAATCACCTTGCGCCAGAAGGACGACAGGGGTCTTGCCTCCTGAGAAGTCCGTATCCCGACTTCTCGTAGGTCGGATCCGCACTCGGGGCACGTAAACGTCGGCAGGCCTTGAACGGCGTAGCCGCACGAGCCGCACGAGGGTTCTGCCACGGCGTGGCGAGGTGCCCCCCGTACGAGGCGCACGATCAGCACGACAGCGCCGACGACGAGCAGCGCGAACAGAAGGATGAAAGTGAGAGCAACAGCGGCCATACCGCGTATCCCGGCGACGCCTCTGCCAGGCGTCATCTTACCCAGCACTGCCCCACAACGGGAGGCGCATTCGCACGTCTCTCAGCAGGCCAACAAGGCGCGAGGCTACCGGTCGGCGCGGGGCAATCGCCCATCCTCGCTCGACTATTCGACACACAACAGCCCCTGCCGATGCGACACCCGTCCGTTCCTGTTACAATGACCGGACGGACGGGAACCCCGCCTCCGTTTGGCCCTGCGAGCCAGTCGAAGAGTAGAACATGGCCATTGACCCGCGCAACGAGCGCTATCGCGAAACGATCCTCACCGCGCCTTACGAGATCTGCGTCGAGCGGGCGCGGTACGTCACGCAATCGTATCGCGCGACGGAAGGCGAGCACCCCGCCCTCCGCGCGGCCAAGGCCCTCGCCCATACGCTGGCCAGCATGAGCCTCCACGTCCTCGATGGCGAACGCATCGTCGGCAATCGGTCGTCCAAGCTGCTCGGCGCGGTCATCCCCGTCGAACGCGGCGACATCAACACCGTCCTCGAACTCGAGTTCGGCATGGCACCGGCCCCCGACCGAAAACCCTTCCTCATCTCGGTCGACGAGCGACGAGAGCTCCTCCAGGAGATCCTCCCGTACTGGCGCGGCAAGACCGTCCGCGACCGCAAGAAGGCCCTCTGGCGGGCCAACGGCCTGTTCCTCCGCCCGGCCCGCAACCCCTGGAGCTGGATCAAGCGGGCGCGCGGACTGAACCTGCTCAAGATCCACGAGGTCCTCAAGGCCCCGCGCCTCAACCTCGAATACATCTTCCGAGGGCTCGACGAGGTCCTCTACAACAACCCCGCCTTCGTCATGAACGTCTTCGACGTCCAGGGACACCTCATCCTCGGCCACAAGAACATCCTGCGCGACGGCTTCACCGGCGTGCGATCGCAGGCGATCGAGCGATTGGACCAAGCTCGTCGTGAGCGCGACGCCGACGGCCAGGCCTTCCTCGAGGCCGTCGTGCTCAGTTGCGACGCCATCCACGAGTTCGCGGCGCGCATCGCCGACGAGGCCGATCGCCTCGCGGGCCGGACACACGACGCGGCTCGACAACAGGAGCTGCGCGAGATCGCCGCCCGATGTCGTCACGTCCCGTTTCACCCGCCGCGCGACTTCCGCGAGGCCGTCCAGGCCCTCTGGCTCACGCAGGTCGGCGCCGTCGTCGCGTACGGCATGAGCGGGATCTTCGCCGTCGGCCGGCTCGACCAGCACCTGTACCCGTTCTACGCCCGAGACAAGGCCGACGGGCAGATCACCGACGCCGAGGCCGTCGCCTGGCTGGAGGAGCTGCTGATCAAGCTGAGCAGCAACCTGCTGCTCCTGCCCACCGTGGGCAAGCGGACCAGCAGCGAGCTCGGCAGCGACAGCGCCGCGCCGACGGTAGGGGGGCTCACCCCCGAGGGCGGCGACGCTGTCAACGATCTGTCGTACCTCCTTCTCGAGGCCTTCACGAACGTCAAATCGCTGGGCAACTCGTTCACGATCCGGCTTTCGCGGCAATCCCCCGACGCGTTCTGGCACAAGGCGCTGGAGACCTATCGCCACACGTCCGGCGCGGCCCTGTTCTGCGACGAGGTCACGATCGGCGCGCTCAAGACGTGCGGAATGACCGAGCGCGACGCCCGCGACTACGGTGCCGTCGGCTGCGTCGAGCCCACCGGCGACGGCGACACCTTCGGCTGCACCTCCGGCAACGACATCTCGCTGACCGGCGCGCTCGAGATGACGCTATCCGACGGCCGGCTCCGCATCATGGGGCGGCGCGTCGGGCCGAGGACCGGCGACCCCCGACGATTCCCCACGTTCGCGGCCTTCATGGCCGCCTTCAAGCAGCAGGTGACCTTCATGGTCGACTTCGTCGTGCGGGCCACCAACCTCAAGGACCGCGTCTACATCGAGGGCTTCCCCAATCCGTACGTCTCGGCCACGCTCGCCGGGTGCGTCGCCGGCGCTCGGGACATGACCGCGGGCGGGGCGGCCTACAACTACGGCTCGATCAGCGCGCGGGGCCTGGGCACGGTGGCCGACTCGCTCGCCGCCGTCCGCCACCTCGTCTATGAGACCCGGCAGATCCCGATGGACCGCCTGATCCGGGCGCTCGCGACCGACTTCAGAGGGGCCGAAGACCTCCGCCGCCGACTCGTGCGCGAAGGCCCCAAGTACGGCTGCGACGACGATCGCGCCGACGCGATCGCCAAGGACGTCGCCGAGTTCTTCTGCCACGAGGTGGCCAAACACAAGACGATCCGCGGCGGGCCGTACCGCCCGAGCTTCTTCTCCTACGGCATGCACGTGCTCGAAGGCCTCTTCCTCGGCGCGACCCCCGACGGGCGGCACGCCGGCGAGCCCGTCAGCAACAGCTTCTCCCCCGCCAACGGCTCCGAGCGAAAGGGCCCCACCGCCATGCTCCGCTCCGTGGCCAAGATCAACCACGCGCTGATCTCCAACGGCTGCGCGGTGAACATGAAGCTGATGCCGTCGATGTTCGACGACGTCGGCTCGATCGACAAAGCGGTCGCGCTGGTGAGGAGCTACTTCGCCATGGGCGGGATGGAGGTTCAGTTCAACGTCGTCAGCAACAAGACGCTCCGCGACGCGCAGCAACACCCGGAGCAACATCGCGGTCTGGTCGTCCGCGTCTCAGGCTACTCGGCCTACTTCACCGACCTCGGCAAGCCCCTGCAAGACGAGATCATCAAGCGAACCGCGTTCGATGGCATGTAAGCATTGGGGAATCGGGTTTCGGGGCCCGCATCACCGCATCGAGTTCCGCGCCAACGTAGCACGGGCATCTTGCCCGTGACCGGAACCACAACAGCCGATCACCACCGCAAGCGATCCTCCAGGAGCGCGGCCCAAATCACTCACACCCGTTCAGACCTCACGTCCAACCATAGACCTTCACGGGCAGCGTCCTACCCTCCGCCATCGCCTGACACGCGACCAGCGTCGCCGCCGTCGAATTCGCGCCGTCGAAGAAATCGCAGCGCGGGGGTCGGTCATCGCGAATCGCCTCCAGCCAATCCCTGACCTCGGGCTCGTAGGGATGACCCGTCACGCGTTCCACCTCGATGGGCGAGAACTCGGGATGCCGGTCGGCCTCGTCCCTGGCGATCGCGACGGTGTCGCGCTCGACCGTGCCGGCCGTTCCGTAGAGCTTGAGGTTGTAGAACGGCGCCATCGCGCAACGCGGCCCGTATAGCGCCGCCACCTTGGCGATCGCCCCGCCGGAAAAGCGGAACAGCGCGACCTGACAGTCGTCCTCCTTCATCGCCGCAAAGGCCGCGCCGACGGAATAGCCCGTCACCTCGACGACCTCCTCGCCGACGAACCATCGCAGCAGGTCGAGCGGGTGACTGCCGCCGCCGACCATCGGCTTCTCCGTCTCGAGATACCAGTTGGCCCCCGTGTGCGCGTCGGTTTTCTCGGCCTGCACGAGCAGATTGTGGACGTAGTCGCCCTCGAGATAGTACACCCGGCCCAGCTTGTCCGATCGGCAAAGATCGTGGATCCGCTCGAAGACGGGGTTGAATCGCAGGACGTATCCGACCGCGAGCTTGAGCTTGGCATCGGCCTGCCGGGCCGCCGCAGTCATCTCCTCGAGCTGCTCGATCGTGTTGGCCACGGGCTTCTCGACGAATACGTGCTTGCCCGCGCGCACCGCCGCGACGAACGGCTCGACGTGAAACGGATCCCCCGTGTTGACGCTGATGGCCTCGACGTCCGGGTCCGCGCAAAGCTCCTCCGCCGACGTATAGGTCCGCCCGATCCCCAGCCGCCCCGCCACCTCGCCCAGCCGATCTGGATTGCGGTCGCAGATCGCCACGACCCGCGACAACCCCACGTCCCCGTGCGCCTCGATATGCGCCAGCCCATTATGCCCCAGTCCCACGAAGCCGACACGGATCATGCTTACGGCTCCAATTGCACCTTGATCGAATCCTCCCCCGTCAACATCATCTCCAGCGCCCGCTCGTACTGATCGATCGGCAGACTGTGCGTCACGATGGGCGTCGGATCGATCTTGCCGGTCCGCATCAGCTCGATCGCGATCGGATAGCAGTACGGCCCGAGGTGGCTGCCCAGGACGTCCAGCTCCTTCGTGTCGCCGATGATCGTCCAGTCGACCGTGACCGGCTCGCCCATCACGCTGAATTCCACGAACCGACCGAGCCGCCGAATCATGTGCAGGCCCTGCTCGACGCTCTTGGGATGACCGGCCGCCTCGATGTAGACGTCGCAGCCGTACCCGTCGGTCATGTTGCGAACAGCCCCGATCACGTCGACCTCGGCCGGGTTCAACGCCGTATCGGCGCCCATCCTCATCGCCGCCGCAAGCCGATGCGGCTTGAGATCCAGCGCGACGAGCCGAGCGGGGTTGTATAGCCGCGCCGCGGCGACCATGCCCAACCCGAGCGTCCCGCAGCCGCTCACGACCACCACGTCGCCCAACTCGATCTTCGCTCGCTGCACGGCGTGAAGGCTGCACGCCAGCGGCTCGATCACCGCGCCAAACTCGGGAGACAGATCGCTCGGCACCTTGTGCACGATCGACCTGGCCGGAAACGTCATGTACTTGGCCATCGCCCCGGGCAGGTACTTCTTGAAGCCGTAGATGTCGTGGACCTGGCACATCCAGTACTGCCCGCGCCTGCAGAATCGGCACTCCCAGCAGGGCACGATCTGCTCGCTGATCGCCAGGTCGCCGATCTCCAGCCCGGTCTTCTCGCCCGCGCCCTCGCCCAGCGCCACTACGCGCCCCACGAACTCGTGACCGGCGATGCACGGCGTCTCGGCATAGCCCGCCCGATGTTCGTCTCCCCAGAACAACGGGGCGCCGCGCCAGCACTTCAGGTCCGACGCACACACGCCCGCGCGGAGGATCTCGACCGTCACCTCGCCCGCGCCGGGTGGCTTGACCGGCCACTCCTCGAGCCGATAGTCCCGCGGGCCGTGGCAGACGACGGCCGGCATCGTCTTGGGCAGCGTGATCGCGGTCGTCATGATCGCTCCTTGGCCTTGCGGACGGTCCCAACTTCCGGTCGACGGACGGCGCTTCTTCGATTAGGTTACCGTATGGTCGCGGGACCGGCCATATCCCCGGGCCGCGCCGTCGGCGCGGCGGGAACACCGATCACGACAGGAGCGAACCCTTGGCCAAGGCGAAGCAGAAGCGGCGGGCCGGGCGATCCCGACCCCGGATCCCCGAGACGATCCAGCGTCGGCTGGCGTCCGTCCGAGAGGTCATGGCGAAGCGCGGGCTGGACGGCCTGCTCATCACCGCCCGGACCGACCAGTACCACCTGACCGGCTTCAACGGCGAGGACGGCATGACGCTCATCTCGCCCCGCCAGGTCTATCTGCTCAGCGATTTCCGATTCGAAGAGGCCGCCAAGCAGGAAGCGCCGTGGGCCACGTTCGTCAAACGCAAGAAGTCGGTCGCCGACGAGTTGGCCAAGTCCGCGCGCCGGTGCGGGATGGACCGGATCGGTTACATGCCCGACCGAATCACCGTCGCGAGCCTGGACGGGCTGCGCAAGGTGCTTCGTCCGGTGGGCACGAAGCTCGTTCGCACCGCGGACGTAACGGCCAAGCTGCGCGTAACGAAGGATGCCAAGGAACTCGAGACGATTCGCCACGCCATCCGAATCGCCGAGGAGGCCTTCCTGGCAGTCCGCCGCTCGATCCGGATCGGCCAGACGGAACAGGATCTCGCCAGCCGGCTGAACTACGAGATGGGGCGGCGGGGGGCTAGCGGTCCGAGCTTCCCCATCGTGGTGGCCGAGGGGCCCAACAGCGCCCTACCCCACGCCGAACCCGGTAAGCGGGTGGTCAGGCCCGGCAGTGCCGTCCTGTTCGACTGGGGCGCCCGGTGGGAGGGGTACCGTAGCGACTTGACCCGAGTGCTCTTCATCGGTAAGATTCCGGTTCGATTTCGGCGTTTGTACGAGATCGTATTGGAGGCCCAGCAGCGGGCGATCCGCGCCGTACGAGCCGGGAGATCGGCTCGTGAGATCGACGGGATCGCGCGTTCACACATAGCCAACTGCGGCTACGGCAAAGAGTTTGGTCATGCCTTGGGCCATGGGCTGGGCCTCGATATCCACGAGACGCCCAGTCTGAGTAGCCGTAATCCAGCCCCGCTCGAGTCTGGCATGGTCGTAACGATCGAGCCGGGGATCTATGTCCCAGGGCTGGGTGGCGTGCGAATCGAGGATGATCTGCTGGTGACGGACATCGGGTGCGAGGTCCTGTCGACGCTGCCCACCGACTTGGGCTGGGCCCTGGTCGACAAATAGCTGCAAGGCCCTGCGCGGGTCGTCAAACGCGTTGACGCCCCAACGAGATAAAGGCCGGATGGCATGGATATCGAAACGGTCCGCAACCTGATCCAACTCATGGTCGACAATAATCTGGCCGAATTGGAGGTTCAGGACGGCGAGCATCGCGTCGCCCTCAAGCGTCAGGGCGAGCAGGTGACCCCGCACGACATGGCGGCGATGGCCGCGCACGTTGTGGCAGGCAAGGCCGGCAACCAGGCGCCCTCGGGGAAGCCGACCCCCGCCGAGACCGCGCCCGTCGATGAGGACGACGGCCTGGTCGCGATCAAGTCGCCGATGGTGGGGACCTTCTACTCCTCGCAAGACCCCGAGTCGCCCCCATTCGTTACCGTCGGTACCCACGTCGATCCCGAGAGTGTTGTCTGCATCATCGAGGCCATGAAGGTATACAACGAGATCAAGGCCGAGGTCGCCGGCGTGGTCGAGAAGGTGTTGGTGTCGAACGAAGCGCCGGTCGAATTCGGCCAGCCGCTGTTCCTGGTCAGGCCTGCATCCTGAGCGGATAACCGAAGTTGGGGTCGTCGAAGATGCTGAGTCGCATCCTGGTTGCCAACCGCGGCGAGATCGCCCTGCGAATCATCAGGGCCTGTCGAGAGATGGGCATCCAGACCGTCGCCGTCTACTCAGAGGCCGATCGCGACGCCACATACCTCCGCCTGGCCGACCGGGCCATCTGCATCGGACCCGCCTCCCCCGCCGACAGCTACCTCAAGGCCGACCGCATCATCGCCGCGGCCGAGATCGCCAACGTCGACGCGATCCACCCCGGATACGGGTTCCTGTCCGAGAACCCGCTGTTCGCCGATCAGTGCCGTGAGTCGAAGATGGAGTTCATCGGCCCAAGCGCCGAGTCGATGCGGCAGTTGGGCGACAAGGTCGGCGCGCGGAAGCTGGCCAAGAAGGCGCGGGTCCCGATCGTGCCGGGCAGCGCCGACCCGCTTGAAGCCGACGACGAGGCCGTCGACCTGGCCGAGGAGATCGGATATCCCGTCATGATCAAGGCCGTCGCCGGCGGCGGCGGACGCGGCATGCGGGTGGCCCACAACCGCGCGACGCTCCTGAGCAGTCTCCGAAGCGCCCGCGCCGAGGCCGACGCCAGCTTCAAGAACCCCGGGATCTACCTCGAAAAGCTGCTCGATCAGCCCAGGCACGTCGAGGTCCAGATCCTCGCGGATCAGCAGGGAAACGTGATCCATCTCTGGGATCGGGACTGCACGCTGCAGCGCCGATATCAGAAGCTGATCGAGGAGACCCCCTCCCCGGGGATCGATCAATCCACGCGAGAGGAGCTCTGCCGCGCGGCCGTCAGGCTGGCCAAGGCGGCGGGATACGCCTCCGCGGGAACGGTCGAGTTCCTCGTCGATCGTAAGAAGAATTTCTACTTCATCGAGGCCAACGCCCGCATCCAGGTCGAGCATCCAGTGACCGAGATGGTCACGGGCATCGACCTGGTCAAATGGCAGATCCGAATCGCCAGCGGGGAGACCCTCGACATCAAGCAGCGCGACGTCGTCCAGAACGGCGTCGCGATCGAGTGCCGCATCAACGCGGAGGACCCCGCCAATGGGTTCTCCCCCTCGCCCGGCCGCATCGACACCTATATCCCCGCGGGCGGCTTCGGAGTGCGGATCGACACCCACGTCCATCCCGGCTACGTCGTCTCCCCACGCTACGATTCCCTGATCGGCAAGCTCATCGTGCACCAATCGAGCCGGGACGAGGCCGTCGCCTGCATGAAGCGGTGTCTCGAGGAATTCGTCATCGAGCCGATCAAGACCACGCTGCCGCTTTACAGAGAGATATTCACCCACACCCACTTCCTGCGAGGAAAAGTGGATACTGGATTTATCGAGCGCACGTGGTAAACTCATCGGTTCTGGAAGTTCGGCAAGATTTACTGGTATCTAGTGAGGCAGCATTATGGCAGCTCTGAAAGGCAACGCGGTCGTTGGCCAGGCGGGCGGTCCGACGGCAGTCATCAACCAGTCACTCGTGGGCGTGATTCAAGAGGTCCAGAAGTACGACCATATCACCCACCTGCTCGGAGCCCGACACGGCGTCAAGGGCATCATGGAAGAAGACTACATCGACCTGAAACGTCAGCCGACGGAAATGCTCGAGCTGGTGGCCTATACCCCGGCATCCGCGCTCGGCTCCACGCGCCACAAGCCAAAAGGCGAGGACTTCGAGCGAATTCTCGGTTCCTTCAAGCAACATGACGTGCGATACTTCTTCTACATCGGCGGAAACGACTCCGCTGCGGCCGCTCAGATCATCAACAAGCTCGCCCAGGAAGCCAAATACGACCTCCGAGTGATCCACATCCCCAAGACGATCGACAACGACCTCCTGGTGACCGATCACTGTCCCGGCTACGGCAGCGCGGCCAAATTCGTCGCCTCCGCCTTCATCGGAGACAACCTCGACAACCGGGCCCTACCGGGCGTCAAGATCAACATCCTCATGGGCCGCGACGCCGGCTTCATCACGGCCGCCGCCATCCTGGCTCGGCAGCGAGAGGACGACGGGCCCCATCTGGTCTATATCCCGGAGCGCCCCTTCTGCGTGAAGAAGTTCATCGAGGCCGTCGGCAGTACCGTCGACAGGATCGGCCGGTGCCTCATCGCCGTCAGCGAGGGAATTCGCGACGAAAAGGGCGTCCTCTGGACCAAACGCGTCGTCGATGAGATGGAAGGCGGGCGGGGTAAGGTCGAAACCGACAGCTTCGGCAACCTGCAGTTGTCAGGCACCGGCTCCCTCGCCGACTACCTCGCCGGCGTCGTACGCAGCGAACTCGGAAAGCGGAAATCCTCGTTGCGCGTTCGGGCCGATACCTACGGCTACCTCCAGCGGAGCTTTCCCTCCTGGAGTGAGGTCGACGCGTGGGAGGCAAGATTGTGCGGCCAGATGGCCGTGAGCTACTCACTCGAGGCCGATCAGGACGGCAGCGTCGCCCTCGTCCGACTGCCCGGTACGAGCTACGCCTGCGGCACCCAACTCGTACCGCTGGAAAGCGTCGCCCCCTCCTGCGAGCCCAAGACCAAGCGACTGCCGGACGAGTATATCGTCCCGGCAGGAAACTATATCCGCGACCAGTTCCTCGTCTACGCGGGACCGCTGGTCGGCAACCTCCCGAAGGTTGGGTGGTTCGAGCAGGTCAAGACCAGCCACCCGTACGGCGGGTTGGCGTAGCGTCGGCTCGGAGCAGAAGCGAAACGTCTAGCCACGGGCTACCCGGTCGTGCTCTCGGCCGGGCGGCCCGTTTCCTTGCCTCCACACAATCACGGCGCTGTTCAGAAGGATCCGGAGAATTCTCGTGCGTTGGCGAACTGGCTCAGACCCTCACTGGCACGACCGTGCGGAGTTGCCCGCGGCAATGCTGGAACACGTGCGAGAGACTGCCTCCGGTTGGCTTCCCAGGTTCCGAGTCGCAAGAAGGTCTCAGGTTTGAGGGTTCTCTAAAGCCTGAAGTCTGAGGTCTTGAGCCCGATGCCCAGGGCCAACACCATCAAGCGAGCGCGCCCCCTCCAACCCGTCGAGAAACCGTTCATCCCTTCCCGTGGGCAACTCAGTAGGCGCCCTTTCCTCGCCAGACTGCCGGGAAGGTCCTGGCGATGTACTTGACGTCCGCGAACACCGAGTAGTTCTGGATGTACATCAACTCCAGTCGGACGCGATCGTCCAGGTTCAGGTCGGCTCGGCCGTCCACCTGCATGGGGCCCGTGATGCCGGGCTTGACGGAAAGCCGCTTGCGGTGCCAGAGGTTGTAGCGATCGACGATCCACCGCTCCTCCGGCCTGGGACCGACAATGCTCATGTGACCCTTGACCACGTTCAGGAACTGAGGCAATTCGTCCAGGCTCCACCGACGTAAGACCCGACCCACGGGCGTGACGCGCGGATCGTCCTGTTCCTTCGGCAGCAGCGGCTCGGCGAGCTCATCCAGCTTGACGGCTCGGGCGATCTCCTCCTCCGCTCCGACGATCATGGATCGGAACTTGTACATCTGGAACGACCGCCCGTTCTCGCCGACGCGCTCCTGCTTGAAGAGCGCCGGGCCCTTCGACGTCAGCCGGATGACCAGCGCGATGCCGACCATTACGGGCCAGGACACCGCCAGCACCAACGACGCGATGATCAGATCGAACGTTCGCTTCACGATGGCGTGGTAGCCGGAGATGACCGGATCGCGCAGACCGATCAGAGGGATGTCGCCGATCTCGCTGAGCGTCGCCCGCACCGCGATCACCTCGATCAGATCCGGCACGACGCGGAGCCGAACGCTCTTGGTTTGACACCGATGGGCGACCTCGACGACCCGTTCATGCTGGTGCCCCGGCAGGGCGACAATGAGATCATCGATCCGGTGCGAGGTAAGGATCTCCTCGAGATCGTCAATCACGCCGAGCCGCTCGATGTCTTGGAGCTCCACCGGCAACGCCTCGTCCGAAACCACGCCGATCGGCGAAAGGCCGTAAGTGGGATGACTGCGGAGCGTCTGAATCAGCCGAATCGCGGAGCGACTGGTCCCCACGACGACCGCTCGACGAAGCAGCCGGCCGCGACGCTGCAACGCGTGCCGCAACTCCTCCTTGACGATCCGGCTGACCGATAGCAGAGCCGTACCAAAGGCGATAAAAAAGACAAGAAACCATCTTGGATAGACGAATACGCGCGAGAAGTAGGCAAATGCCAGGAAGAGGGCGAACGTCAGCGCCAGGGCGCCCGTCAGATTGGTGATCGTGTTGGTCAGGGGGCGCTTATAGCTGTAAGTCTCGAGGATCGAGGTGGCCGTGAGCCAGATCAGCCCCATCGGCCCCAGCGTCAGGAGAATCTCCTTGAGGCCGAACGGGTCGGTCGGGATGCCGATCTGCCCCATCTCCTTGACGACGTAAGCCAAAACAACCGCCGTCCAGACCAGGCACAGATCGAGCAGCCTATGAAGATTCCGCGAGACCGCGTCCTCGCGGCGCACGGTTCCATTCATTCCCGTTGCTCCGGTGAGCCCGCGCAAACGCTGACCGTGTCCGTTGCGTCGGATCAAACCGACAGTCTACCACAGTCGCCAGGCCATTTCGACAGGAATTCAGCAACGGGCCGGGGGCCTCGCCGCGGATTCGGGCCACCGAAGGAGGCTGAGCACACTGGTCGGCCTCCAAATTTCGCGCCAAACTAGCGCTTGACACCAAACGGGATCGCTGTTCTTGTATTTATTCCGGCGCCGTGTTTGTCGTGTCGCGTCCGCCAGGGGACGGCGCCGCCTAATCTGCCGCTTTTCTTGGGTCGAGGGCCTTGACATCGACCCAAGGCTGCACGAAGATGGGAGTCCCACATTGTGGGGTACCACACTGTGGTAGCTCTACACCGGGCGAAGAGACGATTCCCGAACGCACCTGTTTGGCGCCGGACCAGATGGCGTCGGATGTCCGGCGAAAGCGGTAAGACAGGTGGCTCTAGTCGACGTAACCGAATCACACTCGTACGCAAGGCGTGAGCGTGCCGTCGGGGCGAAGGTTGCTCATGACGTGCAATGAAACATAGTCAGCCCAGGCTGAGGAACCGGTATCGCTTGAGTTAGGAGGCATGACGTGGCCAAGCTAGTCCCCCCGCATGGTTCACCCGAGTTGAAGCCGCTGTTGCTGGAAGGTGCCGCCAAGGAGGCGGAGTTGAAGAAAGCCCAGTCGCTGCCCAAGGTCACCCTCACCAGTCGTGAGACCGGCGATCTGATCATGATGGGCATCGGCGGATTCACCCCCCTCGACGGCTTCATGGGCAAGGCCGACTGGAAGGGCGTCTGTGACCAAATGAAGATGACGAGCGGCGTCTTCTGGCCGATCCCCGTCACGCTCAGTGCTGACAAGGCGACTGCCGACGCGATCAAGGAGGGCAGCGAGGTCGCGCTCGTCACCGAGGACGACGGCGAGCTGATGGGCACCATGAAGGTGACCGAGAAGTACACCATCGACAAGGCCCACGAGTGCAAGCAGGTCTTCACCACCACCGATCCCGAGCATCCCGGCGTCAAGATGGTCATGGCCCAGAAGGACGTCAACCTGGCCGGTCCGGTCAAGGTCCTCAGCGAGAGCTTCTTCCCGAAGGAGTTCGGCGAGCTCTATCAGCGCCCCGCCGAGTCCCGAAAGATGTTCGAGGAAAAGGGCTGGACGAAGGTCGCCGCCCTGCAGCTCCGCAATCCCATGCACCGCTCGCACGAGTATCTCGCCAAGATCGCCATCGAGGTCTGCGACGGACTCTACATCCACCAGCTCATCGGCAAGCTCAAGCCCGGCGACATCCCCGCCGACGTTCGCGTCAAGGCGATCCAGGTGCTCGTCGACAAGTACTTCGTTCCCAATACGGTCATCCAGGGCGGGTACCCGCTGGACATGCGGTACGCCGGTCCGCGAGAGGCGCTCCTCCACGCACTCTTCCGGCAGAACTACGGCTGCAGTCACCTCATCGTCGGGCGCGACCACGCCGGCGTGGGCGACTACTACGGCCCGTTCGACGCCCAGAAGATCTTCTTCGAGATCCCGGAAGGTTCGCTGGTCACCCAACCACTGCCGATCGACTGGACGTTCTACTGCAACAAGTGCGACGGTATGGCCAGCATGAAGACGTGCCCGCACGGCAAGGAAGACCGAGTGCTGCTCAGCGGTACGATCGTTCGCAAGACCCTCGGCGAGGGCGGCGATCTCGATCCGCGGTTCAGCCGTCCCGAGGTCTTGGATATCCTCAAGAAGTACTACCAGGCACTCGACGAGAAGGTCGAGGTCAAGCTGCACGGTGCCGCAACCGGCGATGTCAAGAAGAAGCAGTAGGAGAACCCGAATTTCCTGAGTAAGGCGGTCGTCAGTCGGACGTGACCCATCGAGGCGTGGCGAGAAGCAAGGGACGGCCGGTGTCCCGTTGGCGGTGGGTATTGAAGTGCCTCCGAGTGAGCGTTGTCGCATCCGACGAGCCGCATGGAATATCCCGATGTGTTAGGTTAAGCCCCTAAGGAGGTATGTAAATGCCTAGCTATGTGATCCCCGAGAAATGTGACGGGTGCAAGGCGCTGGACAAGACAGCCTGCCAATTCATCTGTCCGAATGACCTCATGGTCCTCAATAAGGAGATCATGAAGGCGTACAATCGCGAGCCCGAGATGTGCTGGGAGTGCTATAACTGCGTCAAGATCTGCCCGGTTCAGGCGATCGAGATTCGCGGCTACGCGGACTTCGTCCCCATGGGCGCGTCCGTGACTCCCATGCGGAGCACCGATTCCATCATGTGGACGGTCAAGTTCCGCAACGGCATGCTCAAGCGGTTCAAGTTCCCGATCCGAACGACGGCGGAAGGCGCGGCCGTGCCCAACGGCGATTTCGGCGACGGTAAAGGTGACCTCGGCAGCATCGACCTGTATACCGAGCCGGCCTCGACGGGCATGGACAAGGTGGCGACTCTGTAACCGTAGCCAGCGTTCCGAAAGTACCCATTGATACATGGGAAGGTGAATACCAATGCCAGATTTCGAGACAGTAGAAGTTACCACTGATCTGCTGATCTGTGGTGGCGGTATGGCGGCCTGCGGCGCAGCGGTCGAGGCAGCCTACTGGGCCAAACAGAACGGCCTGAAAGTCACGTTGGTCGATAAGGCCGCCATGGACCGCAGCGGCGCGGTCGCCATGGGTCTGTCGGCCATCAACCAGTACGTCGGCCTCAAGGACGGCCAGAACACGCTCAAGGACTACGTCGAGTACGTCCGAAACGACCTCATGGGCGTGACCCGCGAAGACCTGGTCGCCAACATCGCCCGGCACGTCGATAGCTCCGTGCACCTGTTCGAGAAGTGGGGCCTGCCCATCTGGAAGGATGCGCAAGGCGCCTACGTGCACGAGGGTCGTTGGCAGCTCATGATCAACGGCGAGAGCTACAAGGTCATCGTGGCCGAGGCCGCAAAGAACGCCCTCGGCGTCGACAACATCATCGAGCGCGTCTTCATCGTCGAGCCCCTCATGGACGGCGACCGGATCGCCGGAGCCGTCGGCTTCAGCGTCCGCGAAAACAAGTTCTACATCTTCAAGGCCAAGGCCGTCCTCGTGGCCATGGGTGGCGCGGTGCACGTCTTCAAGCCGAGATCGGCCGGTGAAGGCCTCGGCCGCGCCTGGTACCCCCCGTGGAACAGCGGCTCCAGCGCCTACTTCACCATCAAGGCAGGCGCCGAGATGACCTGCCAGGAAGTCCGGTTCATCCCCGTGCGGTTCAAGGACGCCTACGGCCCCGTGGGCGCGTGGTTCCTGCTGTTCAAGTCCCGCGCCACCAACGCCCTGGACGAGGCCTACATGCAGACCCGCGCCTCCGAGCTGGACAAGTGGGTGCCCTACGGGAAGGTCAAGCCCGTTCCGGCCAACCTGCGCAACTGGCTCATGATGCTCGACGTGATGGATGGCAAGGGTCCGATCTACATGCGGACCGAAGAGGCCATCCAGAAGATCGCGGCCGACACGCCCGACGCCAAAGAGCAGAAGAAGAAGCTGAAAGAACTCGAGGCCGAGGCGTGGGAGGACTTCCTCGACATGACGATCTCCCAGGCCATCCTCTGGGCGGCGAGCAACATCGCCCCCGAGGAAGCGCCCTCCGAGATCGCCGCCGCCGAGCCGTACTTCATCGGCTCGCACTCCGGTGCCAGTGGTGCCTGGGTCAGCGGTCCCGAGGATATCCAGAACGACAAGAGCAAGGGCAGCTACTTCTGGGGCTACTGCAACATGGCTACCGTGCAGGGCCTGTTCTGTGCGGGTGACGCCAGTGGGGCCAGCAGCCACAAGTTCTCGTCCGGCTCGCACGCCGAGGGGCGGATCGCCGCCAAGGCGGCGATCAAGTTCATCGTCGACAACAAGAGCCAGCCCAACGTGGACAAGGCCCAGGTCGACGGGCTCCGCAAGAAGATCCTCGCTCCGCTGGATCGGTTCCAGCAGTTCAAGGGCGGATCGAGCGATCCCGACATCAACCCCGAGTACATGAAGCCGAAAATGTTCATGTTCCGGCTTCAGAAGATCATGGACGAGTACGCCGGCGGCGTGACCGCTCAGTTCACGACGAGCCAGAGGAACCTCGAGAAGGCCCTCGATCTGCTGGCCTTCCTGAAAGAGGACTCCGAGAAACTGGCCGCCGAGGACCTCCACGAGCTCATGCGCTGCTGGGAAAACGTCCAGCGAATGTGGCAGGCCGAAGCACATGTTCGGACCATCCTGTTCCGCGAAGAGACCCGCTGGCCGGGCTACTACTTCCGGAGCGATACCCCGAGCATGAAGAAGGAATGGGAAGTCTTCGCCAACTGCCGATGGGACCCCGCAAAGGACGCGTGGGAGATGATGAAGCGGGACATCGTCCCGATCTTCCCGCAACCGGGCGACCATGAGCTGCTCGGTGGGTAGGCCGCAACGTCCGCGACGTCGCGGACGGGGCGATGCGAACTAGGCCCAGGCCTAGGGAGTTCATTACGTCCCTCAGTTGTTGTCTACATCCCGTTGTGTTGATTCCTATCCTCCAGGCGCCCCGTGCGCCTGGGGGATAGGTTCTTTTTCCCCTGGAAGTGTTAGAGACCCGTGCGAGCCGCCAGGATGCGTAGCAGTGAACGATCTCGTAGCGGCGGGGGAATCCGCCTTGGTTGATGAACCTCAAGTCCCGTCGGAGCCGCCGTGCTGCCCCTACTGCGGCCAGCCGCTCAAGCGTTGGGAGTGTCCCGCGGAGTCGAGTTGGGATACGCCTTGGCAGTGGGGCTGCTTCAACGACGAATGCCCATACTACGTCAAGGGGTGGGATTGGATGAGGGAGAAGTTTCAGGTTAACGCGAGCTATCGTCATCGAATCGACCCGACGACGGGTGAGTCCGGACCGCTGCCGGTCTGGAGCCCCGAAGCGCTCAAGAACCGAATCATAGAAGACTGACAGGTGAGTCCCGCGGGCCACGTGAGGCTGTATCGTGAGTGCAGAAGACCCCACCAACAAGTTCAGAGAGGCCGTGCTCAAGGACGCGCCCCGACTGAAACAGACCGACGCCTTCCAGTTCGGATGTCACCCGGGCGTGTCCTGCTTCAACCAGTGTTGCGCGGACGTCAACATCTTCCTGACTCCATATGACGTCATCCGAATGAAGAATCGCCTGGGGATTCCCTCGAACGAGTTTCTCGACAAGTACACGATCATCCCCTTCACGAAGGAACAGCGCCTGCCCGTCGTCGTGCTGAAAATGCGGGACGAGACGGACAAGCGGTGCCCCTTCGTCACCGAAAGCGGATGCGGCATCTACGAAGACCGCCCCTGGGCCTGCCGGATGTACCCGTTGGGGATGGCGTCCCCGGGAGACTACGAGCAGGGGGCCGAGGAGTTCTTCTTCCTCATCGAGGAAGAGGGCTGCAAGGGCTTCCAGGAGCAGCGGACGCAGACCGTCGCCGAGTGGCTTGCCGATCAGGGAATCGCCGTCTACAACGAAATGGGCGATCCCTTCAGGAAGTTCACGACCCATCCAAAAATGCAGGGCGACGTCGAGCTGACGCTGGCCCAGATGGATATGGTCCACATGACCTGCTACGACGTGGACCGATTCCGTCGATTCGTCTTCGAGTCGACGCTGCTGGAGAAGCTGGACATCGCCGCGGATCGCGCCGAGGCCATGCGAGACGACGACGTCGAGCTGATGAAATTCGCGATGGACTGGCTGCGGTTCAGCCTCTGTCGCGAGCCGACGCTGCCGATCAAACAGGAGTTCCGCCAGAAGAAAGAGCAGGACCTGGCCGGCGTCATCGCGGCGCGCCGGGACGCGGCGCTGAAGCAGAAGCAGGAAAAGGGCAAGTCAGGGTAATCTGTTGGCCCGGACGGGCGCCGGCGATTCCGGCCCCGTGTCGGGATCGATCCAGTCAAGCGAGGAGTTCGGAGTGAGCAAGCCGAAATCAGACAAGGCCATCTTGGTGATCGGCGGCGGGATCGCGGGTATGACGGCCGCCGTCGAGGCCGCCGAGGTGGGCTACAAAGTGGTCCTCGTCGAGAAAGAGCCGTTCCTCGGCGGGCGGGTCGTGCGGATGAATCAGTACTTCCCGAAACTGTGCCCGCCCACCTGCGGCATGGAGATCAATTACCGCCGAATCCGCCAGAACCCCCTCATCAGCGTCTACACGCTGACCGAGGTCCGGCAGGTGAGCGGTTCGCCCGGCGACTACACCGTCACGCTCCAGGTCAACCCGCGATACGTCACGGGAAAGGTCGACCTCGACGAGTCCGCCGCCGAGGCCCTGACCAGCCAGCGCGTCGACGCCTTCAACGCCGGCATGGGCAAGACCAAGGCCCTCTATAGGCCCCACCCGATGGCGTTCCCGTCGAAGATGGTGCTCGATCGCAAGGCCCTCAGCGAGGACGACAAGGCCAAGCTCGCCGCGTCCGTCCCCGACGGCGCGATTGACTTCGACATGCAGCCCCAGACCGTGGAGCTCAAGGCCGCCGCGATCATCGTCGCGACCGGCTGGGCGCCCTATGACGCCGGCAAAGTCGAGAACCTCGGCTTCGGCAAGTGCAAGAACGTCATCACCAACATCATGATGGAGCGGCTCGCGTCCGAGGCCGGCCCGACCGCCGGCAAGATCCAGCGCCCCGGCGACGGCAAGGAACCCGCCAACGTCGCCTTCGTCCAGTGTGCCGGCAGCCGCGACGAGAACCATCTGCAGTACTGCTCGGGCGTCTGCTGCATGGCCTCCATGAAGCAGGCCCGTTACGTCCGCGAGAAGCTGCCCGAGGCCAAGGTGACGATCTTCTATATCGACATCCGCCCGACCGGGCGACACGAGGACTTCTACTACGAGCTGCTCGGCGACGAGAAGATCCGCTTCGTCAAGGGAAAGGTCGCCAAGATTACCGAGGCCGACGGCGGCGCCCTCAAACTCGACGTCGAGGACTCCGTCACCGGCACGAAGATCGGCGAGGCCTTCGATCTCGTCGTCCTGGCCACGGGTATGGTCCCGAGCCTCGCGACGGAGAAGCTCCCGCTGGACCTGCCCCAGGACGACTACGGATTCGTCGTCGGCGGAGAGGACAAGGGCATCTTCGCCGCGGGGGTGGCGCGCCACCCCATCGAGGTGACGAGAACCGTCAAGGAAGGAACGGCCGCGGCGCTCAAGGCCATTCAATACATCACGCAGAGCTGAGGAGGCACGAGCTGCGATGCAAGGCAAGCTTGGCGTTTACATCTGCACCGGATACGGAATCGGCGAGGCACTCGACATCGAGGCCCTCCAGAAGGTCGCACAGGACGACGAGTTCATCGACGTCAAGGCCGATCTGGTCAAGACCGTCCCCAGTTGCGAGGGAGATGACCTCGAGGCCATCAAGGCCGAGATCGCCGCGGAGGATCTCAAGAACGTCGTCATCGCCGGTCCGAGCGCGAGGTTCTATGCGGACGACCCCTTCTACGACTTCAAGGCCGACCGCGTCCTCGAGTTCGTCAACCTTCGCGAGCAGGTCGTCTGGTGTCAGCCCCCCAACGAGGAAGACACCCAGAAGATGGCCGAGGACTACCTCCGAATGGGCATCATCCGGGCGACCAAAGCCAACCCGCCCGCGCCCTTCGAGCAGGCCGGCCAGATCAACAAGGACATCCTGGTCGTCGGCGGCGGCATCGCCGGCATCACCGCCGCGACCGAGGCCGCCCGCGCCGGGTACAACGTCCACCTGGTCGAGAAGGAGCAGGCCCTCGGCGGGTGGATGGCCAAGCTCCACAAGTCCGTCCCGACGAAACCGCCCTTCAAGGAGCCCGAGCCCGTCGATGTCGCCGAGCGCATCAAGGCACTCGAGGCGATGGACAACGTCACCATCCACACCGGCGCCGAGATCGCCAAGATCGACGGCGCCCCCGGCATGTTCGAGGTCTCCCTCAAGGCCACCGGCGCCGAGGGCAACGGCCTGGCGACCTTCACCGCCGGGGCCATCGTCCAGGCCACCGGCTGGCGGCCCGACAAGCCGAAACACATCGATCACCTCGGCTTCGAGAAGCTCCCCGACGTGATCACCAACATCCAGATGGAGGAACTGGCCCGAGGCGGAAAGATCGCCCGCCCCTCGGACGGCAAGGAAGTTAGGAGCGTCGCCTTCGTCCAGGTCGGAGGCTCGCCCGATCCGGGCGTCTTCAGCCATTGCTCGAGCATCGTCGACCTGACCGCGCTGAAGCAGGCGCTGTACGTCCGAGAGCAGGGCGACGACCGCAAGGCCTTCATCTTCTACGATCACCTTCGAGCCCCCGGCCACTACGAGGATTTCTACCGCGCCGTGCAGGCCAACCCCGGCGTCTTCCTGACCAAGGGCAAGGTCGAGAGCGTTACCGCCTCGGGCGGAAAGCTCGTCCTCGACGTCAAGGACACCATGCTGGCCAAGGCCCTGACCGTCGAGGTCGACCTGGTCGTCCTCGGCACCGGAATGAAGCCGATCGTGGCCGACGGCGAGGCGATCCGCCAGCTCCGCGACGCCAAGGTCCGCGCCGAGAAGGGCGAGTCCGAGGACCAGCGCAAAGCCGGCGCCGAGCTGGTCGAGAAGCTCAAAGAGCATGAGGGCACGTCGATCCTGAACCTGAACTACCGCCAGGGCCCCGACCTGCCCTCGCTCAAGTACGGCTACCCGGACAGCCACTTCATCTGCTTCCCCTACGAGTCGCGGCGAACGGCGATCTATCCCACGGGCGCCTGCCGGACGCCGACCGACGGCGTCCAGGCCGTCGAGGACGCCACCGGCGCCGCCATGAAGGCGATCCAGGTCGTCGAGATGCTCAGTCGGGGCGAAGCGCCCCACCCGCGAGCAGGCGACATCAGCTTCCCGGACTTCTTCCTCCAGCGCTGCACCCAGTGCAAGCGATGCACCGAGGAATGCCCGTTCGGAGCGCTTAACGAGGACGTCAAGGGCACGCCGCAGCCCAACCCGACCCGCTGCCGCCGCTGCGGCATCTGCCTGGGAAGCTGCCCCGAGCGAATCATCAGCTTCAAGAACTTCTCCGTCGACCAGATCGCCAACGTGATCAAGGCGATCGAGGTGCCCGAGGAATTCGAGGAGAAGCCGCGCTTCCTGGTCTTCGCCTGCGAGAACGACGCCTACCCGGCACTCGATCTCGCCGGGCAGCGCCGCCTGAGGTACAGCCCCTTCATTCGCGTCATTCCGGTCCGCTGCTTGGGCTCCATGAACCCGGTGTGGGTCAGCGAGGCGCTCAGCAAGGGCTACGACGGCATCCTGCTGTTGGGGTGCAAGTTCGGCGACGACTACCAGTGCCACTTCATCAAGGGCAGCGAGCTGGCCGACTATCGCGGCGACAACATCCGCGAGAAGCTCCAGCAGATGGCCCTGGAGAACGAGAGGGTCCAACTACACGAGATCCAGATCTCCGACGTGGACAAGGTCGTCCAGATCATCAATGACTTCGCCGAGGAGATTACAGGTATCGGCATGAACCCGTTCAAGGGGTTCTAGAGCAGAGGTGACGGATCCAGGGCTTTTGGAATCGAGCCGTCCCCCGAGGCCTGAAGCCTGAAGTCCGAAGCCAAGAGGATAAGTGAGCGATGGCAGAATCATTGAAAGTCGATCCCGATCTCGAATTCATCGAGGACATGGCAAAACTGGGCGGCGAGAGCTTCAAACAGTGCTTCCAGTGCGCCACCTGTTCGGGGACGTGCCCGATCTCGCCCGACAAGGATCCTTTCCCCCGAAAGGAGATGGTCTGGGCGGTCTGGGGCCTCAAGGACAAGCTCGTCAAGGACCCCGACATCTGGCTGTGCCATCAGTGCAATGACTGCTCGATCATGTGTCCCCGAGGCGGCAATCCCGGCGACGTCCTGGCCGTGGCCCGAAGCTACGCCTACCAGCACTACGCCCTACCCAGCTTCCTCGGCAAGGCCCTGGCCACCGCCAAGGCCCTGCCGCTCCTCCTGGCCGTCCCCGTCGTGATCCTGCTGATCGCCCTGGCCGCCAAGACCGGCTTCGACCTGACGATGGACAATGGTCAGCCGTTCGCGTTCCAGACCGTAGCCACCGTCGACGGCAAGGAGGTCGCGACGGACCACAAGTTCGCGTTCGCCTACTTCTTCCCGACGACGAAACTGCTCGACCCGATCTTCGTTGCCACTGCCATCGTGGCGGTCGTCCTTCTGGTCACCGGCCTGCTCCGGTTCTGGCGCGACATCAGCGCCGAAACGAAACCCGTTCGCGGCATCGTCTCGGCCGTGATCATGGCCATCACCGAGATCCTCTCGCACAGCCGCTTCAACGAGTGTGACCAGGCCAAGGGACGATACCTCGCCCACATGCTCACCTTCTACGGCTTCCTCGCCCTGCTGGCCACCACGACAATCGTCTTCCTGGGCTACTACACCCATCTGATTCACTTGCCGATGCCCCTCTACCATCCCGTGAAGATCCTCGGCAACGTCGGCGCCATCGCCTTCTTCGTGGGCCTGTGCATGCTGATAAAAACCCGTGCCACCGACGCGGCCAAGGCCGGAAAGAGCAACTACCAGGACTGGCTGTTCCTGGGCGTGATGATCGGCCTGGCCGTCACCGGCATCCTGACCCAGTTGATCCGGCTCGCCGGACAGGCGTCCGAGTCGACCAGCGTCATCGGGTTGGCCTGCTTCGTCTACTTCCTGCACCTCGTCCTGGTGTGGTTCCTGATCGCCTATCTGCCGTTCTCCAAATTCGCGCACCTGGCGTATCGGTTCGTGGCGATCATCCACGCCAAGTACATCGGCCGCTACGAAATGGTCGCCGACCAGCCCGCCGCGACGGTGCAGCCCGCCGCGACCAGCGGCGAGGCTGCCGCCTGAGCAGTCGAGGCAACCGGCTTCGGCGCTATGGATACGATAGCATGAGTACCGACAGCGGATCGAGAATCGTCGTCATCGGTGGAGTCGCCTGTGGACCCAAGGCCGCCGCGCGCGCGGGACGTCGCGACCCAAACGCCAAGATCACCATCATAGAACGAGGTCCGTACGTCTCCTACGCCGGCTGCGGACTGCCCTACTTCGTCGGCGGAACCGTCCCCGAGCTGAACGGGCTCATGACGACCACCTACGGCGCCGTCCGCGACGCCGCATACTTCAGCGCCGTCAAGGCCGTCGACCTCAAGCTCCGAACCGAGGCCCTGTCCATCGACCGCCAGGCCAAGACCGTTAGAGTCCGCAATCTCGAAGACGATCGCGAGGAAGATATCCCTTACGACAAGCTGGTCGTCGCCACCGGCGCGGAGGCCTGGTCCCCCCCGATCCAAGGCCTCGACCTCGATCGCGTCCTGAGCCTCCACGTCCCCCCCGATGCCGTCCGAATGCGAGAGCTCGTCGAGGGCGGCGAGGTCGACCACGCCGTCATCATCGGCGCGGGACGCACCGGACTCGAAACCGCCGAGGCCCTCTTCGGCCAGGCCGTCGACGTCACCATCGTCGAGCTTGCCGATCAGATGCTGCCCACCACCCTCGACGCCGACATGGCCTGCCTGCTCGCAAGCCTACTGCCCAAGGACGCCGCCGCCATCCGAACCGGCGAGAAGGTCCTGCGACTCGAAGGCGCTGACGGCGTCGTGACCAAGGTCGTCACCGACAAGGGCGAGATCGAATGTGACATGGTTCTGATGGCCGTCGGCGTCCGCCCCAACGTCGGGCTCGCCAAGGCCGCCGGCCTCGAAATCGGCGCTACCGGCGCTATCGCCGTCGACGACCACTGCCGAACGAGTGACCCGGACGTCTACGCCGGTGGCGACTGCGCCGAATGCCTCCACCGCCTGACGGGTAAGAAGGTCTTCGCCCCGCTCGGCTCCACGGCCAACCGTCATGGCCGCGTCATCGGAGACAACCTCACCGGCGGCGACGAGGTCTTCCCTGGCGTCGTCGGAACCGGCATCCTCAAGGTCCTGGGCATCAACGTCGCCGGTACCGGCCTGACCGAAACCGCCGCCCGCAAGGAAGGCTACGACGTCATTGCTTGTATCGCTCCGTCCCAAGACCACGCCCACTACTATCCCGGGGCCAAGTCGTTCGTGCCCAAGCTCGTTGCCGACGCCAAGACGGGTAAGCTCCTGGGCGGGCAATTCGTCGGCCGCGGAGACGTCGCGAAACGCGCCGACGTGCTCGCCACGGCGATCACCTTTGGCGCTACGCTACGAGACGTGGCCAACCTCGACCTGGCCTATGCGCCGCCGTTTTCGACCGCCATCGACGCCCTCGCAACCGCCGCCAACGTCGCTCGGAACAAGCAGGCTGGCATCGCCAGGTCGATCTCCCCGGCGGACCTGAGGGCTATAATGGATCGGGGCGAGCCGGTGGTGGTTCTGGATGTCCGCGAGCGCCGGGAGGTCGAGAAGCACCCGATCGGCAATGGTGACGCGATCAGCATCCCGTTGAGCGAACTCCGCAAGCGAGTCACTGAGCTTCCCGTGGACAAGCCGGTCTTCTGCTTGTGCCCGAGGGCCGTTCGCGCCTATGAGGCCAGCGTCATCTTGCGGGACGCCGGCCTGACCCAAACCCGATTCGTCGAAGGCGGCATGCACCTCTGGTCCTGCGCCGGAGACGAGATCGAAGGCTGAGCCATTCGGCGAATCGCCCCCCTTGGGGCGCTCGTCGAGGAAGTCCGAATCGTAACCCGGACCCGCGCGTCCGCGAAAGAGCCGTAGGAGAGCGTGAAGATGGCATACAAGATCCCCATGGCGGAACTGACCGAAAACGCCTCGGCAGACCAGCATCACATCCCGGCCAAGGTCAAGGACATGGCCGCGATCGATCAGCCGACCCAGCTCGTGGAGAACTGGCAGGAGAAGGGCATCGCCAAATTCGCCGAGCTACTCGACAAATACCGCGGCCTGCGAGTCTTCATGGACACCTGCGTCCGGTGCGGCGCGTGCAAGGACGCCTGCCACTACTTCATCGGGACCGGCGACCCCAACAACATGCCCGTTGCACGCGCGGAACTCCTCCGAAAGGTCTACCGGCGATACTTCACCCTCCCGGGAAAGCTGCTCGGCGACAAGGCCGACGCCGCCGACTTCGACGAGGAAATGCTCGCAAAGTGGAAGACCTACTTCTACCAGTGCAGCGAGTGCCGGCGATGCAGCGTGTTCTGCCCGTATGGCATCGACACCGCCGAGATCACCATGGCCGCCCGAGAAATCATGGCCGAAATCGGCGTCGGCACCAAATACGTCACCGAGGTCGTCGCCAAGGTCTACGAGACCGGCAACAATCTGGGCATCCCCGGACCCGCCTGGAAGAACAACTGCGAGTTCTTCGAGGACGATGTCGCCGACGCCCACGGCGAGAAGGTCGAGTACCCCGTCGATCGGGTCGGAGCGGAAGTCCTCCTCGTGCCTCCCTCGGCCGACAACTTCGCCAACGACAAAACCATGGAGGCCTACGGCCTCATCTTCAAGGCCCTCGGCGTGAGCTGGACCACCAGCACCTACGCCGACGAAGGCGGAAACTTCGGGCTCTTCTTCAACTACAAGAATATGAAGAAAGTCAACCAGAGAATGGTACAGGCCGCCCGAGACCTCAAGGTCAAGATCCTCATGTGGGGGGAGTGCGGACACGCCTGGCGCGGCGGTATCTACACCAACACGCTCAGCGGCCCGATGGACTTCCTCGATCCCAACTACCAGTATCCGATCCACCTGTTCCAGTGGCTTCTCGAGGATAACGCAAAACGCCTCAAGGCCCTCAAGGTCGATAAGTCCATCAACGACGATCGGAGCATCACTTATCACGACCCGTGTAACCCGGCCCGCGCCGGACAGCTCATCGAGGAGCCGCGGGTCCTCATGAACTACTGCTGCAACCGGTTCCACGAGATGCCGCGGAACACGATCAAGGAGTACACGTTCTGCTGCGGAAGCGGCGGAGGGCTCCTGACCGACGAGATCATGCCGCTCCGGTACGCAGGCGGCAAGCCGAGGGCCGACGCGTGCATGTACGTCCACAAGAAGCACCAAGTCGAATTCATGGCTACCCCGTGCGCCATCTGCAAGGCGGGCTTGCCCGTGATGCTCTCGTATCACAAAGTGCCCGTCGAGGTCACCGGCGTGATCGACAATCTCGTTCGCGCCATGATCTAGTCTCGCCGCGGCCCAAACAGGGAGGTCGACAATATGGGATCCGAGAGCCCCGCGCCATCCGAGCGAAAGGTGCTGATCTTCAGTTGCTCGGGGGCGGCGAATGTGGGAGAGGTCGCCGATGAGGCCTGCCGTCGCCTGATGTTCGACGGGCGAGGCGAAATGTACTGCCTCAACGGCCTGGGCGGCCAACTCGATGAATTCATCGACAAGACGAGAGCGGCCGATGTCGTGCTCCTGGTCGACGGGTGCGACAAGGCCTGCGGAAAACAGGTGATGAAGCGCTGCGGGATCGAAGACTTCCGGTACGTCTGCGTCACCGACCTCGGGATCGACAAGGCCAAGCCCAAGCGGGCCGAGGAGGAGCAGATCGTCGCTCTTCAACGCAAGCTGGAAACATGCCTTTGAGCGACGGACAAGGCCTTAGCGAATCGCGAGGGGGGTTACCCATGGCCACGAGGAAGTGCGCCGCCCGGAAGACGCCGAAGCCAAAAACGTCTCGCGCTCGCAGCGCCGCGGGGCGAGGGACCTCGAGCCCCACCGCCCCGTGTCGAGCCGTCAAGAAGAAGCCCGTCTCCGCCGTCGGCCTGCACCCCGGGACTCGATTCCTGTGCAAGGTCGTTCGCAAGGCCCTCGGGTTCACGCAGAAGGAGATGGCCGAGTTCCTCGGCGTCAGCAAGAAGACGATCGAGAGCTATGAGCAACGATGGCGCAAGACGCCCGTCAACGTCGAACGCCTCGCGCTCCTCTATCTCGGCTGCTTCAAGCTCGCCGAGAAGAAGGGCAAGATCGAGTGCTGGAAGATGACCAACTGCCCCAAGGAGCGACGCAACGAGTGCGTCGTCTACAAGACCAAACGGGGCGACCTGTGTTGGATGTTCGGGGCCACCATGTGCGGTGGCCGAAAGCAGGACGACTGGAGAGCCAAGTTCGAATGCTGCACGCAGTGCAAGGTGCTCAGAGCCGTTTTCGAATGAGGCGAACCGCCGACACCGCGGGCCGGCCGGTGCCGGCCCGATAGGGAGCGTGACCATCGAACCGAAAGACGTCCGCTTCTATTCTTCGGCGGTCTCGCCGGAGCCGGGCGAGAAGTTGGGCAGAGTGATGTACGTGGTGCTCCCGCTGGACCAGTACTTGAGCTCGTTGTTGTCGATCATGTTCGAGATGGCGTCGCGGATATCCTTGCGGCTCGCGTCCGACATGGTCTTGGCGATGTCTCGCATCGTGTTGAGGCCTTTGCCCTTGGCGGTACGCTCGGTGATGAAATCGACGATTTGCTTCTTGAGCTCGTCGGACATTGGATCGTCTCCTGAAGATCTCTGGATGATGGATGTTGAGCCAAGTCCCGGAGCCTAGTTGAAGCCCCCGGGAAAATCAAGCTGGAAAGGCCGAACCATGGCGATGTGCCTCTCCGAGAGGGCCTCGAGAATCGAAACGAGACCCCTTCAAAATGAAGGAATGAGGGCCGTTTCCCGCTTGTGATTTCGCCCCCGAGCGACGCGACGACCAGACGCCGTGATTGAAACGAAAGCAGGTTGACAGGGTACTAGCTTCCTGCTAGAAAGAAGAATTCCGTGGCGTACCACATTGTGGTACGAGAATGTGAACGTTCCGTGTCCCACTTTCGAGGTAATTCCCATGCCAGAGTCGGAAACCCCCTTGCTCGATGAACTTGAGAAGGGGCCGTGGCCTAGCTTTGTCAAAGAGATAAAGAAGGCCGCGGCGAAGAAGCCCGCGGCGCGCGATCTGCTCCGGCAGCTCGAAGCGTCGTACAGGGAGAAGCTCGGCCTCTGGAAGCACGGCGGTATCGTCGGCGTCAGGAGCTACGGCGGCGGCGTCATCGGTCGGTACAGCCAGAGACCCGAGGAGTACCCAGGCGTCCGCGACTTCCACACGCTTCGCGTCAACCACCCCAGCGGATGGTTCTACACGAGCAAGGCGTTGCGCACGATCTGCGACATCTGGGACAAGCGCGGCAGCGGCCTGACCAACATGCACGGCTCCACCGGCGACATCATCCTCCTCGGTACGACCACCGATCAGCTCCAGCCCACCTTCAACGATCTCTCCGATAACGGATTCGATCTGGGCGGGTCCGGTTCGGCGCTCCGTACCCCGAGTTGCTGCTGTGGGATGGCTCGGTGCGAGTGGGCCTGCTTCGACACCATGGCCATGTGCTACGATCTGACCATGGACTTCCAGGACGAGCTGCACCGTCCCCCGTGGCCCTACAAGTTCAAGTTCAAGTTCTCCGGCTGCCCGAACGACTGCGTCGCCGCCATCGCGCGGTCCGACCTGTCCTTCATCGGGACGTGGCGGGACGACATCCAGATCGACGCCGCCGCCGTCAAGGAATACGCCGACAAGGGAAAGGTCGACATCCAGTCCGAGGTCATCGACATGTGCCCGACGGCGTGCATGAGCTACGACGCCGACGCCAAGAAGATCTCCATCGACAACGCCAACTGCACCCGGTGCATGCACTGTATCAACGTCATGCCCAAGGCGCTGGCCCCCGGGAAGGATCGCGGCGCGACCATCCTCATCGGCGGCAAGGCGCCCATCCTCGAAGGCGCCATGATGTCGTCCGTGATCATCCCGTTCTATAAGCCCAAAGCCCCCTACGACGATCTCAAGGAGCTGATCCGAAAGATCCAGGACTGGTGGGACGAGAACGCCCGCTTCCGTGAGCGAATCGGAGAGTTCATCAAGCGCGTCGGGCTTCGCGTCTTCCTCAAGGAAATGGGCCTGCAGCCGGTGCCGCAGATGATCAAGGAACCGCGGGCGAATCCGTACGTCTTCTGGTGGCCGGAAGAAGTGCCCCGGGGCGGCAACGGAAAGAAGGAGGTGTAATCATGAGTACGAAACCGGAAGAGTACTACGCCGAGACCGATATTGGTCCGCCTGACTATAAGAAGATGCTGCCGCCCATCATCCAGAAGAACTACGGCAAGTGGAAGTACCACGAGATCCCCAAGCCGGGCGTTCTCGTCCACACCGCCGAGTCGGGCGACAAGCTCTACACCGTTCGAATGGGCTCCGGCCGATTGGTCAGCACCGACTACATCCGCGAAGTCGCCGACTTCGCCGAGAAGTATTGCGGCGGCTACCTCCGCTTCACCAGCAGGCACAACGTCGAGTTCCTGCTTGATGACGCCAGCAAGGTCGATCCGCTGATCGCGGACCTCAAGGCGCGCGGCTACCCCGTCGGCGGCACGGGCCCCTCGGTCACGAGTATCGTCCACACCCAGGGGTGGATCCACTGCCATACGCCGGCGACGGATGCCTCCGGCGTGGTCAAGTCGGTGATGGACGCCGTCTTCGATCACTTCTGCAAGATGGATTTGCCGGCCCAGGTCCGCATCGCGCTGGCCTGCTGCCTCAACATGTGCGGCGCCGTGCACTGCTCCGACATCGCCATCCTGGGCATTCACCGACTGCCCCCGGTGGTCGATCACGAGCGGCTCGGAAAGATCTGCGAGGTGCCGTCAACGATCGGCTCTTGCCCGACCGGTGCCATCCGACCGGACAAGGCGAAGAACTCCGTCATCGTCAACGAAGAGAAGTGCATGTACTGCGGGAACTGCTACACCATGTGTCCCGCCATGCCGATGATGGACCCCGACGGCGACGGCATCAGCTTGTGGGTGGGCGGAAAGGTCTCCAACGCCCGCTCCATGCCGAAGTTCTCGAGATTGGCCGTGCCGTATCTGCCCAACAACCCGCCGCGGTGGCCCGAAACGGTCGAGATGATCGTCAAGATGATCGACCTCTACGCCGCCAACGCCCGTAAGCATGAGCGAATGGGCGAGTGGATCGAGCGGATCGGCTGGGAAAAGTGGTTCAGCATGATGGGCATCGAGTTCACGGACAAGCATATCGACGACTACACCCTGGCCGTCGATACGTTCCGGACCTCGACCCAGTTCAAGTGGTAGGTTCCAGCGCGGGGAGGCGGTCTTTGACCGGACCGTACGGCTCGAAGCTTGGTCCCGCGGGATCAGGCGTCGGGCCGTACGGACCTCCCCGGCTCCTTCGCCCGAGGCCGTCGGGGTATGAGTGTTCCGTCGCCGCGCCGGCCGCGCGGCGTTCTGAATGAGGGGCGTGGTGGATGTCTGGTAGGCCCTCCCCGCGGTTGGTCCTGAGCGGCTTACGCGGGGGTTCAGGCAAGACCGTCGTCACCTTGGGCCTGATCGGAGGCCTGCGGGCTCGGGGTCTGCGAATCGCGCCCTTCAAAAAAGGCCCGGACTACATCGATCCGGCATGGCTACGCCTCGCCGCCGGGCACGAGTGCCACAACCTCGACGCATTCCTCATGGCGCCGGACGACGTCCGGAGCAGCTTCATCGAACACGCCCGACAGGCCGACCTCTCCCTCGTCGAGGGGAATCGAGGCCTCTACGACGGCATGGATGCCACCGGCACCTACAGCACCGCCGAACTCGCCAAGCTCCTGGACGCACCCGTCGTCCTCGTGGCCGACTGCACCAAGGCCACGCGAACCGTCGCGGCAATGGTCCTGGGCTGCCGCGCATTGGACCCCCAAGTCCGCCTCGCGGGGGTCATCCTCAACCAAGTCGCCAGCCGCCGCCAGGAATCCGTGATCCGCCGGGCGGTCGAGCAAGACTGTGATGTCAAGGTTCTCGGCGCCGTGCCAAGAATGGCCGACCTCGTCCTGACCGAACGTCACCTGGGCCTCCTCCCCCCGGCCGAGCACGCCGACGGGATGGGCCTCCTCGACGCGGTCACGAAAGCGGTCAGCGAGAACGTCGACATGACGGCCCTGCGCGACGTGGCCCGGCAAGCCCCGCCGCTCGAATCGCCGACCCTTCGTCCCGAGGACATGCCCGTCGTCGACGGCGCGGGCCTCCGTGTCGGCGTGGTTCGCGATTCGGCCTTCCACTTCTACTATCCCGAGAACCTCCGCGCTTTGGAGCGGATGGGCGCTCGACTCGTCACTGTCAGCGCGATCCACGACCGGCGCCTCGCCCATGTGGACGCCCTCTACATCGGCGGCGGATTTCCCGAGACCCACGCCTCGCTCCTGGCGGGAAACGAGACATTCCGTCGATCGCTCCGGGCCGCCGTCGAGGACGGCCTGCCAGTCTATGCCGAGTGCGGCGGGCTCATCTATCTCAGCGAGTCGATCTACGTCGGCGGTCGGGCCTTCCCGATGGTCGGCGTCTTCCCCGGCCGGTTCACGGTCGATCGCCGACCGCAAGGTCACGGATACGAGGTTGTTCGAGTCGACAAGACCAACCCCTGGTTCGAGACCGGCGCCGAGCTGCGGGGGCACGAGTTTCGATACTGTAAGCTGTCCGAGGGCCGGGCAGACGACGGATCCCGATCCCGTTCGGTCCTCGCCGTCGAGCGCGGCTACGGATTCGACGGCCGACGCGACGGGCTGACGTACAAGAACGTCTGGGCCTGCTTCTGTCACGTGCATGCAGTCGGCGCGCGACAGTGGGCCCCGTCGATGATCCGACAGGCGGCCTCGTATCGCGCCGCCCGGCAAGCCGTTCCCGATCGCTCCGTCTCGACGGGGCTGCAGGGCAAAACGGTCGGATAAGGCGGTTCGCCGACGGGGTGGTTCGCCGACGCTCCGGTCGGCAATTGGGAACTTGCGAAAGGGTCGTAAGCGGTCTCACGATAATCTCATCCGCGGCCGTAATGAGGGTGGGTGCCTCGGGGATCGAATCGAATACGCGGAAACGTTTGGGACCTGTTTATCTCATAGGAATGGACAACCATGGCAGAGACAATCCAACTAGCCGGCAAGAGTTTTGAGGTGGACGAGGACGGATTCCTCCAGAATCCGGAGCTCTGGGACGAGGAGGTCTGCAAGGACTTCGCCCCGACGGAAGGCGTCGAGGAGCTGACGGACGAGCATTGGGCGGTCATCCGATACATCCGGAAGTACTACACGGAGTTCGGCGTCGCGCCCATGATCCGAAAGCTCTGCAAGGAGAGCGGCTGCAACCTGAAGCGCGTCTACGAGCTCTTCCCCTCCGGTCCGGCCAAGGGTGCCTGCAAGCTCGCGGGCCTGCCCAAGCCGACCGGTTGCGTCTAGTCGTTGCTCGCGCTCATGCGTTGACGGACCGGGCCTCGAGCCCGGTCCCGGGAACCGGGTAGCGGCGGCGGGCCTTCCCCAAAGGCGAGCGCTGTGCACGCCCGCCGAAGGCTACCGCGCCACCTCCCGCGCCGCGGTCATTCGGGGCGCAAAGAGGGCTGGATAACGAAGAGACCTTGGGTATGGGAACGCTAGTGTTACTCATCCTGGGCGGTCTGGCGCTTGTCGTCGGGCTGGGCTGTATCCTCGGCGCCGCCCGATCAGGCCGGCCCCGAACGCCGTCCGTGGTGTTGACCGTGGCAGGCGCGGTAGTTGCCCTCCTCGGGGCCGCCGCCCTCGTCAGGCCCGCCACCGAGCCCTTCTTGTGGGCCGGGGTCACGTGGGTCGCCGTCGCGGCCTTCTTCGCCGGCGTGGCCTACAGGATCACCGCGTGGGTTACCACCCCGGTGCCCCTGTCCATCCCGACGACCCCCGCTCCGACCACCACGGGAGGCGTCATCCTCCGCGTCCTCGGAGAGGTCCTACTCCATCGCAGCCTCATCAGGGACAGTAAGTACGTCTGGGCCCTCAGCATGCTGTTCCATTGGTCGCTCGTGTTCATCCTGCTCCGCCATCTGCGGTACTTCGTCTATCCCGTCTGGGGCTGGATCGTGGCCATCGAGCCGTTGGGGGTCTACGGCGGCTACGTCATGCCAATCTGCCTGCTCTTGCTCCTGATGAGGCGGCTGTACCACCCCAAGCAGATCTACATCTCGCTGCTCAGCGACTACGTCGCATTGTTCCTGCTGCTGGCCATCACGTGCTCCGGCATCCTGATGAAGGACTACGTCCGGGTCGACCTCATCAAGGTCAAGAACTTCGCCTATTGCCTGACGACGCTGACCATCCCGGCCCTGGACAACCTCCCATCGCTCATGTTCACGGTGCACTTCGCTCTCGTGCTCATCCTGCTCGTCTATTTCCCGATGAGCAAGCTGATGCACTTCGGGGCCGCGACGTTCAGCCCCTCGAGAGCCGCGAAGTACGACATCAAGAATCGTCGTTACGTCAATCCATGGGACCCCGGCCCCAACGTCTACGAGAGCACCGGCAACACGGGCGGCGTGGGCGGCAGGCCCCTCGGTGGTGGAAACGGATAGAGTATCGTCGTGTCGTAGGATAGGCTGATTGAACCCATGAACCGAACGGTGATTGCACTCGTGGTCGTCATTGCCGTCTTCGCCCTCTTCGGGGCCAGGCGTGCCATTGTCCGGGGGAGCGATCTCGAGGACTCCCGCGCCGTGCCCAGTCAGGAGCTCAAACAGACCCATCCCCTGGCACTCGAGAAGCCGACCACGCTCGTCACGCCGCCGTACCACAAGCCCGCCAACCTGCCGGGCGACTGGTGGCGCCTGCATCATCCCCTCGCGCAGTTGCGCGGGGACTTCAACACCGTGGAGTGTCAGAAGTGCCATGACGTCGACAAGTACTGCAACCGATGTCACGGCTACGTCGGCGTGAAGTCGGTTGCCCCCCTCGCTCAATCGTCGACGAGCCGACCGGCCAGCAAGCCGGCGGGCCGATGAGGTAAACGTTATGGTCCAGATCCCAACGGAAACGCCCGAAAACGCCGCCGAGAATCCGCAGCTTACCTCGCGCCGAGGCTTCATGGCCACCGCCTCCATCGCGATCGGTGCCCTCTTCGGGCTGCAGTTCGTCTATGTGTTGTTCCGTTACCTGGCCCCGTGGGGCAAGTTCCGCGTGGCCCGACCCGTGAGGCTGGTCACGGACCAGCAGCCCAAGGAGGGCGAGTGCGTCAAGGTCAAGTACGGCGACTCCGTCGTGCTCGTGATCCGCGACGAAGGCGAGTTCAAGGCCTTCAACGGCGCCTGCACCCACCTCAACTGTCTCGTCCGATGGCAGCCGGCGACCAAGAAGTTCTTCTGTGCCTGTCACAACGGCTTCTTCGATCGCAACGGAAAGAATATCGCCGGGCCGCCCCCGTCGCCCCTGCTCGCCGTCGACGTGGCGCGGGACGGAGAAGACCTGATCATAGGATCGTAGCAATGGCCGACAAGCCGGAAACCAAACTGACGGGCTGGCTCGGGTGGGTCGAGGAGCGAACCGGGGTCGTCTCCCTCACCGAGCACGAGGTCCTTACCAAGAACAGCCCCAAGCACCGGGCCTGGTACGACTACACCGGATGCTTCGGTGGCATGGCGCTGGTCTTCTTCCTCATACAGATCCTCAGCGGCATGTTCCTGCTCGTCTACTACGTGCCCCACGCCGACACCACCTTCGAGGTCGAAGGCGTCCAGCAGACGATCGGCGCATTCGCCAGCGTGCACAAGATCACCTCGGAAGAGCCCATGGGTTGGCTCGTCAGACGCGTCCACGGCATCGGCAGCAACTTCATGCTCATCTGCGTGCTCATCCACCTGCTCCGCGTGCTGTTCACCGGCGCGTACAAGGCGCCGCGCGAGCTGCACTGGGTCAGCGGGGTGTTTCTGCTCTTCATGCTCATGGCCATGAACCTGTCCGGGTATCTGCTGCCGTGGTCGCAGTTGTCCTATTGGGCCTCGGCCGTGGCGACCGAGTCGCCCGGCGCGATCCCCTGGGTCGGCAGCTATGTCGTCGAGTTCATGCGCGGCGGGGCCGAGATCACCGGCGATACGCTGGGGCGATTCTTCGCCATTCATGTGTGGATCTTGCCGGCCGTCATGGTCCTGTTCCTGATCGCGCACTTCATGATGATTCGAAAGACCGGCATCAACGAGCCCCTGTAGACGCTCGCGCCGCCTGGTCACTGAGGAGGTCTGCCGCCGTGCGGTACACCAAGGACAACTGGAAGTGGGGCGTCGAGCCGTTCTTCCCACACGACGTCGTTCACCACGCGATCGTCGTGGTCGGCGTGATGATCCTCTTCGCCGTGGTCGTCTTCTGGCTGCCGGGGATCTTTATGCTGCCCGAGCAGCCCGCCGACCCCATGAACACCCCCGCCCACATCAAGCCGGAATGGTACTTCCTGCCCATGTATCAGGGGCTCAAGCTCTTCCCGAGCGACATCTTCGGCGAGTACGGCAAGATGCTCGGCGTCATGGCGCAGGGCGGGGCCGCCGCGCTGCTCGTTATCCTGCCGTTCCTCGATCGCAAACGCGAGAAGCACCCCCTCAAACGCATGGTCTTCTTCGCCTGCAGCATCGCCGTCATCCTGTTCATCCTCGTGCTGGGCTTCTGCGGGAAGTACGACGCTACGGGCACCCGAATCGCCGCGGTCGCCGTCGCCGGCGTCGTGTTCGTCGTGATCATGGCATGGGGAGTCTGGTTCAGGAAGAGGAGACTCGCTTGATGTACGCTCGAGCGCTTCAGCCGGTAATGAGTCTCTTGATCGCGGCGGCGTGCCTGCTGACCCTCGCCCCGCGCGTCGAGGCCAAGCCGATCACGACCGTCGGTGAGCTCGCTGCCTGGGACCCCAACCATCGCGGCGACCTGCCCCCGGCGATCCAAAAGGCCGATCCCAACGCCGCCGTCATCGCCAGGGATACCCTCGACGTCCTGCCCGACATGATGACCAAGATGGAAACCGTCATCCTCGACCTCACCAAGGATCGAACCCGCGTCCGACTCAACGAGCTCCTGGCCAGCCTCATGCCCGCCGAGGGCAAGCCCCCCGTCGACGCCGTGCAGACCTTCGTCATCGCCCAGATCGCCGCCAAGCTCGACGAGGCCAAGATCACGATCCCCCTGTCCGAGCTCGAAGAGCTGGTCGCCGCCGTCGAGGGCGGACCGGCCAAGCAGCTCGTCGAGGATCTGGCCAAGCAGGGCGCGCAAATCCCCCTAGCCGCGCTGCTCCAACGGGTCGAGAAGAGCCCCAAGGACATCAGGGACTTCTTCCGCCCCACCGTCATGATCCACCTCGAGCACGGCCGCGTCGGTACCCTCGCCGCGCTGGTCGAGGACGAGGCCGACGACCCCTGGTCGATCCCACTGACCGAGCTCGCCGAGAAGGCCAAGACGCAGCCCAAGCCCGTCGCCGATTACGTGACGGGCCTGCCGGTCTGGGTCGCCAACTTCCGGATCACCGAGGAGGCGCCGGACGTCCCCATCCATCAGCTCCTGGATATGCTCGCCAAGAGCCGCGAGGCCTACGCCAAGCTGGTGGCCCGTCCGCTCGTCACCGACAAAGACCTCGAGGCCCCCGGCAAGGTCGCCTACATGCTCCAGGAGGCCTACGCGCGGAGCGAGCAGATCAATATGGACCTGATCGGCCGAAACGTCATCGGCATCGGCATCCTAGCCTCACTGCTCATCCTGTTCAGCGCCCTGCGAGGCTACATCAACGTCCTGGACATCCCCAATAAGCGGATCACGGAATAGCAAAAGCCGTCCCCCTGACTTCACGACGCCCCCCGACCAAGAGATAACTCGAGTAACCGAATCCCCGCCCCGCCATCCTCGCGCAAGGTTCAGCCAGAACAAGAATCTAGCGTCCATCCGCCGCCCCCCCCAATCCCTACCCCCTAGACCCTAGACCCCACCCCCTAGTCCGTATGAAACACTTCCTCCATGTCCGCCCACCACTCCCCCTCCTTCGCCGTTGGCACCGGCTGCTGGCAAGGCTCGCAGTGCTTCCACCACTCTTGCGTCGTCGGGTCGGCCGCCATCTTGGCC
>JAFGLZ010000112.1 GCA_016927755.1 Phycisphaerae bacterium
CGATCGATAGCAGACAGACCGCCCGAACAACCTCCACCACACAGTAAGGCCTCAGCAACCCCCCAATGCCGTCCCCCACCCCCAGCAGCGTCCGAGCCAGAGCGATATGCGCGATCCCCGCAACCACCACCAACACGAACAGGCAGACCGCCAGGAACCCGCCGAGTCCCCCCACCCCCAACCCCACACGAGCTACCGCCCCCGCATACATCGCGATCGACAACACGATCAGTCCATCGATCAGCCGGTTCGCCCGATCGAACTGATACACCTCCGAGAACATCCGCTTCATCGCGCGATAGACGTAAACCACCACCACGATCGAGACCAGCGAATACCCCCCCTGAATCCCGATCGCCCCGCCCGTCTCCATCCCCCGCGTCAAGGGCCCCACCGCCAACCCCAGCGCGCCCAGCACCCCCCCAGCAATCGAAAACCACCCCGCCCGCCTGAGCCCCTCAGCGGTCATGCCCACACCTGGACTTCCCCCCGCAAAGCGCCCACCCCCCGGGCCCCTGATCGCGGATCCCTATCCCACCACGGATCACCAACCCCCTTCTCCCGAAGGAGGCCAACACGGAGCCTCGCCACCAACCTCGATCGGAGGATCCCATGCCCACCAAACCAAATCCAACAACCCGCCATCTCATCCCCCCCGACCCGACACCGCCAAACCCCAACGCCCCGCATTCCGGCGCATTCCCGCGCATCTCGGTGCATTGTGGGACATTCCGGGACATTTCGAGACATTGCCCACCCCCCTCGACGTGTCACGGCCAGGCCAGACGATGCCGGAGATCGCTGGAAAACGGGGTATTCCGGTGCATTCCGGTACATCATGCAACATCACCCCAGACCTCGAACGACCCGCATTCCGACGCATTCCCGCGCATCTCGGTGCATTGTGGGACATTTCGGGACATTTCGAGACATCGCCCACCCACCCCCTCTCCCTTCTTACTTCTCTCTTCTTACTTCCCTCTTCACTCGATCTCCACCCACTCCCCACAAGCCGCCGACTCGATACTCGCCTCCAGAACCCGCTGCAGGTACACCCCCTCCGACAGCGACGGCGCTGCCTCAGCATCGTCAGCGATCGCCTTGAGGAAGGAGTAGAGGCAATGAACGTGTCCCCGCGTCCACCCGACCGTCGCCTTCGGCCCCGGAAACTTCCCCCCGGGCCCCGGGTACCGCTGAACCGTCGCCAACCGCTGCCACCCCCGGGCGCCGCCGAAGTCCCCATCGGGTTTCCGCGCGTCATAGACCTCCAGGAAGTTCGGCTCCATCAGCCGAAACCGCATCGCCCCGTCGCGCCCATGCAGCTCGAACCACAGGTCGTCCTCCGTCCCCGTCGCGATCTTGCTCACCTCGACCGTCCCGAACGCCCCGTCCTTCGCGCGCAGCAGCATCGTCGCCGCGTCCTCGACGTCGATCGGCATCGTCGTCCCCGGCCTGTCCAGGCTCGGACGCTCCCGCACCCAGATCCGGCTCGTGCAGCACACGCTCCGGAACCGCCCGATCAGGTGGTGCATCAAGTCGATGATGTGCGGGCCGAGATCGCGAATCACCCCGCCCCCCGCCGCCGCCGTCGACTTCCAGTTCACCGCCCGATTCGCATCCACGCTCCCACCGTGCAGATACGCCGCCCGAAAGTGCGTGATCGGCCCCAGAAACCCCTCGTCCGCGAGTTGCTTCGCCCGAAGCGTCGCCGGAAAGAACCGATTCTGAAGAACCACCTGCGACTTGCCCCGATACCCCGCCAGCAAGCCCGCGATCTCCTCGGCCTCAGCCAGGCTCGCCGTCACCGGCTTCTCGCAGTAGATGTGCTTGCCCGCCTTCATCGCCGCCTTGAGTTGCGGCAGATGCTGATGGTTCGGCGTACAGATGTGAACCACGTCAACGTCGTCCGCCTCAATGACGGCCATCGGATCCGTCGTCCATCGCTCGTACCCCCCGGCCTCCGCCGCCTGACGCGCGCCCGCCTCCGTCCTCCGGCACACGACCTTCAGCGACACCCCAACCGCCGGCGGATCGTAGTACATCGGAATCGTCTTGTGCGCGAACGTATGCATCTTCCCCATGAACCCGTATCCCAACATGCCGATCCCAAGCGTCTTCATCGCAATCACCTCTGCCCAGTGGCCCCCGGCTCCCCGTCGGATACGCAGGCATGGAGCATAAGCCCTCCCGGCCGCCCGGTCACGCTCACCCCGATCGCAGAGTGCGTCAGAACGGTCCCTAGGATCTCACGACCGATCCCCTCGACCGAGAACAGCGGAATCGGATACCTCGAGCCTGTCGCCTGCGTCGAAGTCCCACTCCTCGCCAGCGAGCTGATCGACGACGAGCCCTCATTCGCCGCAACGTACACCATACCCGTAGCCACGTCAGGCAAACCCCGACGCACCGCGCGATACCGCCTTGACTCGGCCAATGACGTCCCGGCGCGATGGCTCACCAGCGCTCGCCGCATCGCCTCCACCGACAGCGTCACCAGCCACGTGTCCCCGACGAACGCCATCGAGAACTCCGCCCCCAAGATCGGCTTGCCGTCTGCCCGCAAGACGTGCACTCGATGCCCGTCGATCTCCTCGATCTCCCACCGCACGCCCTGGTTGGCTACCATGCCCGCCGTCGCCAGCATCTGCCATGCTTGGAGAATCTGCTCCGGCTCGCGCACCTTCACGCCCAGAATGGGCTGCATCGCCAGCAACGTCTCTCGCGAGAACCCGCCCGCGAGCGCCTCACCTGGCGGAATCCGCCCGGCCACGAACCAATCGCCCTCGGTTCGACACAGGATGTCGCGATGCACGTTCACGCCGAACTGCCCCGCCGCTCCGTTGAACTGCACCGCGCTGGCCGCCATCTCAGGAACGATCGGCGCAATCAGCTCCCAGAACCGCGTGCTCAACAGAGCCCCGCTTCCCGGATTGACCGCCGTCAGCAGCTCGTACGCCTCGGGCACGAACTCCGAGCCAAACAAGCCACTGACGGGCGCGCATTCGAGAACCCCGAGCACACCGGATGGTGTCGACGTCGTCAGGCAGCACACGCGCGCCTCAACCCGCTCTCTCCGGAACCGCAGCGTTCCTCCGATCGCACGAAGTCGATCAAGCCCCAACACTCGGATCCGCTCATCCCCTTCTGCCTTCAGCGAGCCGTTTCCTTTACGCGGCATCGCGCGTCGGGCATTCACGAAGAAGAACAAGTTGCCCTCACCCCCGAGCGCCGTTTCGCGTCGCACTTCCTGGTACTCGGGCAGATCGGCCAACCGATCCCTCTCGTCGCCGAATGCCCGCAAGACCGAGCCGAGCGTGCTGATCGACCCCAACATGAACCATCGATCAACCCGCGCCATGTTGACCATGCTGAATCCTGGGAGCGGGTACGTCTCGATCACAGCGCCGCCTTGATTGAACCGTACGAAGCCCTTACTCCTTGTGCTCCTTGATCTAAGGCGCGGACGAACCCTCTCGGCAAGCAGCCGGTCCACCGCCTCGCCCGACCGCCCAACGTCCAACACCAACGCCCAACCGAACCCGCTGAGGATCGGGTCCTGCCGTAGATTGAACAGCAGCAGACCAACCTGATCCGCGTGTCGCTCGATCGTCTTCCAGAACGGCACCCCGCTGTACATCAGGCTGACGATCTCCAGGGCCGAGAAGAACCCCTTCAGCTTCCCATCAAGCGCCGGATCGCTCGCCACCGACCGGTACAGTGGCGAATCAACCAGGCCCTCCCGCAGCGCGCCTGGGTTGTCCGCAATCACGATCGCCAACACCTCGGCCGGTGCCGCGTTAGCAAGTTCAGCGAGGGCAGGAGCCGAGCTCGCGCGCTCTTCCGCCGAGCATCGGACGACCGCTGTCGCGCCCACGACCAGAGCGAGCAACCATCTCGAAAACGTCACCACGTCGCATGTTCCCCGAATGGCCGTTCCCCCGACTAGAACACGATTCTGAGGTCCACCGCTCCCCCTGATCCAACAACGACCTTGGCAGCTCGTTGCGAGGAATCGTACCACCATCGCTCACCCGGCGACGTCGCCGTGGATGTGCCGCCGCCTGCTTCGGCAATCTCCCGTCCACACCAGACCACGCGTTGAGGTCGAACGCCGTAGACGACAAACCCGCCGAGCTCTCCCCATGGTTCCTCGCAGCTCAGCACCCACTCCCCATCCGATCGCCTCGCCGAAACCGTCACCGTCCGTTGTGGCGTCACATGAAGCCTGCGTTCCGACGCATTGGCATCGTTCGCCGACGCGACCAGGCACAGCCGTTTCCCGGACCTCATCGAACGCCCCCAAGCCAGCGAGCGATCCTCGAGCTCCGCGGGCAGAATCGCCCCCGGACGCAGCATCAAAGGCTCCTGTCCATAGTCCGCCGGCCGATCCACCCACGTCCCGCCGTTGAACGTCTCCCCCGTTCGCAGATCGGTCCAAACGCCTTCGCCGGGAACGTAGACACGGCAAGTCTGTTCCTCGCTCGTGACCGGAACGACCCACAAGTCGGGCCCCAAGCAGTAGGACCGCTGCACCTCTCGAACCGCCACGTCGTCGGGGAACTCCAGATAGCCGATCCGCATCAGCGGAACGCCCGTGCGATGCGCCTCGATCGCCAGCGAGTAGATCGCAGGCAGCAGGTTCATCCGCAGCCATGCGTAGAACCTGTAGACTCGTACCGCTCGCTCGCCGAACCGCCACGGCTCGCGCGGCGAGCACCCATGCGCCCGCATGAGCGGACTCATTGCCGCAAACGCAACCCACCGGTTGTAGACAGCCTCAGTCAACGGCTCGAACGGCCGCGGCAGCAACCCCCCGATGTCGCTCCCCCAGAACGGGAATCCGCTTGCCCCAAAGCTGAGCCCGCCGTGGATCACCGACTCCAGCCCGTCGAAGCTCTCCGGATGGTCCCCCGCGAAGTAGCAGACGTACTGCTGACTGCCCGGCCAGGCCGATCTGGCGAACAGCACGAAGTCGTCCCCGCGCGCCTCGCGAAAGACCTGATTGAAGACCTTGTGATAGAACACGCAGTATCGGTTGTGCATCCGCCGACCCGTCTGCCCGTTGTGAAACACCGAGTCGATCGATACGTCGTCCGCGTCGTCCACCATGGTCCCCGCCAGACCAAGTCGAAGCCAGTCCCGGAACTCCATGCGGATGTATTTGAGTGCCTCGGGGTGCGTGAAGTCGAAGTACGGCAGACCTTGTCGAAAGCAGCCGCGCGGCACGGTAAACACCGACCCGTCCGCGCGGTGCACAAGGACGTGCTCGTAGTCCTTGGGCCTCAGTTGGCGAACCACCGCCTTCGCCCACTGATCCGGCGTCGGGCTCCGCCAGCCGAAGACGCGAACGTTCCTTCCGGCCAGCCCCTGATACAGCCTCGCATCTCCGGCGGACGGTCCCTCCGCGTACAGTCCGCCGTGCGGGATGTCGAGCGCCTCGAACCGTTTCACGACGCTCAGCATCTCGCCGACCGCATCTCCCTTGACCAGGCTTCCCCGCCGCCACGCCCCCGCCTCGCGCCCCATCCAAGGCTCAAACGCCCATCTGGGAGGCAGCAGCGGACGACCGGTCAGCCCGCAGAGATAGCCCAACGAGACCTTGGGATCGGCATGGCAAAGGACGTAGACGTCAAGAACCGGACCGTCGGCGACGATCGACCCCTCCTCCGTTCGCGACGCGCCCATATCGCAGTCCAGCCGATACGACGTATCCCAGAACAGACCGTACCCACGCGAGCTCAGGAAGAAAGGGCTGTTCTTGTAGGCGGTCGACCGAATCCCCAGGAAGCTGCCCATGCCCGCGTCGACGCCCCATATCTTGACCGTCTCGCCTCGTTGGTTCACGGCGTTGAACCGCTCACCGAAGCCGTAGAACGCCTCCCCCGCCGCCACCTCAAAGCGGAGTCGCCATCCCTCGACCTGCCCGCCCCGAACGTCAGCAGCGACCTCTTGTGCCCGCCAGATCGCTCGCCCGTCGCGCCCCCTGATGACGATACTGAACGGATTCCGGCGGATGACCACACGGACAGAATCCGCCTCGCCTGACTCGGGGGCGATCTCGATACCCCCGCTTGCACCGTCCCTGACGGCCACTCGGTCTTTCAGCCTCCCCCGACCGAGGAAATCCCCCTGACTCCCGCCATGGAGCCTGACAACATCCAGTTCCGGAAAGCCGATCTCGAGCGATTGATCGCGCTGATTCCCCCCCGACGAACACCGCAACGAGACCGACGTACGCCCTGCCTGGTACCCGATGACATTGTGGAGGCAGGACCACCGCCGCTGCTCGGCGGCGCCAGCCGGCCTCGTCGTTGAGGGCCTGACGGGGGCAGCAATCAGACAGCAAACAAGGCAGAGGGTGTGGCTCGATATCATCGGGTCACGGGCAGCCGTTCAGACCGCATGTACGTAGGCAACTCAGCCACGGCACCATGGATGCGTTGCCATGTCGTTGGGGTAGGTCGAGATCGGACCTCGCCACTCGACAGGCCCGTTTTCTCAGTGCGCGTCATCCTAGCAGACGTCCCGTCGAGCATCAAACTTGGGTTGCCCCAGCCCGCGTTCCCGCACGGCGACGACTCCCGGCTGGACCGATGTGAGGGTCCGGTAACCACTCGCCCCAACGAAGCGGGCAGCGGAGTGTTGTTTGCGGCTCAAGGCACGGTATAATCATGGATGTGGAGTCTCCCCGGACTCCCGCGGGCTGAAGACACGAGCGGCAGCCCGCCGGTGGGGTTGTAAGACCACTCTGAATAGCAGCGAACCCACACGCTGACGGAAGTAGCGTCAATACTGAGTTAGCGGTGGCCGCACAGTAAGCCTCCCCCTTGCTTGTGCCGAGCCGTGTTTGTCGGACCGGAATACGCGCGTCCTCTTATCGAAGCGAAACGAGTCCTTCACAAGTGCGCTGGTTCGCACTGAGGGCAAGGTGGAGAAAACGAAATGAGATCTCACGGGAGTTTCGGCATCGCACTGGTGGGTTGTGGCGCCCTCCTGATCGCAGCGGCCCTGCCGGTGCCCTCCATGGGCCAAGCGTACACGGTAGTCGACCTCGGCACCCTTAGCGGTGGCACCGTCGAGGTCTACGCCACCAGTCTTAACGACGACGCTGCGGTGGTCGGCTGGGTTGAGAACACCGGCACGGGCGTGGCGCAAGCCTTCCTATGGGACAGCGGCACGATGAGCCCGCTAGGAACGCTCGGCGGGGCCGACAGTTTTGGCCTGCAAGTCAATTCCAGCGGCGCCGTGGTGGGCCAGTCAAACCTGACCGGGCTCTCTACCCCGCGCGCCTTTCGCTACTCGGCAGGAACGATGACCGACCTGGGCACGCTCAGCGCCCTTTCCTCGGTCAGTTCTGCCGAGGGCCTCAACGATGCCGGCAAGGTGGCTGGCTGGTCGGTAACCGCCACCTCCGCCTCTCATGCCTTCGTCTGGCAGTCCGGGACGATGTCAGATCTCGGCACCCTTGGCGGCTACACCGACAGCCTGGGCATGGACATCAACAACAACGGTAAGGTCGTGGGCTGGAACGAGAAGCTGGGGCTTCCCGATCGGGCGTTCCTCTGGAGCGCCGCCGGGATGACGAACCTTGGGACGCTGACGGGCTTCGACAGCAACGACATTCAGGCCTACGCGATCAACGACAACGACCAGGTCGTCGGACTGGCCGGCAGCGAGACCGCTCAGACGGGGCGTGGCTTCCTCTGGCAGACCGGCACGATGACCAACATCGGCACCCTGGGCGGCAACTACAGCTATGCCTCGGGACTGAACGATGCCGGGCAGGTCGTGGGCGAATCGAAGACGGCCGGCGGCCAGCTCCACGCATTCGTCTGGAAGAACGGCGTCATGAAGGACTTGAACGACGAGATCGACCCCGCCAGCGGCTGGGTCCTCGAACGAGCCACCGACATCAACTCGTCAGGCCAAATCACCGGATACGGAACCCACACCGGCAACGTCCGGTCATTCCTCCTGACGCTTGCCGACCCGAACGATCCGAACACGCCGATCGACCCCAATGAGCCGACGGACCCGAACGATCCGACCGATCCCAACGAGCCGACGGATCCAAACATCCCGACCGACCCGAACCAGACCACGGACCCGAACCAAACCACCGATCCCAATCAGACCACCGACCCGAATCAGACGACCGATCCCAACCAGACCACGGATCCGAACGGAACGACCACGCCGCCTCCCGCTGGTTGCTGCGGTGCCGCCGGACCGATGCCTTTGGCCGTCACGTTCATGGTGATGTGCTGGTTCGGTCTGGGACGGGCGGTTAGGAGGAGGCAGTAGGCTTGGCGGCTCCACGGCATCGAGCGGCTTAGCGCCCGAAACGGCACTCATTGCGTCGAATACCCGGGCTGGCAGCGGGCTCACCCGCCCGTTGTCGGCCCGTTGTCATTCAGAGCATCGCCCCCCCCTTCACTGCTGTTGGCGCCCGAAGGCGTCGGCACCGTCCAATCGCACGGAGCGAACTCGTCGGGGCGACGTGTCCTCAGGCGGATCCCCATGCCCCTAGTCAAGACGATCCCACATGCCATTCCTCTTCCGGCCGATGACTCCTCTGAAGATCACTCCTATCGCTGACTCGGTGGGCCGTCATTCATGCTCAAACTCGGATACAGCATCAGAGGACGCGCACCAGCCACAACGGATTCACGCCTATGCGGGAACGGCACTGACGTGTTGCTTTCTGCGGCGGCCCAGGCATGTTCCTGTCCGGCTGTCTTCGTGCATGTGATGGCACAACGGACACGGACGCGTAAGGGGCGAGGCACACACCAGGGATGGGTCGTTCTCCGGAAGCCTGTCCCGAAGGAGGCCAGCCCGGCAAGGAAGGGTTGAGTGGGCTGCGAGCCACCTCCCCGCGCTCAGGGCGGCAGGCCATGATCATAAAGAAAGCACGCCTCGGGGAACCGCCCCAAGGCGTGCCTGCTAGCATTCTACAAAAGACCCCGCGGCGTCAGCGGTAGCTACGCCAGGAGTCGCTTCGTCCAACCGACGAGTCCAAGGCCGATCATCCCGAGGAGCATGGCGGACGGGGCTGGGACCGGATTGCCGGCGATCAGCATCACCAGGCTTCCGCCATCCCCTTCCCGGGCCATGCCGAACAGTGAGTCCAGCCCGTTGACCTGCTCCACCCCGAAGCTGAACTGCGTCACCGCCCCGACGTCAAACAAGCCTCTGCCCGAGCCAAGCTCCACCGTCTCTCCGCCGTCGCCTTCGAACACCCAGTTGTCTCCGCCCGCGGGCCGGTTGATGAGGATCGAGTCATTCGGCGGCTCAACCGAAGTGATGGTGCCCGTGAAGGACAGCACCCCCCCATTGGCCGAGGCATTCTCGATGTAGGTCACGTCCATACTCATCGTATCGAGGTTCCCCTGATGCGAGAATGTTGACTGGTCCGTGTCCGTCCCAGACAACGTACCGACGATCCGATAACCGGTGGCTGTCTGGTAGACGTCCCCGGTGAAGACCACGTTCATGTTGTTCCCGCTGGCGATGCCTGTCGAATCGACCAGGGAGTCGGCCGCGCCCCCGAACCCATCGCCGCCCAGCGAGAACTTGTCAAGCTGAAGCGATGTGTTGCTCAACGCCGTGACGCTCATCGACCCGATCGCGCCCCCCGGACCGTCCGCGCAATACGGATTATAGGCGAAACCTAGCCCTCGATAGTCGAACTTGAACCCTACGTCGGCCTGTACCTGACTAGGAGACATGATGACCCCCCCAATCAGGACAGCAGCGACTGCCAGGCACTTCGTTCCTGAATCAGCCAACATGGTACAACTCCTTCCCTGAATCGGAGCCCGCTGTCCACTGGCCTCCAACATGCATTGGATGCCGCTAAGTCGTCAAGAATTCACGCCCTTAGGCAAATCGCCTCCGGACGACCGATATTATACTCAACCCCAGCACGCCCAGCAAGGCAGCACCGGGCGCGGGGACCACTTGTTCACCGTCAGGCGAACAAACTGTCAGGCAGTCGATTCCGACGTCGTGGAGGCCGCTGTTCGAAAACACCAGCAGCGTCACCGGCTCGTCGAACTCGATCCAACCCGAACAGAACTCCGTGTCGTCACCACCGTACCACCTTCCCGTGTAGACGTGGGCAACAGGGCACGGCAGATAGCGGTTTCCGTATGCCTCGGTGTAGGCATAAACGTGGAAATCTGCCCCCAGCGTCGCATCGAAGATGTATCCGCAGAACGACATCCCGGTGATCGGGTTCTCGTCGAACGAGATCTCGAAGTCGCCGAACGACCCGAGAGCCGACCAAATGTACGTCGTGCAGTTCCCGTGCCAGTCACCTCGGTCGGCGTAGGCATCCGTCTCCGTGACGCTCGACCCATAGAGCCCCGTCATGTAACAGCTCACCTGAGACGGACTGGCGCCGTCAGCCAGGGCGTTGAAATCGAACGTCGTCATATCAGCGTAGGCGCCGGATGTCATCACCATCACCGAAACAACACATGCAAACCACAGCTTCCTCATTGCTCAATCCTCTCCCTACTTCGCCCCTCACATACTCTCCCGCACCCGGGATTCAAGGGGGCACCTTCTTGCTTGTCCTAACTGTTCGTCACGAAACCATCTGGAACCAATAGGTGAGCATCGCGGATCGTCCGCGAGCCCTCAGCGACAGGTCGTCTCAGGATTGGGATGGGGGAGCTCTCGGCGCGCGGGACGGCCGATCATGTTGGTCTTTGTACCCGCTGCACGAATCCGCTGCCCAGAGGAAGGTCAAGTCTTCTGGGTCCTCACCAGGCCGGTCGAAGGCACGGATCCGAACGGGAGCCTGCTCGAGATCCAAGACGTCGATGACGAACGTATGGCCGATTTGGTTTGGACCGTTGACATGGAGCCACTCTGGAGCGGCTCCGAAGCTGATCTTGCTTGATGATCGAGTGAGGTGCCATACCCCGAAGGTGCCCAGCGCGCAGAGGAACAAGGAGGCGCTGCTTGGCGCGGGCGGCATCGCCTGGACTTCACAAACCTTTTCGGGCAAAGGGAGCACCGGCAATCCAGGATCGACCCACGGTTGGACCTCGGCGGGGATGCCGTAATCGTTGCCTGTCAGCGGGCCGTCTGTCGCCTCCGCACACCGGCTCTGATCGCCGATGAACCATGGTGTGATCGCCGAGTTCCGCGCGGTTGGCACCGGTGAAAGGTCGGCGCGCGCGATAGAACCTAAGCCCATAACGAGCAACAACACCGCAACAGCTTCGGCTCTCCTAATCCTCATCACGGCACTTGAGATGGCGCACCCTAACATACCAAGGGTACGGATCCCCCTCACAGACTATTCCAATTCTACTTCAATCGATGGGCGAAGTCAAAGCAAAATAGGGTTTTCGGGATCGTGATCCGCCACAGTTCAAGTAGCTCGTGGCGCGCGCCGAAGGCCCGCAAGCTCGCCAAGGAGCATGCCACCGAACAGGAGATTCGTCACCAGGTACCGGCGCCACATCCGCCGGGGTTCCTGAAGAACACGATAGAGCCACTCGATACCGAGCTTCTGCCAGAGCAACGGAGCCCTTTTGACTTGTCCCGCATAGACATCGAACGACCCACCGACGCCGTGGCAGACAGGCACATCGATTTCATCGGCCCACCGAGCTAGGAACTGCTCCTTCTTCGGAGACGTCATGGCCACGAACAGGAGGTCCGGTCTCGCGGCGGCGATCTGTGAGGCAACGGCCGGTTCCTCTTCCGGCGTGTAGTACCCATGGTGGTACCCCACGAGGGCCAGGTTGGGCAGTTCGGCTCGGATTCGCTGAGCGACCTTCTCCAACACCTCCTGTCGCGCGCCGAGGCAGAACACTCGATACCTTCGTTCGTTGCCGCGTTCCAGGAGACGTAGCATCAAATCGATCCCGGCGATGCGCTCAGGCAGGGGTTGGCGCAGCAATCGGGAGGCCCAGACGACGGACATGCCGTCGGCCAAGATGAGATCCGCGGACAGGACCGACTCCCTTAGCTCCGGGTCGCGTCGCATATTGACGATCTTCGCGGCGTTCACGACGCCGAGCAGCGTACGACGATGTGCGGAGATGGCGTCATCCAGGACGTCCAGCACCTGATCCATGGTCAAGCCATGGATCGGGACTCCCATGATATGGCGAACGGTCTTCTCCATGTCTAGCAGTGCAGTACCTCTCCCTCGCTAGGTTGTACGTCGGTTCCAAGGAACGAATCAATCCGATGCCCTGGCCACGCGTGGAGTAGCCAGCCTAGATGATAGGGGCGACACTCATAGTCGACGGCGTGAGGAGGGGCCACCACGCTCAGTCCGGGAACCCGGAGCTGAGGGTGAAGTCGACTCACGAGCGCCTGGGCACCCCGAGCCCACTTGGTGAACTCGTGGCGAGCTACCTTCCGCCAGATCATGTCGGCATGGCCATCCACCAAGCTGGAGCCGGTTTCCGGAGCCTGCGCCAGCCAGCTCAGCCCCCGCTCCACCGAATCGCGATGATCGTCGCCCCCAACTTGGCGGAGTGCGAACAAGGCCATCGGCGCCATCGCGTCCTGATGGACCGCATAGACGGGGTACCCCTCCACGACTCGTCCCGTTCGGGCATCGTAGTGCCACCACCACTGGCCCGCCGCCCCCTGGAGGTCGCAGATGCGTTGAGCGCAACAATTGGCCACATCGAGGGCGCGCGCATTCCCTGTTCGAGCGTGGTAGTAGCCGAGCGCCTGGATGGGATAGATTTGGTCGGCGAAGCAACTCACATGAGGACGAAGATTGGAGGGTCTGACGCCCCCAGGCCAGTGCGGGAAGACGCTGGCTTCCGAGGAGAATGACGCCAAGAGACGTTGGGCAACCGACTCGGCCAGGGGATCGTCCGTTGGTTGTTCGCTGTCGACGGCGAGCGCTGCCAGCGCCCAGGCCAACTCGACGACGGGGTAGGCGGCCTGCTCGGGCATCATACCCCGCAGTCGTTTGACGGCTTCGCCGGCTTTGACGCTGTTCAGAACGCGCGCGGCCCACAAGGCCAAAGCGACACCACCCAAGTCCTGGGCCTGTTCCAGCCTGTCGATCAATCGGTCGCAGACCTCCTCGCGCGTGTGACTGGCCAGGATGCTCGACACGACTTCGCTCGACTCGTTCGCCAAGCCGATCAAGACGGTCGCCGTATAGCGATCGCTGACCCCTTCCAGCACGTCCCCTTCTCGAGTCCGGCGAATGCGGAACGCGAACAGTCGCTGTTCAGGTCGGTACATCCGGCTCAAGCCCCGCAGGGCCATCTGGCGAAGATCCTCCAACCACTCCCTTCGGATCGGGGCACAGCGCTCCCTTCCTGCGATTGAGGTCGTCGTCTCCCCAGGCCTCTGGCGATCACGGAACCCTTGGCTGGCCTCGGCGTTCGCTGGGCCCACGGGCGCCATGGCCGGCGCCCACGTGACGACGTCGGCCGGATCCTCGCACCCGTACACCTTCCGGTTTGGAATCAGCCACGAAAGAGGGACGGCCCATCGTCCCCCCAGCGTGAGGAGCGTCGAAGCGAGAATCTTCAGATCCAGCCAGAACGACATGTGACGCACGTAAAGCATGTCGTAGAAGATCCACTGGTGGAAGTCGCCCGCGGATCGCTCATGTCGGCAGATCTGCCAGAGCCCCGTAATGCCGGGACGGATGCTGAGCCGGGCGCGGCGCCAAGGGACGCAGATCTGATTCTCCCGGAACGGCGACGGGCGGGGCCCGATCAGGCTCATCTGACCGAGCAGCACATTGATCAACTGCGGAAGCTCATCGATGTTCGCGGCGCGCAGCCAATGGCCGGCGCCGGTGACGCGGGGATCGTGTGCGAGTTTGAACTGCGGTCCGTCGACGATGCTCTTACCGTACAAATCTCGCTGCAGGCCATGCGCGCCTTCCACCATTGTCCTGAACTTGTAGCAGCGGAATAGGCATCCGTCCTTGCCTTCCCGTTCGTCGCAGTACAGCACGGGGCCGCGTGACCCTAGCTTGACAACGGCGGCGGCGGCCAACAGAAGTGGCCAGAGGATGATCAAGCCCGTCAGGGCGACCGCCGCATCGAAGACTCTCTTGAAGGCTCGATAGGTTTGCACTCGGTACTGACGATGACGCGCTGCCGCGGCTTCATAGGCCGAGGGTCGCATGATCCTCAATCCCCCCGAGCGAACCCAGGGCCGCCTGCGAAGATCCCAGTGGCTCCCGACTGACGCCCCGTCGGCGGTCCCGAGAACGTGGTGTCGCACCGCGGTTTCACGGGGAACGGCGCTTTCACGGAGCACCAGGCACTGCGCCAGGACGGAGTTGCGCCCGATGTGGGCCCCGGCTCCTATCAACGTTGGCCCGATGAGGACGACCTCGGGCTCGATGACGGCGTCGTCTTGGATTCGCACCGGGCCTGAAATACGTGCGGTCGGGTCAATCGAGCAACGTTGGCCGACGAGGACGCCTCCTCTGGATGCGGCCGTGGTGCTTGAGGACTCCTCCACGTCGCGGAGAAGTTGCCATTCAGCCAGGTCCAGCAGCGCGTTCTCCTCCGTGAGATCGACCGCCCCCTGCGTCACGGAAACATCTTGACTTGGCATCCCACACGCCGCGAGTCGTTCACGCAGAGCCGCGAGCGACGTGAACGGCTCGTGGTCCAAATGCAGTGCGGCCGCCACGGAGATCCAAGAGCATGCCACGCCGGAGACTTGAATCCACGTTACGCCCTCGTAGAGCCTATCGATTCGCCGAACGAGTCGGTCCGAGTCGAACTGGACGAGTTCCCTCGTCCCCTCGGCGGTCCCGTCCAGGGCCACGAGGTGCCTGACCGACCGTGGCACGGGCGGAGGGGCGACGAGTGTGGTCAGGTCGTTCAGATCGATAGGGAAGCACCGAGGATCGATGATGAGAATCTCGTCGCCCGGTTCCCGGGAGGAGAGGAAACTGTCGAATCGATCGGTCGAAACAACCCTCGCCTCCCTCCCAAGAGCGTACTGAAGGCATCGCCGGTAGCCGACCGTCGTTTCAAAGGTCGGCATGACCGTGACTGTCTCGGACGTCAAGGAGGAGATGTACGGATAGAGGGTTCGTACAATGGTACCCTCACCCATCGGAGCCAGGAGCAGAGAGCTTGGCGGTGTTCCGCCCGACAAGTACTCCGGCTGGGAATCAACGATAACCGGGAAGATCGCCACCGGCTCGCTCCTAACCCGACGCTACCCTCTGCGATCAGTCCCCAGAGGCCGGTGATTCATAGGGGTAGTGGTAGTAGCTGGACTTGTATCCCCCCCGCCGCAGAGACCCAATGAAAATCGTCCCCATGAGCCTCGCCCCTGCGGTGACGAGATGGGCCAGGGCGTCCACGACGTCGGCCCGTCGGCAGTGTCCCTCGCGCACGACCATGATCGTCCCGTCCGTGTGGCGAGCGAGAATCCGAGCATCGGCGACAGGCAGAACGGGCGAACTGTCCAGCAGCACGATGTCATAGTCCTTGCGCCATCTTTCCAGACAGGTCGCCAGCGCGCCGTTGGCCAGGAGTTCAGGCTCGTTGCCGTGCCAGCCCTGTCCCGCGGGGATCACGCTCAAGCGTTCCGTATCGGTCCTCACGATCGCTTCGGCATCTGAAATCTCCCCCTTGAGAGTCTCGATCAGCCCCGGGCTGAGTCGAATCCCAAGCCTCTCGGATACCGACGGCTTCCTCAGATCGGCGTCGACGAGCAGGACCTTCTTGCCGCATTGAGCCAGGCTTTCCGCGAGTAGCGTGCTCACAGTCGTCTTCCCGGAGCCGGGGTCGGAACTCGTCACGAGGATCGTATTGCCGTGCTTGCCGTCGAGCCTCTGCAGCAGCGCGGTTCGAGCCATGCGGAGGTACTCGCCCTGAACGACCAATTCTTCCGGATCCTCCAACTGTCGATCACGGATGAGCGGCAACTGCCCAAGGAACGGGGCCGAAACGGTACGGGGGACGTCCTGCAACTCGTGGATCGACTGGCTGGTCGTCGTCCGGATGAGGGCCAACCCCAGTCCGGCGCAAAGGCCCAGGAAGACCGAGCCGATGGTGAGCAGAACTCGACGATCGTTGTAGGGCTCAGATGGTGGGAAAGCCGTTGCCAGAATCGTGATCGAACCAGGAACGTTTCGTTCCATCTGTTTCTGGGCGAGACGATCCCGGACGGTTTCATACAGGCCCTGACGATGCTGGATGTCCTCGGTCTCCTTGGCGAAGACCTGCGTCGTCTCGAAGGTCTTGGTGAAGTTCTCCCGCTCGAGCTTGAGGTCTCTCTGCACTAGGTCGTAGTCATGCTGCAGCGCGCCGATTCGCCGCCTGACGGCCTCCAATTCCTGTGCGATGCTGCGCTCGCCACCGGCAACAGGAACGGTCCAGCCACCTTGCGTCTCGGCCTGGGCCCGCAACTGGGCTTCACGCTCGGCAAGGAGTTCCTTGGCTAGTTCGACGTTCCTCGTCAGTTCGATCATCCGCGGGTGAGCCGAGCCGAGCCTGTCCGAACTGACTTTGACCTGGTGCTCGGCGCTCTTGATCGCGGCGGCAAGTCGCCTCCATTCGGGATCACTCTCGAAATGCGTGCTGTTTGCGGGCTGGGTGGCGGCCTGTGTGGTGCTAGACGAAGCCTGCTCCTTCATCGCCGCTTCAAGCTGACCTTCCTGCCACCGGAGCGTCCCCATCTCCCGATCGAGGACCTTGATCTGCGCCTCGATCTCATCTAGGCGCATTCTCTTCTGGGAGACCAGCTTTTCGGGCTCGCTGGTGCCGAGCTCCTTCCGGAGCCTCTCCACGATCCTCTCCCGCCCCTCGATCTGGTCGCGCAGAGTGTTGTGCTCCTCGGTCAGTTTCCGATAGAGCAAGTCGTCATCCTGTTCGGCGGTCTCCCGCACGTACTTGACGTACTCGTCCAACACGGCGTTGACGATGACGGCGGCGTCATTGGCCCTATCCGCCGTCATGCTCACGTCAATGACCTCCGTCCTGGCTCTGGGCTTGACGCTCAATCCGTTGCGGAGCCGTTCCATCGTGGTGAGCTGAGGACCGATAGTCGGTTGGGGTTGCTTGTACCATGCGGTGCCCTGGACTTCCGGCTGCTCCAGAACCCTCTGAAAAACCGTTGGACTGCGGATGACGGAAACCTGCGTGTTGAGATAGGATTGATACAAGGGAATCAGGCCGTTGTCTTCCGTCTTAAACACGAGACGAGGAATGATCGGCCTGACGCGTATCTCCGCGCTTGCCTTGTACTGAGGAACGATGAGGAGCCACGTCGCGGCTGCGGAGACCGCCGCAACAGGCAGGCACACGCCCAGGATCGTCCACTTGTAGCGCAGGAGATGCCAGATCGAGAAGCCGCTTTGCTGCTGCGAGGAAGTCGTCGTCGCTCCCAGCGAGGCCGGGGCACTCTGAAACGCGGGAAGATCGAACGGCGAAGAGCCCGCCAGGGTTCCCGGGACTATCGCGCCGGCTGACCCGCCAGTGGCTCGGTCGTTTGGCTCAAACGGGGCGGGCATTCTGGGTCCTCCTCACGACGGACCGTATTGGGACGGCCATGCGACCGGGCGGGCGGCACTGCTGGACCGTCCAGTTGAATGAGGCAGTCTTGGGTTTCGATACACGACGGTTCATGACATGGCCCCTCGGCGGCCTTCGGCCGCCTCACGAGCCGCGATAGTCGATTCACGATGCCGCGGCGGCGCGATGCCTGAACGATGCTGTGAAGCCTTTCTCGCCCCTCTATGCTTGCCCCGTTCCTGAGAATACACCGATCAATGATACTATCGACACCGATGACGCAACGATCCCAGACAACACTGCGACAGACTACCGCGCCTGCCTCCACCCGGCAATCCGCGCCGATTGACGAAGGGCCAACGATGGTCACCTCAGGCCCCACGTGCGTGTTCGGTCCGATAAGGACCGGACCGATCAACGTTGCCGACGGATCCAAGCGTGCCGACAAATGCACCTGACTGTCTTTGACCCGCCGATAACCCGCAAGCGGGTACGGCTCTCGCCCCAGCCACTCCAGACGCCAGTGATTCACCGCTAGATACGTCGAAGCATCCGTCACACGCGGACAAGGGCCTTCGGCGTGATAGGTCAGCACGCGCTCGCCACTGAGGTGCAGTTGTGGGATGAGCACCTCCTTGGTGTCCTGGTAGCCGGTCTTCCGGATATACTCAAGCGCCCGTCTATGGAAGACATAGATGCCCGTCGGAACACAGCGCTTCCCGTTGTGATCCAGCCCGGCGGGATCGTCGCTCACCACAACGGTGACCGCCGCATCGGATTCCACATGGTTGCTCAGCAGATGCCTCAGATTGACCTGAGGCACAATGGTCCCGTCAGCCACAACGAACAGCTCGGCATCGCTGATCGCGCTGGCGTCAAGGGCACATCCTGCAGGGCCACGAGGAATCGGATCCTCGTAGTAGTCCAAATCGATTCCCAGACTGGATCCGTCCCCCAAGCAGCCGCGGACCAGCCGCGAAGCACCGTTCGCACAGATCGTGGCCTTTGATATCCCACCGTCGCCAAACCATTGAATGACGTAAGCAACTAACGGCAAGTGAGCTACGGGGGCCAGAGGGCGGAGGAATGCATGGCCGGCCGAAGGCTCGTCCCACGGGTGAGCACCCGCGAGCACAACGCCCTTGACGCGTCGAACCTCACCAAACGACATCGTAACACATCCCCCCAGGCAGCAGCAATGGAAGCGTCTCGGCGAGCAGTCCCCCAGATAGACGGCTCGCCTACCGGTCCAGAAGCGACGGCTTCACTAGTTCACTATTATATCAATCCGTTCACAACAGCAATACAACAAACTCTACGGTGTGGGTGAACGTTTGTCACCCTTGCTTTAGACTGCGGCCAGCACCGATGGATTCATTCGACCATTAGACGGGGTGCCTGGCGCCTCAACCATAACCTCGCATTCAAACCAACGTTTTGCAAGCGGCCCATGTAAACTTGGGAAGAACAGTGATCAGGGCGATCCTATCCCCGATCAGCGTCATAAGATCTTGTGTCCCACAATACAAGGCGCCATGCGTGGGATGCCGACGTCGCAGATGCAAACCTTCCTGCTTTGACCCCCACCGTCGCTTTCTTCGGCACAGTAGGCTTGGCTTGCGGTCACCGGCCGGGCCTTCAACGAAACCATACGCCCTCCCTCGTAAGAGGCTAAGCATTTTAGCCCTGTACGTTTGGGGAGTCCATCGCCCGCCAGGAGTTTCCCGCGCGCCCCGAATTGTGTGCCATCGTATCTTTGGGGCCCCGCGAACCGAGACTTTATCGGACTAGGACATGGCGGCACGCTTTTCAGCTTGCGTGGTTGTGCCCGTCTTCTGCCCTTCACCTATGCCCAGTACCCGAATCGCCTCGCCTCTGGCCTCCATGCTTAGGCTGAAGAGGGCCGGGACCAGAAACAGCGTGAAGATGGTCGAAACGGCCAGTCCGCCAAGGACGACGCTCCCCAGGCCACGGTACAGCTCGCTGCCGGCCCCCGGGAACAGAACGAGAGGTAGCAGAGCCAGGACGGTCGTCGAGGTCGTCATGAAGATTGGCCTGATTCGTGTTCTGACGCTCTCGAGGATGGCTTCGCGCATGGGCATGTCTTCGTCACGCATGTGATTGAGGGCCTGATGGACGATGAGGATGGGGTTGTTCACGACCGTACCGATCAGAATCACGAACCCCAGCATCGTCAGGACGTCCAAGGGTTGAAGCACGAAGCGGTTGAGCAACCACAATCCTGCGAATCCGCCGACGGCGCCCAGTGGGACGCTGAAGATGATGACGAAAGGATAGAGCCACGACTCGAAGAGGGCCGCCATCAGCAGATAGGTGATCAGCAGGGCCAGGACGAAGTTGAACCTAAGGGCTCGCCACGTAGCCCGGAGCTTGTCGGCCGTGCCGCTAAGGTTGATCTGGTACAGGCCCTCGAGTTGTCCGCTGCTGATAAGGGGCTCGATGATCTGCCGAGTGATACGGTCCATGGCTTCCTCGAGCGCCATTTCCGGAGGGGGCGTTACCTCGATGGTGATGGCGCGCTGTCGTTCGCGGTGGTTGATCTGCTCGGGGCCGCTTGCCAGTGTCACGTCGGCCACGGCGGCCAGGGGCACTAGATCGCCGGTCGGCGTGGTGATCGGGAGTTGCCTGATATCCTGCGTTCGATAGGCGAATCGCTCTTGCCCAATGATCGTCAGGTCGATCTTGTCTCCGCCGGTGAAGTAGTCCGAGGCGTACGCGCCATCCACGAGCGCGTCCACCGCGTATCCCAGATCGACGTTGGTCAGGCCCATGTCGGCGGCCTGCTCGGTCTTTGGGGTAACATGCACTTCGGGATTGGAGAGATCGAGGCTCGGCTTGGGCAGGGCCTGGGCCCCAGGCACCACCTGGCTCACCTGACCCATCACGCGCCCGCCAAGCTCGACGAGGCGAGTCAAATCCGGACCAGCGATCTCGACATCGATGGTTCTGCCCGCACTCAGCCCGCGCTCGAAGAGGCTGGATTGCTTGGCGATGGCGAACGTCCCGGGAATGGTGCTTCCAACCTCGCGGATCAGGGGAACCAACTCTCCGGCCCGCAGGGGATTCGCGGCGCGCAGCCCCATGATGGCCTGTCTGCCCCAGGCCACGAAGAAGAAATCCTCGATGGCGGGGTAGTCGAGCTTGGCGACATTAGGATCATCGAGATCGACGTCCCAGTACGGGCGGGTGGCGTTCTCGATCCGCTGGCCGATTTCCAGGAGCTGCTCGATGTTGTAGCCGGGCGGCGGCAGCAGGATTCCAAACACGAGGTTGCGGTTTCCGTTGGGCAGGTATTCCACCTTGGGCATCATCAGGTAGCTGAAAGCGACGGCCGCACCGAATAGGCCGGCTACCGCGACGAGTCTCCGCAGAATCCCCCGCTGAAGCCAGGCGTTGACTCCGACGACAAGACGGATAAACCCTCCGCCGAACGCATCCACCGGGACAAGCAACCTCTTGAGTCGACTGCCCTCGGCCGCGCCGGGCACTCGAACCGTGCCGGACTGATCGTGCCCCGCTCTGCCGCGGAGGATCTTGGCCGAAGCGGTCGGTATGACCACGACCGAGACGATCAACGACAATCCGACCGCAGCGCTGATGGCCAGGGCGATATCGCGAAAGAGCTGCCCGGCCTCCTCCTCAACGAACAACACGGGCAGGAATACGGCCAGGGTCGTGAGCGTCGAGGCCATGACCGCGCCCCAGACCTCCGTGGAACCACGAACCGCGGCGGTGACGGCATCGTCGCCTTGCTGGTAATGCCGATAGATGTTCTCCAACACGACGACCGAGTTGTCGACCAGCATGCCCACGGCAAAGGCCAGCCCCGCCAGGCTGATGACGTTCAGCGAGCGTCCCAGCGAGTTGAGGACGAGGAACGTCCCGATGATACACGTTGGGATGGCCAAGCCAATCACGATCGTGGATCGGCCGCTCCGCAGGAAGAGCAGTAGAACGGCGACCGTCAGGAAACCCGCAAGGATGATGTTGTTCTTGACGAGGCCGACGGCCGAGTAGATGTAGTCTGTCTCATCGTAAACCTGGGTGATCTGCAGACCACGCTGCTTCAGGATACCATCGTTGAGCTCATTCACCGCCTCTCGAAGTCCGGTCATGACATCGAGCACGTTGGCGCCGGTCTCGCGCTGGCAGTTCATCGCGATGGCGGTGTCCCCGAATCGGCGGACGAGGCCGTCTGGCTTCTTATAGCCGGGGCGGACCTCGGCGACATCGCGAACGTACACGGGGGCCCCATTCCGATAGGCCACCACCGCGCGTTCTACCTGCTCGGGCGAGTTGAACTGGCCGAGCGTGCGCACCACATATCGTCGCTTACCCTCCCAGAAATCCCCGCCGGAGGTATCCTTGTTCTGACCGCGCAGGGCTCCCCGAAGATCGTCGATCGTCAGTTGTCTGGCCGCGAGCCGTTGCGGGTCGACGATGACCTGCATCTCCTCCTCTCGCCCGCCTCGGACCTGGGAGTCCGAGACACCAGGTACCCGCTCGAACTTTGCCTCGATGAAGTCCTCGGCGAATCGAAGCAATTCGGGCACGTCGATCCTGGCCGGAATCAAGTCGTTGACCTCGGGATGTTGAGCAGCCAGATCCCTCAGCCGCAGCATTGCCAACCCTGAGCTGGACGCCCTTCGAACGCGCTCGATATCGTCGCGGAGTTCGGGGTGCTTCTCCCGGAATGCCACGATGGCTTCATCCGTGGGGTTCCGTTGACTGAGGATGAACCACGCGATGGGTCGATCAGAGGCGCTTGACGTGCTGATAACGGGTTCGTCGGCGTCCTCCGGATACTCGCGAACCTGTTGGAGACGCGTGTTGACCTTCAGCAGGGCCTCGCTCATGTCCGTGCCGACCAGGAACTCGAGCGTGATCTGTCCCAGTGAATCTCGGCTCTCAGACGTCATCTTGGTGATGCCCTCGACGCCCTTGAGCTGCTCCTCCTGTTCCTGGATGATCTCCCGCTCGACTTCTTGGGGACTCGCCCCGGGCCACCGCGTGGAGATCGTGATCGTAGGCGTCTGCACCTCCGGCGTGAGCTGCATCGGCATCCGAAACAGGGCGATGGCCCCGAACAGCGCCACGAGCAGCACGCCGACCGAGACTTTGACCGGGTTGCGAACGAACCACTGAATCAGTTCCATCGGAGGATCACCGTCTGGAGTCTCTTTCTAGCCGCCTGCGCTCCCTGCCGGATTGGGCGAGGTCGTGGTAGGCCCTCTGCCGACGAAGGCTTCGGGATCCGTCTGTTCCGTGACCAGGACCTCCTGGTCGGGGTGAAGGCGTTCGTTTCCTTGAACTACGACCTGTTCGCCTGCCTTGATCGTTCCCTTGACCTGGATGAGCCCTTGAAAGGCGATACCCAGTTCCACCCGCACTGACCGGGCTTTGCCTCGCTTGCTGCCCTGTTGCTCCGGATCCACGACGTAGACCAAGGGTCTTGGCCCCCCAAGAACGACCGCATCCTTGGGCACCAGCAAAGCGCTGGTTACCTTTCCGACCGGCAGCGTCACGCTGGCGAACATGCCGGCCTTAAGAAGCAATCCGTAGGGGGTGTCGCGGTTCTGCAGCCTTACCTTGACGGGGAAGCACCGACTCCTAACATCCGCCTGTGGGACGATCAGGGCGACCTGACCGGTGAGGGATTCACCAGGCAGTGCCCCGATCTCAACCCGCGCCTCGGTTCCTACCCGTAGGTATCGTATGTAGTCCTCCAGCACCAACGCTCTTACGTCGACGCTATCCAGTTCCGCCAATTCGACAACGGGGCTGCCTTTGTCGAGCCACTGCCCGATCTCCGTGTGCTCGGCGATCACGTACCCGTCAAAGGGGGCTTCGATCCGGTGACGTCCGATCTCGTCTTCGATTCGACGGATTTCCTCTTGTTGGGCCTGAACGGCGGCGCGCGTCTGGGCAATCTTCTCCTTGCGAGGGCCTTCAATGGCCAGTTTGAGGGCCTCCTGTGCCTCCTTGCGTGCAGCGAGGGCCCTGTCGTGCGCCGAAACGGCCTCGTTGTACTCATCACTGGCCGCCCGATCCCGCTCGAACAAGCGCTTGAATCGGTTCAGACGCGTGGTCGTGTAAGTTGTCAACGCTTCAGCGCCCATCAGCTTGGCCTTGGCCTGCTCGATTTCCTCTGGACGCGTGCCGTGCTCCAGTTCGGCCAGATTCTGCTTGCGGGCCTCGAGTTCCGCTCGTGCGGCGGCCAGGTCGATCTCCAGGGTTGCCGTACGCAGCTTGGCGAGGACCTGGCCCTTCGCGACTCGATCACCCTCATTGACGGGGAACTCGATGACTCGTTCGGACACTCCGCTTCCCACGGTGCTGCCCCGAATGGGCATCACCGTTCCGACGAACGTCTGTCCCTCAGCAACCCGTCGCTCTGTCACGGTTGAGACGGCCACCGGCACCGCTGCGGATTCCGCCTCGGCACTTGTCGCCGAAGTCCTACCGGCGCCCATCAGGGCGATCGAAACCACACAAGACGGTCCCAGCCTTTGAGCGGCTCTTAAGTAGTGATGATGTCGAAGCTGCATGGGATTCAGGTCCGTCAATGCTGCTAACTCGGCTCATCTCGCGTCGTTTGCGTACCGACGTTTCATCCTTGTCGGAAACACCTTGCCGTTAGCCCTGCGTCTCCACTTCGGATGGATATCGTTAGGTGACGTCAGGCCCTCGCTACGGTGAGGGCCGGTCCCCCTCCCTCGACCGGAACACTAGGGCTCGTTTTCGGGGATCATCTCGATCGCCTTGCTCGGGCATTCCTTGCCGCAAATGCCACAGCCCTTGCAGTATCGATAATCGATCGTCGGCGGGGCGCCTTGCGTGATGGCCGCCTCGGGGCAGTACATCCAGCAGAGACCGCAGTCTCTTGGCTTGTCACCACAGGTCAGACATCGTTTCGGATCGATAACGGGCCGTTCGCTTCGCCAAGTTCCAGTCTGACCGGCCTCTCCTTCAACGGGAGGCGATACGCCGATCAGCGGTGGTTTCTTCTCCACCATCATCTCCCTTTCGGCTCGCGGATCCGCGTGCCCTCGTAGGCAATGTGGGCCGCCTGGGCGTTGCGATCGCCGGCGGAACGTCCGAACTTCGCGCGAATGGCCTTGGTCATGTTGTCGATCGTGATCAAGCCTGTCGCGCGGCAGAAGGCTCCCAGGATCGCGGTATTGACAACCACGGAGCCGGCGGCCACCAAGCCCATTTCCTGCGCGGCCGCCGTTGCGTCGGACAAACCGATGCGAAGGTCGGACGAGAACCGATCAGCAGCATGTCCGTTTGCCGTGTTGATGATGACCGTGCCGCCCGCTTTGATTCCCACCGTTACGTCGACGACGTCCAGGAGCGTTTCGTCGAGGACCACGACGATGTCCGGACGGGTAACCTGACTGCGACGAAGGATCGGCTCGGAGTCGATGCGGGCGCTGGCAACCACGGGAGCACCTCGACGTTCGGCCCCGAAGCTTGGGGCTGCCGCCACGCCCGCGTACCCCTCGTGGAGATAGGCCGCTTCGGCCAACAACGTCGCCGCCGTCACCGCGCCCTGCCCGCCGCGACCGTGCCAACGGATTTCGTACAACCGGACCTCCCGTTCGTCTGGTGATGCAGTATACCCAAGCTGCCCAGTGGCCGGACCAGCGTAAGTCCTTACTGTCCGAGCATCCTCTGTCGCCGACGCTACCGCGTCGCCTTGCCAGACCCCTACATCGTAGCTTCCCCGCGACCGCCCTTCAACGATCGCGGCCAGGACCGGGTCGAACCACGCTTGCGCGGCAGTGGAAGGTTGGCTCGGTCAGCCGGTTCCCCATTCGCCTGGCAACGCTCGTCATCCGACCGGACTCTCACTCACAAAGCGGATGATTCTTATGATCTAAGCGGCCGTTCAGGTTGTTTCCATTTCTCACGAGGTGGATACAATACGGATTGACAATAATCCCTTGTCACGAAGGACTGAGCAGACGGCTGACTGGAGAGGAAATCTGAGTGAGCGAACAAGCCCGGGGATCTTGGCGAGATTGGCTAATCGTACTGGTTCTGATCGTATCGGCCACGCTTGCCTGGAGCAAGCGGATCGGCGGGGGCGATACGTTTGTGAGCCTGGCGGCAGGACGCGACGCCCTTGCGGGCAAGATCGGGCTCCCGGATGAGTGGTCTTTCACGACGGAGGGACGCCCCTGGCTCAACCAGAACTGGGGTTCCCACACGACCTATTACGTCTCGTACTGGCTTTTCGGAGATCTTGGGCCAGCCGCGCTGAAGTGGTTGGCGATCTTCGGGGTCATGCTGCTGATGGTCAGGGCGGCGACGGAACGGGGAGGTAATCGCTACTTCGCGGCAGCGATTGTCGCCATCGCGATCCTCGTCGGTAGGAGCTACCTGGACGTCCGCCCGCATATCTTCACGTTGCTGTTCGAGGCGAGTCTTATCGTCGTCCTGTTCCAATGGTACAAGGGCACGCCCCTGTGGGCCTTTGTCGGCACGGCCATCATCGGTCTGTGGGCGAACATGCATGGAGGCTTCGTCTTCGGTATCGGCGTCATGGGGCTTTGGTTGCTGACGCAGGGCTTCATGAAGCTCTTCTGGCCTGGATCACGCGTCTGGAGCTGGTCACATCTCGGTGTCCTGGCCGGCGCGATCGCCGTTGCCCTGTTCCTGGCGGCGATCTTCAATCCATTCGGCCCGATCAATCTGACACATCCCCTTGTCGTCGAGAACAGCGCCGTGTGGCAATCGGTGCAGGAATGGCATCCGATCCTGGATGCCAAGGCCCTCGGCGAGCTGCGATTCAAGACGGCTCGGGGTTTCGGGAGCGTCACCGAGTTTCTGGTCATGATGGGCATCTTCGGCGCGACGTTCATCGCGTGGTGCCTTGCACGACTGTCACGCTCGCGAGGCGCGAAGGAGCCGACCCGAACAAGGGAGGAGCCGTCAGACCGCCACGGCAAGCGCCGTCAGCGCCAGTCCAAGAAGCAGCCGGAGTGGAGCCCTGAGGCAAGGTCCGACTGGGTGGTTCGAACCGGTCTGTTCGACCTGGGACTGACATTGGTTGCCCTTGCGATGGCGTTCAAGGCGCGGCGTTTCATCCCCCTGGCGACGGTTGCCGTCGCGCCGATTATCTCGGTGATGCTGGAGGATGTCCTGAGGTGGATCAAGACACTGGCCTCGGGTACGGACAAGGAGCTGTGGAGCCCGACGTGGTGCTACGGGCTGATGGGCGTTCACACCGCCCTCTTGTTCGTCGGACTGGTTCTCTGCTTCCAGCACGCCTATCTCCCCTATCACGACCCGAACCCGTACTACCCGAGGCAAGCACTGTTGATGCGAATGGTGGGGTCTCAGACGTTTCCCGATCAGGCTCTGACCTTCCTGAACGCCCAGGACGACGTTCCCCGGGAGCTCTTCTGCGACTGGCGGTGGGAAGGTTACACCCGCTGGCGAACGAGCCGCCTTCAGCCCTTCTGCGGCGGACGCGCGCAGCAGGTCCACTCGGAACGAATTGCCAGGTGGCAGATCCCGACCCCTCATGAGGGCGCCAGACCGCTTCAGTACCTCCCCGGCAAGGGCATCGTGGGGATCGACAACGGACAGCTCACCGTCCTCATCGGTCAGCAGAAAGGCACTGTCCTCGAAATCGCAGCTAAGCGCGTCCCACTGGCTCGCGTGGGCTCGGCGATCACGGTCACGGAGGGCGGACAAACCATTCGCTACGAGGCAGATGAGACCGTGCGATGGCGCATCGTGACGCAGACGGACTACTGGAGCGACATTGATGTCGTCGTCCGCCGGACGACTGAGCCCAAGTTCGAGGCCGAATACGCGATCACGTTCGTCGCCGACCAGTCATGGGTCAGTCACCGCTGCGGTTGGTGCGAGATACGACTCAAGCGTCTGGCCAACACTGGGAGCGCTCCGATCCAGGTCGCCCACCAGGCACTTCTCATGCGGTCGATCCCCCCCGTTCAGGGGCGTCCCGTCGGCACCGGGCAGATCTGCTTCTGGCAGTCGAAGGACGTGCGGTACGGTATGGCCGCAACGGCCATGGACGGCGGAATGGCCCCGCGGGCAGTCGGCACCGAAAAGGGGGCTTTGGTGGAATCGGTCGGCTCGGTCGGAGCGACATTGGCACCGAAAGGCGTTCATGAACCGACTCACGCAACGACGCTCGCCTTCGTCCATCACGTCGGAGGGAATGTGTCGCCAACGGACACCCTCAAGCTTGCGAACTACCTTGCCGATATCCGCAACTGCCGTCGCGTTGTGGATCAGGCTGATGCTTTCGGGATCAAGATCTTCCTCTTGCCCCAGGGATCGTGGCGGCTGGCCTGGCTGCTCATGGGAAGCAAGCGATGGGCCTGCGTCTTCGATGACGGAGCGGCATGCGTTTTGCTCCGGCGGGGCGATCCGAGAAACGAGGCGATCATCAAGAAGATCCTTACGGGCCAGGCGAGATACCCCAGCGAGTTTCTGCAGGCCTTGGGGACGGCCTTGACGCGCTACAGCCTGTCGCCGACAACCGGCGGCATTCGCCAATTCGAGAAAGACCTGAAGGCCGCAATTGGAATCGAGCCGGGCTTCGCGGCATACTGGTGGCTGAATCAGGTGCCGGTCCTCTCACCCGCCGCCGGTCAGCCTCAGGAGCTTCAGAAGAACACCGACTACTGGCTCGAACAGTGGAAGCGGTTGACCGCCGAGCCGCTGCCTCGGCAATATACGATCCAGGTCTACCGTTGCCAGCAGATCGTCGCGCAGAACTTGTACAGGATCTTTGCCAGCCTGAACCAGAAGGCAAAAGCGGACGAGTGGGCCGCGAAGGCTCAGTCCATCGCCGACACGATGACCGAACTCCGCGGCCGATACATGTGATGGAGACCTCCGTGGGTCGCTCGATCAGCGTGGCGAGGGCCCCAGGACGCTCTGCGAACGACGGGCCACGATTCCTAACCCCGATCACCAGGTGAGATTCCGTGAGTCAACCACAACGTACTTCGGGAGCCGATCTGCTCTTCCTCTTGCTGCTGATCGTCTCGGCAAGCATCGCCTGCAGTTCCCGAATCGGCGGCGGAGACACGTTCGTCAGCCTGGCCGCCGGGCGCGATGTCCTGGCAGGCAAGATCGGGGTTCCGGACGACTGGTCCTTCACGACCCAGGGGCGCCCCTGGCTCAACCAAAACTGGGGAGCCCACACCGCGTACTACGTCTCCTACTGGCTGGTCGGCGACGTGGGCCCCGTCGCGATCAAGTGGCTGGTCATCTTCGCGACCATGCTGCTGATGGTGCAGGCCGCGACCGAGCGAGGGGGGGACCGCCGGTTCGCCGCGATCGTCGTGGCCGTGACGATCTTGATCGGCAAGAGCTACCTCGACGTCCGACCGCAGATATTCACCCTACTGTTCCAGGCCGCCCTCATCGTCGTCTTCTTCCGCTGGTACAAGGGCTCTGCGGCTTGGTCATTCGTCGCCATGGGTGTCGTCGCCCTGTGGGCCAACATGCATGGCGGGTTCATCTACGGTCTGGCTCTGATGGGCCTGTGGCTTGGGGTCCAGGTGTTCCTGAAGCTCGTCTGGCCGTCCTCTCGCCCGTGGGGATGGCGACACCCCCTTCTCTTGGCCGCTGCGCTTGGCGGCGCTACCTTCTTGGCTGCCGTGGCCAACCCGTTCGGCTGGGTCAACATCACGCACCCCCTTGTCGTGGAGGAAAGCCCAGTCTGGCTGTCGGTCGGCGAGTGGCTCCCCATCGTTGACTGGCCGGCGACCAAGCTCAGTGGCACAGTGAAGCTGGCGGGCGGGTTTGGAAGCACGTGGGAATTTCTGGTGCTCATGTCCGTCTTCGCCCTGACGATCGTGGTTTGGGGCATCTTCCGCCTGGTCGGCCTGGGGTCGACTCCGCAACCGACATCGAGAGAAGAGAAGCGACGAAGACCTCGCGACGCTCGTCGTGCCGGTATGGAATCTCCCGCCCCACCATCACCGGCAACCCGAGGCTGGGTGGCATGCAGCGGTCTGTTTGACTTGGGTCTGACGATCGTAGTCGTCACGATGGCGTTCAAGTCGCGACGGTTCATCCCACTGGCGACCGTTGCGATCGTGCCCATCATGCTGCCGATGCTGGAAGAGATCCTCGGTCGGATCAAGCAAGCAGTTCTTGGGCAGACGAATTCCGTTTGGGGCAGCGTTGGGCGGGCGATTCAATACGGCCTTGCCGTCGCGGGCTTGGCGATTGGTGGCTATTGGGCCTGGGTGGAGATCTACATCCCGTACCACGACCCCAATCCGTACTATCCCAGACAGACGGTCCTGATGCGGATGGTCGGCGCTCAGTCCTTTCCCGACGGGGCCATGGACTTTCTGAACCCGCTCATCCGCCAGGGCAAGGTTCCGCAACATGCCTTCGTGGACTGGCGCTGGGAGGGCTATACGCGATGGCGGACCGATTGGCTGCAGCCCTTCTGCGGTGGACGAGCGCAGCAGGTCTACACCGAGGACGTCGCGCAATGGCAGATGTCCCGTCCCAGCGAGATGTGCGGCCCGCTACAGATCATCCGAACCGCCGGCACGCTCGTGATCGGCAACGGGCAGATCGTCCTCGGTTTTGACCCCAAAAGGCCTTTGGTTGTGGAGGTGGCCATCCCCGGGCGTGCCCTGGCCCGCTTACTCCCCGCAATAGCCGTCAAACAGCCGGACGGCCGACCGACCAGGTTCGCCGCCGAGAAGGTGGTCAGCCAACGCCTCGTCGAGCGAACAGAGATCTGGGCCGACGTCGACGTGGTACTTGAGCGGACGTCCGAGCCCAAGTACCGCGCCGAGTACCGTGTCTCGATCGTTGGCGATCCTCAGGTCCGACCCGACGACCCACGGATCTCCGGACTAAGATTCGGCCTAGGAGGATTTTGCCAATTCCGGCTTATGAAGATCACCAACACGGGCACGGCACCTCTAGAGGTCGTGGGGCATAGCGTTGTCATGGAGCCCGCCAATGCAAGCCAAGTCCGGCCCCTAGCGGAGGGTCCCATTGCCGGATATCAAGAAGAGCACGCGCGGTACGGATTCATCCATCCCCAGCTCGACATCGGGCTGTCACCCCGATGGTTCGGACCGGAGAACGCTAAGCGATTGGAGGCGATCGGGACGATCGGCGGCAGGACGCTTCAGCCGGGCGAAAGTGACCGCCCTCGACAGAACACGGGCATTGTCTTCGTCCACCGTGTCGGGCCGGACAGCTCCCTTCGCACGACGGGGCAGCTTTTCTCGTACGTGATGGTATCCCGCAACGCTCGGCTGCTCGTGGAGCAGGCCGATGCGCGCGCCATCGATCTCGATCTCTTCGTCCTTCCCAGAAGGTCGGCCGGGTTGGCGGTTCTGCTCCTGAGAAGCCGGCGATGGGCGTGCATCTACGACGACGGAACCGCCTTCGTCCTGGTCAATCGGCGCAACCCGAAAAGCCGACAGCTCATCGCGGACATCCTGGCGGCGGACGTGGCATACCCGGATGAATGGCTCAAGGCCGTCGGAATGGCGCTGACGCGCTACAGCATGACGCCACCCGGCGCTGATATCTCACAGCTCCGTTCGGATTTGAAGGCGGCGCTGAAGTTGCGGAGTGGGCCGGCGGCGTACTGGTGGCTGGCGCAGCTTCCCATGCTCACCCCGCAGGCGTCGAATCCTCGCGAGCTTGCCCAAGAGATCCCCTTCTGGCTCGAGCAGTGGTCCCTCGTCTCGGGCAGGCCGATGCCGAGGCAGTATGCGATCGAGAACTACATGATGCTGCAAATGATCGCCCACAGCCTGCGTCAGTCCTTCGCCAGGCTCAAGCAGATGGACAAAGCCGAGCATTGGAACGGGGAGTTCAAGCGCGTCGAGGACACGATCGAGCGGCTTCGCGAGAAGTACATGTAGGCGCAACCCGTTAGATCAATTCGTCGGCGTGGTTCAGCACCTTGGCAACCGCGTCGACGTACTTGGCCATGACGTCCGTGTCGTTCGGGGGGGCGACCTGGGTGAGATACACGTGCGAAGCGATGAACTCGCCGGTGCGCGGAGTCTCCTGACCTCGGTAGTCGACCTCCCTGCCGTACTTGCATGACCACGGGCAACCCTTGCCGTAGCCGACGCGCGTCTGGAAGATCTCCTGAGCGGGAACCGGCAAGCGCTGCCACATGCCGCAGGGGACGCCCTCGGCCTGTAGGGCTTCCATGAACTTGTCGCGGAAGACGGTCGCGTCGATCTGGAGTCCCAGCTTCGACGGCTTCAGTCCGAGCACATAGCAGTAGTACACCGGCTGACGATCTTCCACCGTGGCGGGCGGTTCGACCCCCTTGATTTCGGCGAAACGATCGTTGAGGAACTCGCAGTTTCGGATTCGACCGGCGTTGTCCTGGTCGAGGTGGCGGAGCCGACTGCGCGTCATTGCCTCGCCAAGCGTGTCCGGACGATAGGCCCAGCCCAGGCCGTAGGCGTTGTACTTCTGCGTCTGACGCTCGCGTCCGGGAACAACCACCTCTCCCAGATACTCCAACAAGGCCGCGCGCTTCTGAACGGTGTCATCCTTGCAGACGAAGAGTCCGCCTTCGCTGCCGCTGGTCAGGTTCTTGCTCATTTGGAGGCTGAACCCGGCGCAGTCGCCGAGCGATCCCACCTTTTGGCCCTTGTAGGTCGCTCCCTGGGCCTGAGCCCCATCCTCGATGACGCCCAGCCCGTGCCTTGCGGCGATCTCCAGGATCGGGCCCATGTCCGCGGACATGCCGTGGATGTGCACGGGCATGATGGCCCGCGTTCGGGGAGTGATCGCCTCTTCGATCAGGCCGGGATCGATCGTATACGTTACCGGGTCGATGTCGACGAAGACGGGGATGCAGTTGTGGTGAAGCACCGCCGCGGCGCTGGCCCAGTAGGTGAAGGCGGGGACGATGACCTCGTCGCCCGGCTCGAGTCCCAGCCCGGCGACGCACAGGTGCAGCGCCGCAGTCCCGCTGCAGACCGGAATGCAGTGCTTCACGCCAACGTAGGCGGCCCACTCGGCCTTGAGCTTCTCGGCCTGCTCCGTGCGCTGTTCGGCCATGTTGCCGTGTTCGAGGACGGCCAGGACCGCCTTCTTGTCTTCTTCGGTAATGTAGGGCCAGGGCGTGACGTCGCCCGGCTGCAGCACGGGCGAGCCCCCGCTAATCGCCAGTTGGATCGACATGAGTGAACCCCTCTCCTTGTTACTAGCGTTTCGTGTCCATCGACTGCCTGTATTCCTCCGCCCAGCGGGCCCGTTCGACCGGGGTCGGGAAACGCGTCAGGGCAGTCAACTCCACCGTCTTTGCGTCGTCAACGGGTGTGTCGGGCGCGGAGGTCGCCCGAAGGCCCTTGATGGAACGCCCGGGAGAGATGTCCAAATCCACGTCGACGTAGCCCAGCACGATGAAATCATAGTCCTCGTTGATGAAGGCGAAGCTCGTGACGACGCCGGCAACCTGGTGCCGGTCGTCGAGGATCAGGTGTCCCGGTCGAAGCGATTTCCGTCCGCTGCCGGCCAAGCGGGCCATCTTGCGCCGCCTTGGCGTCACGCGCCGCATATAGGCGGTACGGCCGATGAAGAACGGGACGTGGAAACGCGGCACGAAGCCGTAGTCGGCCTCGGTTAGCGTACCGGCTTGTAGTCCCTCCAGTTCGTGGCCGAAGAGGGGAAAGCCCGCCTCGGTTCGCGTGCTGTCGCGGGCGCCGAGGCCGCAGGGCAGGACGCCCAGCTCGCGTCCCTTGTCCAGGACGTCTCGGAAGACGGTTACCGCCCGATCGGGATGAACGAAGATCTCGTATCCCACGAGCTCGCCCGTGTAGCCCGTTCGCGCGACGATCGCTTTGCCACCTGCCAGTCCGATCCGGGCGAATTCGTTAAGCTCCAACCGCTTCAGAGGCGCGGCGTCGTCTCGGTCCGTCAGCGAGGCCAGGACATCGAAGGACCGTGGCCCCTGAATGGCCAGGTCGACGAGGCTATCCGCGCCGGCATCGCGAAGGTTGCGGAGCTCGACGGAACCCTCGACTCGCTTGAGCGGCCCACCGGGCCGCGCCTGGTCGATGACTACCCGGCGCGAGTTGACGGCCTGGAGCCAGGCCCAGTCTTCTTCGGCGTTGGCGGCATTGACGACGAGGAGATACTCCTGGCGCCCCAGCCTGTATAGATACACGTCATCCATGGCCCTCCCGTCGGGATACAACAGGTAGTTGTACCCCGCCGTGCCGGGATCGAGACGACTAACGCATCCGGCCAGCACGGTGTCGAGAAAGGCGGTCGCATGCCATCCCGTGATCTCGAAGACGCCCATGTGGGACACGTCGAACAGCCCCGCCGCCGTCCGGACGGCGCGGTGTTCCGCGAAGATGCCGGTCGGGTACTGAACGGGCATGTCCCAACCCGCGAAGTCGACCATTCGCGCCCCCAACTCCCGATGGAGATCGTTCAGGGCGGTCTTTCGGATGGGCAGTTCCGGACGCTCGCAAGTGTAGGGCATGTTCGGCGCGTCCTGCTCTTCGAGAAGCCACGCCAGCTTGGGGTCGCTCTCGGTCTGCCTCAACAGCGCGCTCTGGCCGATGAAGTAGGGCTTTGACACGTCGATCACAGGCCCGGCGCCCGAGAAGTCCACCCGGTTCACACCCACGGAGTCCTCGGTGATGCTCGGCAGAAGGTTCAACTGCCACTCCGCACCTTCGTCGAGGAGGACGGCCAGGTCGGTCGTGCTGGCGTCCTCGATGACCATCGGGCCGTCGATTTTGGCCTGGAGATCGTCGGCATCGATCAGGGCATAGCCGTCGCTGAGCGCGTCGAGCCACTGGATGATTCTCGGCGCCCGCTCGGCCTCCACCACGAGCGCCAATCGCTGTTCTCGCCCTTCGTCCGGTAGGGCGAACACGCAAGCCTTGTCCCTGATCGCCCCCCTACCGTCGAGCATCAGGCCCAGTCTGGGCGGATCCTCGGGGCGGAGATCGGCAAGATTACATGTCATGACCTGCTGGAGGCCGGTCCGGGCCTTGTCGCCGCGGACGATCAGGCAGGTTCGCTTGGCGGTCTCGATGTTCAAAGCCGGCGGAGGGCATGCCGACGGCGGGTCGAGCAGCTCGCCCACGATTTCGTCGGTCATGGAGCGAGCGCGTCGAATGATGTCGGGGTCGATCCGCCCGCGACACCGCTGCATGTTGCCCGGAACCCAGACGCGAGTCGTGTGAACGTTGCTCAGGACGAGGTGGACGATCTCGGCCAGTCGAGTGATCTGCTCGCGCGTAATACCACGCTGGGTCGCCCATGGCATGCCCATTCGGATCCCGGACGACTCTCCAGCAACCTCATCACCCGGCAACGTGTTCTTGTTGACGACCACCCCGGCCAACTCGAGCAACCTCGAGGCGATCTCCCCGTCGATCGGCACGTCTGGCTCGCCGGGACAGGCCAGTTTCCTCAGGTCGACCAGCAGCATGTGCGTGTTGGTCCCCCCGTATTCCAGTTCGAAACCGCGGGAGGTAAGCTCCTGAGCAAGCGTGGAGGTGTTCCGCACGATCGTTCGCTGGAATCGGGCGAACGCCTCGCGCCGCTGGTTTATCAGTTCAAACAGTCGGGCGATGCCGGCGACCGTGTTCATGTGCGGACCGCCCTGCAGGCCCGGAAAGACGGCAGCGTCGATGGCTTGAGCGATCTCCGGGGACTTGCTGAGAATGAGCGCACCGCGCGGTCCGCACAGCGTCTTGTGCGTCGTGAAGGTAACCACTTCCGCATACGGCAGCGGGTTGTTAAGAACGCCGGCCACCACCATCCCCGCTAGATGCGCGATATCCGCCAGCAAGAACGCGCCGACATCGTCGGCGACCTCGCGAAGACGGTTCCACTCGATATCCCAGGGGTAGGCCGAGGTCCCGCCGATGATCAGCTTCGGCCTGTGTTGCCGCGCCAGGCGCAGGACGTCCACGTAGTCGATGCGCCGGGTGATGGGGTCCACGCCGTATGAGGCAGCCCTGTAGTGTCTGCCGCTCAGATTGAACTCGGACCCGTGCGTGAGGTGCCCGCCGTGCGAGAGCTTCATGCCCATGATGACGTCGCCGGGGCGGAGCAGTGCCTCGAAGACGGCGTTGTTGGCGGCGGCGCCGGAGAGCGCCTGTGCATTGACTAAGATGTCAACGGCCTTGGGGCTGTCCTCCAGTTCGGCAAAGGCTTCCGCAACGAAGCGGTGGGCCAACAGCTCGATCTGGTCGACGTTGACGCAACCCTTGTAGAAGCGACGATCGCTCAGACGGCGCTGCCATCCGCCGAACCGAGGGGTATCCACCGCGCTGTCGCGCGGGACATGATCCAGGATCGGCTGGGGGTAGCCCTCGGCATAGATGTGTCCGAACTCGGAATCGACCAGCCCGGAGGCATCCGGAACGCACATGCTTTCCGAGGGGATCAAGATGAGATTACGGCGCTGACGCTCTGCCTCGCGCAGCCGGAGCTGTTCGATTCGCGAGGGGGCGTCCGACTCGTACCATCGTGCTACAGCGTCCATGAGCCTTTCTCCCGAGAGGGGGCATATTATCCGGTCGACGTCGGCAATGCACGTCGATCGCGGTGATGATACGCCGGCTCTTCCGCATGTCGCCGACGGGTGCCTTGCACGGACGTCCAAGACCGATACGATGGGAACGGCAACCAGGGAGTCACCGATGCAGACACCCCAATCCCTCTATCCCACGGACGACACCGTCGGCACGATGACCGACCTGTACCAGCTCACGATGGCCGCGGGATACTTCCATAACGGACTCCACGAGCGTCGGGCGTGCTTCGAGGCGTTCGTCCGAGGTCTGCCGCCCAACCGCAGCTATCTGATCGCCGCGGGTCTCGAACAGGTACTGCATTATCTGACAAACCTGCGTTTTACCGACGAGCAGGTAGGCTGGTTGAAGGATCAGGCGCCGTTCCAGGGCATCTCACCCGCGTTCTTCGAGTACCTCCGACAGATGCGGTTCGCATGTGACGTTTGGGCCATGCCGGAGGGGAGCGTCTTCTTTCCGGGCGAGCCGATTCTCCGCATAACGGGGGATCTCATCCAGTCCCAGTTGGTCGAGACGTATGTGCTGACTTGCCTGACGATCCAGGTCCTCGTGGCCAGCAAGGCCGCTCGGATCGTCTGGGCGGCTCGTGGCCGACCGGTGGTCGACTTCGGCGCCCGCCGCGCCCACGGCCCGATGGCCGGGCTCCTTGCGGCGCGGGCGGCCTTGATTGGCGGATGTGCGGGGACCAGCTTGGTGGAGGCCGCCAGACGCCTTGGTGTCAGGGCCGTCGGGACGCAGGCCCACAGTTGGGTGATGAGCTTCGAAGACGAGCAGGAGGCTTTCCTTCGGTACGCCGATCTGTTCGGCCCGCATACGGTCTGCCTGATCGACACGTATGACACGATCGCGGGCGCTCGCAAGGCCGTTGCGGTGGGGAAGGATCTCAGCGGAGTCCGTCTGGACAGCGGCGACCTCGTCTCGCTCTCGAAGCAGGTGCGTCAGGTCCTCGACGAGGCCGGCCTGCGACACACCAAGATCGTGGCCAGCGGCGATCTGAACGAGTTTCGAATTGCCGAGCTGCTGGACCGCGGCGCGCCGATCGACCTGTTCGGCGTCGGGACGGAAATGGTGACCTCGCACGACGCACCGGCCCTTTCGCTCGTGTATAAGCTGGTGGAATCGGAGGACAAGGCAGGCGTCATGGCGCCGCGGATCAAGCAATCGGCCGCCAAGGCTACGCTCGCCGGCGCCAAGCAGGTGTACCGTCAGTACCAGGCGTCCGGGGCAATGACAGGCGATCTCCTCGCTCGAGATGGCGAACAAGCATCGGGAGCCCCCCTGCTCGCGCAGGTCATGCGCTGCGGCAAGTTGCAGATGGCGGCCCCGGGCATCCAACGGCTTTCCGATCGAGCTAGGGACCAGATCGCCGCGCTCCCTCCAGAGCTTCGAGAATTGAGCAGTGCCGCCCCCTATTCAGTGACGGTCAGTGAGGCGCTCAGGTCGCTGCAGCCTAACGGCTCGGATCTATCCGTGGAATGAAAGAACCGGCGGGACTTCCGCACAATCACCGTATCGCCGCTGCCGCAGGCGGAGAAGCGACACGTTCCCCTCACTTTGGCGATCCTGACAACCGGAGCTAGCCGAAGATCCAGACGAGGACGAGCAGCGCTCCGGTCAGGAACCACGTCAGTGACCACCGTCGAACGACGCCATTGCGCCTTCGGAAGTTGTGGGCCGCTTGTGCATCCATGCCAGTCGAACCCAGCGAAACCAATGGGAATCCTGACCACCCAGTCAAGGGGACTTTACCACAATATCTTGTGTCCCTGCAATCGGGAAACCTGATATTCTGCGGATGAGCGGCCAGGCGGGCATGGCCCTGGCCAAGCCCCCCCCCGCCGTCAAGGGCCCCTCCCGGCCCGGGGCATCCCTCCTGTGTGGACCCGGCCCGCATGGGGCCGGTATGCTCTGGGGTGCCGAGGGGGACGTCGGCTTGGTGAGAGATCATGTAGATGATGCGAATACCGTTGATCCCGGTCCTTGTCTGGCTTCTGTCGTCTGCAACCTGTGCGGGCGAGAACGGACGCATCGGCGGCACCGTGACGCCCGTTGAGAAGGTCACGTCGATCACGGCCGTCCCGAGGTCTCTCGACGTGACGTGCGCGTCCTGCAAACGCAAGTTCACGGCCCGGGCCAACGCACCAGGCGGGACCATCAAGTGCAAGGCGTGCGGCAAGTCGCTGCCCGTCCCCGTGTATCCGGCCAAGATCGACAAGACGACCGGGTTGTTCGAGATCACCGGCGTCCCGCCTGGGCAGCGTTACGATCTGATTGTCGAAACGACGTCGGGACGTATCGAAGGCGTGGACCTGTCGCCGTTCGAGAGCGACCTGGAAAGGCTCCGCAAGGGACCGGCCCGAGTCAATCCCAGGGCGTTCTCCGCGGAAGATCGAGAGGCAGTCTCCGACCTGATCACCAAGGCCAAGCAGTTCGAGAACTTCGTTCGTTGCCTCTACATCGCCGGCCACGGCGACAAGGCCACCGCACTGGTGGAGAAGGCCCGCGTCCAGGACGACAAGACCGGCAAGTTCCACAGCGAGAAGGACAGCGAGGCGATTTGGCGCGTCGAGTTGTGGTACTTCCGCAAATGGTTCGGCGGTTGGGAGCGGGTCAGTAACGTCGAGGGCGTCTTGTATCGCCGGCGGATGCCACGGGGTCAGTACGACGCCATGAATTGGATCTTCGTTGACAAGCTGGGCGGGATCGAAGTCAGCGACGCCGGCGCCAGCCGCCCCGTCACCATACAGATTCCGTCGAGACTCGATCCCAAGCTGGGGCGGGTCGCCGGCGCGGCATCACGGTAAGGGTCTCCTCACCCGCGTTGGGCTCATGAAACGCATCATCATAGCGATGACAGTCGTCTGGGCGGTCGTGATGGGCCTGCTGCTGTTTCATCCCGGCGTCCGCGTTCGGTATTGGGCTTGGCGGATGATGATGTCCGACCAGAGCGCGGTTCGGCGACACTTCGCCGCGCGGCTCGAATCACGACCCGCTCAATCGCTTGCCGTTGCCGGGCGGCTCCTGGATCATGACGATCGAGAGATCCGGGCCGTCGCGGTGGTCATCGCCGATGCGAGCCAGGAGCCGGCATCGCAGGGGGTGCTGCTCGAAGCGCTTCACGACGCAGACGCGAGCATTCGTGACGCGGCGGCGCTGGCGCTCGGTCGCCGGGGGGACGTCGAACTCGTCAGGGAACTGGCTCGTCTCGCCACGGACGAGGATCCGCCCGTCGCCGCCGCGGCCGTGTTCGCGCTACAGCGTGACGCGGGGGGCCAAGCAGTCGAGGCCATTCTGGGCATCCTGAGCGACGCAGACTCGGTGGAGGTTCGCGTGCAAGCGATCGAATCTCTGGGGTTGCTCGGAGTAGATCGCGCTCGACCGATTCTCACGGAGATGCTTGGGGATCGGCGATCCGTGACGAGCCCTCCGGCGAATGAACGGTGTCTCTGGCGCGGCCTCGCGGCGCAGCACGTGACGCTCGATCTTAGTGCGGGGCAATCGATTCCGTCATCCCAGGCCGGGGCCAAGAGGGTCGGCGACTATGCGGGCGAGGCCCTTCGACGACTTGATCGGGATTCCCGCGCGTCAACGCTTCCGGCAACAAGCCCTTCGCGGAAGCCCACGACCACTTCACGATCGCCTTGATCCACGGGCGCTCCCGGATCCGGATCGCTCTCGGCCAGGCTTTGGCCGGGGGCGAACGGCGGATGTGTCCGCATCGTCCTCGAGACCTGATTGGGTGTCCAGGGGGACGATCGAGTCGATCCCCTCTGCGAGCGGGAGATAGAACCGGATCGGCTGAATCACCCCGTCGGGTCGCTCGATCCGGTGGATCAGCTTCCGGATCAGCACCGAGTGCAGGATGCTGACGTCAGGTTCGATCTGGCAGCCGAAGATGTACGTCGTTCCCTTGACGGTTACATTGTGGTCGATGACAACCGGGTATTCGTCGCTACCGGTGACGATGACGTTCGACTCGATCCGGACGTTGTCGCCGATGGTAACGTTGCCCTTAACCATGTCTCCGTGCATGATCGCGCAGTTGTCGCCGATCGCGATCTTCTGGTGCGAGTAGCAGGTGAGCATGGCGCTGTTCCCGACCTCGACGTTCCGACCGAAATGAACGTTTCCGTCGATCGTAGCGTCGCGTCCGATCACGACGCCGTAGTTGAGCTTGGCGCCTTTGTGGATTCGCGCGCCGACGTCAACGACGATGTCCAGAGGTCTCCCCTTGCGGTCTTTCCTGATCAGGTCCTCGACGACCTCGTCGGCGATGAAGAAGTTGTCCTCGTCGCGGATCGTGATGATATCGCTGAGGCGTTCGTAGACGCGCTGGCGAGCGATCCGCTCCATTTGCTTGAGGACGGTCTTGTTGTTGAAGCCGAGCGAGACCGCGTTGTCCTTGGCCACGTGCGCCACGACGCTCAAGCCGCTGTTGACGAAGATGGTGATGAGATCCGTCAGGTAGACCTCGCCCTGGACGTTGTCGGTGCCGATCTGATAGAGGTACTTGAGCAACGGGGCCGCGCGGTAGATGAAGACGCCCGTGTTGAACTCCCGCGTCTCGAGCAACTCCCGGCGACCGTAGGCGTATTCCCGCCCGTTGTAGCGGAACGTCCAGGTCGCCCGTGGCTTCATCTTGACGATATCCTTGAACTCGACGATGCCCAGGATCTTGCCGCGCTCGGGCGAATCGTCCGGGGCGCGCACGATCCGGCCGAAGTAGTTGGATTCCGGGTCTCCGTCGTACCGTCCCGTGAGGACACCCATGTCGGCTCGCTGCTTCTGGAAGGTCTTGCACAGACTCCGCACGGCTGTCGCGTTGAGGAGTCCGACGTCGCCGGGACTGACCAGGACGCTGCCCGTGAAGCGCTTTCGCCCCAAGTGCCGCATCGCGGCCTGAACGGCATGACCGGTTCCCCGCTGTTCGGCCTGGTAGGCGAACACGGTATGGCGTCGGCGGCCGACCGCCTTGGCCACGTCGACCGCCTTGACGCCCGTGACGATGATCAGGTTGTCCGTGCGCAGTCCCTGACACACGGCCTTGCTGACGCGCTGGACCGTCGGCACTCCCCAGATCTCATGCAACATCTTCGAGGTTTCGCTCTTGATTCGCTTCCCGTGACCGGCGGCCAGGACGATGCCAATGGCCGGGGCACGCAGGTTCAGTCCATCGGAGAGGTCGGCTAGCACGGTCTCAACGGCCTCAACGTCATGATTCTCCATGTTCCAGGTGACTCCTTGCTCGACGTTTGGACAGAGATGGAGGGCTCCAACCCGACATACTTACCATTGCCGGGGTCCGATGACAACGCCTGCCTGGCTGGCCCTTGCCGCGAGATTGAGAGGCCCTTGGCCTCATGTGACCGGATGAAGTCCGACACTTAGGTCACTGAGACCATTTATTCCCTTCACGGTTCCCTTGAGGATCTTCACCGGTAGACTAAGGCGTGTAATGGGTTAACTCGTATGCCCGGACCGGGGGGCGGGCAGTCTTGCCTAGCCCCGTCGCTTTTCGCACCCTCCACACCTCTGAAGCAGGCAAGGATGCCCGCGTTACACGAAAGTCCGTGACCGATATCGGCGCTAGCCGGGATTGGATACGCGAGTGAGCGAGGCGCCGTCGGCGTCGTCGATCTCGATCCCGGGCGGACTCATCTGTCTTTGCTCGAGCAGCGCGGCCACGCGCTGGCGGAGGACTTCCTGAATCGCGTGCGGCTTCTTGTGCGCGTCGAGCGTGATGAAGCCGAATTCCTTGGACATCTTGTCGAACTCGCGGACCAGCCGACTCTGATACTTCTTGAAGCTGTCGTAGAGGTCGGCGCCGAGGTTCAGGTCCATGCCGGACTCCCAGTAATTCATCCGGTCGCACGAGAGAACCCGCCGGATCAGGGCAGGCACGCTCAGCCGGAGATAGAAGACGACATCGGGCACGAGGGCGAAGCCGAACAGGTCCCGGACGTAGTCCGGACCGACACCCCGGACGATCGCCCGCGCGAAGGCGGTGTAGACATAGCGGTCGCCCAGAACGATGAAGCCGTTTCGCAGTGCGGGGAGGATCTGGTATTCCTGCCGGTCAGCGAAGTCCGTGGCGTACATGAGGGTGTGGGTGATTCGAGTGAGGTTGTGCCCCTTCTTGGCCTCGGTGAGGGCGTTGCCGATGAGCTTGCTCCGCGTCCATCCCGTCTCGATGACGCCGTAGCCCTGGACCTCGAGCCACTCCCTCAGGAGGGTGACCTGTGTGGACCGCCCGACGCCGTCGGTTCCCTCGACAACGATGAGCATACCCGGCCACGGGCCGCTGGGAAGGTACGGAAGCCCCTCGCCGAAGAATTGTTTGCCGTCCGATGCCTTCTTTCTCATATCGCCACCGCCCGTGGTTTCTTGTAGTCCTCGAGAACGTTGTCAATGGCCTGACGAACGACGCGTTGCTGCTCTGTGATGCTCTTGGCGGCGTCGACGACGGTCAGGCCGTATTCATCCACCATCTTGGCGTATTCGCGGAGGATGCGTCCCTGGAAGATGCCGAAGCTCTCGACGGTGTCGTTCGAGAGCCCCATGTCCATGCCGGCCTCATAGGTCTTGATGGCGGCGCGGCTGTTGACGATTCGGTCGATGGCCGTGTCGATGGGCACGCGGAAGTAGAACGCCAGGTCGGGTTTGACGGCGAAGCGATAGACCTTTCGGACCCACTTGGGATCGCATCCTCGAACGACATCTCGCCCGAAGGCCGTGAAGACGTACCGGTCGGCCAGTACGATCATGCCCGCCTTGAGCGGCGGGATGATGCTGTAGACGAGCCGGTGGGCGAAGTCGGTCGCGTGGAGGAGGCAGAAGGTTGTGGGAGTGAGCACCATCTTCTTCTTGCCCTTCTTGGTGACGGCCTTGACGAGATCGGCCGAGTTCCATTCCGTGAAGAAGACGGTGTGGCCGATCGACTCGAGCCATCGGTGGGCGAGCTGGAGTTGCGTGCTCTTGCCGCTGCCGTCGATGCCCTCGACGACGATGAGCTTGCCCGGAAACGGATGGGGTTTGTCGAGGTGGATTTCATTCCTGCCGCTTAACATGATTGCATTCCTGGTTGTTCGTGGTCTCGTACGACTTGTAGGACGACGCTTCTCTTGAGAAGCGTTTCGAGCAGTCCCTGTTTGCGTCCGGCCGCCCACAACTCGGCGTCGAGGTCGTCGAGCCTGGGCGTGAGCCGAATCGTCGCTCGCCGCGGGCCGAGATCGACATTGAGGTCGGCGACGGCCGATCGCTGGCTCCGGTCGAGACCGTCGGCGACGCGCAAGATGCCAGCCAGCTTCTCGACGGTCTGCCGGTCCATCTGATTCAGGCGGGCGAAGGCCTGATGCCGGAGTTTCGGGACCGCCTTACGGTGATACCGCGCCACCTGGGCGATCAGCTCGACCTGTTCGGGATCGAAGCCGCTCAAGCCGTCGGCCTTGATCAGGTCGTAAGACCGGCGATGGTGCTTGGCGCTGCCGACGTGCCAGCCGATGTCGTGGAGCAAGGCCGCACAGCTCAGGATCAGGCGGTCGGCCTTGCCCAGGAGCAACTCGCCCGAGAGGCACGCCGCAAGGCGCTCCGCCAGAAAGCACACCTGCCGAGGGTGTCCGGGCGATGGGTCGTATCGAGCCATCAGCCGCTCGACGCCCCGGCGGCGGAGTTCGGTGAGTCCGACCGTTTGCGTCATCGACCCACTCGACACTGCCCGATCCTCATACACCGGTCCTGCCCGACGCTATACTCCGGCCCAGCCATCTTATACATTACCTGAGGGGCGTACTTGACACAACCGAGGGACCGGGTGGGCGGGTCCAGGCCCGAGGTTGCCGGGGAGCGACGATGGCAAACGGAGCGGATAACGCCGGGATCAGCGGGGCCCATCCGGCCGGAGTGCTTGCTTGCGTGCAGGGGCGTGTGGCGCGGTTTTTCGATCTGGTAGACCAACTCCAGGGGGATGACGAGGTGGAGTTGATCCACGACGTGCGGGTGGCGTCCCGCCGTCTGTCGGAGGGGCTGGTCGTGTTGGCCCGCGCGGGGGGGGACGAGCGGGTCGCGCGTTTGCGGGAATGGCTGCGCGAGGCGCGGAGCTTGCTTGGCCCGACACGGGATGCGGACGTGATGCGGCAGGTGCTGGTGGACCTGTTCGGGGGGAAGAAGAAGCGTCTTGGGATCCCCGCAGCGGTCGCGTTCAACGAGGCGATGCTGCGGGAGCGACGGTATTGGTTGACGGAAGCGCGTTTGCAGCTCGGGCCGGCGATGATCGCCGAACGGCGGGATGAACTGGGCGCGATTCTGCGGGATGCCTCGAGTTCCGCGGCCCACTGCAAGACGGACGGCGGGGCGGAGTGTGACCTCGAATCGGTTCTCTGCTCGATCCTGCTGGATCGGACGGGGTGTCGGCGCAAGGCGTTTCGAAAGCGTGCGGGCAAGGCGGCCAAGACGGGTCGCCCCGCCCGGCTGCACGCGGCGCGGATCGCCGGGAAGAAGATCCGATACGCTCTGGAGTTGGCTCATGAGGCGGGGCTCCTTGACGCGACGCGTGAGATCAAGGCGTTCCGGCGTCTGCAGGATCGGCTGGGGGCCATGAACGATCTGGCGGTCTTGCACGCTCGGTTGGAGGAGTTCGGTGATGAGGCCATCGGGCGGGAGCTCGAGGGTGCGGACCGCCTTTTGGGGCGGGTGAAGCGCCAGCGTCGCCGGATGGTCAAGGAGTTCATCTCTCTGTGGCCTGAGGTTGAGCGGCGGTTGAAGAAGGTCAGGGCGGCGGCGCTCGCCCGGGGGGCGAGGGGTGAAGTACGTAGCGAGAAGCGGGAAGTGTGAAGGGGAGAACAGCGCCGGCGGCGGGGGTTGGGCGCGTATCCTGGGCTGGGGGATGTCTCGAAATGCCCTGCAGAAACGCCGAAAAGTCGAAACGTCGAAACGTCGACATCGGAGCGAGTTGGGAGCGATGTCTCGGAATGTCCCGAAATGTCCCACAATGCGCCGGACTGCGCGGGAATGCGCTGGAATGCGGGCCGTTCGGGGTTTGGGGGCCGGGGTGATGTCTCGAAATGTCTCGAAATGTCTCGGAATGCAGCGGAGTGCGCTGTTTTGCCGCGATCTCCGGCATCGGCTGGCCTGGCCGTGACACGTTGACGGGGCCGGGCGGGGTCTCGGAATGCCCAGCAGAAAAGCCGAAACGTCGACATCGGAGGTGGGTGGGCGATGTCTCGGAATGTCCCGAAATGCCCCACAATGCGCTGGAATGCGCGGAAATGCGCCGCAATGCGGGCCGTTCGGGGTTTGGCGGTGTCGCGTCGGGGGGGACGGGATGGCGGCTTGCTTGACATGGCGTCCTCGGACTGAAGGGGACGGTTTGGGGTCCTCTCAACTGTCATAGGGATAAGGGGATCGGCGTACTGCTGAGGTGGGCGGCACCAAGCACACGACCCGAGGGACAGAAATGGGGTTCTGGGGTAGAGGGCGGGCTACTCCCCCGCTGCCTTGTGTTCGGTCGGCCGCGAGGGTGAAGCAAGGACTGAGAGGGTTGGGTACGGATCCATTGATGTCGAGGGTCATTGACCCCGAGGTGTGACGATGCTTTGCAGGACACGCTTGTTTGGAATTGCGTGTGGCGTGTGGGCGTTGCTGATTCCTCTCCGGGCTTGCGGTGAGGGCGAGGGGCGTCCGGCGGCGCCGCCTAATCCGAAACTCGTCAAGCTGCCGTTCAGCTTCACCGTGGGGATGGAGAATACACCCGTGGTGTTCAACGGCCGGCCGCTCTTGGTCGACAACCATCGCCCCGGCGGCTTCAAGGCCAAGGGCGAGGACGCGTATCTGTTCATTCTGGACCTGACGACCGGGCAGGAGGTCGCGCGTTTTGGGAAGGGGCATTCGTTCGTTAGCGCCTTCGTCAACGGCCCGGAGTTGAACGTCTTTGCCACGGAGTTCACCGATTTCGGGAACACGATCAACACGAAGTGCATCAACCGTTTCAGCAGCACGGACCTGAAGACGTGGCATCAGGAGCTGGCGCTGGCCCGCGACGGCGAGGAGCAGTTCTTCAACACGTCGGTCTGCCGCGACGACCAGGGCTACCTCATGACGTACGAGTCGAACGTGCCGGTGAAGTGGTGCTTCCGGTTTGCCCGTTCGAAGGACTTGTCGCACTGGGAGAGGATCGGGGGCCTGGAGTTCGCCGACGTTGGAGGCCAGACGGCGTGCGCCAATCCGACGATCCGCTACGTCGCGCCGTACTACTACGTGATGTACGGTGTCTGGTGTTTCCAGGCTAAGCCTTGGGGCTGCTATCGGTACTCGCTGCCGGGGACCAAGTACGTCACAGTGGTGGCGCGGTCGAAAGACTTGATCGCGTGGGAGGTGAGCGCGACGCGGGGGCCGATGCTCGATCCGAGCCCGGGCGAAGGGATCAACAATACGGACGCGGACCTGTTCGAGTTCGAGGGCAATACGTACATCTACTACGCGACGGGCGACCAGGCCACGTGGGGGACGATTCGCGTGGCGATGTATGCCGGGCCGATGAAGCAATTGCTGGAGGGCTACTTCCCCGAGGGCGTACCCGCGATCTTGTTCAACGCGAAGGAGCGGAAGTACATCTACCCATGAAAGAGGATCCGCAGACGGGTTCAGTAGACGCGTCCTAAGCTTATTTCAGGATGGTTGCGCCCATGACGCCGAAGACGACGTCGTTGGCGACGGCCTCGATTTGCACGGACTCGAGCTTGACGTTCGGCCGGAGGTCGAAGGGGACGAGGTGGGCCTCGGTGTCCGTGGTTACGGGCTGGGTCATGTCCATAACCTGGGCCGAGCCTGGTGGGCCGTGGCGGCCGGCGAGGTTTTCGAAGCCGTTGGCGGCGGTGTCGTGGAATCGTCCGCACCATTTGGCCCAGCCGTCGCCGATGTCGAACGGGCTGACGAGGTCGTGTGGCTCACGGCGGCCGTCGGCGTAGCAGAGGGTGACTCGCAGGTTGGTCACGTGGCTCTGGGCGGGGAACGTGATGCCGCTGATCATGAGGTAGAGGGTCTTTCCGGCCGCGCCGACCGGGAAGTCGAGCTTGGTGGGGAAGCCGCCCGCCAGTGTGACGACGCCGATGTTGGGGCCGGTCTTGGACGTCTTGAAGGGGATGCCGTCGGTCGTCCAAGCGAGGCCGTCGGGGCCGACCTTGTTTCGCCAGGCGGCGTCGCTCTCGCGCTCGGTGGGTCCGCCGTGGTACTGTCCGAGGTGGGCCTTCCAGTAGCCCCAGCCGATCTGGCTGGCGGGGAGCGGGGGCGGCTGGGCCGCCTTTACCACCTTGTCGAGCACTTCCGTCAGGGGGGCGTTGTAGGTCTTGGTCAGATCGACGAGCACCCATCGTGTAAGATCGTGATCTTTGACCCTCGGCGACGACCAGACTCGCGGCGGGTTCGGCGCCTTGGGTTCGACGTTCAACCTGACGGGGATCAGCATCGGACACTTAGCGGTGTCACAGGTCGCGAAGAGGAGGGCCGGTCCGGGCTCGCAGGCGACGATACCCCGAAGGGCGTTGTGGTCGATTTCGGGGGTGTCGAGGACGCCTTGGGGATCAATGACACGGCTCGCGCCTTCAGGCAAGTCGATGGCGACGGGATCGCCCTGCTTGACGACGCGCGGAGCTCGGGTGGCGGGTTCCAGCGGCGAGAAAGCGATAGTGATCGATCCCTTGGTAGCGGCGGCGGTGCGAACGTTCAGCCACGTCAGGTCGACTCCGGGCTCAACCTCGCGGGAAGCGTCCTTGCCGTCGACGGTGACGTGGTCAATCCGTGCGGCTCGTATCGGCATTCTCAGGTGCACGGCAGTCGGGGTCGGCGACGTCCAGTCCAGCGCAATCTTCCCTTCATCACGCTTGATGCGATATGAGAAGTGCGGCGTGTTGATCGAGGCATCGGACCAGTCGGACGGAAGTTGCGGGGCAAGCTTGACGACGCCGTCGGGGCGCTTCGGCACGATTCCGAAGAGGCCTTCGGCGACCGCCCTGCCCCACATGCTGCTCGCGTCGGCGAATTCGTCATTGGCCCGTTGTCGCCCGTCGGCGTGGGAGTGACAGGACAGGCCGCCGGGCGTCGGACCGTTGAAGATTCCACTGATGGCGGCGCGGATGAGCGCGTAGGCCTCATCGCTCCGCCCGGCGAGGTAGTTCGTCAGAGCGAAGTTCAACTCCTCGGCGTAGGCGAGCTCATACGTGCTATGGGTGTAGGTCCGGCCTCTGTTGGGGAACCAGTTGGAGCTCCAGTATTGCCTGCCGCCACCGGGCGTGTTGGAGATCCTGAGATGGGTGTCGGCCCAATGGAGCATCTGGTAGATCTGGAGAGGATCGGCGGCGCCGAACTCAGCCGAGTGGTAGATGGTGGCCAGCTCCGGCTCGGGATGGAGCATGCCGTGGCCACGGGTGTCGAGACACTCGGCGAAGACGCCCTGCCGGGGCATCCAGAGCTTCTGTTGCATGGCGGCGCGAATCCGTGCCGCTCGCTCTTTGTAGGGCAAGGGGTCTTTGTCGAGGCGTTTGGCCAGGTCGGCGAGGAACTCGTGCGCGCGGAGCATGTAGGCCGAGGCTTGCGTGCATTGGCCTTGGATATACCAGTGCGAATCGCTGATCCAGGTGTTCAGGGCGTTTTCGTAGAGGTACTCGTTCTTGGGCTGGAGGCGCTTGTTCTCCCACGCGACGACGCCCTCGAGGACGGGGAAAACGCGGGCCATCAACTCGAGGTCGTTGGTGTAGTCGAAGTAGTGTCGGACGTGATCGAGGAAGACCTCGTTCATGTTGTAGTAGACGCCTGGTCCGCTATCCATGCACGAGCCGATGGCGCCCTTGTCGATTCCGTCGCGGACGAGGTTGAGCTTGATGTGGTTCTCGATCGACTTGCGGACGCGGTCGGTCCAGCCGTAGCAATCGGGCCCGTACCAGATCCGCCAGCCGAGATAGGCGAATCGCCAGGACCAGCCTCCGTGGACGAAGGCCGAATCGCCCCAGGTGCCTTCGTTGGCGAAGGCCATCATGCGGACGGCGGCGTCGAGATACGGATCGGGGGTGTGGGTGGTGATGCGGTCGGCGATCCCGCGATTTCGGTCGAGGGCACGGCGCCAGGCGGCCTGCGGATCGCGCAGGGCCTGGTCGATGTCTCCGCCCATTCCGACGGCGAGGTAGCACTCGGCGGGCTTTCCGTCGAGAGGCAGCTCCTGCACGGCGACGCAATTGGGCTTCTCCTTTGCCGTGGCGTCCGGGGACCACTGGGCCGACTTGACGAGTTGGTCCGGGGAGGACGTGAATGCGTTGGGATTGCCGAAGCCCGATCGAGCCTGCCGCGAGCTTCCGCCGCGGATGACGGCCTGCCAACCAGGGAGGTGCCTGGCGGCGGCGAACGGCTGGTTCATGATGGCGTCTGACTTGTCGAACGTCCGGCGGAGCGTAAAGGCGCCATCGTGCCAGGCGATTCGATCTTTCGAACACTGGTCCGGGGAGAAGGCGAACTGTGGGGCGGTCATCGCGTAGTTCGTGAAGAAGGCCGAGGCGCCGCCGTAAGCCCAGACGAGGGCGGCATCGTTGATCGGCCCGGTTACGGCGACCTCGAGGACGAGCCCGGCCGAGTCCGCAAGGGGCGCTGCGGCAAGCTTCGCGTGAATGCCCGGAAAGGCTGGATCGCCCAAGGCGTACTCCATTCGTCCGTCGACGTAGCGGACGTCGAGCTCGGACCACAGGTGGAACCACTTGGCGGGTCCGTTCTTGACCGTCAGGCCGACGTACAGATGTCCGAGGAGTCCGCCGGCGGCGTGGTAGTCGAAAAGGAATCGTGGCTCGACGTAGGCCAGGACGAGTGGACGGAAGGCGTATCGCTCGATCTTGGCGAGCTGCTCGGGATTCCAGATCATGGCGCGATCGGCGGGTGGGTAGAGGGGTCTTCGATGGAGGCGCGGGTTGTCACGTCGATTCGGGCTGTCGGCGATCGCGTGGCCTTCGCCGTAGCGGGCCTGCGGCACGAGAACGCCTATGCCGGAAGCGGGATCACGCTGGTCGGTCGGGCAGACGAGCTTGCCTGATGCGTCCGTGATCGTTCGCAGTCGCCAGCCGCCTTCAATAGGCACATAACAGTTGAGGGGCGCGTCGTCCTGGCTTGCCGCCGTCGATGGTCGGACGACACAAGCCGTCGCCCCGATGAACAGGAGTGGCAGCAGGCTGGCCGAAGGATTCATCATGGTAGCGAACTCCCTAATTCACAGCCGCCGGAGCGGCCGTTACGAGCGGCGCGGCTTGGGGCCGCAACGGTAGGCCAAACCGAGGGTTCTTCACGGCGAAGACGACTCCCGCCCCCTTTCTTCCGTCAGCGGAGCGGATCAGCGATCGGTGGGGGAAGCGGCAAGCCCCAGCTTTCGTCTCAGTTCCAGAAGTGCGGGGCTGCGCCGGTTGGTTTCCTGAAGGAAATGCCAATAGGATTCGTATTGGTCGCGTGACGCCTCGTACTCTTGCAGCAGGTGCTGCTGAATTTCACGTTTCATGGCGACGCAATCAAAGGTCTTCCGCGTGCGCGTTCCCATCCTGAATCTCCTTTGGGCACCGGACATCGAGCGTGTGATAACCCAGGGCAAGATTCACGCTGTTGACCAAACGTATCTTATCGAAATTCACGATATGTCGGAAGTTCCAGCTCAACAGGACATCGGCCATGGCAACCGTAGCCAAGGCGATCTGTGCGGCATCATCTCGCCATTTCGGCGAGACGACGCCGGCCTGCAGGTACGCCTCGGTCAAGGCAATCGCTTGGGAAGTGACAGCGACCTCCTCAATCCGTCCCCGCGGAAGCGACAGCAGGACGTTCTGAACCCGTTGTGGAGCGTCGAGAATCTCTCGGAGGAGGATCTCCGAGACCAGAATGACAAATCTGCCGGACTCCACCAGGCTGAAGAATCGCTTCGAATCTTCGGCGAACTCCTCGTCAAAGACTCCTCCGAACACGGAGTTGTCCACGAATGCGCGAAAGGGCCGCCGATCCTGCTCAGGTCGGTTGGACAAGACACTCTCCCAGGCATCATCCAAACGAAAGGATAGACCCGGAACCGGTTCCCAACAAGGGGGCGTTGCGCGCGGTTCAGCCCTTTGCCGGGACGGTGGCGTGGCCGAAGGCTTGGCGGTCTTCTTCCTCGGGGCTGACTTCGGTCAGCGTGAGGAGTGCGAGCAGATAGGAGAGGGTGCTTTCGGCGCCGCAGTTTTCGTTTGGGCCGTTGGGGGTCAGGCCGTCGTAGCATCGGCCGGTAGCGAGGTCGACCATGGGGACGCCGAGGTCGTTGTCGCCGAGGAACCAGTCGAAGGCCATTCGCATCCATCGGAGGTATCGTTCGCTGCCGGTGGCGCGGTAGGCGACCTTTGCGAGCTCGACGAGGCCACAGGCGTCGACGGGCTGCTGATCGAAGTGGGGCTTGGTCGGTCGGTCGGACGAGTGCCAGCCGTCGTTGCCGACGAGGCTGATGTGGTCGTCGCGTGTGGTGATGCTGAAGAGGAAGTCGGTGGTTCTCGCGGCGACCTCGGCGAAGTCCTCGTCCTCGAGGTGGCGGGCGGCGAGCCACATGGCCTGGGCGACGACGCCGTTGTCGTAGGTGAGGGCGGCCTCGAACCAGTCCCAGTCCTGCGAGGCGGTCTTCTGGTGCGTCCGGGCGAGGATGCCGGCGATCTTTCTTGCGAGGGTTCGGACCTGGACCGCGCCGGGATAGGCCGTCAGGTAGTAGTGCAGGCCGAGCATGGAGTAGGCCGCGCCGCGGAGGCTCTTGGCCTGGAAGCTGTCGACACGGCGGTCGAAGGCGCCCTTGGCGATGGCGGCCATGGCCCGTGGCCCGAAGGCCAGGACGTATCCGAGGCCCCAGAGGGCCCTGCCCTGGCAGTCGTCGGAGCCGATCTCGTCGGTGAACCGGCGGTCGATGGTGAGGAAATTGCGGAACTGGCCATCCTCTCGCTGGCAGAACAGGACGAAGGCCAGGAACCTCTGCAGGAAGGCAAGGGCCTTCTCGTCCTGCGTGAGCCGCAGGGCCTTGGTTGCGACGACCAATGCTCGCGCGCTGTCGTCGACGCAGTAGCCGTGACCATAGTCGGGGACTGGGCCCACGGCGTGTCGGAGCAGCCCGAAGCCATCGGTCATCGCCTGGATGTGGTCGAGGTGCGGGTCTGGGAGCATCTTGGCGCTGATGATGGTGGAGACTCGTCCGGCCTGGCGGACGGGTCGCTTCTGGCGGATGCGGCAGACGCGGTCGAACAGGCCGATGTAGCTGCGAGCGACCTCTCGCCAGACCATGTCCCTCCCGTACTCGTACGCCCGCTTTCGCATGGCGTGCATTTGCGTCTGGTTGTCGAGCAGGCCGATGACGGCCTGGGCCATCGCGTTGCTGTCGTGGAATGGCACGAGGATGCCCCGGTTGTCGGCGAGGAGCTCCTGGGCGTGCCAGTATGGGGTAGAAACGACGGCCTTGCCTGAGCCGACGGCGTAGGCGAGCGTTCCGCTGGTGATCTGGGCTTCGTTGGGGTAGGGCGTGACGTAGATCTCGGCGGAGCAGAGGAACTCGGCGAGCTCCTCGGCGGTGACGAACCGATTGTGGAAGATGACGTGGTCGTCGAGATTGAGGCGGCGGACCTGGCGCTGCAGGCCGATCCGATACTCCTCCTTGTGCTGGCGTCGGAGCTCGGGGTGGGTGGCGCCGACGATGAGATAGGCGACATCGGGGTGCTTCTCGACGATGATGGGCATGGCGTCGATCATGGTCTCGAGGCCCTTGCCGGGGCCGATGAGTCCGAACGTGAGGATGACCTTCTTGCCGGCGACGTTGAACTTCTCTTTGTAGAAGTTGGGGTCGACGAAGGGCAGATCGGGGACGCCGTGGGGGATGACGACGACCTTGTTCTTCGAGACGCCCTGTTCGAGGAGCATCTGGCGTCCGCGCTCGGTCATGACCACGAGCATATCGGAACGTTTCTGCAGCCCATCGAAGACGCGTTTCTGCTCGGGGTCTGGTTGGGCCAGGACGGTGTGCATGGTCGTGACGATGGGGACGTGGACACGGCGGAGCAGCGTGAGGAGGTATCGGCCGGCGGGTCCGCCGTAGATGCCATACTCATGCTGGACGGAGAGGGCCGTCGCGGGACTGTTGTTGACAAAGTCGGCGGTGGCACGATAGTCGGCGATGCGGTGTTGACGGATCTCGAGGCGGACCTCGGGCGGATAGGCGTAGCTCTCAGGCGTGTTGGTGACGGCGATGACGTAGGGTTTCTGGTCTGGCTCGACCTCGGCCCCGATCGCGGCGTACATGTCGGCCGTGAAGGTGGCGATGCCGCACTGTCTGGGGGGGTAGGTGCCTAGAAAAACGATCATCCGAAGCCTCCTGCCGGCGCCCGATCCCCCCTGCTTCCTCCGTGAGTTTTGATGTTCGAGTGCGGATCGCACGCCGATCGAATCCACAGCAAGGGTGCAATGCCGCATTTTATCGGCAACGGGGGTGTTTTCCTATCCCCGGCGGGGGTACTTTCATCGTTGGCGCGCGGAGGGCGTTGCCCGCCAGGACGTGGCGGTCGCCCGTGGAGGCGATGAGGGACTCGCTGTTGGGGTGGACGAACCGACCATTGGGCATCGTGAAGGGGTGATTCGGATCAAGTTGTTCGGGCGAGGTGCCGAGAATTGAATAGCGCGAGGGGCGGAACGCAACGCCTTGACACCGCGAGGCGCTCGGCTAAACTAGGAGTGACTTTCGAGCAATCGAAAGGACCGATCCCCGATAGCTCAATGGTAGAGCGTCCGGCTGTTAACCGGCAGGTTGCTGGTTCGAGTCCAGCTCGGGGAGCTTAGTCCAAACGGGGAACTTCCCCGCTGAGCCAGTTAACGGAGAGCCCCGTAGCGCAAGCGAGCGGGGCTTTTTCGTATCCCCTTGGAACCAAAGGGTTATGGCCGATTTCGAACGGCAACCGGATTCTCTGTTTCGCAAGGCTCCAACCGGAGTCCAAACGCAACCGTCATGGTTGCTTTCGTCTGTCCGCAAATCCGGCCGCGAACTCTCTGACTCTCTCTTGAACACCCCCCTTCCAGTTAACAACCCCGTCCCTTTCGGACCCCGCAACGATTTCGAACTCTTTGGCGAGCGAGGCCGGGCATGATGGATTGGTCTGAGAAGAATCGGGATATGGCGGGCACGCAGGCCGCGATGCTTCGCGCCACCCGCAAGGCGCTCAGCGAAGCCACGCTGCGCGGCGAACTCGTCCCTCAGTGGCGCGACGGCAAAGTCGTATGGGTTCGTCCGGAAGAGGTCGAATTGCCCCCGGAACAAGAGGGCCAAACCACGCCCCCCACTCGTTGATCAATCCGTGAGTAAGTCGCCGTTAATCCGCTACGCCATCTATACCCGTCAGTCGAAACAGGGTCTTGTTGATTTCTCCTCCTGGGGTGACATGGCAGAACGGTTATGATGAAGGAAGGACCGACGGTATACCAATCGGAATTGATGGAAAGGGCCCGACCATGGACCTGGGCATGGACATGTGGAAGTACTACGGCATCACACACACTGACCACACGGTCATGAACCCCTTGAGCCTGGAGAAGACCCGGGAGCTCGTGGGTCTCCTGCGGCTGCCGGAGGGCGGGCGCGTCTTGGACGTGGCCTGCGGGAAAGCAGAGTTCCTCTGCCTCGTAACCGAGGCGTACGACGTGAAGGCCACGGGCATCGACCTTTCACCCCACACCATCAAGGCTGCCCGCAAGAACGTGGAAACCCGGGGCCTGGCCGAATGCATTGAGCTGCTCCACGCGGACGGCGGTGAGTACGAGCCGAATGCGCCGGAGAGTCTGGACTTGGCCTC
>JAFGLZ010000113.1 GCA_016927755.1 Phycisphaerae bacterium
AGGCCCCAGCCCTCCGCCGCCGTGAAGAACGAGACGTGATCCTCCGCCCGCCACACGGGCGCGAAGCCGATCACCCCCGCCGGCCCGTCATGGACGAACCCCTGACACGCCGTCAGCATCGACCAGATGCTCATCGCCCGCGCATAATACTTGCCGCACTCGTCGTCGCCGAACGGATTGCCGCTGTACCCCCAAGACGCCGTGTCCGCCCCCGTTAGACCCGTCCGCTCCCGACCGTCGTACCGATCCGCCACCGCCCGCGCGACCAGGAAGCCCTCCTCGATCATCCCCGCCTGAACCATCGCCACCGCCGCCGAATACTCGAACCCCGTCATCACCTCGTCGGCATACAGCATGTGATTCGCCGGGCGATCGTCCTTCGGCCACGTGATCATCTGCATGCCCGCGTCGTCGTCGTGGACGAACTTCCTCGGCCGCTGCGGAACGCCGTGGAAGTTGTCCTGGAAGTTGTTCTTCAGCAACGCCCGCAACGCCGATCGAACCCGATCCGGCGGATACAACCAGCCCAGGTCCAACTGATGCGCCCACCACTGCCCCAGCACCTGATCGATGTGGCACCCGTCGTTGTAGTCCCGGTGCGGAATCGATTCGGGAATCTGGATGTAGTACTCCCCGTTGAACAGCGTCTCGTCCTGTTTCTTGCAGCCGCTCTCGGCGATCCGCCGATACTGCTCGGCCGCCGAGCCGTACCCCGCCAGGTCCGCCATCCTCGCCGCCGCGCGGAGCGCCGCCAGATACAGCGTCCCCAGCCACGACGAGCTCCCGCCAAGATCGCAGTCCAGCGTGTTGTGCTGCACCCCGCCGAGCACGCCGTCCTGGTCGGCGTCCCACCGGTTGATTACGTGGTCCATCGCCTTCTTGATCCTCGGCCAGTGGACCTCGAGCCAGTGGCTGTCCGAGCTGGTCAGGTGTTCACGATACGCCTCCAACACCTCGCCGCACTGCCCGTCGCACGCCTGGCCGTGCTTGGGCAGCCGGAAGGGGATACCCCCATCCGTCTGCTGATAACGCAGCGCCTGCTGACGCATCCGACGGGCGATGCTGGGGAAAAGCCTCGCGTGCGCCTGCGCGTAGTGCCACACGTGGGCGCAGTTGCCGTAACAGCACCCCGCCCCCGGGCAACACCCTTCCCACCCGCCGAAGAAATCGTCCTGCGACCAGAAGCACGTCTTGCTCCGCAGCACCGCTACCTGCGAGCTGATCCGATCCAGCAGCCAGTACGGCAGGTTCGACGCGTACAACGTGTCGTGATACAGCCGCGTCTGCCCCGTCAGCGACGCCATGCGCTTACAGACGTCCCCCGCGACGTCCAACGCGCTCGTCCACCAGTTGGCGTACATGTTCCCCTCGCCGGCCCACTCCTTCGTCCCGTGTCGACCGTTGGGGAAGTGCCATGCCAGAACGAACGATACCGTCTTGCTCTCGCCCGGCTTCAGCGACACGCCCGCGGCCAGCGCGCCGTCCAACGTCTCGCCCCCCGGCGACGGACCCGCCGTCTCGCCCCCCGCCAGCGCCCCATCGTCCACGAAGTCCTTGTGCAGCGAGTCCAAGTCGTGCCACCCCGTCGCGCCCGTGACCTCCTCCGCCATGACCGCTAGCGCCATGTCCCCATGGCCCGGCGCCGTCTTCGGCCCGTCGGACGTCATGTGCAGCACCGTCGCGCCCTCCTGCCGCAGCAGGCGATTCCGATTCCCGCCATACTCCCCACAGCGACGCCCCTCGATCTTGTCCTTGCCGGTGAAGCCCACCGCGTTCTGCTGGCTCGAAAGCAACGCCGCCTCGACCGGCTTGTCGCTCGTGTTCTTGACCGTGATGTTGAAGATCGCGCACGGAATCGCCGAATCCTTGGCGTTCTGCGGGATCAGCGGGCTGAAGACCTCCATGCTCACCGCCACCGGCAAGGCGCCATCCTCGAAGTCGTACCAGCCGAACGGATACTCCCCGCGGAACCTCACGTCGGCCATCGGCTCGAACGGCCCGACCGGCGAGGTCTGAAGCCCCCGAACGATCGCCGCCCCACCGGCCGTCTTGGCACGGACCGCCAGGAAGCTGCGCGGCACGAACGCCCCCTGGAAGTTGTTGAAGATCTGCCAGATCGCAAGCTCCGCGTTGCCGTTCATCTGGATGCAGCCCGCCCCGATACCCCCCAGCGGCAATCGGATGCCCGTCAGGTTCTCGCCGCGATAGACCCGCGTCTCACCCCGATCGAGCAGCCGTGGGTCCTTCATCCGCTTGGCCAGCACCTCCATCTGACGTTTCCTCCTAGCCTCCAGTCGCGAGAGCCGCTCCTTGCGGAGCGCCTCCTTCTTCGCCAGGATCGCCTGCCGCCTCTCCGCCCACCCCAGCGCCTCCACGTGACGAATGACGTCCGCTTCGGTCAGCGCCCGCCCGTGGATGGCCACCTCGTCAATCTCGCACGGACACTGCTCATATCCCCGCCCGTCCGCCGCGCCGATCCGCAGCGGCAGATCCTTCTGAGAGAACGTGAAGCTGCCCCCCCGAATGGACGCCGCCTCCGCCCCGTCCAGAAACACGTCCATGCCCTGAGCCGTCGCCGCCACCGCCAGGTGATACCACCGGCCCACCTTCAACGGCGACTCGGGGAAGTCCGCCCGCAGCACCGCGCTGCCGTTCCAGATCAGCAGCGCCGTCAGGTCCTGGCTGAGGTGCAAGCTGTAACGCGTTACCTTGTTGTCCGCCTCGCCGCGCTTGGCGATCAGACACGCGTTGCAGTCGGGCTTGACCGTCAGCTTGAACAGCAGCTCAACCGTGGTCTCAGGCACGTCAAGTTCCGGCGTCTTCTCCACCGTGACGAACTGCCCCTTGTCCAGCACCAGGGCCTTGCCCACCGGACCCGTGACGTATCGCGCCCCCTCGCCGTGAAGCGCCCCGCCCTTGCGCGTCTTCGTGTCGATCAGATCCCCCTCGAATCGCCAATAGCCGACCAGACCCGGCTCCGCCAGGATCGTCCGCGGGTACGCCTCCGCCGGACCCTCCGCTCGACAGACCGACCAACCGCCCGTCACGATCAAGACCATCCATACGAGGTAGGTCATAGGGCATCTCATGCTCAGGACTCCTCTGACGAAACGACGAACTCGCTCGCAAGACAGCCGTCTACTCACGCGACACGATCGGCAGGACGATCCGAGACGGGCGCTCCGTAGCCCGATGAACCTTGATCGCCGGCGGCGGACCCGGCGGATTCGCGAAGTGATCCACGTCCGCCCCGCCCACCGCCACGCGGATCCGATGACCCGCCTTGAACAGATGCGACACCGGAAACAGATCGAACGTCAGCTCGGCCGCCTGTCCGGGCGTCAGTAACGCCGCATCGGCCCGCCGGAATGTTCGATATGGCACCGTCTGCCGATACGGCGGCGCTTCCTTACTGAGCGTGCGGTGCAGCGCTCGCAGCATCCCCTCCGTAATCAAATGGACGTTCCCCTCGGCATCGACGTCCTCGAGATAAGCGAAGAAGTTGCCGTCCTTCCTCGGCGACGAGACCCAGAGCGTCACGACCGGGTGCCCCGTCACCTCGACGTCCTTCTCCAGCGGCCCCGTCGTATAGCACTGCAGCTTCTTGTCCTGCGCCGGCCGATCCGGGTAGATCACCGCGCCGCCCATCACCAGACAGTTCCAGCGCGACTTGCCGCCCGTGCCGTGCGTGTAGTCGAGCTCGCGCTCGTCCGCCGCATCGGGCGCCGTCGGCTTGCTTGTCCCCAAGACGCCCTCGGCCCCGAACCAGAACGTCCGCGCCTCGGACCGCGGAGGCCATTCGTCCGCCGCCTTCCACGCCTCCTGGCCCATCGTGTAGTAGTGGATGGGCTTCTCGCCCTCGATGCCCGTCTTCGCGCCCCGCAGATGATGCTCGAAGAACCGAAACACCTCGATGTACAAGTTGAACTGCGCCCTGCCTCCCCCGAACGGGCTGCAGTTCACCTCTCCCCCGTGGTTCCACGGTCCCAGCAGCAAACGATTCTTCTTCCCGGTCAGCGTGCGGTGACGCTTGATCGCCGAATGCGCGAACGCCGCGTCATACCAACTGCTTACACCGTACACCGCCACCCCGCACGCATCGATCGCCTTGGTATAGACGTACGGGCTCATGGATTCGAGCCCGAGCGTCCAGTCGTACGGGATCTGATCGTCCCGATACATCAGCCGAAGCGCCGTCTCGTGCAGGTCCCAATTGTACGCATGAGACTTCACCGCCGCCGCAAGAAGCGCCCCGTCCGCGTCCGCCTCCACCGGCCGGACCCCCTCGCACAGCAGCTTGATCATCGGACCGTACCGCTCGACGACCAGATCCGGCAGCCTATTCCGGTCCAGCGCCTTGCCGAGACCGCCCCACACCTGCGTGAACCACGACAGATGGATCCCGCCCGGATACAGCACCTCCTGATACGGATCGAACATGGAGAACAGCGGCGCGATCGCCTTGACCGCCGGGTGCTTGTTCGACGCCAACAGCTCCGCTGTCCCACCGTCGTACGACACCCCGGCCGCGCAGACCTGACCGTCAGACCACGGCTGCCGAATGATCCAGTCGACGATGTCAAACCCGTCCCGGATCTCGTCGGGCGAGTACTCGCAAGGTCGATACCCGAACGACGCCCCCGACCCGCGAACGTCCGCCGCCACCCACGCGTACCCCCGCGGCACCAACACCTTCCTCAACCCGGGCAGTCGCTCCGACTCCCGGACCCTGTCCAGCGGCGGCTTGTACGCAACCGACCGCCAGTACCGCGTCTGGTGCAGCAGCGTCGGGATCTTCTCCCCCGCCGCCAACCCCTCGGGCAGGAACACCATGACGGCGATCTTGCACCCGTCGCGCATCGTAATGTACTGGCTCGATCGGACCTCGCCCTCGTAGCGCGGACCGAACGCCTTCGCCACGCCCCGTTGGTCGTACCAGGCCTTGTCCTTCGGTTCCGACGCAAGCGCATCACGCCCGCCCACCGTCATCAGCCCGACCAGAACGACCACCAAGCTCGACACGAATCGTGCCAGGCCGACACGCCCCCCAAATCCCCAAACAGGCTTCATCACCGATACGCCTCCATTTCACGCCGATCAAACCCCTCCGCACCTCCGGAAGTGTACCCGCGGCAGGGGGCACGGCTCAAACGCCGCCAACGGTGCCGGATGAGCCGTCGGCCGCTCGCCGGACGCGTGGCATGGGCATCTTGCCCATGACGAACACGGACAAGATCTGCCTTCGGCGGATGCCGCCGAGGCGCGGATTCATGCAAGGTCATCCGGTGTCCGGTCGCGAGTCATCTGCGAGACCGAGGGAATGCCAGAGGGAAGGCGAGGCTCCCGCCGAGCCGCGGTCAAATGAACCAGACTCCCCTCGGCAAGAACACCCAACACCAATATCCGTGCCGCAACGATCCTGAAGTCCACCCGAGCGCCCACCCAACCCGGGAAAACCCTTGACTTGTCAACCGGCCTCGGGCTATAAGTGAAAGACGTACCCTCCGGCACGGACGCGGGACGGTCACGGGGATTGCAGCCACCTCTAAATCGCCGATCGTCGCCAGAGCGTCGATCAAGACCCACGGCCACTAGAGATCAAAAGCTCCTGGGAACCCTTACGAGGAGGCTCCGCCATGGCGGACAGCCACTTTGGCTGCTTCTGTGCATGGGCAAGCCCCGGCGCGCCCGTCTACGTCACCTGCCCGTCGTGCTCACACCCCGCCATCATCCCCCGGGGCTCGATCGGGCAGCGCCAAGTGTGCAGGCAATGCTACTGCCTCTACGTCGTCACCGACCCCGAGTCCATGACCGCCCAAGTGGAGCTGTGGTTCCCCGAGCCAAACCTGCTCCTGGCCGCGTCAGCCAACACACGCGACGACCCAATCGCCGCCGCCATCCGCTCCGCCGTCCTCAACGAACGGTCCACCCCCTCGGCCTTGGCGGGTTAGAACCGACTTTGAGGGTGGTCCGACGGACTGACTTCCGGGTGGGGCGACCTGTGCCGCGAACGTGATCATTTCCCGGACGAAGCCGGCATCTGAAGCGCATCAACAAGACGCTTTCGTGCTCGCCACTCCAACCGTTGGAACCTCTCTCGGACCCGTGCAGCAACCGCTCGCGCTTCCTCGACTTGGCCTTGTGCCGCGAGCATCTCAGTTCGAAGGTACATTCCCGTGAAAACGGCATCGGCGTTCCCAATGAGGCCTTCGAGCCTTCGACAACACGTCAGGACTTCGTCCGCGTTGGGTTCGCCCCATCGAAGATGAATCAAGGCCAGAAGCGTCAGGGCTTCAGTATCATCCGGATGATCGGCCAATGCCTGCTTCAAGAGGGCGGTTGCCAGGGGCAATCTCCGCATGCCGATCGCGAACTTGGCTTGATCGAGAGGAGAACTTCCTTGAATGAACTCGCGTTTGCGACGTTCGTATTCGGACGTGCTCATGACGCGCCCCAACCGCTTCGCCTCCGCCATGAAGTCTTCAACGTGGATGTAACCGAGCGTCAAACAACTGACGAACCACATCCCGTTCGATGTCCCCAACACGCGCCGGAACATCCCGCATGAAAGAGGGCCGTACCAAGTGTCCGCTGCGGGATCGTACAACACGCTTCCCCTCTGCTGCGTCCCGCTCCAGACGAGCAGCAACGATCCCACTCGCTCCAGGCCCAGTGGGAGGAAGTTGATCGGCGACTCAGGCGGCAATGTGATCGGATCCTTCGCCCTGTCCGGCGACTGCTCGAATCGGGCTCCCCAACGCCCACGCAGTTCGCCGTTCGCATCGATCTCGAACAGCCCCGTCCGACAAGCGTAGAAGCACCGCGACTCGATCCGAACTCCCGACAGGATCGGCCCTGCCTCCTCTGCGTCAAATGACCATCCGTAGGGCCACTCGCGAGGCAAAGCCCGCATCTCGGGAGTCGCCGTCCGTAGCCCACGCCAAACGCCGAGCGGGCCAATCCCTACGAGGTCCTGCCCGTCTTGCCAAATGAGCCGTAGTCCGGCGGGCGCGCTTCGATGAAGAAGCCTGACTGTGCCGTGGGCCAGGTCCAGCGTAAAGTGCCCACCGTCACCCGCGCAGTAGACCAGATCCGTGCGGAGCGGATGGAAGGAGCATACCGAGGCGCCGGGCAACCCCTGAGCCGGTCCCCAGCGAGACCACTGCTCCGTCTTGACGTCTAGCGCCAATAGGCCTGTGCCTGCCGTACCCAGGAAGAGCTCCCCGTCCACGAACTGGGCCTGAGTTATCCGTAGCGAGGACAAGCCCTCGGGCGCTGGTAGCATCCTCAGTGTGTCCCATACGGGCCAGAGCTTCCCCGCCGGGGTCTTCAGTTGCCCCAGTGGACGCCCCGTCTTGTCGAGAGGTAGACAAGCGATTGCCTCGCCGTTCAGTAAGCCATCTTTGGTGGCCCCGCCCCTTTTCGAGACAACGGCGTAAAGCTGATCTCCTGCCTGGGCAAGCCCGCCGATGTAGCCCGCCAAGAGCGAATTCCCTGGGCTTACCTCGATGCCAATCGAGAGGATCTTCGGACCAGGCATCGAGCTCGTTAGCCCCCCGTACCGGTCTCTGCCGAAGTCCCCGAAGAGATCGATCTCTGGCCAACGAATCTCGACAAACCGCGTTTCTACTTCCCCGCTTTCGAATCCACGTTTCCATCGCGTGTATTCCGCGAAGAGATCGGGGTCGTCGAGTTGAACGATGCACTCCTTCAGCAACTGCCAACGCGTGTAGACGGAAGGATGTCGATTCCGCTTCCAGTCAACCACTTCCCTCAAGAGTTGCTTGGCTCTGGCAAGCTGTCCGTCTTCAATTGCCAATTGGGCGATACGCGTTCGGATGAAGTAGTGATTCTCGATTCCAAGGCCGTACGCGATCGATCTCCTATCCGCCTTCCTCGCTTGCTGGGCTTGAACCTCACACATGGCCAGCACGCGATCGAGCCACCTCTCTCGATCGGAGAGAGGCAGTCCTCGGTGTCTCATGCCGCCGCAGACCGCCGCAACGGATGCGTCTATCTTCTCATGCAGAGCGTCGATCGGTGAAGAAAACACCAACTCCACAAGCTCCTTGAGGTATTCAATACACCGCAGCGACCCCGGGTCCAGCTCGACCTCAATCCTCCCCGCAAGCTCTCTGAAGGGACTGCCTGACAAGATAAGCGGAAGGAATCCGCTGATCTCCATGATGCGCCTCGGACTAGGTTCGAAGTCGCGCAAATAGCGCAGCATCTCCGGCAGCAGTTCTTGAGTCACTTCATCGGACGGGACTTCCGCTCGCTGGCAAAAATACGCCATGCCGATCAGGGAGATGACGTGTTCGTACCTCGCGTTCTCGGAGGTCGGATCAAGTTTGACAGCCGCTCCGGTGTGGTGGAGTCGCTTTCGATACTTCTGGCGGCAGCGCGACATCGCTTCTTCGGTGTTGTCGGCCGGTTGCCTGTATACGACCCAGTAGGCGTGTGGTCCCGATGCCCCCTTTGGCATGAATAGGGATGTCGCGGCCTCGATCTCGACTGCGGCCTGTCGGCGGCGGACTGCGTAGTCGTCGAGGACGTCGCGCGCGGCCGTCCGATCGATCTCGGACAGACACCGCGACAGCTTCTCCCAAGCCTGTGTGACTAGAGCGTCGTATCCCCCGATCGTGCCGGAAATCGCCAGACGAGTCTCATGCCGTTGCGGGCCCTCCCGAACGGATAGCTTGAGCGTGACGACCGTTTCCTCAAACGTCTTGCCAAGGGCCTCGCGCTCTTCGAGCTCGTACCCGATCACGGCATCTGCCTGAGGCGCGAAGTGACGTCCCCCAGGAAGACGGCTTAGTCCCATCATCAACAGCAGCGATTCCTCCTTGCTGGAACCGGCTTCGATATGGCGAACGCATAGGACTTGCGAGGAACGAGAGAGGCATTCCTTCAGCAGTTGATCGAGCCGTGTCACGAAGGGCAGTAGGCGATCGTTGCGGAACATCTGGCCGGGTTCCATAACCCGGACCTTCAGTTTTCCCGTCTCCTTTCCACTGAGCGATTCCAGTCCCCGTCGGCAGGCCTCAACCATCGCGGGAACCTCGGACTCACCGATCGGCCAGTCGGCGTCGTGTTCTGCGATGACGTTGCCCGTCGACAGATCGATGATTCGCAGAACGCTCCGCGGGGCGATCCGGTCGGCCCGGATCTCAAGTCGGACCATGGCGTCATAGCTCGTCAGATGCCCGCTCGAGCCGGTGCCTGCCTTCTTCTCACCAAGCAGACGGTCGATGTGAGCCCGGTCCAACACCTGGACACCATCAGTGCATGACAGCTCCTGTGAGAGACGATCACACACGATCTCAGCGGCGGATCGCAGCGCGACGGATTCTGTCGGCGATACCTGAGGTGGCAAGATGACGATCGCATGCCTCGTGGGACCCGTGCTTGACGGTAACCGGGTAGTGGGTCGAACGCTTGCCAGAGCGGCAGAGTTCACCCCCGCTGTCGCCGTTTCCGGACACGGCGTCAGCGCGAACGCCTCGTTTGCACTGTCGCGGTACTTGAGCCGCTCCCGATAGCGGCAGGGAACGTAGGGACGAAGTGATGATGGCACGAAAACGCCGCCGTTTCTGCTAAATGTCAAGGAAACATCCCCATGCGTGAGGATCGGCATCGGACAGACCGGTCCGAACGACCCACCAGACATACGTACCGCCAGGGGCGCGGGTCTTGCCGGAGAACGGCGATTCTCATACAGATAGGCCTCGTCGCTGATGTACTCGCCATGCCGCCCCACGCGGATGTAGGCGCGCCTGCGAGTTGCCACCACTCGCCTCAGCTCTGGAAGGTTCGACCGGGAGTCGGAAACGCACGCCTCCAAGGCATTCAGCATTACGTGCCCGACGATCCGGTCACAACCTTCCATGAGGCGTTCCCCGGGCCGCAATTCGTAGTACGGACACACGTGCCGCATTCCTAGCATCACCGCGCTGCCCGTATGCTCGAAGATGCGTTCGGCTGCAAAGGTGTCCGGAGTCAGTTCCCGAATCCGCAGTAGCAGGAATCGCGTCTGATCGTGCCGGTCCTCGCTTCCCGCGAGCCAGCCGTAGGCCCACTCCGGATCAGCCGACACGACCATCGCAACGGCGCGGACGTCCAGGGCGTTCTTGCGAAAGGCCGCCCAGTACGAAGGAAAAAGTGACTCGGTGTGTGCCCGATACAGCTCGCACAGTTCCTTGCCGCGCTCCACGGTGCGATACGACGCGTCCAACCCCTCCACGACCTCGGCGCATGCCTGGCGAGCTTCGACGTCCGCGCAGCGACGGGCGAAACGAATGATCCGATCCTGATGCCCCTGTCCCCGCTCGACGAGGGCGTTTCTTGCCTCGACGCGAGTCGCCGGATCACACAGAAGACCCAGAAGACGATCGATTTCACCGGCTGCCAGCTTTGGCGCGAAATGGGCTTCCTCGAGTTCGGCGAGTCGGTGCCCTATCGCGCCTTCCTCCCCAACAGCCGGGCTCGTGGCCAGCAGCAAGGCCGCCGCGACCAGCCTGGGCAAACCACGCCTTCCGGTGTGGCGAACCATCCCTATCGCTCCCGCCGCCTCGACCTCGCGAGCCGGCTCTGGTGATCACTCCGGAGCCGCGTCAACTCATACATCGCCGTCCCCGCGCAATACGTGTTGCCCTGGATTCGCTCAAACCGTCGAAGGATCGCCTCACTCATGTCATACGCCTCTTGCCACTTGCCCTGGTCCCTCAGGCACCCGGCCAGCATGAACATCCCAGTCAGCGCCACGCTCGGGTCGTCGTCTCGGGCTGCTAGTTGCTTGTAGTAGCGAACCGCCACCTCTGGCTGGTTCAGCGCTCGGCGATCGTGCAATTCGCCTAGGAACAACAAGGCCTCGGCGCTCTCCGGTTCTCTCCGGAGAACCGCTTCCAGCAATCGCTTCGCATCGTCGAATCGACGCATGCCGTACAAGAACTTGGCCTGATCGATTTCCGGGAGCGATGCGACGAACGCGTCCCTCGACCTGGCATACCCCTCCGTCGTAGTCACACGCCCCGCCGCTCTGGCTGCCGACTTGATGTCGTCATTGCCGAGAAACCGCAGTTCACTGTTGTCATCGCCCAGCCACACTCCTGCCTGTGTTCCGATCGCGTGCCTGCCTCCCTCGACGTCGATCGGTCCGAACCACGTCTCTGTCGCCGGCTCGAGGGCCAGGATACGCCGCGCGCCTGCCCCCGAACTCCCGTCGTTGAGAACGGCGAGCGAGTCCGTACCCGCTAGCTGAACGTAGTCATGCTCCAATGGGCAGTTCGCCGGAACCGCGACGCGGCAGAAACTGTCGGCGGGTTGGAGCCCGAATGTGGGCCACCAAGAACGAACGATCCGGTTGTTCGAGCTCAGCTCGAAGAGACCGTCCTGGCACAGGCAGTACCGACGCGAGCCTACGCTCGCCTGGCCCGCCGTCGACCACTGAGGATACTTGGACATCGGCCATCCGTACGCCGTCTCGTTGCTGATCGTCTGACGGAAACCGATGAAGTAAATCAGGTCGGCATACAGCTTCTGCTGATACCACGGTATCTTGTCCTTGCCGCCCAGCCATTCCCTGCCCGTCCAGGAGGGAAGAGACTCCCTTCCGTGGTGGAACCAATCGCTGATCAGTTGCACCTGCCCCGTCCGGACGTTCACCGAACAGTGCCCACCTTCCACCGCGCACCACACCGTGTCCGCACCCGTCGGCGCCAGGTTGCTGACGCACGGGCTTGGCAGTCCCTGCGCCGGGCCGTACTGCTTCCAGGATCTCGCATCGAGGTCGTACACCAGCAGCCCGCAAGTCATCGAGCCCAGGTACAAACGCCCTGACGCAGCCTGGGCACAGCAGATGCTCGGTTGCTTGCCCAGACCCAGCGGAGGCAGCGTCGCGATGCCGTCCCAGACCTCCAGCGCCGGACCGTCCGACCGCGCCAACGCAACCGGCTTCCCCACAGGCCGGCCGTTCCCGTCCAGCGTTAGGTATCCCACCTCCGACGGTACGGCCGTGGCGGCCCAGTCCTCGGCATGGACCCGACGCGTGTCCAGCCCCCCCGGCGTCATCAAGATGTACAAACGGTCTCCGTCCCCAACCAGCGCCTTGATTACGCAGGTGCTCGGCGCGGACGCCGACATTGTTGCCCGTATTGAAAGACCTTGAACGACCCTTGGACGCTCCCTACGCCTGCGATCGGGCGCTTCTTCCTTCCACAGCACGAACCTCGGCCACTCGATCTTCATGAGGCCAACCGCGTCGTCAACCTTGGGGGCCGTCACTCCATGGAGCTTCGCAAGCAGACCCGCGTCATCGAGGCCAATCGCCAACCCGAACGTCCGCTCGAGCCACGACGCGCGATCGCTCACGGACAGCTCAGGCGCCTCGCTGCACCATCGGGACACAACGTCCCACGCGAACTCGCCGGCCGAACCGACGCGTCCTTCCTCGATCGCCAGTTCGGCGGCCATCGCCCGAAGCCGGTATCCGATGAACAGCTTCGTGAATAACGGAACCGTGTGATCCCGTGTCATTGGCGCCTTGGCAAGCTGCGCGTCGTATGCCGACAGTATCCCCTCGATCCACCGCCATCGCTCCTCCGCTGAGACTCCTGCAGCACGCATGCCGCGATGAACCACCGCCACCATGTCCTCGTACTGCTCGATGATGGCGTCGTCGTCTCCCGACACGCACTTCTCCGCGATCTCCTTGAGCGCCGCCAGATCCCCGAGCGCCCCCGAAGCTTGGCCCGCGGTCTTCTCCTCCATGAGGAACCCCAGCGGGGGCAGATAGGTCGGAAGCAACGCCGCGCTGTAGACCTCGCGCAAGTGATCGGTGTCGCCGTCGAAGTGTCGCGCGTACCTGAGTATCTCCGTCAGCAGACGACGCGTCACACTCTCTGAAACGCCACCCCTCTCATACCTTGAGTTACCGGTGTGCTGCCCGACCAGAGCCATGATGTACTCGAAAGCCGCCTCCTCGGACGTCGGATCGAGCTTGACCGCCGCGGCCGCATGCGCAACGGCCTCGCTGTCTTGCTGGACGCCCCCCTCGCCACGTCTGTAGTGCGACCGACGGCAATAGGATCTCAAATTGAATACGTGATGTTTGATGGCCGAGTACTTGGGCGCAAGCGACCGCGCCACCTCGATCTCCGTCTTTGCCTGCTCGCGGCGCCTCGCCATGCCGCTCAGGAACTCCGCTGCGCCGTCCGGACGCGCCTCGGACAGCGATTCCGACAACGCCTTCCATCCCTTGTCGATCAGCGAGTCGAACTCCTTCACCTTTCCCAGGACCCTCTGCCACTCCCCCGCGGGCTGACCGCTCCGCCGCGCGCGAACCGCCAGCTCGATCGGCGTCTCCTCGAACACCTTGCCGAGAGAATCGGACTCCGACAGACGCCACTCAATGAGGACGTGCGCCTCCGGCACAAACGTCCTCTTGCCGGCCAACCGGCTCATCCCAAGGAGCAGCAGAAGTGATTCTTCCTTGCTCGAACCGGCCTCCAAGTGCTGCACCAGTACGATCCGATCGGACGACGCCCTCAACGCGCCGCTGAACGCCTGATCGAGCCGAGCTGCCATCGGCCTCAGACGAACCGGTGGCTCGATCCCGCCGCCGCCTAGATAGCGGACCTTCAGCCGGTCCTTTCGCCCGTGCACCACCCGCCCGATCGCATCCTGACACGCCGACACGATGCCCCCGAGATCCTCTTCCCGAATCGGCCACCCCACGCTGACTTGGCCCACGAGACTGCCCGTCGATGTCTCGATCACGCCTACCTCGGCTCGGGGGTCCAAACGATCCGATTGGACGTCCATCCGAAGCATCGCGTCGTAGCTCAACACCGGTTCGCTCGTCGTCCCCGCGAGTTGACGTTCTTCGAGAACGCGGTCGATCTGCTTGCGGTCCAAGACGCGCACCACTCCCGTTGCCGCAAGCTCCTGGGCCAGACGGTCGCAGGCAAGCTCGGCAGCCGCCTGGGTTGAGCTCTTCGCCTTTGCTGACACGCGAGGAGGCAGCACAACGAGCGCTGGGCCGGACGCATCGGCCGATGTCGGCGACGTAACAACGTTCCTTGGACCCAGAACGGCTTCCTCAGACGCTGAACGCGTCGCCGCAATGGACCTCACCAGCTTAGGGGCAGCCAGCTTCGGGTCGGAAGGACAGAGCGCGAATCGTCCCTGATACGCCCGGGGCACAAGGGCCATCGCCCAAGCTGGCAACTGCCCTCGGCCACGGCGGACCTCTCCCCAATGGTCCAGCGTCAGCCAGAACTCAGGAATGACGCCTTCCCCGCACCGTACGTAGTCGATTCTCGTCCGCCCCGGCTCCAGCGGCTTCAGCCCCCTCTTCTGGTACCAATACCCTTCCTCAGGCAAGATCAGGCACCGATCAGACCGAAAGAAGACCACCCACCGACGCCAAGTCCGGAACTCGTCGATCTGCGGCATCGCGCCCTTCTTGCCCTTTGCTTTGAGCGACAAGACGTCCAGCAGCACGTGCCCCACGATCCGCCGTCCTCGAAAGGTCGTGCTATTGAACGGATTGTCGATCAGTACGGGATAGAGATGCGGCAGGACGAGCCTGATCCCGCTGGACGTGTACTCGTGCAGATGCTCGGCCGCAAACGAGTCTCCGGCCGACTCTCGGATCCTCAGCAGAATGAAGCGAAGAACGTCGTGCCCGTCGCCATGAGCCTTCAGCCAAGTGCAAACCCCCTCCGGATCCGCGCTCATCAGCATCGCCACCGCGCGAGGATCCAGCGAGTTCGCCCGGAACGTCGCCCAATACGACGGCAAGAAGGCCTCGGCATGCTCGCCATACAGCGAGCATAACCGCTTCCCCAGCGCCGTCGTTCGATACTTCGCATCCAGCGCCTCCACCACCTCCGCGCAGGCCTGACGCCCCTCCAAGTCCGCGCACGTCCGCGCGAAATGAATGATCCGCTCTTGATGCCCCTGGCCCTCCTCGATCAGGCGCGCTCGCGCTTCGGCGCGAGAGCCCTCCTCGCGGAGTCGGGCCAACAGCCGGTCCACCTCGCCGACCGGCAGTCTCGCGTCGAACACCTCACGCTCGAGTTCGGCGATCCTCGATCGCGTCGCCTCGTCGAGCGGGGTCGCGCATTGCCCAACCATCGGCCCGCTCGCCAGGAGAACCATCCCAACGAGAAGGCAGTTCCGTCTCGAGTCGCTCCTCACTTTTCCGCCTCGCCCACGAGAGTCCGGATGACAGCGTCGCTGGCCTGCGCCCCCGCCTCCTCCAACGCTGTCTTGGCCGCCAGCGCCTCCACCAAATCCGCCGCGGCGCCGATGCCGCGTTCGCTGATCTGGATCGACCGGCCAGGAACGCGGATCAACCGAAGCTCCACCCGTGCCCGGCAACTGACCAGCCCCTGCAGACGCGCCGCGAATCCGCTCACGCCCTCGCCCTCCAGCAGGTAGTCCACCCGCTCATCCCCGTACTTGCCCGTCTGCAGCAGGTCCGTTCGCCATCCGACCACCGGCTCCTTCGGTACGATCACCGCGATGCCCAGGCTTCGCAGCCGCTGCGCGATCGCCATCTGGGCCGCCGGATCCTTCAAGGGCCGATTCACGTGCTGCTCGCTCACCTCCACGAGGAAGACCTTGCCCTGCAAACGCCAAGCCCGCCCCCGGAGCTTGGCAAGCTCCGCATCCCCGGGGTCCGCGATCGCCGCCTGAAGGGCAGCGATCTGACGACGCAACGGATCCTCGAGCCGCTCCAGAACCGCCTCGAACCCATCCTCAACCGACGCCTTCGACGAGATCGTCATCTGGATCGTCGTCTCGACCTCCACGATCTTGAGCACCAGGTAGTGCGTGTGACCGATCTTGCTCGCACGCCCCGCGACGATGTACTGCGCTGAAAGCAGCTTGCCGAGCTTCACCGCCGACCCCGTGTCCACCAGTCCTGATAACGCAATCTGGTGCTCCTCGGCTACCCGGGCGATCTGATCGCGATTCACCAGCGTCACCTTGGGCAGTGTGGCCAGCATCGTATTGACCTGGTCCGTTACCGCCCCGCCCTGAACGTCCACGTCTTTGAGAACGTCCACGTCGAACACCGCCAGGCGAATTGGCCGCAAAGAGGCCGCCGGAGCCGGTTGTGAGGTCGATACGGGCTTGGTTGCCGCCGTGCCGGCGGCCGGTTCTCCCTTCGCGACCCCTCCTCCCGCGCCGATCAGTGGCCCCGCCACTCCTGCGACAACCGCAAGCGCGGTCACCAGTCGTATCCCGCCGCCCCTTCTCCGCGCGCTAGTCATTGCTCTTCTCCTCTATGTCTTCCCAGATGGGAACTTTCAACTTGGTCAGTACCCCCATCAACCGGATTCGTCCGATGCTCGACGGCGGCAGATCGTCGTCTGCCAGCCAGATGGCGCCCTCCCGCCCGAGCGTCTTCTTCTCGCGATTGACCTTCACGGCCGACCAGCCGTCGAGCACCTCGTCGTCCCCCAGTACCAGCAGGCGCGCCCCGCCGGTTTGCCCGCCTTGCGCGCGCATCAACGTATCCGCCCTCTTGAGTCTTACCCCCAAGTTCGGGTCAAGTTGCCCCCGACCGCGCAGATCCACTATCAGGATGTCGGCAGGTCCCATCGCCTTTTCGAAACGCAGCCGAGCCAGGACCGGTCGGTCCTTCGAGCGGATGTCCTCTTCTTTGGGGCCAATCAGCGACACCGACGCTCTCAGAGCCTCCTGGCGGGCGCGTTCCGCCGATCGTTCGAGAATCGTTAGCAGAATCACGTCGGCCAGCTCGCACCGCCCGAGCTGCTGGCTCCACCTCAGGTAGCTCGCAACGCACGACCGCCCACCGTCGCGGGACGGCAGCTCCTCTACCAGTGGCTGCCCTTCGACCTCGATCCAGCTCCGACGATTGACCACGGCATCGGTTGGTCGCGCCGGTCGCGAGAACGTCGGCGCCGTGGCCCATCTCTGCGCGGCTAGGTCGGCCAGCTCGCCCGACATGGCCGCTGGCTTCAACTCGATCCGCAAGGCCTCGCGCCCGCGCTCGCCGAACCACGCCGCGTCGAGCGCCAGGACGTTGATGTCACACCTTCGAGCCAGTTCCCCCACATCCGCTGCGCTGTTACCCGACGCAACGCGACCCACCACGAGTAGGTCATGCTTGCCCTTGTGCCGTACCCATCTCCCCGATCTCAGATCCGCTGCATTGACACGATGCGTCGGTAGCCCGAGCGCCGCCGTCCACTCGTCGAACCAGCGCGGCGTTGCGGACGTATACAGCCTCCGCTCGCTGGGCCAGGTCGCGGGACGATCGGCGTAAACGACCAACTCCCCGAGCTCGCGGCTGGAGTCGTCCGACCGGACGATCCGAAACACCACCGGCACCCGGACCTCGGGCCCGGTCAGCTCGACCACCGCGCCTCTGACCGCCGCCGATGCCGGCCAGAGACGTCCGAACGCGCGGAGCGACACGAACTCCGCCCGCTCGTCCTCTCTCATCCGTGGATCGAGCGAAACGACCTGGCCCGATCGCACAAAACGCGGTTCCCAGGCTGCCTGCGATCCAGAGCCGATCCCGCTCAGCGCAAGCACCGAGATGTTGACCGCAACGCCGATCAAAGCCTCGTCTCCCCGAGCACCCAAGCGCTGGCCTCCACGGTGACGAGTCGATCACCCAAGGCCAGTTGCCCAAGCGTGGTCCGCATCGATCCGATCGTCCGCTCGCCGATCAGAGCGGCCTCGCTGTTCGAGTTGCCGCCGGGAGGGCTCGCCGCGATGGCGTAGCGGATCCTCACGTCTCCGTTAGTCGTCCTTGGCACCAAGCTGACGCGCACCCGGGACGCTACCTGCGCCCCAGGAAGGTCGATCTCCGCCGGACTGTTCACGCGACACACGATGAAATAGGCCTTTGACTCCCCCGTCGGTTCCTCGGCTCGAATCAGACGCAGCGCCACGCCGACCGGCCTGCCCGTCTCCGCCTCCCGTCGCGCGGGTGAGACCCGAATGTGCTGATCGTCGGCAGCGTACCAGCCCAGTCGCCCGGCCACGGATTCGTGCAGCTCGAATGCCTTGGCCAGCTCACGCATCTGCTCTGCCGAAACGCCCCGTCCCGGCGAGACACGATCCTCCGTTGTCACCTGGTGTGGACGACCTCTTTCTCCGGCCGCCCAGAACCCGACCAGGACCAGTAAACCCCCGATCACCGCCGCCGCCCCGAGCGAGACCACCCTCCGGGGCACATGCCTCAACATCGGAGAATCCGCCGGGGCAGACGCTATCACGATCGTCCGGTTCGGACATTGCTGCCGAATCGGTGCGAGACGTTGCCGCATCTCGAGCAGCCCCTTCAGCAGACCACGCCCCCTCTCGTCGTCCAAGATGCTCAGAAGGACCACGTTCGCCTCGTCGCTGTCCAATTCGCCGTCGACCAGTTGCGACAGAAGCGTCTCATCTCGTTCCCAATTCATGGCGATGCCCTCTCTGCTGTGAGGTCCCGCATCTGATCGAGTAGAACCTTCCGCGCGCGGTTGACCCGTGACGCGACTGTCCCCCGAGGCAACCCCTCGATGTCGGCGGCCTCGTCGTAGCTGTAGCCGTCCAGTTGAGTCAGCACGAAGGACCGCCGCAGCTCCGTCGGCAGCGCGCCGACCCAAGCCGACGCTGTCCGATATAGGTCCAACATCTCGGCCCGAACCGACGGCGACGACTCCGTCGAGACGAGCATCTCGGAAAGGTCCCCCTCCGTGCCCAGATCCCTACCGGCAACTCGGCGCTGCCGCCGCAAATGATCCCTGGCCGCGTTCACGGTGATGCGATGCAGCCAAGTCACCACCGCCGAGCGCCCGTCGAACCCCCTCACGCCACGAATCGCCTTGACGCATGCCTCCTGAACCACGTCGTGGGCGTCGTCCGGATCCCCGACGACGCGTAGCGCGACGCGGTACATCCGAGGCACGTGCCCAACCAATTCGCCCGCCAGCGACTCGCTCATCCCAACTCCTAATACCTGTCATCCATTAGACGGCGCACAAGCGATCTGTTTCCCGAGAATCTCAACCGACATCACCTCTGCTCGAGGCGTCCCGTCTCAACCTCCCGCTGCATCATAAGTCGAAGCCTCCTTCGCCGCAGCCGAAACAACGCTTTCGCGGCCCCCCCCACCGCGCCCCCCTCTACCCCTCGACACGCCACGCATCCCCACCGTTCTCCCGTCGCATGATGAAGCAACGATCACGCCGTACCCCCGGTTCCACGCCCGAAGCGGCTGCCTTGGCCGCGCCAAACCCCTCCGCCCATTGGGAGAACACTACAAGGTATTAACGGCCGCCTTACTTATCAGACCAGACGAGGCGTACGCAAGCCGAAGTATATCCTTGACAGGCAAGCACCTCTCAGTGTATAGTGCTTCTATAGAAGCTTGATATTGATCTATCCTATCTAAGCGGTCGCCGCCCACGGACCTTTCGGAGTCGCTGCCGTGTCCGCGAGTCTGCAGGACCAAGCCTACGACCACCTCCGACGCTTCCTCATCGCGGGACGTTGGCCCGAAGGCGCCCTCCTGCTCCCCGGCAAGCTCGCCAGTCGGTTGGGTATGAGCCCCACGCCCGTCCGAGAGGCCATCATTCGGCTGGAGAGCGAAGGCCTCGTCGAGACCATCCCCAAACGCGGCGTCCGCCTCCGGCGATTGACCCGTGAGGATCTCGAGCACGCCTTCGATCTCCGCATGGTCATCGAAGGCGGCGCCGCGAGATTCGCGGCCGAGCGCATCACCCAACCGGAGCTCACCGACATCGAACGCAACCTGGCGGAGCAGCGGGAGGATCTCTCGGCCGTCCGTCATGTCTTGCGCGAGACGCCCGAGGCCAGTCGCCAGGGAACGCTCCTCAGTGGAACCATTCACGAACGTGGCGCCAGACTCAACGTCGCGTTCCACCTGGCATTGATGCGGGCCTCCCGAAATCCGCGACTCATCAAGATCGTCGGCGATCTGCACGTGCTGACGGTCTCGCTCCAGGATCGCGTCCACCCCCCCGGCGAGCCCATCCTGTGGCGGATGGCAAGGGACTATGCCTTCCATCGATGCATCGTGCGCGCGCTACGACGTCGAGACGGGCGGGCCGCCCGAAAGTGGACCGAGAAGCACGTTCTCGACGCCAAGAAGTATCACCTGGCCGGCTTCGATTGGCGCAGGCGAGAAAGAAACCTGCGGCAGGGCAGCGCGGAGTGGTCACCCGAGACCCTCGAAGTGATCCTTCACATGGAGGATGGGCTCCGCCACGCTGCCGAGCTTCCGCCCGACGAACCGGCGGACGACTAGGACAGACAGGGAAGGACCCCGCCGCGACCGGCAGTCGCCATCGTCGCGTCTACCTGGGAACTGGGAAACGGGAAACGGAGCTTCTCGATTCAATAAGGAACACAGCACCAGCTCTCGCGAGACGCCCGACGGTGGAGTCGGGCGGAATCATCTCGGAGACATTGGTTGAAAGGAGAGGGCCATGAAGACTTCTGTGGCATGCTTGGGCTGCATCGCGGTTGCCTTGGCGGCAAACTCGGCAATGGGAGCCCCGACCTGGTACGCCTACGACGGAAAGTACTACGCGCTCAGCGAGACGTCGGGGGATTGGACCCAGACTGAAGCGGAGGCAGTCAAACTCGGTGGACATCTGGTCGCCATTGACAGCGCTCAGGAGAACGCGTGGCTGCTCTCCACCTTCCCCCAGTCCGCATTCATCGGCCTCTATCAGACGTCCAAGGATGACGAGCCCGCCGGAAACTGGGCGTGGAGCAGCGGCGACCCCGTCGCATACACCAACTGGCGCCCCGGACAACCCGATGACTACCTCGGACAGAACGAATACGGCCAGATCAACGTCGGCTCGGTCGACGGATTGTGGGACGACGTCGACGTCATCGGCTTCCCCGAGGATCAGACCTACGAGGGAATCATGGAGGTCGCCGATCTGACATGGTTCACCTATCAAGGCCACAAGTATGCCCTGACGAGGACAACCGGCGATTGGGCCGACCTGGAAGCCGAAGCCCAGGTCTTCGGCGGCCATCTCGCTACCATCAACTCCGCCGACGAGAATGCCTGGCTGCTCAGCACCTTCCCCCAGAACTCGCTCTTCATCGGCCTGTATCAGCCCGATGGGTCCAGCGAGCCCGACGGCGGCTGGAGTTGGGTCAGCGGCGAGCCCGTCACGTACCTCAACTGGGAGCCTGGCCAACCCGACGGATTCATGGCTGAGGACAACTACGCCATGATGAACATCGGTAGCCTCAACGGGCAGTGGCATGACGTAGGGCCAACGGGCTGGCCTCTCGGAAGCGCCTATCAGGGAATCATCGAGGTCCCCGAGCCGACGACCTCGATCCTGATCCTTCTCGGTGCCGCCCTCGGTCTCCGCCGGAAGGCGCGATAGCCCAAGACCCAAGTTGGTCCACGCGGAATGCCACAATCGCGGCAGCGGCGCCCGGGGGCGTCTCATCAACGCCCCCGGGCCGAGCCTGCCGACGACTACTGCCAGGCCATCCTCACCAACGGCGTGGACACCATCTTCCTGGCCGACGTCCACGGCGACGCCCTAAACGCCCTCGACAAAGAGACTTTCCTCCACTACGAGGCCGCGATCCCCGACCAGTGGACCCAGGTCTGGCTCAGGATCCTCAGCCACACCAACTCCAGCACGAACGCCGAGTCGGTCGATTTCGACCACGTCTTCTTCACCGGCGTCTACGTCCCGGAGCCCGCCGGTATCGCCCTCTTCGCCCTCACCGGCCTGATCCTCCACCGCCGGCGACCCCGCAACGCGTGATCTCGCGGGGGCAAGGCAGGGCTCCCGCTGGAAGTACCGATCTGTTCGCCCAATCGCCCCAACAGCCGGAGCGCTGATCCCCTTCTTCACCTCTGGAGGGATACAGCCTTGCCGCACCTGCCAGACAAGACCCCTACGCTCGACCCCCCGGGCATGCGACCGCGACCTCTTGCAGGGAACGCAAAACGCTGCATTCCGCTGCATTCCGCTGCATTCCGGGGCATTTCGGGACATTGTGGGACATTGGAGGCCATTGCGTAGGTTCAGGGTGCTAAGAGTGGCTTATCTCGGCGCCATGACGCCGGACTGGCCCCAAACCGACGCTCGCGTAGCCCATGTGCCGCGCCCCGCTCGAAACCCGACGTCCCCGTCGCCCGGGTCGCTTGACCGACTCCACCGCCCTCGGTACTCTCGCCCCGTGGTCGGTGGGTCCTTACTTCTCTGGCTTCAGCTTTCGACCGGTGCGTAGCTTCTCGCACCGCACCCGGAGGTAACTTACATGGGCGGTCTCTTCGGATCCGTGTCCTTGACTGATTGCGTTCAGGACGTCTTCTACGGCGCGGACTACCACTCTCACCTCGGCACCCGACGCGGAGGCCTGGCCATCGCCAACGGCGCAGGATTCAACCGGGTCATCCACGACATCACAACCTCGCAGTTCCGATCGAAGTTCCAAACCGACATAAGCGAGATGCACGGCCACTGGGGCATCGGCGTCATCAGCGATACCGAGGACCAGCCGCTCATCATCGGCAGCCACCTCGGACTCTACGCCATCGCCACCGTCGGACTCATCCGGAACGCCGAAGAGCTCGCCCGAAAGGCCCTCCGGCAACGACGCACCCACCTCTCCGAGATGAGCGGCGGAGAGATCAACCCCACCGAGCTCGTCGCCACGCTCATCAACCAGGAAGACACCTTCGAGGACGGCATCAGAAACGCCCAGGAGTCCATCGACGGTTCCTGCACGATGCTGCTGCTCACCAAGCGAGGCCTGTACGCCGCTCGAGATGAGTACGGCCGGACCCCGCTCATGATCGGCCACAAGCCCGGATCCTTCGCCGTCACGATGGAGACCTGCGCCCTGCCCAACCTCGGCTATCAAGCCACCAAGTCCCTCGGGCCAGGTGAGATCGTGCGGATCACCCCCGAAGGCATCGAGCAGCGGAAACCCCCGGGCGACTGCATGCAGATCTGCTCGTTCCTGTGGGTCTACTACGGATACCCCGCCTCCAGCTACGAGGGCGTCAACGTCGAACAGGTCCGAAACCGATGCGGCGCGCTGCTCGCCCGCCACGATGACGTCGAGGTCGACCTCGTCGCCGGCATCCCCGATTCCGGCACCGGACACGCCATCGGCTACGCCAACGAAACGCGGATCCCCTACGGCCGGCCGTTCGTCAAATACACGCCCACCTGGCCCAGGAGCTTCATGCCCCAGGATCAGCCCACGCGCGACCTCGTCGCCGGAATGAAGCTGATCCCCGTCCGCGAGCTGATCGAGGGCAAACGCCTGCTCTTCTGCGAGGACTCGATCGTTCGAGGAACGCAACTCCGCGACACCATCAAACGGCTCTACGAGTGGGGTGCCAAGGAGGTCCATATGCGGCCCGCGTGCCCGCCCCTCGTGCATGGCTGTCCCTTCCTGAACTTCTCGCGGTCCAAGTCGGAGCTCGACCTCGCCGCGCGCCGGGCGGTCCAGCACCTGGAGGGCGACGGCGAGCCGGATCTGACCCAGTACACCTGCTGCCGGAGCGAGAAGTACCACGCCATGATCGACCACGTCCGGGAGCAACTGGGCCTGACAACGCTGAAGTACCAGGCGCTCGAGCACCTCGTCGAGGCGATCGGTCTGCCCAGGGAGAATCTCTGCACCTACTGCTGGGACGGAATGGACAATCGCCCCGGCGCGATCCCGACCCCGACCGCTACCCAAGACGAGGAGACGCAACCCGAGGATACCTGTTCGGCGGCCGGCAAACTCCGCCGCTCCGTTCGCTGCCCCACGCCGAAGCATCGGGTCAGTTGACGCCCAAACAGGAGGGAGCCGGCCGGTTGTAACGCAGGCTTCCGGCCTGCCCGAAAGCCGCAAGGATGCTGGTCGCGCGAGAGCGCCCGACCGAATGGACACTCAGGCTGTATCCGTCAGTCGGGATTCCAGTACAATAACCTTCCGGTCGGCGGGGACCGTTCCGCCAACCCGTGGGGGTGCCGGTGAGCCAATAGGGGAGCGATAATGAACACACGTGCGATGCTTTCAGGTTGTGTGGCGTGCGGAATCAGCAGGCGGCGGTTCCTGGCGACCGGGTGTGCCGCCTGTGCAGGCGCCACGGGGCTGTTGGTGTCACCCAGCCGCACTCGCGCGGCCGAGAAGGGTGGCAAGCTCAAGATTCGGATCATCTACTCGCTCCACGCCGAGAAACAGCCGGGACCCGACTGGCCCAACGTCGGCTTCGACTTCCGACCGGTGATGGAGCGGATCACCGCGACGCTGACCAAGGGCTGTCCCGAATTCGAGTTCGTCACTTCCATGGCCAACGGCCCGGACGCCGCCAAGAAGATCCTCGAGGACGACAAGTCGGCCGGCATCGGCGGCTACATCGTCTACCAGTTGAACTGCTGGAACCAGGTCGTCCAGACGATCGCCACGTCCGGCAAGCCCGTCCTCTACGCCGACTTCCAGTACGGCGGCAGCGGCGGCTTCCTCGTCTACACCGCTGCATTCATCCGCGCCAAGTCGCCGAACGTCGGCTTCCTGGCCTCCTCGCGAATGGAAGACCTCGTTGCCTCGGCCAAGTGCTTCGGACTCGTCGCCAAGGGCGGCTCCCCTGCCGACTTCGTTGCCGCCACCGCACAGACGCGGACCAAGAGGACCCCCAAGCCCGGCGACCTGACCTGCAAACCGGATGAATTGAAGACGCTCTCCGCCGAGGAATGCCTCCGCAAGATGAAGGAATCGAGGATCCTCGCCGTTCGCAACCAGGAGGCCAAGCCGGCCGGGACCATCATGAACATCCCGATGGAGTACATCTCCTTCGCCGAGGTCAACGACGCCTGGAAGGCCGCCGATAAGGACGAGGCCCGCGCCATCGCCGATCGCTGGCAGAAGTCCGCCGCCGTCGTCGAAGGCGTCTCACGCGAGACCCTCGAAACCTCCGCCGCCATGTACCTGGGCCAGAAGGCCGTCCTCGCCAAGCACAACGCCAACGCCATCACGATCAACTGCCTCGGCGGGTTCTACGGCGGGCACATCCACGCCTATCCGTGCCTGGGATTCCACGAGCTGAACAACGAAGGCCTCATCGGCGCGTGCGAGTGCGATATCCAATCAACCGCGACGATGGTCGCCTTCACGGCGATGACCCAGGGCCGTCCCGGGTACATCTCCGACCCGGTCATCGACACCGCCAAGCGGCAGATCATCTACGCCCACTGCGTGGCCCACAACCGCGCGTTCGGACCGAAGGGCCAGACGAACCCGTTCGAGATCCTCACACACTCCGAGGACCGGCAGGGCGCGGCCGTCCGGTCCACCTTGCCGGTCGGCTACAAGGTGACCTCGCTCAAGATCCATCCGGGGAAGAAGGAGATCATCCTGCACCAGGGCAAGGCCGTCGACAACGATCGAAACGACCGCGCGTGCCGGACGAAGCTCTGTGCCGAACCCATGGGCGACATCGAAAAGCTGTTCACGATGTGGGACCAGTGGAGCTGGCACCGCGTCACGTTCTACGGCGACCTCAAGAAGCCCGCTTACGCCCTCGCCGACGCCATGGGATGGAAGGTCGTCGAGGAGGCCTGAGCCGCGGTGCGGACGCGATAGCTGGCGATTGCGTGGTTCGAGGTAGAACGTCTCCGGGCTGGTATGCGCAGGAGTAATGCCGCTAGGAACGCGGTTCGCCGAGTGCCGCTGGCACCGGTGCCGCGGCGGCTTTCTTCTCTACGTTTGCCTGGGCGGCAGTCTTCTCTTGTCTCCGCGTCGAGCCCAGACGAGGCCGAACAGCATCGCCGATCCGAGCAAGGCCGCCGCCGTGCCGCAGCCCGGCGAGGAAGACGAGCTGGGGGCATTGCGGCAGTTGTTTCCGCCCCAGAACTCGATAATGACGTCTCTGTGCCCGTCCATCGTCACGGTATTCGTCAGGGCCTTGGAGTCGTCGTTGTCGGTCCCCTTCCAGTAACCCACGCAGTGACCGGCATCGGGCGTCGCTTCGAGCTGCACGACCGTGCCGGCAGGAAAGCTCTTGCGCTCGGGTACGTTGAGGCTTCCGAACGGGAGATACACGTTGACATCGCGCCCGTCTTCGCCCGGGATCCACGTGGATCTCTTCCGAACCTCCGCCCGCAGCACATACGGAGGGCTCAACACCTCGAACCCGACGTACTCCCACCAGAGGCTGGTGTGAGACAGTCCGACAGAGGGCTGAACCCAGTCCCCCTCACGGTTCATGTGACGCTCCGCGCGAAAGCACGGGTCCAGCGTGAACACCACGGTCGATTCTTGATGCTCGCTGTATGGCGGAATCCACACATCCATGATCGGCCAGCCCCGCCAGCGCGAACCGTCCCAAACCGTCATGTCGTTCTCTGTAAAGCCAGTGATGGGCTCGCCGTTGAGGATCACCTCCGGCAGCGCGCCCGGGCACGAGAGCCTCATCGGCGAGACGCACCAGTAATCACTGTATAGACAGACTTTGACCGTGATGGTGCCCCCGGCCTCGACGATGACGTTCCCGCCGGGCTGGTTGCCGTTGGCTGAAAGGCAAATGTCGGCTACCCCGCAATCATAGTTCGGGTCGACCCCTATGCACGGCGGGTAGTCCGGCCCCAGCGTGCAGGACCATGGCTCCGCGGACCGGACCGGACCCGGAGCAAGGAGGGTGATCACGAGTTCGCTGACCAACAACCCAGTCGATCGATCAAACGCTTGTCTCGACATGCCGTCGTCCCCTGTCGGACAGTGCAGCCCTGAGGCGGCAGAGCAGCCTCACTTGATGCTTGGATTTCGGATGCGCGCATTGTATCCATACATAGATGGTCCTCAAAGGCATTCTTGGGAGAGATCGCGAATCGGGCTCAATTCCCGCCCTTTGTGGCTCCTGGCGGTCGCGCGACCGGCTAGACTATGCCTATGCTATCCGGGACGTTGCGGATCAGCCTTGCCATCAGGCCATGACCGAGGGAGGCGGATATGCTGGCATTGAGAAACGGTCTATCTATCGTAGTCTTCTTGGCGTCACTCACCACGCGGAGTTCACGAGCAATACCGGCCACGGAATCGACCACGAACAGGGGCGTCGAGGCCCTGTCCTTCCGATACGCCGACGGCCAGCCCTGCGAGATCACGATGGGGCGATACGTCGGCGGACCCCCGGGAAAGCGCGTCTCCAAGAGCACGCCGATCGTCTGCCGCGCGCATCGACATGAGCGGGAGATCCCCTCGATCGAGAAGATGGTCTATGTCTGCGCCAGCTTCCCGATGGGCGACGCCAATCCCGCCCCGTACCTCGACAACCAACCCGCCGCATGCCAGACCGTGACCGCCGGACACCTCGTCGACGGGCGGTTCACCCCGGCCGTCCGATTCGGCATGGTCGACGACGACCGGGCATCGCCCAAGAAGATGGCCAACTACACGCCGGGCCTTTTCGACGGACAGATCGAGTACTTCGGGATGTTCGCCCGTCCCAGGACGACCTACGACTTCCGTGTCAGGCTCGACCTCGATCAGAAACGGGTCTCCGCCTGGGCATATGGGCAAGGCGATGACGAATGGTTTCCCCTGGCCACGGACGCCCCGTTGATGAACCCCGTGCCGGCCATCAACGCCGTTCGCGTGGAGCAACTCCCGTGGGCCGGCGGTGTGGAGCGCCTGATGATCCAGGACCGCCCCTGGCCCGAGGGCGAGCGCGTCCGTCCGCACCCCAAGGCGAAGAAGGACCGCCTCGTCAGGCCAGGCAAGGGCTTCAAGCTCCAGTCGATGCGGAGCCTGTGGCGTCAGGCCGACCGGCACGTCACCGTGGCGCGAACGCCGAATGCGCCGAATGGCTGGTGGCTGGGATTCCCGGACGTGGTCCAGACCGGCCCGACCTCGTTGGTCTGTGTTCACAATGACGGAGCCGGCCACGGCGGCGGAGGAAGGGTATGGGTCCGACACAGCGCCGATCTGGGCAAGACATGGGCAAAGCCCGTGGTCGTCCACCCCGGCGGCGTGAACTGTCCCCGAATCCAGAAGCTCCGCGACGACTCCCTGCTCGTGCTGGCCGACATCCGTGAGGGCGGCAAGTATCCGGTCGTCTTCTACGGCAGCACCGATGGCGGCCACACGTGGTCCCATCTGGGCAAGTTGGATCCCGTCCCGGCCGGTGGGCACGATTGCTGCGTGCCGAGCCACGTGACCGAGATGGCCGACGGCGCCTGGCTCGTCCATGGGACCTACACCCCCGGCAAGGCATGGAAGGTTACGCAGGGGGAAACGCTCGAGTTCTATCGCTCCGCCGACCGCGGCAAGACCTGGACGTTCTACTCGGACCTGAAGCCGCCGCCCCCGCTGAGCGTCTGCGAGTCGAGCATCGTCCCGCTGCCCGATGGTCGATGGTGGCTCATCGCTCGCGAGTCGGGCGGCTTCATCCCAGGCGTCAAGGCCTTCTCCAAAGACGAAGGCAAGACCTGGTCCTCGCCAGAGGAACTGCCGTTCTTCATCCAAGGGCGAACCGCCGCGGGCCTGCTCGAGGACGGACGCGTGATGGTGACGTTTCGCGCCTGCACCGGCCCCGCCGCCTTGTGGGCTTGGACGGGAACCCCCGACGAGCCGCCGTGCCCCGTCATCAGGGGCGTGCACTTCAACGACCGGTCGTCCGTCGGACTGAAGGATGGCTCGCTCCATATCGACAACGATGGCCTATGCGGTGAGTTCACCAAGTACGTCCTCCGCGTGCCCGACGGCCCGGAGGGCCGAATCGAAGTGACCGCCGACGTCAAGGTCGTCTCGAACAACGGACGTGCCGCAACGCTGGTCGTGCCGTTCGCGGGCAAGCTGCGCCTCTTTCCTGACCGAGTACAGATGGCCCACGATCCCTCGCTGCAGGCCAAGATCGCACCGAACGGTTTCCACGAGATCCGTGTCGTGGCCGAGGCCGGCAAGATGACGCTGTCGATCGACGGCAGACAGGTCCTGGCCACCGACAAGACCGAGAAGCAGGTCTGCCCCCTGGCCTGGTCGCCGCTGAAAATGAGCCCGTACCTGCCCTCGTTCGGCAACGAGGAGGCCGAGGACAATCAGGCCGGCTTCGACTGGGTCCCCCAGTCCGAGAGGGAAACGGCTGACGCCGACGAGCGCCTGACGAAGACGCCTCAGGTCATCCTCCCCAAGCACGTCACCCCCGCCGCGACAGGCTACAGCGTCTGGCGCAGTGTCGTCATCCGCTACGAGCACCCGAAGACCGGCACGCGGTCCATCGCCTGGCAGGCCGACAAGGACGGCTTTCCCGACCAATATCAACAGGATCGGATCCTGGAGGTCGGCGCGACCGTCTCCGGCTGCGACCAGGGCTATTCCGGATGGTGCAAGCTGACCGACGGACGGATCTTCATCGTGAACTACACCGACGACACCGCCCGCTGGAACCGCGACGCAAGCTTCCCCCCGCTCGGCGTGTCATGGATCCGAGGAACCTACGTACTGCCGGCCGACCTGCCCCAGAATCCGGTCCGTCCGAAGTAGAACGCCATCAAGCGGGTCGCCGACCAACGCCGGGGCCGTGCCGCAGTCTGGGAAGGACAAAGTAGGGTTCGAAGACGAGCAATCAAGCCGATTGACGCGCCGCGTTAGTCGTCATGTCAAATTCCTGTCGAATCGAGCAGAATCTCGTGTCCGCCCGGGCACGCCGCCGCCGGAACCCCCTGGATTCGGGCAGGGATGCACTGTTACCGCCCGCGCCGAGGTGAACGGTGATCCCCTTATCAATTCAAAGACGTGCACGCGGGCATCGTTTCACACCCAGGACTGACTTGACCGCGACGCGTGCGATGGGCATGGCAGGGGCAAACGAGACTGAGACATGGCAGCGGAACCCGAGGCCAATACGTCTCATAACGATAGTAATACTCCCTTGGATACAGCCTTCGGCAAGGAACGGATCGGTAATGGTCGCTTCTTCCGGTGTGCCCGTTGGCCCAACACAGTCCAGCGGGACTGTCTGATCTCTTCAAAGACCGTCACGGTGAGCTTAGGATGGAAGCACCCGCCCGCGCGAACCTGGCAAACGCCTATGTGGCGAGGGCAACAGAAATCCACCGGTGCCGCCAGAGCAACCGGTAAGGAGCCCTTGAGATGAAGATCACGGTCATAGCACTGCTGAGCGCTCTGTGGATCGGCCCGACCGACGCGCCCTCGAGATCGGCGACCATCGTCGTAGCCACGAAGACGTCGTCAGAGCGATCCCGCGCGCAGGCGGACTTCGTCGGCGATGGCCAGGGAGATCAGAAGGAGATCAATGCGGCAGTGGGGGCACTGCCGCCCGTCGGCGGCACCGTGCTTCTGATGGAAGGTACGTACGACATCCGCAAGGTCCCCGGAAAGCTGGGCGGCGTGCTGATCGAGCGGAACAACATCGTCCTGGCCGGGCAGGGGACGGCCACGGTGCTCCTGCAGGCCCCGGGGCAGGAGACGAACGTCATTCGCATCATCGGCGAGGGCGTGGGCCACGTCACGATCAGAGACCTCGTCGTGGATGCCAACCGCGACAAGAACCCCCAGGGCGGGGGTGATCCGGCGATCTCGCATTCGCGGTTCGAATTCTGCGGCATCAAGGCCTTCTGCCAGGAGCCGGGCAAGGCTGGCCCTCCGTGCCACGACATCACCGTGCGGAACTGCCGCGTGCTCAATGCCCGCTCGCTGGGGATCATGCTCGAAGGACCCAACATGCGGGTCATCGACAACGTGCTGGGCAACGCGATGTCCGACTCGGTCGAGATCCTGACCGGCCCGGGGCAGATCCGAGGGAACTACGTCGAGATCACGGGCCGGACCCACGTGGCGATCGGAACGGACCGGGCAAACTCCGTGCTCATGACGAACAACATCGTGCATGTGAAGAAGGGCGGCGATCTGGACATCGGCTTCCGATCGTGGGCCGATTCGCACCGGCACGTTATCGCAGACAATGTCCTGACCGTCGACTCGGGCGGCAAATGCGGACAGGCGATCGACGCGCGGGGTTACGGCGCTACGATTATCGGCAACAACATGCAGACCGCGGATCCCAAGGATCGACTGCGCCTGACGATAGGCGGGGGCAAAACGATCGTGACGGGGAACGTCTTGGAGAACGTAGTCATCGAGGTCAACGACACGACGGGCAAGGATAAGCCGATTATTATTCACGATAATGTCCTGGAGAACTCAACGATAGTGCGGAAGCGAGGTAATCTGCCGGGTCCGGCGCTGTAATGAGCGCATGCCGCCTCCGGTCTGCCAAGGATCCTCAATGCGCAATGGGAATCCGGCCTACCGATCCACCCAGGCAGGGCCCTTCGCATCAGCTCTCCAATCGATGCGGGGTATGTACGGCTTGAGGTCGATAATGGGCGATCCGGTGAAGGCGTCGATCTTGTCGATCTCGACCAGGTTCCCCTTGACGGAAAGGACTCTGCATGACGTCAGGGCGATCAGGTTGGGCCTGACCGGAGATCGGGTGGCGAAGACACCCGTTAGCGGGTTCTTCGGATTGCCCCTCGGGTGGAGGGTAAGGATGCTCCGCTTGGCCGGCGTGTCGTTCTTGTCGAACCACTAGAAGACCCAGACATGCGAGAACTGGTCCAGACCCCGCGGGGCTTCCGCGTATTCCTCGTCGATCCTGAGGAGGGTCGCGTCACCATTGATCTCGACGGCTCCGATCGGGTGGATGACGTATGATTGCCTTCGCGGTGTGCTCTCCCCCGAAGTCGCTGCATGCAGCACGGCATAGAACACGACAAGCGCGAGAAGAACGATGATCCGCATGGCTCACCTCCAGCAACTGGGGTTACCGGGCTATCTGATATCGACCTCCGCTGACATCACAGGCGACACAAGTCTCCAGTATCCGCGGAACATGCTGCAGAAGAAAGGAGGAGGCATTCATTCTCACCACCTCCCAACGAGGGGTCATGACCACTCATCGATTGTTGGAGTACTGTATCGGCCCTGGAATCACTTCCCGACGCCATGACTGAAGCGTCGGTCCTCGGTGATGTGATGTGCCCTGGGCGTGTCTTCAGAAAGGTCCTTGGGCACGAGCGGCTCAGCCCTACAAATCGTGCCGAAGATCCGAAGAAGTCTTGCCGTTAGCGAAGAGCCGATCGAACAACTGACGGTTCATGGTGATCTGAACGACCTTCGAGTTGTCACCCGGATGGGCCGGATCGTCCGCGGCGGCCTCAGCCGTCGCGTAGACCTTGTTCGCGTTGTTGAGCTTGGCTGCATTCGATATTCGCAGGCCGCGGCCGGATCGCTTGAATGCAATCACCCCGTTGGACTGGTTGACGGGAGGTCCGAGCATCCCCTCAAGCAAACCACACCCGGGTGTGACTGCCGCGCCCGTGATGCATGCGGCTTTCACGAAGGCTCGTCGTGTCATACGCATGGGGGCCATCGGTCACCTCACTCCGTTCCAGAGGAGCGTCAAAAAAAAGGGGCGTGGGCATCCTAGCTTTGCCCTGCCAGTTCGTCCTCTCGGACGGCCTGACTATGAGAGATGACATTCTGGACCGAAGCCCAGGCTAGATTTTGGCGAATTTCACGCTGCTCTCAGCAGGCAATTCATTCGCTTTCCTGGCTCATCTCTCTACGCACGTCACATTCGATGAGCAAGGTTGCTCATGAATTCCCGTTGTAGCGAGGTTTTCTCGGTAGCGTCCGTGCGACGCTTGATTAGGCGAGAAGAGAAGAATTGAGAACGTGGACGTGTACGATCCGAAGGGCTAACCGCCGAAGTGGCCGGCGATGCCATCAGCGATGGCGTTGGCGATCTTGACCTGATAGCTGACTGTGTTCAGTAGCTGGGCTTCCTGCCGGTTGGTGAGGTACCCGCACTCGACGAGGACGGCCGGTCTCGAGTGGCCGATCAAGACGCGAAAGCCCGCGTCGCGGATGCCGCGGCATGCGATCCCGGCGGCGCGAAAGGCGGATTGGATATGCTGGGCAGCGCTGAGACTGGCGGACGAAGCACCCCGTCCGACGTAGATCGTCGCCCCGGAAATGCTTCGGCTGTTGTTGGCGTCCGCGTGAACGGAGACGAACAAGGCCACCCGCTTGCTCTCGGCCAGCGCGGCTCTATCGTCCAGTTCGACAAAGCGGTCGCTGGTCCGCGTCATGGTGACGCTGGCGCCGCGGCTGCTGAGCAGGGCGGCCACCCGGGTGGCGATTTTCAGGTTGACCGTCTTCTCCGGCAAGGCCGAGAGCCCTCGCGCGCCCGGATCGCGCCCGCCGTGGCCGGGGTCGACGATGATCGTCGCGCCTCGAATCGACGCGCTTCTCCTGGCGGTCCTCGCCGGCGCGGGGCGAGGCGTGGGCGGCGGTGGGGGAGGAGCCGGACGTCTCTCGAGTGTATAGATCGGCGGCTCGGGCAAATCCCCGATTGCCGGTTCAGGACTCATACACCCCACGAGGACCGTGAGAAGACACAGGGGGAGAGCCAACGCCAAGCGAGGATCGAGTCGGCACACCCACGGCGAACGGATGCCCGCGCTCCTCGGTATTCGATCGTTTGCCGGGATGCTTATCGCCTCAGCACGCATTCCACTGTGCCGCCCGCCCCGGTTGCACCCGTGAAGAACGTTCTCACGGGCGAGGAAAGGCGCCTCCATGCAGGGTTTCCTGCATGGTAATGAACGAAGTGGCTGTGTCAATGGCGCGAGCATGGACCAAGATCACCGGCGGACCATTGCACGCGATCCGTGACCCGGATAGAAAGGTGCTGCGAACAGTCCCGCTTGTTAGGGAGGTGCGTGCGTGAACGGCTTGAAGCGCCGCGGTTACGGGGTATATCAGCATCTGGCCTTCCTTGGCTTGATCGGCGTGTGTTCAGGGATGGATGCGATGGCGGCGACGGGGAGCATCTTGTCGATTTCTCCGGAATGGCAATCGCAGCAATTCCGTCGCATCCCGGTCGACGGAATCACGGCGTCCACGTCGCTTGACAGCGCCGAAGGAAGCTACGGCCCACTTCGGGCCTGCGACGCTGATCGCAAGACCAAGTGGGTTGCGTCCGCTTCGCCGAGCAAGGAGCAACCTCAATGGATTCGGCTTGATCTTGCCGGCGGCGAGCAGAGGATCTCGGGTATTGCCGTCTTCGGCGAAGCCGTCGACAACGACGGGATCCTCGACGCCGACGTTCAGATCCTGCAGCAGGACGGAAAGACCTTTCGAACCGTTGCCGAGATCCGCGACGCCAAGTCAGGCAGTTGGCTGGCCACGTTCGAACCGATCCCGACCTCGGCGGTTCGTCTGCTGGTGACACGGTCCGCGGGGCCGACGTCGCACACCGACGTGTTCGAGTTGGAAGTCCTCGGCCCCGCGATACCCCCCGCCGAGCTGCGCGAGTATCTCGGCAAGCGGCTCGCTGGGACGCAAGAGGAGATGGCCGCGGCACGCTCATCGACAAACGTGTTGACGACGATTGCCGGTGGTCTGCCCTCGGCGGTGCAGGGCGCTCTAGCCGAACAGGAGAAGAGGCTCAGGGACGCCTCGGATCGATTGGGCACTTGGGACGCGCTGTCTTCGGCCGACCGGGACCGGCTTGTCCGTGACATCGAGGTGCTCGCGGTTCATACGAGGCAAACCGCTTCGCGCCTGACTGAGACGGCCAAGACGCTGCCTGTTCGGAGGCAGCTCATCCAAGAGATGTGCCAGCGGGCGAAGCAGGCAGGAATGCCAAGACAGGCAACAGCACGCAAGGTCGGCGATCGAATCGATCTCGTCAGCGAACGCGTGATTGTTGCTCTGGAAGGAAGCGCCGGGACGTGGAGCGTTGTTTGGCCCGGCGTGGCGGAGGCGGCGATCTGCCGGGCTCGATCAAAAGTGGAGGTCGATGGCAAGGATCGCGCGGCGGGGGATGCCAAGACGACTCACCAGCCGTTCGAGGACCATTTGGGCAAGGGGCAGGAGATCAAGCAGGTCTGGGGCGACGGCATTCGATTCGAGCGATCAGTCCGCATCTACGACGGACTGGCGATCGCTACGGCGTTCGGGCGGATTGCCAACCCGACGGATCGCGAGGTCTCACTCGGGACGTGTGAGTTGGTGACCGTCTCGGAACCCGACGGCGGCTGGTGGCACACGGGCCATGCGTGGAGTTCGCCGGCGGCGGTGTTCATCGGCGGGATTTCGACGCTTCTATGCGAGCCGGCACGGAGCGGCGACCTGTCGACCGACGTGGATCGGTCCTACGGAGCGACACAGATCCTGATGCTGGCCAATCGCGAGCCGACGGTCAGCTTGACTTTCGGCTATCTGACGGCGCTGGAAGCCAGGCCTGACCTCAACGCGTCATACCGCATGGGACAGGGCGGCAAGTCGTTTTCCGCAAGACAGCGATTCCTTGGGCGCAAGCTCGGCCCCGGGGAGTCGGTCGATCTGGACGCCGTCTATCTCTCCGCCGGCGACGACCCGTACACCGCACTGGAGGCGTACGGCGACGCCGCCGCGAAGTTCACGCAGCAGCCGGTTCGCAAGGGCCCCACGACGCTATGGTGTAGCTGGTACGCGCATCGAATGGCGATGACGGAGGACCTCGTCCTGGCCAATGCCGCGGTCGCCGCCAAGCACCTCAAGCCGCTCGGCTTCGAGATCATGCAGCTCGACCACGGCTGGCAGCGCGGCGACGTCACCGGCGATTGGGTCCCGAACGGGCGGTTTCCGCACGGGCTTAAATGGCTGTCGGATCAGCTCGCGTCTCGACACGGGCTTCGGCTCGGCGTGTGGATCTCGCCGACCGACGTGGCCGCGACGAGCGAGACGTTCCAGAAGCATCCGGACTGGATGCTCAAGGACGAAAACGGTAAGCCGCGCGTCAACTGGAAGTGGTACTGGAAGCCGAACCCCAACTGCTACGAGCTGGACGCGACGAACCCGGCCGCGGAGAAATGGATCGAGGACGTCTTCGCCCAGCTCACGGCCTGGGGCGTGAGCTACTACAAGATCGACTTCATCGCGGCCTGCGCGGGGGAACACTTCCGCCAGCACGATCCGAAGGCGACGCGCGGCTGGACGGCGCTGCGTCGGGCGATGGAGGCGCTTCGGCGGGGCGCGGGGCAGGATGCATGGATCCGCTACACCCAGACCCCGCCGTTGCTGACGGCAGGGCTGGCCAGCGGCACCAACTGCGGAGGCGACACGTTGGATGCGGGCCTCGGAGGGAACATCGAGGTGTTGCGAGCGAACGCCCGCTCCCTCGCGGCCGGCTACTGGTTGAACGATCGGTGGTATCACCGCGAAGTGTGCGATATGAGCGTCCGGATGCAGGCCGACATTGAGGAAACTCGGATGCGGCTCGCGATGATGTCCCTGGCCGGCTGCAGCGCTTCGTTCAGCGACGAGTTCCAGCACCTGCCGCCCTCGCGGATACGGATGATGCAGCAGGTCCTGCCTCCGGGCGGACCTATCATGAGGCCGATCGACTTGCTTGACCGGACCATCCCCTCGGTCTGGTGGATCCACTGCAAGACCGAGTCAGACGAGTGGGACGTCATCGGACTGTTCAACTTCGAGAAGGGCGCCCAGGAGCGGACCGTGACGTGGAAATCGCTCGGCCTGCCGGAGGACGCCGAGGCGGCGGTCTTCGAGTTTTGGCAGGAGAAACTGCTGGGCGTTCACAAGGGCGCCTTTGCGCTAATGCTCCCTCCGCAGTCGAGCCGGATCCTGTCGATCCGGCGGCTCGCGGGTCGGCCGCAGATCGTCGGCACGGACATGCACGTCCTGCAAGGGTATCGCGAGATCAAGCGGATGGCGTGGGACGAGAAGGCCAAGGTTCTCTCCGGCACGTGCGAGCGTATGCCCGGGCTGAACTGCCGGCTCTATATCTACGTCCCGGACGGCTTCACACCGCATTTCGAGTTCCCGCTGACCGAGAAGTCCGCGCGGCTGACGAACGTGGGCGATCATTTGTGGATGCACGAGATCGAGTTCAAGGAGGCGACGCATGAGTGGCGGATTCCGTTTTGACGCCGTGGCAAGGCGGCTTCGTTTCGCGGTGGTGCTGGTTCTGATTACGTGTGGGGCTCTCGCCGCGCCGATTTCCGCGCAGCCCTTGCTGACGGAGAATCGGATGGCCATTGTCGACGGGAAGCCGCGGTTCCTCCTGGGCCTGTACGAGAACCCGAAGGACGACGCCGTGCTCAAGGCGGCGGTCGAGGCCGGGTTCAACCTCATCCAATCCAGCGGCGACCGGGCCTCTCTTGATCGGATCGGCAAGCACGGCGCCAAGGCCTGGGTCAACCTCGGAGGCGCGCTGGACTTGAGGAGCGATTCGCCGGAGGCCAGGGCCAAGCTCTTGGATGGAGTGAACCGGCTGAAAGACCATCCGGCGCTGATTATCTGGGAGGGGCCGGACGAGGCGCTGTGGAACGTCTGGTACGCTTCGCATCTCAACTACCTCGGCAACACCGAGTTTCCCGAGATGTCCAAGGCGATCAAGGAGGCACAGGAGAAAGGCGGTCTATCCCCGGAGGCGGCCGAGCAGCTCTACAAGCTCCGGTCACGGTGTCACGATCTGCATGACCGCGGTCTCTGGGCGAGGTTCGACGAGAAGCGAGCCGAGTTCTGGCAACGGGTGGGCCGGAAACCGCCGCAACCGTCCGCGACGATGGCCGATCGGGCCGAGCAGACGCGGAAGGTCGGCGAGGGGATGACGCGCGGCATGCAGGCCGTCCGGCAGGCAGATCCCAAGCACCTCATCTGGCTCAATCACGCGCCGCGAAACAGCATTGCGTCGATGCAGTGGTTCAACCGGGCCGCCGATATGGCCGGCTGCGACATCTACCCCGTGCCGGTCGACCATGCGCCGGGCCACAGCGATCTCCGAACGCGAGAGCTGCCCTGCGTCGGCGAGTACACCGAGCGCATGCGCGCCGCGGCGCCGGGCAAGGCGTGCGCCATGGTCCTGCAGGGATTCGGCTGGCGTGACATCCACGAGTCCTACCGGAAGCACCCGGAAGAAATCGGCCTCGGTCGTCGGCCAAACTTCCGCGAATCCCGGTTCATGGCTTACGACGCGATCGTACACGGCGTCAATGCGATCATGTACTGGGGCACCGCGTACATCGAGAAGGATTCCCAGCTCTGGAAGGATCTCTTGCGGCTCGCTCGTGAGCTCGGCTCGCTCGAGCCGGCGCTGGTTGCCCCCTCGACGGAGCCCGAGCCCAAGGCCGTCTCCGAGGAGTCGTACGGATCGACGGACGGCGATGGGATCGTCACGGTGCTGAAGCATGTCGGCGACGACTACGTTTTGCTGGTCGTGAACGAGCGGCGCAACGGCCTGGCGTTTACCGTCGGGAACCTTCCCGCCGCGCTCAACGGGAAGAAGTTCTACCGGCTGGGTACGGACGAGGAGGTGGTCGTGACGGACGGGGCGCTGCGTGACGGGATTCGCAGTACTGACGTGCACGTCTACGCCACGTCTCGTCGATTCGAGTCGAAGTAGATGTGGTGTGTTGATCGATAGGCTTCGTCGTTGCCGGCGGCCCGCGGACCCATGCACGAGTACAACACGTTTGATCTGACCGTCTTCCTCGGCTACTTCGTGCTGGTCGTGGCCATCGGCTTCTGGACCAGCCGTCGGCAGAAGGCTTCCGTCGGCGATTACTTCCGCGGTGGCAACCGGCTGCCGTGGTATGCGATCGGTTTCTCGATCGTCGCGGCGGGCATCAGCTCCGAGCAGTTCGTCGGCGAGGTCGGCTACGCCTACAAGATCGGCCTGCCGGTGGCGAACTGGGAGTGGCTGGTCTTTCCCGCCTTGTCGATTCTGCTGTGGATCTTCGTGCCGCTGTACGTCCGCAATCGCGTTACGACGATGCCGGAGTACCTCGAGCGTCGGTTCGGCGGCCGGGCACGGACGCTGTACGCGCTGCTGATGATCGCCAGCTATGTCTTCGTCAACTTCGCGCTCGTGTTCTACACGGGCGGGTTCGCGCTGCACGCGATGTGGGGCGTCAACAAGGTCGCGGCCGTTTGGGGCCTGGCGCTGGTCACCGGGGCGTACACGGTCTACGGCGGCCTGACGGCCGTGGCGTGGACGAGCTCGTTTCAGTGCGCCTTGCTCATGGGCGGCGGTCTCTACGTCTTCTTCGCCGGGATGTCGAAGATCGGTTGGGACTTCGGCGCGATTATCGGCACGGGCGAGCAGGCTCACCTGATGACGTCGGCCAACCACGAGGTCCCCTGGACGGCCCTGGTCATCCTGATGTTGTCGACCAACGTCTGGTACTACGCGACGAACCAGTACATCAACCAGCGGTGTCTGGCCGCACGCGACGAATGGCATGCCAAGATGGGCGTGCTGTTGGCCGGCGGGCTGCAGATCCTCCTTCCGCTGGCGACGTGCTTCCCGGGGATGGTCTATCGCGTAATCAACCCCGATCTGTCACACGCGGACGCGGCCTACCCAAGCGTGGTCGCCGCCGTCGTGCCGACCGGTTTAAGAGGATTGGTCGCCGCGGCCATCGTCGGCGCGATCATGTCGACGGTGTCCGGGCTCGTGAACTCGACGTCGACAATGGTCACGCTCGATATCTTTCAGCGCTGGAAGGGCCGAGACTGGTCCGAAGACCGGCTCGTCCGCTTCGGTAAGTGGTCCGGCGCGGTGGCCTTGTTGATCGGCGCCCTGTTCGCGCCGGTCGTGATGAGATGGGAGAGCATGTTCCGCTACGCCCAGGACATCTGGGCACCGATGGCGGCACCGGTCGTCGTGGTCTTCCTGAGCGGGGCGCTCTGGAAACGGGCTAGTGAGAGGGGGGCCGTGGCGTGCATCTGGCTGGCGATCCTGACCGTGCCGTTCACGCTGGCCAAGGGCGTGCTGGCGGATGCCGACATCCACTTCCTGCCCGAGAACCTGGCCAACTCGATGGTCTTCGCCGGGGCGATCGGGCTGATCTCGTTGGGCTTCGTCGTGTCGCTTGCCGACGGCGTTCGGCTAGCGGCGGGCGTGTTCGGATCGGTCGTGGTTGGCGTCTTGGTTCTCGGCATTGCTGCCTACAGCCCGGTGGCGATCGCGTTGGTGATCCTGATCGGGACGGTGGGGTTGATCGGCTGGTTTTGCGTCGCGAGGGTCGCCCCGGCCGCCAACATGTGGGACCGGTCGATGCTCGCCGGTGAAGGCGCGGGGCACTGGTACAAGAGCCTGTGGCTGTGGTGGGCCATGATGGCGGTGATCCTTACGGGCATCTATGCCTGGCTGTGGTGAGGGGGCCAGATCACTCCCGCGAATCTGGCGATGGCTGGTTTCTCCTCGAACACTCGAAGCATGACCAGCGGGGTTGGATTCTCATTGGGACCTTTCGACGATGATCCTCGCTGTTGGGGAGATATGCCATGGTCGCACGTCATTGCGTGTCCTGTGATCATTTCTCGATCGGCCTTTTGGGAGTCGGGCTCGCGGTGGCGCTGTGCGGATCGGCTCCGGTCGCCATCGGAGCGGAGCCTCGCTTGATCTCGGAATTCACGGAGCAAGGTGCGTTGGCCATTCAGATCGAGTCGGCCGATGACTCGACACCCACGAAGTACGTCATCGACCTCGCCAGGCATCATACGCCGGCGACACGTCCGACGGACCTTGTGAAGCGATGGGAGTCGTGGCGGCTGGGGGCGTTTCTGTGTTTCAACACGAACCAGTTTTCGGGCAGCGAGCACTGCCATACGGGGGATGCGAAGCTCTACGATCCTCCCGAGTTGGACGTGGCGGGCTGGGTTCGGGCGCTCAAGGCCGGGGGGATGCGGTACGCCGTCCTGACGACGCGCCACACGTCCGGCTTCTTGCTGTGGGACAGCGCGACGACGACGTTCGACGTGGCCTCGAGCGGCAACAAGACGGACCTGGTCAAGGCCTTCGCCGACGAGTGCGACAAGCAAGGCGTCGCCCCCGGGCTCTACTACTGCATGTGGGGCGGCGAGAAGTACCGACCGACGGCGAATGCCCGGGCGATCATTCTGGCGCAGTTGTACGAGCTAGCGACGCGCTACGGGAAGGTACCGTACTTCTGGGTCGACATGATGAACTGGGCGCCGAAGGATCTGCCCGCGCAGCAGGTCTATGACGCCATCAAGAACCTGCAGCCTGACACGATCGTCATCATGAATCAGCACGTCCAGGACGGGAGGGAGATCAAGTATTTCCCGACGGACGTGCTCAACGGCGAGATTCTGGTGCCACCGGCGGAAGGACACAAGCCATTCAGGAAGGTCGGCGAGACGACGTACTACCTGCCGTTCGAGTTCTGCCTGTGCTCGCAGCGCCGCGAGGGCGGAATCAAGTACGATCCGGTCGGTCCTTCATGCTGGTTCACGTACGGCAAGGGGCGTTCATTCGCGCCCAGCGAACCGTTCCCTGCCCAAGTCGTGGCCGAGCGGATCAAGCTGGCTTGGCAGCGCGGGGCGGTCAACGTTCTGCTCGCCACCGCTCCGGACCACACAGGTGAGATGAGGCCCGCCGACGTGGAGCAGCTCATCTCGATAGGTAAGCTTCTCGCCGGTCAGCTCAAGCCGTAGGTTGCGTTCCAGCCTGTCGACCGACTACGGCGAGTCTGTCCGCGCTTTCTTCTTCGGCATGGTGGACGTGGTGAGCGGCTCGAGGTGACCGATGTTCAGACCGTCGCAGACGAAGCGGTAGGGAGTTCTGTCCGGGAATCGAGCGGCGACCTCCGCCGTTTTGCCCAACGTGAAGCGCTCGTCCAGGGCGCTATCGAGATCTCGAGCGAAGATGACCTCGTCGTCGAGCGAGGGCGAGTTCATGTAGAACGCGGCCGCGTAGTAGTCGGGCGACCACTGGCCGAGCTTGTGAGATCGATAGTGCATCGAACCGACGAAGACGATGGCCCGTCCAGGTCGGGCCTTGGCCACCGTGTTCCGAACGGCGGGATCGACCGAGCCGAAGTCATAGCCGTAGTAGCCGATCACCTGTGGGACGAATCCAAGCAAGCAGCCTGCCAGGCCCAGGCCCGCCAGCGCGAGCGTGCTTGCGACGGCACATCTCCGTGGTCTGGCCAAGCCCCTGGACTTCATGACGCGGTACAACCATCTCGACGTCAGCGCGAGTCCGAGGGCCATGAGGATGAGGTAGACTGGCAGGGCTTCCGAGTAGTAGCGAGGCCCGAAGCAGGACTGGCCGAAGTGGTAGAAGATGTGGCCGACGGGCAGGGCCGCACCGACCGCCAGGAGCAGCCGGCCTTGCGTCTTTCGCGCGGCGAGGAGCCCCCCGATGAGCAGCAAGAGCAGGATGCCTCTCGGCCAGCCGAGCAGCTCTTCTCCGAGTTCGTCCAACTGAAAGCACAGCAGCCCTAGTCCCCGTGTGAAGGTGTGCGTTCGGCGATCGTCGGGCCAGTAGTCCATGCCCAGATCATCACCAAAGCCGAGACGGTCGGTGGGGGCATACTTCGTGAAGGGCGCGAGAAACGCGTCGCCGGTCAGGGCCTTGTTGTAGGCCAGGAGCGGCAGGAGGACGACGATGGCCGAGGCGGCGAACCATGGGATCATGGCCGGCGACGATCGTCGCTGAAACACACGGATCAGGGCGTAGCCTAGCCAGGGGATCGCCAGCAAGACGGCCGTGTACGGCCTGAACCAGACGGCGGCGGCCCAAGCCAACCCAGCGCCGACGGCGTGATACCACCGTCCCGTCGGAGAGATTCCGGCGACGATACAGACGGCCATTGCCGTCAGCAGCAGCAGGCAGCCGGGATGCGCCATGTGGGAGGCGAAGGTCATCACCCAGAACGGCGAGATCACCGCCAGGATCACCGCCGTTCTGGCGAGCCGCTCACCGACGAGTCGGCGCGCGAGGGCGAACAGGAGCAGGATGGCCGGTATGGATATGAGTGGATGGATCGCCCACGACGCGTCGAGCAGGACGCCTGGTGTCAGCAAGAGTGACGGACCGGGGAAGTATTTTCCGTACCACTTGTCGCCGTCGATGACGATGTACTCTTGATCGAAGGCCTCGATTGCCGGCGGGACTTTCGCATAGAGACGGCCGGCGGCGAAGCTCTTCGCCTGGAACAGGACGGCGATCTCGTCCTGGATGTGCGGCATGTGGTCCAAGACGACGTAGGCGAACGCGCCAGAGAGGGCGACGGATGCCAGGGCGGCCAGCGTGAGGAATGTTTTGCGATTGAGTTTCAGGACGCGCTGTCGAAGCTTAGCGAGCGGTTTGGCCAGTTGGATACCCAACAGGATCGCGATGCCGGCGAGCCCGGTCAGTTGAAGGACGCCTCTGACGATGGCCACGAGGTGTTCGCCTATCTCCGTCGTGTAGATGGTCTTCGGGTCTGGGAACAAGCGTACCGAGGTCAGCAGGGCGAGGCCCAGGCCGGCCGCCCCGAATGCGAGCCGTGCCTCCGCGGATCGCGGCTCGACCGGAGTCGCCGGGCCGGAGGAGCGTGGCCATCGAACGATTGTCAGGGCGATGAGCGCCGCGGCGGACCAGGGGATCATCAGCAGGACAGGAACGTAGTAGCGAAGGTCCATCGCCAACGTGACCTGCGTAGAGAGTCCGAGCAGGAGCACGGGGCCGAGCAATCGGGCGAGCGTGCCGCCGAGATCGCCGAGACGTCGTTGGCGCAGGAGGGGATCAAGTCGGCCCAGGAGCAGCCAGACGCAGGCGAGAAAGACGGCCCACGCGACATGACCGGGCAGGCCGCCCAAGGCTTCCGGCATCGTCAGTTGCTCGCGCAGCCTGAGCATCGGCAACCAGAGTAGGACGATGATGAGGACGTCGATCAAGACGATCATATCGCTAGCAGATACCCACCTGTGGACGGCTACCGCAACGGGAGAACGAGTTCTGATGGGACGGGAGCGGAGCCGATCGGAGTGAGGATTATAGAGGAAGGGGCGGCGCGATCCAAAGCCTTTGGAACGGCGGTGCATCCAATGATGTGAGGTCAGGGGCGCCGACCATGTTAGAATGCTCATGGTTGGAGAAGTCGCCGCGGTTACCGATCTGACGATCACGGAGCGACGAGATGCGCGAACATACTCATCGACGTTCGGCGATGCATATCTTGCTCATGTGCGAAGCGGCCCTCATGGGGGCCGCCGGTTGCGGTCCGAAGAACGTGGGATGGAACTACGGCGCCGAGGCGCCGGGACGTCTGGGTCAGGCCAGGCGAATCGCGCTCCTGGCCGATCGGGAGATCCATGCGCTGACCGAGGCGGTGGCGAGCGAGCTTCAGTTCCGCGGGTATGCCGTGACTGTCCTCGAGCCCGCCGGCGGGTCGGCGCAGGCGCCGGCAGGCAACCCGCCGGCTCCGCTTGCCGGAGCCGATCTTGTCTTCGAGCTGTCGGCGCGGTACGTCCGGGAGCCGGAGGCGGGGACTCGCGTGAAGGTTTGGCCTTGGGTCTCGGTGAAGGTTGCCCACGGCACGCCGAAGCGATGGTATATCCTGGTCAGCGACGCCAAGCTCGACCTGGTCGATCCGCGGAGCCGGAGCGGGTTGGGTACGGTTACGGCGCGGTACGACGAACCACAAGAGGACCTCAACAAGGTTGCCAAGAAGTTGGGTGAGGGGCTGGAGCAGATCCGACAGGGCAAGAAGCCGAAGACGGACTGACCGGCTCATGGTATTACTTAGTAATACCAATAGTCGTTCCTACGTCAGTGAGTCATTTCTGATTCCTTTCTGTTGTTGATCGATTCGTTTCCGTTCTCTGTTTGGTCGTCGGCGCTGGGCGGTCAGTTTCCCCGCGCGGCTCGATCAGGCCGACGTGTGGGCCGGGGCCGAGGCGGAACTCGATGAATCTTCCTTGATCGCTCACGCTGAGGATGGACGAGATGGGCGTCGAGGGCAGAAGCCTTCGGGCGTCCAGGACGAGGACGGGTTCGTTCGCGATTCGCGGCACTCGAACGGTCGCCTGGGTATTCTCGGGGACGTCGAAGCGGAATCTCAGCGATCCGTCTTCCGCGTGGCGCGTCCATGATATCGGTACGAGTCCGAGCTCCGTGACGACTTTTCCGGAGGCTTGTTCGAGGTCGCCGAGGCGCGGCTCGATGAGCAGTTGTCGCTTGCCGATCGGTTCTTCCATTCGGACGCCGAGGACGTAGGCGCTGAGGTAGTAGGCCGGTACGGCGCCTGCCTGATGACACCATTCGCCTCCGCCGAAGGATTCCCATACGGTGCCGGTTTCGCCGCGGGTCATGGGCTCGTATCGCCCGCGGATCAGGGAGAGGGCGAGGCGATCGGCCTGGTCGGTGTTCATGCGATAGAGCTCGTGCAAGAGGAAGTAGTGAGCATAGGGCGCGAAGCCCTCTTTCTCGTGATTGGCGAGGAGCCACCGGATGACCGACTCGCGTCGATCGGGCGGGGCGATCTCGTGATAGAGGCAGAGCACGGCGGCGTGTGCGGTCGGGGGCGTCTTCTTGCCATCCATGATGGCGCCGTGGTACGTGCCGGCGCTTTCGTCCCAGAGATGGGTGTTGACGGCGCGGGCTATGGCCTCTGCGTCTGCGGCGTAGCGATCGGCATGGTCGGTCCGGCCGAGGCGTCTGGCGAGGTAGGACGAATCGCGGAGGGCGCGGGAGACGTAGGCGTTGAGCGCGGCGCCCTGGCAAACCTTGTAGCACAGTGGGTTTCCGAAGAACACGAACTCTCGGGCATTGACTAGCCCGGTGTCGGTACGGTGGTCGAGGAACCATTTCATTTGTGCGGTCAGGGCGGGCCAGAGCTCGCGGGCGAGGCTGAGGTCGCCGGTGTTGTCGTAGAGCAGTCGGATCGAGCTTGCCCAGAGGCATGCGTAGTCCTCGATGTAGCCGTGGATGTCCCAGCGGTTGGAGGGGTGATGGGCCTTGAGGCGACCGTCGGGTTGCTGGCTCTGGGCGATGTGGCGGAGCATGTTCCGCATGAGGCGCGGGTCAGCGAGGTACGGTCGGCCGTCGTCTCCTGGGCCGGCCAGGGCGACGCGCGTGACGGGGTAGTGGTCGCAGTAGGAATCGCCCATCCACTCGACGCGTTCTCGGGTGGCGCAGTCGACGTAGGCGTCCTCGCTGCAGACGGCGACGGTGCGGACGCAGATGGGCCACAGTTTGGTCAGCACGGGGTCGTTGCAGGCGAAGGCGCCGAGGCAGTCGAAGGGATATCGGCGGGAGACGATCTTGACGTCGTGGAGCTTTGCTCGTCCGGTTCGGACACGGAGCACCATGTACTTGAATCCGAACGTGTCGCCGCTCATGTAGGTCTGGCGTCCGGCGCGGGCGGTGTAGAGGCAGCGCTGGCTCCAGACGTCGCTGGGCTTTCGGCCCGTGTCGAGGTAGCGGGGGGCGTAGAGGACCTCCAACTCAGTGCCGTCGTCGGCGTCGAAGTCGAGCACGGAGTAGGCCTGGTCCATGACGCCGGCATCGATGACGATCTCGTGGCCGGCGGGGAGCTCCAACGGGAGGACCTCGGCGAGCGGTTTGGCGGTGGGATCGCTGATGCCGGGGGTCGGGTAGTTGGTGACGTTTCTGACCCACGCGCCTTGGCCGTAGGGGCATAGGGGCAGGGCGGTCGGCCAATGGGCGTCGTCGAAGTGGGGTCTTTGCCAACCCTCGGGCGCGGCGGGTGAGGCCTTCCAGGATCCGTCGGAGAACAGGTGTCGCGACTCGCTTCCGACGCGCCAGGAAACGACGACGAGCAGCCCGGCCGGGTCGGAGGCCTTTCCGTAGTGTTTGTTGACTGCCCGGATCGCAATGACGTTGCGTCCGGTCGATGCGAGCTTGGTGACATCCATCCGCGGCATCGTGGTCCATGAGCTCATGTCGCCATGGTTTTCGCCGACCTTTTGGCCGTTGAAGAAGCAGTCGAGCTCGTTGTCGGCGGTGGCGTGAATCAGCACGTCGGTCGCGCCTTGGGGCAGCTCGAAGGTTCGTCGGAAGAATCGCTCGCCCTCCGGAGCGGACCATCGGGGCGCCTTCTGGGCGGCATAGCCGTCTTCACGCGTCCAGATCCAGGTAGCGGTCGTATCGGCGCTGGCGCGTGAGTGTTCGATGAGGGTGAGGGGGGTGATGTTCCTTTCGCGGAGGAGGGGGATCGACCGTGCCCTGAGGGGTCCCCAGAGGGATCCGTCGATTCGGGCGGCCAGCTCCCAGGCGGCGTCGTTGAAGTCGGGGAGGGTCCAGTCGCCGTCGTCTCGACGGGCGTCGATGCGGTCGGGGATGCTACCCCAACTCGGCGGGGATGGGAGGAAGCGCGTCTTGGTCGTGGCCCGCCAGGTGTCGTCGGTGGCGAGGGATTGGGTCGCGCCTCTCGGGAGCTTCACGTCGAGCTGGGCGGTGAGCCCGGGGGCATGGCGCATGATTCGGCCGGAGAAGTCGCCGTGACCGCGTTCCTTGCCGTCCGTGTAGTGGTGGACGAGGACGGCCAGGGCGTTCTTGCCTTTGCGCAGGAAGGGGCGGACGTCGAGCGTGTCGTATTCGGGGGCGATCGGATCGAACCGACACGGCCCGCGGTCGACGTATCGGCCGTTGATCCAGAGGATGTATCGGGAGTCGGCGAAGAGGCGCAGCCGAGCGGCGTCGGGCTTGTCGGGCAGATCGAGGGTCTTGCGGAAGACGGCGTAGACTTGCTTGTCGGGCGGCGCGGAGCCGATCCAGATCATCGACGCTTGTAGGCGAGAGGCGATCGGGTCGGTTGCGCTTGGCGATTCGGCGGCGGCGATCACGGGGAGGAGACAGGAGAGGACACAGGCCAGGCTGCTCTTAGGGATCTTCGAACAGACCGCGGAGATGGGGATGCTCGTCCCTCTGTAGTCGAGCGGTGGGGAGTTGGCTGGGAATTCGTGTTCCCCACCGCTGAAGCGATGGGCCACCCGTTGACGATCTTCGGGGCGTTCACCGTTCATTCGTTGTTGCGGATGGCTTGGCATGAATGACTCCTGCTGTCTTCTTCTTGCATCGCGATGCCCGGACTCCGGCGGACGCCGTCAGAGGCGTTCGTCGATGATGACGCTTTCGATGCCCAACGCGTCGGCGATCCTGGCGATGGTGGCGGCGTGGTGACCGACGCCCAGGGCGAAGTGGTGCGTCGGTCCTTCTTGTACCCATCGCTTGAGGAACGTTCGAACGTCGGGCTTGAAGAAGCCACGCGTATTCGTGTTGCCGGTCGGGGGGACGGGTCCGGCGACGGATTCGCCCTGGCCTAGGATGAACTTGAACTTGCCCTCGTGGGTTACGCCGATGCTTAGCATGGTGATTGGCCCCTCCTTGATCTTGAACTCGACGCTGGCGCCCGAGCCGGGCTTGCCGTGATACTTTCGGAGGCTTCTGAGGACGGGCCTTCGATCGGCGATGTTGATGTGGTGCGGGCCGTCGTGTCCGACGAGGACGAAGCCTTCCTTGAAGTCGATGGGGTGGAACTCGGCGAAGCTCCCGCCGATATCGAGGCGGTCCATGATGAGCATGGCGATGCAGGTCTTGAGGTCGGACTCGCCGCACATCGGGAAACCGGCGGCGGTCAGGAGCGAGTTGCCGACGATGAGGTTCGTCACGAGGCGACGCATCTCGCTGCCTTCCTCGGCCTCGTAGTAGTAGGCCAGTCCGTCGAGCTGTTTGGCGTCGACGAACTTGTCGAGGGCAACAGCGGCCCTGGCGGCCGTATGCAGGTCGTCGTCGGTGAGCTTCTCGGTGATGGGGTCGGACCCGGGGTCGGGCGTATCGAACATGTCCAGGATGGCGGTCTTCTTGGCCTGGATCTCGGCGTCCGTGACGGTGCGTTGTTGGGCGAGGAGGTCGTCGGGCTCGGTCTGGACGATGTGGCAGCCGAAGGCGGCGGTGAAGGCGGTCGGGTCGGAGTGCATGTCGAGCATGGACTCGAGGACGTGTCCGAAGTGGCCGATGCGGGCGCCCTTCAGGTCGTGCAGGACCTTGGCGATCTCGCACCACTGGCGGATCTCGGCGTCGGCCTGGGGGTCTGCCTCGAGCATGCCGAGGATGACGGGCGGGGGCTTCTTGCCCATCCGGATGGCGACGCCGGTGAATTCTGGCACGCTGCAGAAGTCGTCGTTGCAGAGCTGCATGTAGGTGGAGGCCTTGTCGTAGTCCAGGGCGGCGAGGGGCTGGAGGGCCACGAGCACGATCGGGACGTCGAGGTTTCGGATCAGGATGCCGAAGGTGGACGAGGTGGCGTAGGTCACCATGTCGCAGAAGATCAGATCGAGGCGGGCGGTCTCGAGCTTTTCGAGGAGCGCGAAGGCGCCCTGGGCGTCGTCGACCATTCCGAAGTTGGTGACGTGGACGTCATGGGCCTGGACCTTCTTCGTGAAGAGGTCGAGCTTTCGGTGCATCTCTTCGAGCAGGCCCTCGAACTGTGGCCAGTAGTTGTAGTGTCCGACGCCGAAGACGCCGATCTTGGCGGTTCGCGGTTTTCTTCTTGGGACTCTCATGGATGACTCACCATTCGTGCTCGATGTTTCAGCGGGTCCTCTCACTCACGCTGCCACGTTTGGGGAACGCAAGGCCCCGGAGGCGATCGGGGCTAGGGGCCGGGAAGAGCCTGCTGGCGGCGGTTCCGACGAGGAACGTGCCGATACAGGTGAACGCTCCGTACCACCAATGGGGGATGCTCGTCCAGATCCAGACGATCGACAGGCTGATCGCTCCCGCGGCCAGGCCGATGAATGCGCCGGCGGCGTTGGCTCGGGGCACGAGCATGCCGAGCAGGAAGACGCCGAGCAGCAGGCCGAGGAAGGTTCCGGCGACCTTGGTAATGATCGTGATGACGTGCTCTCCCAGGTAGGGCGCCAGGAGCGCGGCGGCGATGATGGCGACGCCGAACAGGCCGCACAGGACGCGGCTGACGCCGACGCCGACATGCCGTCCGCCGAGCCAGTCGTAGACGACGACGGCGGTCATGCTATTGATGCCGCTGTCCATCGTGCTCATGGCGGCGGCGAAGAGTCCTGCCAGGAGCAGTCCGGTCAGGCCGGTATTGGGCAGGACGGTCGAGACGAAGTGCGGCAGGAGCTGGTCTTGCTTGGGCAAGTCGGGGAAACCGGACATGCCGGGCTGATTATAGTAGGCGAAGAGGGTCGAGCCGACGAAGAAGAAGAGGACGCTGACCAGCGTGACGACCACGCCGTTGATGAGCAGGGCACCGCGGGCCTGCCTCAGGGAGCTCACGCAGACATAGCGTTGGACGGTGACCTGGGACGTGGTGTATCCGGGCAGGTACATGAAGAGGGCGAAGGCGCAGGCGGCGTAGACGGTATCGCGCTTGGTGAGATCGAGCTTGAAGTCGAGCATGTCGAACTTGCCGTGCTCGATGCCCATGCGGACGACGGCGTCCCATCCGCCGTGTACCTGGCCGAGGGCGAGGATGAGCACGGCGATCATCCCGCCGCCGAGGGTGGCGGCCTGGAGGACGTCGGTCCAGATGACGGCTCGGACGCCGCCGAGGGTGGTGTAGACCACGGCCAGCATTCCCACGCCGATCAGCGTCCAGGTGAGCTGTGCGGGGGTCAGGCCGATGACGGCTTGTAGGATCAGGCCGACGGCGTAGAGCATACTGCCCATCCAGCCGACGGCGTAGCAGGCGAAGAGGATCGTTCCGAGCAGTCGCATGGGTCGGTTGAAGCGGATCTCGAGATACTCGTAGACGCTCGTGATTCCGAGCCGGAGGTAGACGGGCACGAACAGCCACCAGAGTAGCGGGGTGATGAGCAGGGGAATCATGAGGATCGTGACGAGGAGGTGGTAGTCCTCGTACGCGCCTTCGCGAGGCAACATGACGAACGAGAGCGAGCTAAAGGCGGTTGCGAAGAGGGAGATGCCCACGGCGGACCAGTTCATCCGCCGTCCGCCGACGAAGTAGTCCTCGTTGGTGTGCTGGCTTCGCGCGAAGGCGACGCCCAGCCCGAAGACGAGGACGAGGTACCCGACGAAGATCACCCAATCGGCCGCGATCAGCGTGCTCATGCGGTGAGGTTTCCGGTTCTCCATGGGCGGAGCGTTCGATCCCCGACGGATCGCGCGGAGCGAGATGGCATTCTGACAGAGGGCCGTTAGGATAACAACCTCATGTAAGGCTTCGACCGCGCCGTGTAATCTGGAGCGGCGAGTCGGGTTTGTTTGTGGCATATGTCGTACCGAGGTGGAGGAGACATGGTGGGTGAGATACTGCCGTTGCGGCGCGTGATCGGTTGCATCTGTTTCCTGGTGGTGGGTGCTCACCGAAGTCATGCGGAGCCTGGCGCCGCGGAGGGGCTTAGCCAGGTCGTCAGAGAGGCCGACTCGCTCGTCTCGCGAGGGGTCAGTCCCTGTGTCGGTTTCAACGCGTTTCACGTCCAGGGGCTGCTCGTCACGAAGGACCACTTCTACTTCACGAGCGTCAACGTGCTGAGGTCCGAGGCGTGGATCTTCAAGCTCGACCGAAAGACGATGAAGCTGATCGGCAAGCGGAATCTGGCGATCGGGAAGGACATTCATCCGGGCGGCATCGACTTCGACGGTCGGAGCATCTGGGTGCCGGTGGCGGCGTACCGGAAGCACAGTCATACGCACATGGTGACGGTGGACCCCGGGACGCTGGAGGCCAAGACGCGGTTCGAGGTGGACGATCACATCGGGGCGGTCGCTTGCCGGGGGGATGGGCTTATCGGGGCCAACTGGAGCGCCGAGGAGTTCTACTTCTGGAGCTCGGACGGTCGGCTCGAGGCGAAGAGGCCGAGCCCGACGGGGGTGGGGTATCAGGACTGCAAGGCGGTCGGCGACCACATCGCGTGCCTTGGGGGAGGTTATCTCGATTGGATCGACGTGAAGGGGTGGCGATTGGCCAAGCGGTTTCCGGTGGGCAAGTCGGAGCGCGGCTCGTCGCTGAGTCGGGAGGGGCTGGGGTTGCTTGGCGATTCGGTGTTCTTCCTGCCCGATGACGGGGCGTCGGCGAAGGTCTATGAGTACGGTTTCGCGCGCCGGGGCGGGGCAGCAGGCAGTCCGACGAAACCCGCCGCCGCGTCGCCGGGGAGTGTGTTGTTCGTCGCTCCGAACGGAGACGATGCCAATGCGGGCACGGAGGCCGCGCCGCTTGCGTCGTTGGATCGGGCCCGGGATCTCGTTCGAGAGATGAAGAAGGCGTCCGGGCTGCCCGTCGGCGGGGTGACGGTGTGGCTTCGGGGCGGGGACTACTATCGGGACCAGTCGTTCCGGCTGACGGAGGCCGATTCGGGGACGGCCGAAGCGCCGATCGTGTATCGCGCATATGAAGGCGAGGAGGTGCGCCTGGTGGGCGGCAAGCGGATTCCGCCCGAGGCTTTTAGGAAGTTGAGCGATCAGGCGATGCTCGATCGGATCGAGGAGAAGGCTCGCGGCCAGGTCATGATCGCGGAGCTCAAACCGCTCGGCATCAAGGATTACGGCAACTTTCCGGGCTGTTTCCGCGGCGCGCCGCCGGTTGCCGAGCTGTTCTTCAATGACGAGCGGATGACGCCGGCGCAGTGGCCCAACGAGGGTTGGGCTCACGTGGCCAAGTACGTGCAGTGCGGGTCGGTTCCTCGGGACGGGGACAAGGGCAAGCAGCCGGGCGTGTTCGAGTACGAGGGGGATCGCCCGGGGCGATGGCGCCCGGCGGGGGGCGTTTGGCTTCACGGGTACTGGTGCTTCGACTGGTACGACGAGGTGATCAAGGTGGCCTCGATCGACAAGGAGAAGCGTCAGATTACGTTCGTCTCGCCGCACATCTACGGATTTCGGAATGGGAACCCGCCGCCGAGGCGCTATCGGGCGGTCAACTTGCTGGAGGAATTGGACGCGCCGGGCGAGTACTTCGTCGACGGGAAGGCTGGGGCGTTGGTCTTCTGGCCGCCGGCGGCGATCGGGGGCGCTCGGATCGTGGTCTCGACGCTTGTGGGGCCGGTGGTCCTGATGTCGGACGTTTCTTACGTGACGCTGAGGGGGCTCACGGTGGAAGCCTGCCGTGGCGGCGGCATCGCGGTGGGGGGGACGGGCCGGGGGAATCAAATCGTGGGCTGCGTCGTTCGCAACACGGGGCAGGACGGGATTCGCGTGGCGGGGGGCGAGAAGCACGTCGTTCGGTCGTGCGACATTCACGACACGGGCACGAGCGGGTTGACGCTGTCGGGTGGTGATCGGAAGACGCTGACGCCGGCGGGTCATCGGGCGGCGAACAACCACATCTGGCGTTTCTCGAGGCGGCAGCGGACGTACGCCTCGGCGATCCACATCGGGGGCGTGGGCAATCGGCTGGAGCACAACCTGATCCACGACGCGCCGCACATCGCGATCGCGCTGGCGGGCAACGACCATGTGATCGAGTACAACGTGATTCATCACGTGTGCATGGAGACGGACGATTGCGGGGCGTTCTACATGGGTCGGAACCCGTCGAACCGGGGCAACATGATCCGCTATAACTTCTGGCACCACGTGGGCTCTCCTCGGGGGCACGGCAACAACGCGATTTACTTCGACGACGGCGACGGGGGCAACACGGTTTTCGGCAACGTCCTCTTCCGATGCGGGGAGCCGGCCAAGGGGACGATGGGCGCTGTTTTCTGCCACGGGGGACACGGCAATCTCGTCGAGAACAACGTTTTCATCGAGTGCAAGCGGGCGATCGGGGCCTCACCGTGGAACGACGCCCGCTGGAAGAAGATGATCGACGAGGAGCTGTGGCAGACGCGTTTGCTGAAAGAAGTCGACATTACGAAGCCTCCGTTTATCACCCGATACCCCGAGCTGAAGGGGTTCATGACGCCGTCGGGGGAGCCGCGGATGAATCGGGCGGCGCGGAACGTGGCGGTCATGTGCGGCGAGTTCATCCGGGGCAACTATGTGGCCGAGGACAATCTGGTCACGGACAAGGACCCCGGGTTCGTCGACATGGCGAGGGGGCGGTTCGGCTTCCGCGACGGTTCTGAAGCATATAAGGGGGTCCCCGGTCTACGTCCGATCCCGTTTGATCGTATAGGTCTGGTCAAGGACGACGTTCGGAGTCGTCTGCCCGAGGCGGAATGGACGTACGATCCGCCGAGGCCGTTGCCGCCGCTGCGGCCGCGGTAGGGGAGACGTTCCGGGATGACGCGGTCGGTTACGAGTCTGTCGCGGGGGTGGATCTTCCCTCCTTCTTGTACTTGTCGAGCAGGCTCGTTAGTCGTTCGACGACGTCGGGGTGCTCTAGCCAGAGGTTGTGCTGCTCGGTGAGGTCGTTGGTCATGTCGTAGAGCTGGCCTTTGGGGCCGTCGGGGGCGGGTTTGATGTTGCTGGGCTTGGTCCAGCCGCCGGATCCGAGTCCGATGATGAGCTTCCATTTGCCCTGTCGGATGGCGAATCGGCCGTTGCCGGAGTGATGGACGAGGGCCTCTCGGATGGGCTTGTCTCGCTTTTGGCCGAGCAGGGCGGGGAGGATGTTGACGCTGTCCTCGGCGGCGTTGGGGGGGAGCTTGTCTCCGAGGAGGGCGGCGCATGTGGCGATGAGGTCGACGTGGCAGATGAGCTCGTCGCTGGTGGTGGCGGGTTTGATGCGCCCGGGCCAGCGGGCGAGGAAGGGGACTCGGTGGCCGCCCTCGTAGATGTCGGCCTTCATTCCTCGCAGGGGCGCGTTCGGGTTGTGGCCGTAGTCCTTGATGACGGAGCCGGGGGGGCCGCAGGCGTCGTTGCCGTTTCTGGCGGGGGAGCCGTTGTCGCTGGTGAAGATGACGAGGGTACTAGCGGCCAGGCCGGTTTCGTCGAGGGCCTTTAGGACCTGGCCGACGGTGTGGTCGACTTGGTGGACGAAGTCGCCGTAGTGGCCGGCTTTGCTTTGGCCTTTGAACTTGTCGGCCGGGACGATGGGGGTGTGTGGGGCGGTGAGGGGGAGGTAGAGGAAGAAGGGGGTGTCGGGCTTTTCGGCGCAGTTGCGGATGGTGGCGACGGCCTCGGTGGCTAGGCCGGGGAGGATGTCGACGAGTTTCCAGCCGGTGAGCATGGGGCCGGGGTGGCCGAACATGCCCTTGGGTTTCATCTCGGTGGGGATGCCGACGGTGCGGTCGTTTCTGATGAAGCAGTATGGGGGGAAGTTGGGCACGGCGGTACCGAAGTAGGAGTCGAAGCCGCGGGTGGTTGGGCCGTTCTTGATGGGCTTGGTGAAGTCGATGTTCTTGCCGGGGCTGTTCGTCTTGGGCGGTGAGCCGTCGGTGGTGGCCCAGTCCCATCCGAGGTGCCACTTGCCGACGCAGGCGGTTCGGTAGCCGTGCTTTTTGAGGAGCTTGGGCACGGTGAGCCGGTCGGGTTCGATGAGGGGCGGGGCCCAGGGCCAGAGGACGCCGCGCTCGAGGCGGGTCCGCCAGCAGAAGCGTCCGGTGAGGAGGGCGTATCGGGTGGGGGTGCAGACGGCGGCGGGGGTGTGTGCGTCGGTGAAGCGGACGCCCTCGGTAGCGAGTCGGTCGATGTTGGGGGTGGGGACCTTTGATTGGGGGTTCTGGCAGCGGGGGTCTCCGTAGCCCATGTCGTCGGCGAGGATGTAGACGA
>JAFGLZ010000114.1 GCA_016927755.1 Phycisphaerae bacterium
CGTCGGCGCCGTCGAGGATGGCGTTGGCCACGTCGGTGGCCTCAGCCCGCGTTGGGCGAGCGTGTTCTACCATCGATTCCAGTAGCTGGGTCGCAACGATGACCGGCTTCCCTCGCAGGCTGGCCCGACCTATCAGATGCTTCTGGACGAGGGCGATGGTTTCGATCGGGATTTCCACGCCCAAATCACCCCGCGCCACCATGATTCCGTCGGCGGCCTCCAGGATCTCATCGACGTGGGCCAGTGCACCCGCCCGTTCGAGCTTGGCGATGATGAACGGGCGATATCCTAGCTCCGCCGCGGCTGTCCGGACCGCCTCGACGTCAGCCGGCGTCTCCACGAAGGACTGGCCGATCGCATCCGCGCCGCCTTCGAGCGCGGACTTCAGGCAGACACGGTCGCGTTCGGTAAACGCGCTCGTGCCGAGGTCGATACCGGGCAGATTCAGCCCCTTGCGCGAACGTAGCTCGCCTCCTGCGAGAATCGAGCAGCGCACGTCTCTAGCCTGGACGTCTACGACCTCCAATCGAATGATTCCGTCGTTGAGGAACAAGATGTCGCCCGGTCTGACCACGGTGGGCAGACGCTGGAAGCTGACCGAGACACGTCGTCGATCGCCGACGATCACGTCAGTGGTCAAGGTGAACGGGTCGCCCCGTTCCACGTCGATTGGCTCCTGAGACAACTGCCCGATCCGTATCTTGGGGCCAGGAAGGTCAGCCAAGATCGCTACGCGCTTGCCGGCCAGAGCGGCCGCACTGCGAACAGCGTCGATGACCGCCTTGTGGCGGATGAGGTCCCCGTGGGAGTAGTTGAGACGAGCGATGCTCATCCCGGCCCGCACCATTTGCAGCAAGATATCGGTCCCCTCGGACGCCGGCCCGATCGTGCACACGAGTTTGGTCTTGTTGGCTGGGAGCGTCACGGGCTACTCGTTCTGGAACGGCAACCGTCGCCCTTTCCTGGCGGCGGACCGGGTTGCAGGCAGTGCGCATCAGCCGGGGCGGATCCCCGGGTGGTTCGGCGGCGGCCCTAACAAGCGGTCACCGCTGTCCCAGTACCCCGGGCTTCCGTACAAGTCGTATAGCCGTGCTTCTTACTCGCGATGGATGGGCGGCGTCGCGTTCCACTCGGGGTGGCGTTGCTCGCTACCGGCACCTGACTCTTAGGACCTCGGCCGTTCCCCGACCACAAGGAAGTTCCGTCGTGGAGCGTCGCATTTGGCGACATCCGATGCGGCCGCCGGCAGCGGGGCTCCTTGCGCCGGACCTCCTCACCTCGGAAGCGTGCCCAGGCTTGCGAGGTGCCACTTGCCAGCCCTCGGTTGGCGCCGGGGGCTTGCCAGCGCCGCGCGTTCAGTCCGATAGACGCGCGATCCCAACAGGGACACGTCAGCGTGCCAGCGATATGTCGCTTTTTGCGACGTGGCGCGTCGGGACTTCCTGGGTGGTCCAGCGCCAGGTCGGGCGCTAAGACAAGGTCAGGCGTTGGTAGAAGTAGAGTCGACGCCGAAAGCCGCCGTTGGCCGTACGCCGCGGCGGGATGGTGCGCGCGCGAGGCCGCAGACTCTACGTGGATACTCCAGAAAGGGCACCGCAGGTCATGTACGTTTTCTGGATGCTCGTCACCGGGCTCGTCGTCGGTGCGGTCGCCACCTGGCTCGAGCCGGGCCGGGGCCGCACCGGTCTGCACACAACGATGTTCGTCGCGATCGGCGGTTCGGTCTTGGCGGGATTTCTGGACCGCATCATAGGCTGGCACCGGCTGCCGTCCGAGGGGTCCGGTATCGTGGCCTCGGCCTTCGGGGCGATACTGGCGCTCTTCATTCTCCGGTTCGCATCGCGCCGGCGAGCACGTAGTGCAGGCTAGCGCACCAGGACTTCGGCTCATTGCGGCTCGCGGCCAAAGGCCCCCGGACCGCCCCACCACTTGACTACCGTCAGCTGCGTCGCCGAGACGGCGACGCGCCATTCCACAAGGAGCTCGCCATGAGGATTCGTCCTTTGCTTGACCGCGTCATCGTCAAGCGTGCCCCAGAAGAGCAGAAGACCCAAGGGGGCATCATCATCCCTGATACGGCCAAGGAGAAGCCGCTCGAAGGCGTGGTCGTCGCCGTGGGCAGGGGCAAAGTGCTCGATGACGGCACGGTACGCCCGCTCGACGTCAAGTCGGGCGATCGCGTGCTCTTCGTCAAGTACAGCGGCACCGAGGTGCAGCTCGACGGAGACGACCACGTCACGCTTAGGGAAGACGACATCATCGGGGTCATCGAGGGAGGATCCGTCCATGTCTAAGGAACTCCTGTTCAACAGCCAGGCACGCGATGCGGTCCTTCGCGGCGTCAACGCGCTCGCCGACGTCGTCAGTGTCACGCTTGGGCCGAAAGGCCGCAATGTCGTGCTCGACAGGTCCTTTGGCGCGGCCACCATCACCAAAGACGGCGTGACCGTGGCCAAGGAAATCGAGCTCGCGAACGGCTTCGAGAACCTGGGCGCGCAGATGGTCAAGGAGGTGGCGGCCAAGACCTCCGAGATCGCTGGTGACGGGACGACCACGGCCACCGTGCTCGCGCAGGCCATCTTCCGCGAGGGTCTCAAGCTGGTGGTCGCCGGACACAATCCGATGGACATCAAACGGGGCATCGAGAAGGCCGTTACGCAGGTGACCGACGCGCTCAAGCGCATGTCCAGGTCGACCAAGGATCCCAAGGAAATCGCCCAGGTCGGAACCGTTTCCGCGAACGGCGATGCCACCATCGGCAACACCATCGCTCAAGCGATGGACAAGGTGGGCAGAGAGGGTGTGGTCACGGTAGAGGACGGCAAGGGGCTCGAAAC
>JAFGLZ010000115.1 GCA_016927755.1 Phycisphaerae bacterium
ATGCCTGGTGGGGACTTGCACCCCACGGATCGAGTACACTCTCAGGCGCACTAGCATGGGCATCTTGCCCATGACGAACACGGGCGAGACGCCCGTGCCACGGAGGGGCGGATTCACGCACGGTCATTTTGCCCGCCCGTCCACGGCCCGATGGGGTCGCCCAGGGCGGCGGCGTTTGGTTCACGTCAGGAGATCGATAGTGGCTTGCGCGCGGACGCACGGACCTCGGATCCATACGGGCTATGTCATCGACGGCTACGAGCACATCCTCCTCGAGAACGAGCTGCTCCGCGTCTCGGTGAACGTCGGTCGGGGCAGCCTCATCGACGAGCTGGTCTACAAGCCGGCGGACATCGATCTGATGTTCCATCATCCCGGGCGGCTGCACCCGAGCCGGTTCGTGCCGTCGAGCTACAGCACCGCGCCCTACATGAACACCGGGTCGAGCGGGTGGATGGAGTGCTTTCCCTCGGGCAGCGCCGAGGTCACGTACGCGGGGGCGACGATCGGCTTCCACGGCGAGATGTGGGGTCTGCCGTTCACGTGGCGCGTCTTGTCGGACGGACCCGACGAAGTCGCCGTCGAGCTGCGGTGTGAAATGCTCCGCACGCCGCTGGCCCTGACCAAGACGCTCCGCCTGCGGAGCGACGACCCGACGCTGTACATCGACGAGGAGGCGGAGAATCTGTCGCCGCAGGCGCTCTCGGTCATGTGGGGGCACCATCCGGCGATCGGTCCGCCGTTTCTGGCCGAGGGGAACATCATCGAGGTCCCGGCCAGGCAGTTCCTGCCCGACCAAGCCGCCGAGCCGCCGAGTGCCTGGCCCGTCGGGCCGGACGGGCTCGACTACTCGATCGTTCGCGGGCCCGAATCCCGAACCGAGAAGATGGTGTTCCTGAGGGACCTGGAGGAGGGGCGATGCCGCATGATCAACCCGGAACTCGAGTTGTCCTTCGACATGACGTGGGACGCCGCCCTGTTCAAATGGTTCTGGATCTGCGAGATAGCGGGTCGGGTCGGGGCGCCTTGGTTCGGCCGCGCGTACTTCTGCTGCCTGGAGCCGTTCAGCTCGATGCCGCGCGCGCTGGAGACCGGGCAGGACACGGTCCCGATCCCGCCGGAGGGATCGATCCGGACATCATTGACAGCGGCGGTTCTCGACATCCGCTGACGAACGTGGCGAGCCCGGTGTTATCGGAACCGCCGCCGGCACCCACCGGCAGCCACCCGCCATGCCAGCCCTGGTACGCCCGTTTCCAGATCGGGGCGGCCTCGTAACTCCCCTGCCGCCGCGTTTCACACGATATCAGCAGTGTAGGGAATCCATCTCAAAACCAAGCTCTTGACGCAGGGAGTGTGCGCCGAATGGACACGCCAGACAACAAGATCGCGGAAATCATCGCCGTGGACGGGATCTCCGTCGAGGCCACGATCACGGCCGACGATATGATCGTCGAGCACGAGGGCCAGCGTCGGCGACTCGGCCAGATCGGTAGCTACGTGGCGATCCCGATCGACGACGTGCGCCTGATCGGCTACGTGACCGGCGTGGTCCGACGCGACCCGACGGACGCCGACCTGCCCCACCAGGAGGTCATGAGAATCCAGATGCTCGGCACGCTGCGCAAGGACTGGTTCGACCGCGGCGTCGACAACTACCCGACGATCGGGGACTCCGTCGTGCTCGCGTCACGGGGAGACTTCGAGGGCATCTTCGGCACAATGGAGCAGCTTGCCGGCAGCGGGAAGTACCCCAAGTCGTTCCGCGTCGGCAAGTTCGCCATGAACACGGACTTCGACGTGCTCGTGCTGGGTAAGGAGTTCTTCAGCAAGCACATCTGCATCGTGGGCAACAGCGGATCGGGCAAGAGCTGCACCACCGCCAAGATCATCCAAGAGGTCACCGAGCTCGACAACGCCCAGGTGATCATGTTCGACCTGCACGGCGAGTACGCCGCGGCCTTCAGCGACGAGGACGGCAGCCTGGACGCCAACGTGACGTACCTGGGCGAGCAGGACCTGATCCTTCCGTACTGGTTGATGCAATACCAGGAATTGGAGGCCATGTTCGTCGACCATGCGAACCCGCGATACGTAACGAACCAGATCGCCTTCCTGAAGATGGCCCTCCAGGAGCTCAAGGCCGAGTCCGCGGTGGAGCTCGGCCTGGAGAAGGAGCTCAGCCTCGATACGCCAATCTATTGGTCGCTCGAGCGGCTGAAGGTGTACGCCGAGAACATGAACGAGGCACGCTACGTTCTGAATTCCGACCAACTGGCGCTGAGCAAACTGGCACTGCGGTCGCTGCCTCCGGCCGAACAGCATCAACTGGTCACCTCACAGCGGGTCCAGTTCAACAAGGGCGCGGCCGAGGGCGAGGTGCCGCACCCGCAGTTCTACGGCCAGCTCCAGGGAATGCTCACGAAGCTGGAGACGCGTCTGAGCGACCGGCGGTTCGACTTCATGCTGCGTCCGATCCGGCACGCCAAGGAATCGCGCCACTTCAAGGACATCCTGAAATACACGAGCACGTCGAAGGAGCTGTCGTCGGCCATGGCCAATCTGGTGCGGCTCCTGAGCGGACAGTGGCCGACGCGGAGCAACCTGACGATCATCGACCTGTCCGGAATCCCCTATGAGATCGTCGACATCGTGGTGGCCGTGATGACCCGGACGCTGTTCGAGTACAACTTCTGGTGCCCGCAGCCGCAGCGACATCCGATGCTTCTGGTCTACGAGGAGGCCCACAACTACATCTCGCGACACCTGGATCAGAAGAGCTTCGCGCGACACATCGTCGAGCGGGTGGCCAAGGAGGGTCGTAAGTACGGCGTCTCGGCGATGGTGGTCAGCCAGCGTCCCAGCGAGCTGAGCGAGACGGTCGTCTCACAGTGCAACAGCATGGTGGTCATGCGGCTGAACAACCCGGAGGACCAGGAGTACATCGCCAAGGTCGTGAGCGATCAGTTCGGCAGCCAGATGCAGATGCTTCCGGTGCTGCGCCCGGGCGAGGGGTTCGTGATCGGCGACGCGGTGCTCATGCCCATGCGCACGCTCGTCGAGCTGCCCGCGCGGACGCCTCGCAGCGCCGACGTCGACTTCTTCAAGCATTGGTCTCTCGGGACGCCATCGAACAACATCGACGAGATTCTCCAGCACTGGTGGCGTCAGGATCGCGGCCTGCTCAATTCCCAACTGGCATTGGGGGCCGGGCGGGACGACTGGGCCGACGACGAGCCCGAGACCGAAGAGGAGGGCGAAGCGCAGCCCGCCGCCGCGTACGCCGAGGAGGACTGACGCGCCACCATCCTCCAAAGAGGTGGACCTCCCAGGCAATGCCCCGCTTGGCCCGAACCGCCACACCCCCCATCCCTCGCCGCGGACAGCTCAGGAGGCCGGTTTCGACTGGGCCAACCTGACGCCACGTGAAGGGCCGCTGCGCTGCCAGCGGTCGACGACCCTACCGCCGATGGTGATCTGTTGAAGCTCGAGCTCCCTCGGGGACGCGTCGACTCGTGTGAAGCTGTAGTCGTTGTCGTACACGCGGTCGGAGTACTCGGGTCTGAGATTGTACGGCTTGGCCGGGTACAAGCTTGCGCCCCCCGCGCCGGTCACGATGTACACGATGCCCTCATGAGGCGACGCAATCTTGCCCTTGAGCATCGGCTTCGATCGCTCGTAGAGATGATTGTGGCCGCAGAAGACGACGTCGACGCCGGCGGCCTCCCATGCGGGCACGAGGACCTGCTGCACGCGTGGATGCGGGCCTCGCTTGGCGCAGGCCGTATAGGCCGGATGGTGTAGGAAAACGAACCGCCAGCGCTGGCCCGCGGACTCGAACACGTGCTCGAGCCACGGAACAACCCGATCTCGAAGGGCCGCCTCGGCGACGTCCGAGTCGATCGCGACGAAGCGGGCGCATCCGAAGTCGAACCAGTAGTGTCGCTCCGGATCCGACCCCTTCGGGCCGTTGGTCGGTAGGACGAAGGCATCGAGCAGCGGTCGGGCGTCGTCGGTCTTGAAATCGTGGTTCCCGATAGACGGCATGAACGGAACCCTCGCGATCAACTCGCGGTACGGCTGATAGAACTTCTTGTCGTAGTCTTCCGGCTCGCCGGCGGGGTAGATGAGGTCACCCGTATGGATGGCGAGATCGAACCCGTGCTCGAGCATCCGCTCACCCAGCCGGCGCTGGCTGTGGGTTCCCGTGCCGGAATCACCAAAGGCGACGAATCGAAAGGCCGCGTTCGGTCCGGGATCGGTCTTGCAGGTCCATGGACCCCCGAGCCGGATCTTGGCGCCCGATTTGCCGAGGACGATCCGATACGTGTACTCCCGCCCCGGCGCCAGTCCATCCGCCCGCGCCACGAACTGACCGTCGCTGAAGTCCGCCTGCTTTCGAAGGACGGCACGGTCCCCCTCGAACACCTCCAGGTACCCCTTGCCTGGTCGGTTCGTCCGCCAGACAACGGTGAAAGCTGACGGTCCGACCTGTTGCAGCATAGGCCCGGCCGTGAGGCGGCAGAACAGTTGCAGGTAGACCCAACACGCGCCCAGCGCCACAACGACGCACGCGACGCCCGTGACGATCAGTAGCTTCGTCTTGCGTTTCATAATGATCCCATGATACGCGAATCAAGCGGCAGGTTGTCAAATCCCGGCGGCCCACGCCTGCTTGTGGCAGGGAGCCGCATGGGCTATAGTGGCCCATGAACGAGGGGGCCTTGCGAGAAACGAAGAGAGAAAGCATGCCGAACGACAACCCCACGGAAGCCCTTGAAGACCTGTCGTCCCGGATCATCGCGATCCGGGACTCTCTTTGACTTGCCTGGCAAGTCTCGACGACTCGAAGAGCTGTCGCGCAAGATGGAGGCGCCCGATTTCTGGGGTGATCGCGCGACCGCCGAGAAGGTCGTCGCCGAGCTGAAGGCACTCAAGGCCGTCGTCGAACCCATCGAGGCCCTGACGTCACGCACGGAGGACATGCAGGTCCTGCTGGGCCTGGCGGAGGAGGAGAAGGACGAGTCCGCCCTCCACGAGGTGGCCGGCTCCCTGGATGGACTGACCCAGGAGCTCGACCGCATTGAGCTGATGACCATGCTCTCCGGTACGAACGACGCGGGGAACTGCTACTTCAAGATCCAGTCGGGCGCCGGCGGGACCGAGAGCCAGGACTGGGCGGAGATGCTGCTTCGGATGTACCTGCGCTTCTTCGAGCAGACCGGCTACAAGGCCGAGGAGCTTAGCCGCAAGGACGGCGAGGAGGCGGGCATTCAGTCCGTCGAGCTGCTGGTCAAGGGCCCCTATGCGTACGGCTACCTCTCCTGCGAGGCCGGCGTGCACCGGCTGATCCGATTGAGCCCATTCGACTCGGGACACCGGCGTCACACGAGCTTCGCGGCGGTGGACGTCCTGGCGGAACTCGAGGACATCCAGATCGAGATCAACTGGGAGACGGACGTTCGCGAGGACACGTACCGCGCCAGTGGCGCGGGCGGTCAGCACGTCAACAAGACGAGCTCGGCGATCAGGCTGACGCACGCGACCACGGGCATCGTCGTTCAGTGCCAGAACGAGCGGTCGCAGCACAAGAACCGGGCGTTGGCCCGTCGGATGCTCGCCTCGCGCCTGCTGCGTCGCGAGGAGCAGTTGCGCAACGCCGAGTTGGCGGCCCTATACGACGAGAAGGGGGAGATCGCGTTCGGGGGACAGATCAGGACGTACTGGCTGCACCCGTCCCAGCGCGTCAAGGACAATCGAACGGGCGTCGAGATGACCAACGCGGACCTGGTGCTCGACGGCGACATCCAGCCGTTCATCGACGCCGAGCTCCGTCGTCGCGCCTCGCGTCGGAAGAACTGACGTCGCGCTCGAGCGCCGGCCAGGCCGGTGCCTGCCGCTTGAATCTTCCGTCGAGGCTCCCCTAGAATCTCACCGGTGCCGGTTCGACCGGAGGCGCGGTGGCGCCGCCAATCCGACGACCACCTGCTTCGGATCGGGTCGGCGGATCGGTAAGACCGAATACCTTATGACGCGACGCACGCGGAACAGACTGCTCATCTGGATCATCGGCCTGGGCATCGCGAACTTCATCGCCTATGCGGTTTGCTATTCCTATCTAGGAGGGGATGCGCACAACGGCGAGATCCGCGAGGGGACGTACTACGTGCGCGGGCACTTCCTGCACGGCACCTCCGGCGCGGAGCGTCCGGTGAGCCGCGGGCTGTGGATCTACAGCTACATCCACTCGATCTCGATCTGGCCGTCGATCGCGGCCGTGCTGATCTGTAACATGGTCTTGGCGCGACCGCACATCATCGCGACCATGAAGGAAGGGCTCATCAGCGGAGGAACGTTCGTGACCGTCGTCATCACGCTGGTCAGCTTCTTGGCGCTGGTGGCGACCGTATCGTTCACATTGGACTTCGTCAGGGCGCTCACGCAGTGACGCCGAACCGGGATCGTTGAGATCCCCGTATCCTCGGGTCAAACGTCATGGAGATCACCTCGGTTCTGGGTCCGGAAGGCGCGGTCGCCCGGCGTCTGCGGGGATACGAGGTCCGGCCCGAACAGATCGAGATGGCCGCGGCGGTGGCGAACGCCTTCGGCTCCAAGCGCCACCTGCTCGTCGAGGCGGGAACGGGCGTCGGCAAGAGCTTCGCGTATCTCCTGCCGGCCATCGAGCAGATTCTGTCTCGGCGGACGAAGGTCCTGATCAGCACCTTCACGATCGCCCTGCAGGAACAACTGATCGAAAAGGACATCCCCTTTCTCAACGCGGTGATTCCCGAGGAATTCACGGCGATCCTCGTCAAGGGCCGTAACAACTACGTCTGCCTGCGGCGGTTGGAACGCGTGAGCAAGCGTCAGGAGGACCTTTTCAGCGAGCAGCCCGACCTCGAGGAGCTGTGGCGGATCGAGGACTGGGCCTACCGCACCGAGGACGGGTCACTGAGCGATCTGCCGCAGCAGCCGCGCCCCGCCATCTGGGACCGCGTCCGGAGCGAACACGGCAACTGCAAGGGACACCGATGCGCCTACCACGAGCGGTGCTTCTACCAGCGTGCCCGGCGTCGGATGCTGCACGCGGACATGCTCGTGGTGAACCATGCGCTGCTCCTGAGCGATCTGGTCCTCCGTCAAGACGACGGGGCCGCGTCCCTCCTGCCCGAATGCCCGTGCGTGGTGATCGACGAGGCGCATACGTTCGAGGAGGCGGCCAGCGCGCACTTCGGCTCGTCGATCAGTGACGGGCAGATCCGATTCCTGCTGAACGCGCTCTACCACGAGAAGACGCGCCGGGGGCTGCTGACCACGGCCGGCACGCAGGACGCGATCAAGGCCGTCAAGCACGCCCGCGCGATGGCCAAGGCCTTCTTCGACGAGTTGGGGCGCTGGCAGCAGCGGCACGGACGCGAGAACGGAAGGATTCAGCAGCCTGACTCGGTGATCAACGCCCTCAGCCCCGCCCTGTTGGACCTGCAGCGGCGGCTTCGTCAGGCGTGCAATCGGGCGCAGGACGAGGACGATCGGTTCGAGCTGCACAGCTACATGCAGCGCGTCGGCGCGGTGGCCGAATCCGTGACGGACCTCGTCGGCCAGAAGTGGACCGATTACGTCTACTGGCTCGAGGCCTCCGCCGGGCGGAACCGGACGACCACGCTGAAAGGCTGCCCCGTCCACGTCGGCCCGCACGTGCGCGAGACCTTGTTCGATCGGGTGGACAGCGCCGTGCTGACCAGCGCGACGCTCTGCGTGGGGCCGAGCGACAGCTTCGGCTTCGTTCGGCAGCGTCTTGGACTCGACAGCATCGAGCCGGACATGCTCAAGCTCGGCTCGCCGTTCGACTACCGCAAACAGGTCACGATCCACATCGAGGCGGGAATGCCGGACCCCGCCGAGGGAACCGCCTTCCTCACGGCGGTCAGCCGGCGCGTGGAGAAGTACATTCTCGAGACCCGGGGGCGGGCGTTCGTGCTCTTCACCAGCTATCGCACGATGGACGAGGTCGCCACGGCACTCGAATCGTTCTTCTCGTCGGAGGGCATCGAGCTCATGGTGCAGGGGCACGCCCTGCCCCGAAACCTCATGCTCGAGCGATTCCGGCAGAACGTCGGCAGCGTGATCTTCGGCACCGACAGCTTCTGGCAGGGCGTCGACGTGCCCGGCGAGTCGCTCAGCAACGTCATCATCGTCAAGCTGCCGTTCGCCGTGCCCGACCGCCCCGTCATCCAGGCCCGTCTGGAGCAGATTCGCAGGGAAGGCGGCAACCCCTTCACCGACTACCAGCTCCCCCAGGCCATTCTGAAGTTCAAGCAGGGCTTCGGCCGGCTGATCCGCGGCAAGCAGGACAAGGGCATCGTGGTCATCCTCGACCCGCGGATCGTCCGCAAGCACTATGGTCGGGCCTTCCTCGAATCACTTCCGGAATGCCAAGTCGTGCAGCACAGCGAAACGCCCTGAAGGTTGGCGTCTCCGATCGGCCGATCGCTCGACGTCATTCCCGAGCCGCGCGGTCGATGCTCATCTTGATGCGGGCCTGAAGGTCCGAGACGGACCGAGGAGCGCTGGGCGCCCCCAGGACAAGGTCGCCCCACCGAACCAGTCGCATACCGTCGCCGGCCTCCACCACGGCATCCACGACCGGCTCACCGTCGGCCTTCGCATCCACGAAGCGAACTCCAAAAAGGCACACCGCCTCGGTCAGCGACGGCAGGTGGAACTCTCGCTGCGGCCCCCGGTAGAGGTGAACGACAAGAAGGGTCCGGCCGCGCCGCCTCTCGATCGACGTCGTGGGGGCGATGCCGGCCAGCGTGCCGCCGAGGTAGCGCAGGCAGACGCTCACGCCGCGATCGCTGATCACGAGGGGCCGGACCAAATCGAAGCGATCGGGAATCCGAGCGTCGTCGAGATGCCCGCCGAGCTCGAACTCGATCCGAAGGCTGCTGGTCTTGAGCGTCTGGTCACGAAGCTTGTCGAGATCGATGTAGCGATTGCCGTGGTCCGTGGCGAAGACGACGGCGGCCAGCGCGTCTCCGCCGCGCTGGACCCCCGCGAAGAACGCCGAGCAGAATCCGTGATTACCGTTCACGCATCGCATCGCCAAGTAGGTCGGCTTGTCGGGCGTCCCCCAGTGGGCGATCAGGTTTCGGTGTTGCTCCCAGAAATCCAGGAAGTTGACCGTGCCGAGCGCGAACCGGGGATGGAGATACGTCGTGCCGGTTAGGGAGATCCGCGACGCGCGTCGACTCCGATTGCCCAGCCCGTTCGGCATCTCGTCGCCGGCCCTGAAGAAGACCTCCACCTCCTCGCGCGGCTCGGTGAGCGGCTTGAAGTAGCCGGCAAGCTCCGCCGGCCCGCGGTACGGATGCCGCCACCGGTCGATGTCCGGACCCAACGTGCCCGGCGGAAGAAGCTCGACCGCCTCGCCGAAGGCCCGCTGGATCAGCTCCACGTAACCGGGACCGACCAGATCGCTGTAGGCCCGGCTAAACGGACCGGCCCACTGTCGCGTCGGTGCGTGAAACCGCCGCGCCAGGTGCGTCCACAGCATGCGGTTGATCTCCATCGCCTTCTCCCGGCGGTCCGGATCGAGGATGTCCGCCATCATCCTTGAGACGTCCCCCAGGGCGACGCGCGTATAGGTAGGGCTGTTGAACTCGGTGAAGGAGCCGAGCCGCGTCGTGTAGGCGTACCACTTGTCGAAGAGCCACCGCCCGTGGGCCAGAATCCTGGGATCGTCCAGACGCTCCCCCGCCACAAGCGTCACGTAACTGCTCATCGCGGCGATATTCGTATATCCCATGTGGAGCGGGCGGCGACGAATGCATTCGCACGCCATGCGGATGGAGGCACGAACGGCGCTCCTCAGGTCCGGCGGCAACTGGGCGTCATGATGAATGATGATGTAGAGCAGCTCCTTGCCGATGAAGGCCGCCCAGTTGAAGTCCGGCATGAACATCTTGCCGAGGGGTTCTTCGGCGTAGTACGGCCACAGGCCGTAGGTCAGGCTCCAGCGGTTCGTGTCCTGAAGCGAGAGGACCCTCCGGATGATGTCGCACGCGCGAGCGCGGTGCTCCGGATCGTTGGCCTCCAGCAGCTCGCACGCGTAGCCGATCGAGTCGCGCGTCGGGTGCGCGGGTCGGCCCTGGATCTTGGTGTAGTCGCTCTCTCGCACACGGCCGGTGACGGTCAACCTGGCCTTGGGATCGTACGCGCAGGCCGCCGCATTGAGGTGTTTCAGCAGCGCCTGCCTATTCGCGCCTTGAAGATACTCGGTCTCACCCATGCTCGGCGCTGAGGCGACGAGGCAGAACGCCAGAGCGAATCCAGAACCTGACCGGACTGACGATGAGGTATGATGGGGACGATCCATGAAACTCCCTGGAAGGCGCGAACCAGCACATTCGCGGCTACTGCTCTTTCAACGATGATGACACATATCCGCCGACATGGGAAGGCGCCACATCGGATGACATCTCCGACTTGACCCGGAGCGCGGAATTGCTAACGTCGCACCCGTGGCCGAGTCATTCAAAACACGCTTGTGGCGATGGACCATCAACCTCTGGCCGTGCTACCGGGGCACCGGCGCGCGCCTGACCTACATTGCCTCCGACTGGCGCGAGGTCCGCATCAAGCTGCCCCTGAGCCTTCGGACTCGGAACTACGTCGGGACGATCTACGGAGGCAGCATGTACGGCGCGATCGATCCGATATACATGCTCATGCTGATCAAGACATTGGGGCCGGGATACGTGGTATGGGATAAGGCCGCCGCGATCCGCTTCAAGCGTCCCGGGCGCTCGACGCTCCACGCCCGGTGCGCCGTGGATGACCGTGAGATCGAGACGATCAAGGAGCTGTTGACCCGCCAGTCCTCCATCGACCGCGTCTACGAGATCACGCTGCGGGACGACAAGGAGAAAATCCACGCCGTGATCGAAAAGACGCTCTACATCCGCCGTCGACAGGACGGTGCGTCCGATAACGCCGACTGATCGCGCTCGCCCGTCGGCGACCTCGCGTCAGCCCGCTCCGATCAGTATCATATCGGGGTTATGCCTACGCACATGATCGAGAAACGAATAGGAGACGTCAGGCTGGTCGGCTTCTCGCTGGCCGGCGAGGAAACCGTCGTCGCCGCTCCCGAGCTGAACGTGTGCTTCGACGTGGGACGTTCCCCGCGGGAGATCATCAGCGTCGATACGGTCTGCCTGTCGCACGGGCACATGGACCATGCGGCCGGTCTGGCCTACTACTTCTCCCAGCGGAACTTCGTCGGGAACGCCCCGGGCACCGTCCTCGTCCCGACGCAGTTGGTCAAGCCCATTCGAGACCTCGTCCGCATCTGGGGCGACATCGAAGGCCATCCCTCCCCCGCCAACGTCATCGGCCTGGAGCCGAACCAGGACCACCGGCTCCGCCGCGACCTGATCGTCCGTACCTTCGCCGCCGATCACGGCGCGCCGGCCCTGGGATTCTGCGTCATCGAGACGCGGCGGAAGCTCAAGCCGGAACTCGTAACCCTCAGCGGCCCTCAGCTCGTCGAGCTCAAGAAGAAGGGCGCCGAGATCGAGTACGACGTCGAGATCCCCCTCGTCTGCTATCCGGGCGACACCGCCGACGGGTCGCACTTCGACCTCGAGTACGTGCGGCAGTGCCGCGTCTTGCTGCTGGAATGCACGTTCTTCGAACCCGATCACGTTCGCCGGGCACGGCTCGGCAAGCACCTGCACGTCCGCGACCTGAGAGGCCTGCTGAAGCGACTGGCGAACCCCAACATCGTCCTGATGCACCTGTCCAGACGAACGAGTCTCAAGCAGGCCCGGCGGTATCTGAAGGAGGTCGCCGGCCAGGAAGACCTGTCGCGGCTCAGCTTCCTCATGGAACGTCCGCGGCGCGAGAGACCCGACCCGCAAGACGAGGTCCCACAGAGCGATCAGCGACCGTCCTGAACCACGACCCTTTGAGCCTGACTCCAGGACCGGCTGGCGATCCGTTCGCCTCAGTGGTATCTTGCCCTAAGCTGCTTTCATGGAAGATTGAACAGTGCGTCAGAAGGAACCTCTATGTGGGTGGCCCATGGCTTTAGCCGTGGCCGGCGCGAATCTCCGATCGAATTCGTGCCGGCCACCTCTCAAGAGGGGCCACCCAAGGTTCGCTAGCTGTCCAAGCATTCTTGCAGGCAGCTTAGGATAGACCGCCGACGCATATCGAACCACAGGCCAAGGCCCAAGCCACGGGAGACACACACCATGGACGTCTTCGAGGCCATCGAGAAGCGTGCAAGCGTTCGGGCCTTCAAGCCGGGGGACGTACCCGATGAGCACCTGATCAAGATCGTCGACGCGGGGCGACGAGCTCCGAGCGGCTACAACCACCAGCCATGGGAGTTCATCGTCGTCACCGATGCCGAGATCCTCGGCCGGCTCGGCCAGATCCAGGAGTGCATCGCCCAGGCCGGCGCCGCCATCGCCGTCGTCGTCACCGAGACGAAGTACTGGAAAGAGGACGCCGCCGCGGCGATCGAGAACATGCTGCTTGCCGCGACCGCCCTCGGCTACGGATCGCTCTGGGTCGAAGGCTACGTCCTGGCCCAGGAGCCGCTGGCCAAGAAGATACTCGGCGTGCCCGAAGAGCCGCACCTGATCGCCATCATCCCCATCGGCCTGCCCGCCAAGAAGCCGCGCCAGGCCGTGAAACGGCAGATCGAGTCGATCATGTTCTGGAATCAATACGGCCAACGACGCGACCAGGCCGACTGAGACCTTCAGCCACCCGTGGCCGCCGGCCCGTAAAGACGAATCTCGAAGATCCTCGCCGACTTCGATCCCCACGTCTTGAGCACTTCCACGCGGATCCGCCCCGCCGTCACGGGCTCGAAGCGATGGACGCGGTGACGCCGCGTGTTGTCGGTAACCGTTAGGACCTCCGCCCATCGATCGCCCTCTGCCCGCAGCACGCGATAGCCTCGGACCAGCTCGGCGACCGGCTCGGCGGGGACATATCGTGCGTTAACGGCGCTGTCGAACGTCAGACGGACCTCGGCGATCCGCCTCGCCTCGCCCAGATCGAGCTCGACCCACTGGCCCAGCGGTTTGGCCGGATCGGAGGCCCACAGGTGCGTCTCGTCATCGACCGGGCGGCTCACGCCGTCGATGACGTTCTCGGCGACCCAAACGCCCGGTCGCGCGATGGGCGGCTCGACGGTGAAGGCGTAGTGTCCGCCGGCCGGATGCCAGACGTCGCCGCCCCGGTACGCCCGTTGACACCCCGGCAGCGCCTCTCGCATGAGTTGGAGCTTCATCCCCTTGGCCGGCGGGAGATGGAACCAGTAGTATCCGCCGGGCTCCGTCCTACAGTCGAACCGGAACGTCACCCAACCTCGATGCCCGGCCGGGACGTTGGCCGTCGCGGTAGCCAGGTCGTTCTGCTCCGAGAAGTCGTCCTTGCCCGACGCCCGGCGCAGGTGCATCGTCAGTGGAACGGCCTCCCGACGCCGTGAGATGACGTATACCTTGATCGCGTCGATGCGATCCGCGCTGACGCGAAACAGCTCGCCCCGCGGGCAGTTCATATCGTGGCTGGGCTCCCCCGAAATGCCCGGCGCGAGCGTCTCGAACGTCTGAACGCTGGACGCGGTCACCTTGGCCGTCCTCGCCAGGTCATCGGGATCCTCGTTCCGCAGGCCGATCAGGTACCCGTCGTCCTTGAGCAGCAGTTGCTGGAGTCGGCGGATGTGCGTCTGGCCAACCTGCCGCGGCGAGGCGTCATGTCGGACGCACAGGGCGGCGGCCGTGCCGACGGCTTGGCCCATCAGCCCGCAGGTTGCCATCACGCGCGTCGTGCCCAACGCGACGTGACTGACGCTGATGTCCCGTCCCGCGAACATCAGATTGTCCACGTTCTTCGAATACAGGGCGCGGAACGGGATGCCATAAGGCTTGGGGAAGAAGTTGTGGATGGACGGCTTGCCAGGGTCGTAGATGCCCTCCGGAGGGTGCAGATCGATCGACCAACCTCCATAGGCCACCTGATCGGGGAATGCTCTGGCCGCCAGGATGTCATGCTCGGTCATGATGACGTCGCCGATGAGACGCCGTGACTCGCGCTTGCCGCCGACGTGTCCGACCCAATCGAGACGGTAGTTGGCGTACCGGGCCTTGTGCGCCGGGTGGTTCTTGCAGTGGTCCCACACGCCGTAGAGCACGCGGAACAGATGGTCGCGAATCTCCTCCGCGTCCCGGATCGTGTCGAGCTGATTCGGATCCCCCACGACCGCGCGGAGGTCGGGCGTGGGCGTTCCGCCGCCAAACTCGAACCACCAGTGCCCCCCGCTCGGGACGTCATGCCCGCGGAACGGAAGCTTCTCGCAGGAATCGAACCTGACCACCCACGGCGGCGCCACATAAGGCCACGGGCCGCCGGCGTCTTCGATGTGCCACAGCAAGGAGGTGCCGAGCGTTCGCCGATCGGGACGCTCCGGCGCGATCGCCTCCTTGAACTCGGCTTGGCCCTCGCGTCCGACGCGATAGACCGCCCCGGCCGAGGCGCCCATCACGCCGTCGCCGGTGCAGTCGATGAAGATCTTGCCCTTCACCACGGACTGCTCGCCCGTCACGACATGAACGGTCTCCACCGCGTCGATGTGCCCCTTGCGGGAGCACTTAGCCGTCGTGCCGCGCGTCAGCAGACAGAGCGTCAAGTTCGATTCCGCCTGGGCCATCTTTGCCAGGGCCTCCGAGACGGTAGCCTCGCCCCGGGCCAGCTCCATCATCATCTCAACGAGCCCCCCTTCCCGAGCGTTTGACTGGGCGCCCCCCACCGCCCCCTGGACGGCAACGCGGACCTCGTCGCTGGCATTGCCGCCGAGGACGGGCCGGTCTTGGATGAGGATCGTCTTGGCGCCGTGCCGCGCCGAGGCGATCGCAGCGCACGAGCCGGCAACACCTCCCCCCACGACGACCACGTCGAATGCTCCGCCGTCTTTGATCGTCGTGCCGATCCCCGCCAGCTCGCGTCGCGCCTTCTGCAGACCCGGCCGATCGTTCGGCGGCGTGGTGCCGGAATCCGTCGTCAGCACGATGGCGTCGCACCGACCGTAGCTGCCGGTCAGGTCATGCAGCACGACCCGATGCCGGCCGGCCGGCAGCTCGAACGCCCCGCCGTTGACCCACCTCCAGTGCGCGTCCTTCTGCTGACCGAACGTCACCTGTGACAAGTGCGGCCCGACCTTCACCTGAAACCGACCCGGCGAGTAGTCGACCAGCCAATTCCGGCAGCGGACCCAGAGCGTGTACCGACCGGCCTGATCGATCATCACGTCCGTATAGGCGTCCTCGACGGGCTGGCAACGCCCGTTGGCCAGCAGGTACGACGATCCCATCTGCTCGATGAACTGCCCGTCGGCTACCCATCCGCCCTTCTGCTCGAAGAGCTCGGCCTCGAGCCAGATCGTTCCGCCAGCCGCCAGGGCATGATGCCCCGTAGCAAGCAACACGAACGTAGCGGTCATTTTCGTCGCGGTTGACCTCATCTCAGCGCCTCCACATCGTCGGCCGATCACAACGGGCTTGACATGCCGCAGCGCTCCGGTTTTAGGTAATCGTAGCCTGTCACGTCCGGCTCGCAGGAGCGCATGCCATGGCCAAGTTCGTCCCGGTCGACCTATCACGTGTCTACAACACTACCCTAGACAACAGGCCCCCGCGTGGCAACAAACGCAAGCCCTGGTCGCCCCTCGTCGAGGACGCCTTGAAGGACCTGCCTCGGGGCCGTGGGCGATTCTGGGGCATCCCGTTCAAGCTGGGCGCCGAATCACCACGCGCCAAGGCGATGACGCTGCTGCCCGCGGGACGCGAGGATGAGATTCGCATCCCGCTCGGCAAGCGAGCCCGCTACCTCTGCTTCGCGCATGCCTGCGACTCTCCGAAGATCCCAACGTCGGAGCACCTGGGGCAGACGCTCGCGGAGTACGTCATCGAATACGCCGACGGCCAGACGCACGCCCAGCCGATCCGGGCCCGGTTCGAGATCAACGGTCTCGGCGTCCCGTGGGGGGGCGACGCCTTCGCCGCCGTCCGAGCAGCCATGCCGCGCCGCCTCGAGGACACCAAGCTCCAGGAATGGGGCCAGGCCCAGTGCGGCATCCACTTCGACGGGCCGGCGTATCCGTGGATCTACGCGATGAAGAATCCCCGCCCCGACGAGACGATCGCCGCGGTGATCCTGAGGTCCACGGGCATGCTGACCGTGGGTGTGCTGGGCCTGACCCTCTACAGCGGCACGGCCCACCCGCTGCGGCACCTGCCTCGCCGCGACTATCGGCTGGTCCTGCCGTCCGGTGAGAAGGTCCTGCCCGAAGCACTGGACGTCTCGATCGACCTGGGCAGCGTGATCCAGCTATATGCCCTGCCCGGCATCAACGAGGCCAAGTGGCTCGCCGCCGTCGACGCCGGCTTGGGCGGCAAACCACCTGAGGCAAAGCCGACGAACCAGTTCTTCGTCGAGGCCGAGGGCGCCCCCGACGCCACGCTCTCGGTGAGAGCCGGCAAGAAGCCCAAACGCGATCTGTCCCTCGGCCAGGCCTTCGAGACCGGCTCGGCCACGAGCGACGACAAGAAAGTCCGAATCGAGTTGGTCTATCCCCACAAAACGTGGGTGCACGTCAGCGTGACCGACTCGGCGACGAGCCGACCCGTGCCGACACGCGCGCACTTCCGCGGCAAGCACGGCGAATACCTGCCCCCCTATGGCCACCCGGCCGAAATCAACGACAAGTGGTTCGAGGACGTCGGCGGCGACCTCAAGCTCGGCGAGATGTCCTATGCCTACGTCCCCGGCCGGTTCCAGACGGAGCTGCCCGTCGGCGAGGTCTACGTGGAATTGAGCAAGGGCTTCGAGTACCGACCCCTCCGCAAGAAGATCGAGATCAAGCCCGGGCAGCACGAGCTCCATCTTCAGATCGAGCGGTGGACCGACCTGAGCAAGGAGGGCTGGCGAACCGCCGACACGCACGTCCACTTCCTCTCGCCACAGACCGCGCATCTCGAGGCCCAGTGCGAGGGGCTCAACCTGCTCAATCTCCTGGCCAGTCAGTGGGGGCGGCTCTTCACGAACGTGGGGGACCTCAGCGGCGAGCTCAACGGCGCCAGCACGGACGAGACGCTCGTCTGGGTCGGCACCGAGAACCGGCACCACATCCTCGGCCACATCAGCATGCTGGGCACGCGGGGCGACCCGGTGTTTCCGATGTGCGGCGGCGGGCCGGACGAGGCCGACGTCGGCGACGCGAACTATATGACGCTCGCCGAGTGGTCCGATTTGTGCCGGCAGCGCGAGGGGCTCGTGGTCCTGCCGCACTTCCCGTTCCCCCTGATGGAAAACGCGGCGGACCTCGTGCTGGGCAAGATCGACGCCGTGGAGCTACGCGACTTTATGGGCCTCGTCGCGGCGCGGGGCCTGGACACGTTCGCCGTTCGGGAGTGGTACCGCTATCTCAACTGTGGCTATCGCGTCGCTGCGGTGGGCGGGACGGACAAGATGTCCGCCGGCATGCCCGTCGGCGGCGTCCGGACGTACGCTCGGATCGATGCGAATGAGCCGCTGACGTTCGGCAACTGGGCACGGGCGATCCGATCCGGTCACACCTTCACCACGTCCGGTCCGTTGATCGATCTGACCGTCGATGGCCACCCCGTGGGCTCGGAGATCCGGATCGGCAACGGCGGGGCGACGCTCGAATGTCAGGCGACTGTTCGATCCGCCCACCCCGTTCACTGCCTGGAGCTGGTCGTCAACGGTCAGGTCGTCGCTCGTGAAGCGGACAAGAAGGGCGCCCCGTCGCTATCGCTGCACAAGCACGTCGAGCTGGCGGGCAGCGCATGGATCGCCGCTCGAGCCCTCAGTAAGCACACCGTGTGGCACTGCTGGCCCATCCACCTGGCCGCGCACACGAGCCCCGTGTACGTCGTCGGCGACGGACGGGAGCTGTTCAGCCCATCGGACGCGACGTACATGCTGACGCTCATCGACGGCGGGCTGACCTGGGCCGACACCCTAAGCGTTCGTTACGACGCCGAGCGTCACGCCAAGCTCAAGGCCGTCTTCCAGCAGGCCAAGATGCACCTCGAAGACCGCATGCACGTGCATGACCACGACCACGAGCATGGACACCATTACGGGCATGACCATCGGTAGGGAGAGGGACGAAGTATCCCTCATCGGTCGCGTGGACAAGCGAAGCGACCCCCGAACGGCTTCGCGTTGCGCCGGTCGACCTTGCTCCTCCTACGACTAGAAGTCAAGGAGACGGTACTTGTCCTGGAAGGACTCCTTGTCCAGGCATCCATCCTTCGGACGAAGGAGGAATCGGTAGCGGAGATCCTTCTGCTGTTCGGGGAGGATTTGTCCCTCGGCAACTAGCTCCTCGCACCTGATAGACCAGACGCGCTTCAACTGGTTGCCCAGGATAGTCCTACACACCCACAGAACCGGTTCGTGATTCCCCGTGAGGATTGACCGATCCGGATACACGCGGACCGTCCACGGAAGTCTGTCCGAGTAATACTGGCCTTCCCTGTCATCTTGCCATCTCTGGAGAACGAGCACGAAGTAGAACGCGTTGATCGCCCTGTGATATGAGAGGTCCCTGGCTGTCTCAACGCGAAAAGGTCTGTCGTTGGGATTCACCAGTTCTCGGATTCCCTCGAGGAAGCCAACCAGGTCCTCAGCGGTGTGGCCATAGTCCGAGAGCATGCAACAAGGGCTGCATGCACGAGACCTTTCACCCCCTCGAAGATGCACTCACCTACGACGACCGACTTGGCGTAGAGCTAGGCTGTTTGGATCCCTTGCGTCCACCGGCGCCGACTGCCCAAACGAGTCAGGCGAAACGCTCTACGAGGCTTTCGAGGGGTTGCCGAAGCTCGTTCACTTCCAGCATCTCGCGGTCGCGAAATTGCGGATCGTGTTTCGTTTCGAAAAACGGGGCGAGATCGTCGGGGATATCCTGGAACGGACGGGCCATTGAGAAGGCCTGCAGCACCTCGCTGGGCGCCCAGTTGTCTCTGAGCTCATGACAGAACTCGTGCTGAAGACAATCCGAGAGGTAGGCCACAACTTGCATCACGACGCGACGGAGAGCCTCCGCGGGCTCCCGGCCTGAAGCGGTCTGCCCATAGCGAAGGGACTGCGCAATGTATCGCGGCTCCTCATCCCGCCCGGCCGCGACGGACCGGTAGACGAGGATCCTGATGGGGCCGTCTTCGGTGAAGATCTGGCCGAGCAATCGCCATTCATCCGGCGTCATGATCTCTCCTTTCATGTCACCCCCTGGACCTTCCCTGGTCACATTCTCTCGTCACGGAGAGATTATGGCTCGCGGCGATCGGTTGTCAAGGAATGCGCGTTGCCCGGACCGTATGCGTCTCACTGACTTCTCGCCCCGGGCACGCTGCCCTGGCGGTTCTCAACCCCTCCCGCAACCACTCTCCTCCAACCCCTCATCCTACTTCTTCGGCAAACCGCAGTCAACGGTGAACAATCGGTTGCCGCGACCCCGACCTCCTCTGCCGAAAATGTTCCCAGACAACACATCTCGCTGCCGCGTTGGCCTCGGCTCGAATCGGCTATCAACCCAAGAACCATCTTGTCACGCGCGGCGTCCAATACGCGATGAAGTGCTCGGGCCAGTAGTAGTAGGCGCCGTAGGCGCACCCCGCGGCGGTGCCGAGAACCAGCAGCGCCTTCGTGAGGATGATCGTCCGCTTGAACTTGCGATACTTCTTCGGGTCCGCCGCCAGGGCCCGGACGAAGTCCATTCGCGATGCGATGCTGCTATGTCGCCAACTCCGCGCCTTCGGCGCGATGCCGTTGAGCACGGCGATGCGATGGAGCGCCTCGGCGAAGACGTCCGCCGCCCCCGGGCAGAGGGCCTTGCGTCGAACGCGCTCCTTCGTGCCGGCCGGCGGATGATGCACCACGCACTCCCGATCGCACCCCGGCATGATCTGCCCCACGCATCGGACGCCGAAGATGTCCGCCTGACGCTCGAACCGGCGAGAGACCCAACCGAACCCGAAGATCCAGCACAAAAGCACGAGCCCCATCGCAACGAGGTCGACGGTGTTGTTCCACTCGGCCCGGGTGACGTGCAGCCACCCCTTCCAGTAGTTGTACGGGAAGTAGTTGTAGACGATGAGCAAGAGACCGCCCACGATCAGCATGCTCAACGCCGCGAAGAGCAGGTAAAAGTGGATATGCAGGTGCTTGACGTGGCCGGCCTCGTGCCCGAAGACGGCCTCGATCTGCTCCGTCTTCATCGTCTCCAACAACCCGTCGCTCAGCAGGACGTAGCGAAACCGGGGTACCAACCCCATCACCGCCGCGTTGACCACCACCCCGTCGCTCTGCCAGATGAGGATCTGCCGGTACTTCAGTCCAACCTGGTCGCAGATCGCTTGCAGCCCCTGGCGGAGCGGGCCGTCCGGCAAGACCCGCGTGCTCCACACGTACCGGAGAATGACCGGCGAGATCAGGAACATGAACCCCGCCGAGATCATCAGGGCGGCCTGCTCGGCCCAGTCAAGCTGCGTCCACTGCCACAGCTTGTCGGAGTACTTGGCCGCCAGGTCGTAGGCGATCAGGATGCCCACCATCGGAACCACGATCAGCAGAAGCTGGTGACGAATGTTGAAGATGAGGTAGTCGCTCAGACGCCAGATGCGCCGGGGCGATCCCCCGTCAGCCTCGCTCCGCTCCATCGCCAGGTTGCGGATGGCGCTGTCGGCCGGGTATTGGACCGCCCACGAGACGATGATGCCCAGGAAGAACGGCAACATCGTCACGAGGTCGTCGACGGCAACGATCTTGCCCAGACCCCACGTCTTGCGAACCAGCTCCGGCCACGGCGTGGCGAGCACGTCCAGCCCGAGAAAGACTAGAACCAACGTACGGATCAGCGAGCCGGACCAACCGAAAAGCCGCTGGGCCGGATCGGCGTCCCAGGGACGTCGCCGAAGCCGACGCATGACCCACAGACCGGAAACAAGCGACAGCAGCGCGATCAGCAGGACTTGCCCGCCAACGAAGCCGTAGGTCATCCACGCGGAATCGAACAGCCACCATGACCGCGTGGGCGTTCGCGCGCTGAGGACTAAGGCGAAGGCGGCAATGACGACAAAGTGCATCAGGGCTTCCGTGGCTTCCTTGTCAGGAGGGGTGACTCGTCCCCCGGCCAGAATACGTGACCCCATTCTAGTCGACGAGTCAGACGGGAGGAAGCCTGACCCACGTTTCGTTTTGGTTTCCGCGCCGCCGGTCGCAACGCAGCCTCTTCTGACGTAACGCCTCACTCGATGGTCATGCCCGCATGGCAATGAACGAATTGGGTTCGCGCGTCGAACTCGCCCATCTCACGACGCTCCGAACGCGGCGGATTCCATGATCCTGCTCTGGGGGACGTGATGAAACGGCCTGGATGCAAGCACTGGCCGCCGAGAAGCCGCTCGACGCTCGAGCCGACGAACCCGAATCGCGGTCCTCGCGCCCGACGCCGTCGGGACGCGACCGCTGAGGCAGAGCCCTTCACCATTCGTTGAGAACACCCCGCCGAGCCAACGCCCGATAACGGAACGCCACCATGTTGCGCGTCCGTTGCCTCGTGCCGAGCCGTACCTTTCATCTCTATGCAGGCTGCCGAAAGCCCTGGCCGTCAAGGCCGATCCAGCGCGACGCAAGTGACCTTAATGTCTTAGTTGCTATCCTAAAAAGACTTACGAGCATCCACCGACTCACCCTCCCCCCCCGCCGACAGCTCCCGAGAATCAGTGTGGACGGACTTCGTGCACGCACGCCTGCCCACCACGGAAATCTTCCGAAAATCGGCGACTAAGGACTTTTATCGGACGGGAGCCTGTCGTATACTATCCTTGACCTAAAAGCCTCTTCAAGGCTCCAGGGGTGACGGATCACCTTCTGGTTTCTTAGCGACAGACAGATAGGGCAAGGATGCCTCTAGCTGCCGTTGCGCAATCCCGACCGTTTCAGATCGTTGCCGCCAACCGCGGCATGGTTGTGCCTATTGGCGCGACCTGCCTCATCCTCGTTATTCTCATCCCCCTGCCGACGTGGTTCATGGACATCCTCCTGGCCGGCAATATCGCCATCTCGGCGGTGGTGCTGATCAGCGTGATGTACATGACCCGGCCGCTGGAGTTCAGCGTCTTTCCGTCGCTGCTGCTGACGCTGACGCTCTTCAGGCTGGTGCTCAACACGGCCACGACCCGGCTGATCCTGACGAACGGTCCTCAGGGCACGGAGGCGGCAGGAAAGGTCATCGAGGTCTTCGGTCAGTTCGTCGCGGCCGGATCCCTCGCCGTCGGCATCATCATCTTCATCATCATCGTGGTCATACAGTTCGTCGTGATCACCAAGGGCGCCACGCGAATCGCCGAAGTGGCCGCGAGGTTCACCCTGGACGGAATGCCCGGCAAGCAGATGGCCATCGACGCGGACCTCAACGCCGGGCTGATCGACGAGGCCGAGGCCAAGCGGCGACGCCAGGAGATCAGCTCCGAGGCAGACTTCTACGGGGCCATGGACGGGGCCAGCAAGTTCGTCCGCGGAGACGCGGTGGCGGGCATCATCATCACCTTCGTGAACATCCTGGGCGGCATCTACGTGGGCATGGTCGAGGCGGGCATGCCGCTGTTCGAATGCCTCGAGACCTTCACCAAGCTGACGATCGGCGACGGTCTCGTCTCCCAGGTCCCCGCCTTCATCGTCTCGATCGCCGCGGCCATGCTGGTAACGCGTTCGACCGCCAAGCGGAACATGGGCGACGAGATCCTGGGACAGCTTGGCGCCCAGCCCGTGGCGCTGGCCCTGGCCGCGGTGTTCCTGGGGATGCTGGCCCTGACCCCCCTGCCCAAGCTTCCCCTGATCTTCCTTGGGGGCTCGCTGGTCGTGATGGCACTGACGCTCAGCCGATCGCGACACGCCACGGCTCGGGTCGAGGCCGAGAAGGCCCAGACCAAGGCCTCCCAGGCAGCCAAGTCAGAGCCGATCGAGAAGCAGCTCCTCCCCGACCCGATGGAGCTGGAAGTAGGCTACGGCCTGATCAAGCTCGTCGATCGCAACAAGGGCGGCGATCTACTGGACCGGATCGCCATGCTTCGGCGTCAGATGGCCATGGACATGGGCTTGATCGTCCCGCCGATCCGCATCCGCGACAACGTCCAGCTCGAGCCGAATCAGTACAACATCAAGATCCGCGGCATGGATGTCGCCACGGGAGAGGCGATGCCCGAGCATCTGCTGGCGATCAACAGCGGGCTGGCGACGGAGCCTCTGCCCGGAATCGAGACGACCGAGCCTTCCTTCGGCCTTAAGGCCTACTGGATCTCGGAGCAGGAGCGCGCCACCGCCGAGCACCGCAACTACACGGTGGTGGACGCCCCCGGCGTCGTCACGACGCACCTGACGGAGATCATCAAGCAACACGCGGCGGAGATCCTGACCCGTCAGGAAACCAACCGCCTCTTGGACAACCTCCGGGAGAAGTCGCCCAAGGTGGTCGAGGACGTCATTCCCGACCCCCTCAAGGCCGGCGACGTCCAGAAGGTCCTCCAGAACCTGCTGCGGGAACGGATCCCGATCCGGGACATGGAGACGATCCTCGAGACCCTCGGCGACTGGGGCGCTCGAACCAAGGACACGGACGTCTTGACGGAGTACGTCCGAAACGCCCTGGCCCGGACGATCTGCCAGATCCATCGAGACGACACCAACACCGTCCACTGCATCACGTTGGATCCGAAGCTGGAGGAGCAGATCCACGGGCACATCGACCGGAGCGACCGGGGTGCGTATCTGACCATGCCCCCCGCCACGCAGAACGCGATCGTCGAGGCCGTCAACGCACAGATCAACGCGACAATTCCCGCCGCCGGCGGCAGGACCCCGGTCATCCTCTGCTCGCCCCAGGTCCGAAGCTGGGTGCGGCGGCTGATCGAGCCGGTCCTCCCGCAGGTGGGCGTGCTTGGGTACAACGAGATCGTCCGGGGGATCGACGTGAAATCGTTGGGTATGGTGGTGCTGAGCGATGAATCTGCAAACGTATCGTGACGGCTCGATGGCTGGGGCCTTGCAGAAGGTCAAGAAGGAGCTCGGCCGAGACGCCGTGATCCTTCACACGCGAACCTTCAAGCGAGGCGGCTTCCTGGGGTTCGGCGGCAGGAACGTCGTTGAGATCACCGCCACTCGGCAAACCAAGACGAAAAACTTGCCGCCGACCTGGACGCGGAGTAAGATAAGCCAGCGTTCGAGCGAGGACGTCGCCACTTCCAAGATCTGCGACAACCGTCCGGCGCCCTCGGACTCGACGGGCACGCAAGTCAACGAGTCGCTTCTATCTGAGATGGGCCACATCCGCTCGCTCGTCGAGCAGATGATCGATGAAACGCGTAGGAGCAGTGGTGGCGCGGTCCCGGCGGAGCTTCTCGACACCTACACCTCTTTGCTCCAACAACACGTGGCCGACGAGTTGGCCCATGACCTCCTCGGCAAGGTTCGACACGACTTAAGCGGCGAGCAGTTGCGGGAGGGCACGTTGGTTCAGCAGCGCCTGACAGACTACGTGGCCTCGATGATCCCGGAAGCCGGGCCCATCCGTCTCGACGGACCCCTCGGCCGGGCCAAGGTCGTGGCGCTGGTCGGACCGACCGGCGTCGGCAAGACCACCACCGTCGCCAAGCTCGCCGCGCACTTCAAGCTTCATGAGCGAAAGAACGTCGGCCTCATCACCATCGACACCTATCGAATCGCCGCCGTCGATCAGCTCAAGGCATACGCCCGCATCATCGACGTGCCCCTGAAGGTCGTCCTGTCTCCCGAGGAGCTCAGGGACGCCGTGGACGAGATGCGGTGGATGGACCTGATCCTGATCGACACCGCCGGACGCAGCCACAATGACACCATTCGTCTCAACGAGCTCAAGACGTTCTTGAGCTCGATCGAGCCCGATGAGATCCATCTCGTGCTTTCGAGCACGGCCACGGCCGGACACCTCCGCGTGGCGGTCGAGCGATTCGGCCGCCTCGGGGCCAGCCGTTTGATCCTCACCAAGCTCGACGAGGCGGTCGGGTTCGGCGTGATCCTGGAGGCCGTTCGCAAGGTGAACCAGCGACTCAGCTACGTGACGATGGGCCAGGACGTGCCCGACGACATTGGCGTCGGCAGCGCCACCGAGTTGGCCAGGCTGATCTTGGGACATCGAGACTTGTCGGCATGCACATGGAGCCCGATGCAACAGGCATGAGCGGAACGTCCGACCAAGCCGATCGCTTGCGGGCGCTCGTCCGCGAGAGCCGAGGCGTCAGCCGTCTCGTCGCCGTGACCAGCGGCAAGGGCGGGGTGGGCAAGACGAATCTGGCGGTGAACGCCGCCATCTGTCTGGCCGCGCGCGGTCAGCGCGTCGTGCTCATCGACGCCGACCTGGGCCTTGCCAACGCCGACGTGCTGCTGGACGTCAAGGCCCCATACAACCTGGGGCACGTCATCAGCGGCGAGAAGAACATCGACGAGGTGCTCGTGGACGCCCCCGGCGGCATCAAGCTGATCCTCGGCACGTCCGGCGTCGGGCGCCTGGCGAACCTCAGCGAATTCGAGCGGCACAACCTCGTCCAATCGATGCTCCAGCTCGAGTCGCTCGCGGACGTCGTCGTGCTGGACTGTGCCGCGGGGATCTCGCGAAACGTCATCACCTTCGCCGCCGCGGCCGATCACGTGCTCGTCGTCACGACGCCGGAGCCCACGGCGCTGACCGACGCCTACGCGACGATCAAGGTGTTGTCGCGCGAGCGAACGACCGCGTCGATCGGAACGGTGGTGAACCTCGCCACGAACAGCAGCGAGGCCCGGTCGTCGGCCGCCCGGCTTTCCGAAGTGGCACGACGCTTTCTCCGGATGGATGTGGACAACACCGGGTACGTGCTTAAGGACGAGCACGTGGCGCTGGCGGTTCGCCATCGCGTGCCGGTGATCCTGAGGTACCCGAGGTCGCCCGCCAGCACGTGTCTGGCGGCCGTGGCCAACACGCTCGCCCGCGAGACGTTCGCGGGCCGGTCGGAAGATAGCTTCTTTCGCAGGGTGGCGAACTTCTTCTTCTAGCGTCTTCCGACACCAGGGGGTTTTCGCCGCGGCACGGATGGCCGCGGCCTAGCGACAGGGACGTTGCCGATGGTCCGCGTTTGCGGCGCATGCACTGCCCTTTTGGCGTTTGCGGTCACGATCCTTCGCGGGTTGGCCGTTGAAAACCCGACCGAGGTGATCCTCGCCCGCGCGCTGTGGATGCTGGTCATCTTCCTGATCATCGGGTTGACCGCCGGCTGGATCGGCCAGACGGCCGTCGCCGAGCACAGTCGAAAACTGATGGAACTGGAAATGCTCGCCCGGGAGGCGGCCCAGGCCGCCGAGTCGGAGGAGGACGATCCGCTGGACGAGATTCCTGTGGCAAGCACCGTGGGCAGGCCGGAAGGAGCCGGGTTGCGCGCGGGATAGGTGATGCGGATCCGTCCGGGTCGCACCGGACAGGTCCTGGAGTCAGCACCCCTCACCCTCATAGAGCTGTCGCTCAAGGAGGAGCCGGATGGCTACGAAAGCCAAGATCGAAAAGAATGTCCTTGCACTCTGGAAAAAGTACAAGAAGAACGCCAGCGAGGAGCTCCGAAACAAGCTCATTGAGCAATACCTTCCGCTCGTCAAGTACAACGCGGAACGCATCTGCGCCAAGCTGCCGGACGAGGTCGAGCTGGACGATCTCATGTCCGCGGGCCTCTTCGGCCTGATCGACGCCATCGACGCGTTCGATCTCGATCGCGGCGTCAAGTTCGAGACGTACTCCGCGACTCGGATCCGCGGCGCCATTCTCGACGAGCTGCGGACGATGGACTGGGTCCCGCGGCTGGTCCGTTCCAGGGCGCACAAGCTCGACTCGGTCAGCAAGCAGCTCGAAGCCGAGCTGGGTCGGCTGCCCTCCGAGAACGAGATCGCCCACCGGATGAACATGTCCCGGGAGGAGTTCGACCGTCTGCTTCGCGACGCCACGGCCGTCACCCTCGTCTCCCTCAACCGAAAGTACTTCGAGACGGACAGCAACAAGGACGTCCGCGAGATCGACGTGCTCGAGGACAAGCGAGGACGCGACCCCGTCACCGAGATCCAGAAGCGAGACCTCAAGGAGTTCGTCACGAAGGGCCTGACCCGAGCCGAGCGACTCATCATCCTCCTGTACTACTACGAAGAGATGACCATGAAGGAGATCGGCTCCACGCTCGACCTGAGCGAGTCGCGCGTCTCGCAGATGCACTCGTCGATCCTGTGCCGGCTCAAGGCCCAGCTCAACGAGCGCAAACGCGAGCTGCGAGTCTAGGGCCATTCCACTCGGATGTCCGATAAGAAACGCGAGCACGCGGCTGACGTGCGGCGTTAAGCGATTGGGAGCCTGCTGCCGATAAGTGTAAAGGAAGAGTTTCGCTAGGCAGGATCAGCCATGTCCGGCATCCCCCCTGACATACCGGCCTCCGTTCTCCTGGCAGGCTTGCAGCAGCACAACGCGAGCGGTGCCCAGGACAGCGAGGTCAATCAGCGCATCTCCATCGCTAGGAAAGTCGCGGATAAGGCCGCCCAGCGCGAGCAGGACGTCGTGGCAGACGAAGGCGACATGACCGTCACCGCCGACCGGGGCGGACTCGCCGGCCAGGGACGGAACTTCGCCGAAGGCGAGGAAGAACACCAAGAGCACCATGAGACGCCCCACGAAGACGCCGAGGGCATTACCCAGGACGATACCGGCCACTTCCACGTCGATCTCGAAGCATAGCCCGCTATCTCGCCCTTCCCGGCACCGGTATCGCGCCTGTCCCCCCTGCGCCGCCGCCCCTCAAGTGAACCGGCCTGACCGGCCTGCTCGTCGCCACCCCCGCCGGCGCGATCCTCATGACCAGCTCCCCCGCCTCCACCTTCTTCCCCACAAGATCCGGCTCCATCTGAACCACGACGCCGTCAACGGGATGGACGACCGTGGCGTTTGACGAAGCTCCCGCAGGTTATCTACGATGAAGCCCGCCGGGATCCAATGCCCTTCGGCAGGGCTGATCGAGATGGCCTTCCGCCCGGAGAAACGTCGATGAAGTCAGTTGCCTCCGATACAACAAGACGAGTGATGGGCGTGCTGCTGGCCTTCGTCTCGCCCGCCCACCTGGCGCTCGGATCCTCGCCCGAGAACGACGCGGTACGCAAGACCGCCACGAACCGAAAGGCGAAACCCTTGAAGCTCGAGATTCTCAGATCGTTCCCGGAGACCGTCGGCGGTCAGCAAGGCATCGCAACCGATGGCAAGCACGTTTACGTCCAGGCCACCCTCTACCTGTCCAAGTACGACATGACCGGCAAGCTGCTCGCCAAGAGCGCCAAGGCCCGCTGGCACCACGGCGGCATCTGCCACCACGACGGAAAGATCTACGCCGCCGTCTCCGAGTGCGCCAAGGCGGGCACGCGTAAGCACTGGGTCTTCGTCTACGACGCCAAGACGCTCGAGAGGCTCGCCGAGCACGACGTCGGAGCCAAGTTCGAGGTCTGCGCCGGAGGCATCGCCTATTACGACGGGCACTTCTACGTGGCCGAGTCCTATTGGGACAACGACCACGACGACTACGTCGTCCAGTTCGACGCCGAGTTCAAACCCGTCAGATCGTTCAAGATCGGCTTCAAGTGCCCCTACGGCATCCAGGGCCTGGACTATCTGCCCTCGACCAAGCGATTCGTCGTGAACTCCCACGGCAAGGATTTCTACCTGATCGACCCGAGCCTCGACAGCAAGACGATCCAGCCGGGTCGGGCGCCGTTCGAGCTGCAGGACGTGGCCTACCTCAACCCAACGACGGTCGTGGTCAACGATCGCGACGGCAAACGGGTCGTCTTCGCGAGAATCGCCGAGTAGTCCGGCCTTCCGCGCCGCGATCCCAGACGACCCTACGACTCCTCCTCCTGCGCCGGAGACAGTGTCGGCGCCTCCAAGCCCAGAACAGAGGCCGGTACCTCGTCCGGGTGCCTGACCGCCACCTTGAACGCGTGATCGGTCAGCTTCTTGGCCCCCGGGACGCTCTGCGGTCCGCACCCGCAAACGTAGTTCGTCGCCGTCATGCCAAGCCTGTCCTCGAACGCCTTCCACATGGCGAAGTTCTCGGTCGAAAGCGAGACCGGGATGTCCCGATCGTGCTTGCGGATCTCGCCGAGGTAATGCTCGTAGATCATCGCGCGGATCCGCGGCGGGAACGGACTCGTCCGCGTATTCTCCACCGACGCTCGCTCGTCATAGGCCGCCCGAAGGCACTCCGGATCGAGCAACTCCGTCCCGAGACGCTCCACCATCGTCTCAACGTCCTGCCACATGTAGACGCACAGGCTGATGATATCCGGCTTCGTCCGATCGAACATCATCTTGACCGTCTCAGCCGCCTCCTCGCGCCACCCGACCACGGGGATAATCGGCTTGAACTTGTAGCGAATCTGATAACCCGCCTCGGCCGCGACCCGAGCCGCCTCGATCCGCTGCTCCGTCGTGCCCGTCTTCGGCTCGATCAGCGCGCTCTGCTTCGGGCCGGTCACGCTCCAGACGATGATCGTGTTGCCGTTGTGCCGTAGGTCCTCCATCCACCCCGTGTTCCAGCTCTTCGTGTGGATAATCAGATACCGCTCGTCGAGCGTCCCGAACCACTCGATCAGCGGGCCCAGGCAGCCGTGCTCCGGCTCCAGGCAGAGCGGATCCCCGTCGTCGTCCAACAGGTACGTCTTCTGCCACGGATGACGCTCGACCAACCGCCCGAAGTGCTCACAGTACTCCTCGATGTTGACCATCGAGACGAGCAGCCCCCCCAGCGGACAGTAATCGCACCGGTGCGCGCACCCGTGCTGCAGATGCACCCGCCAGCACGGCCGGCAGACCTTGTCGTGCCGGTGCGGATCGCCCTCCTGGTTGTAGCACGACCAGTGAAACGCGCGATACCCGAGCAGCTCGCGGATCAGATCCTCCGACTCGATCCCGAGCGCCTTGAACCGCGCGACCTCCTCGTCGCCCCGTCCGTCGAACCGGAACGTGTTGAACATCAAGATCGGATCGCGCACCTCGGCAAGCGTCCCCATGGGCTTGCGGTTCTCGATAAGTCCATGCTTGTTGACCAAATCCGGCAGGTCCTCGTCCGAGAAGACGATCGGCTCGACCGGCTCGGCTAGGGCGTTGACGACCCCCTCGGCCCTGCCCCGATACGTCTCGTTGTCGGCCACGGATTCATGAACGTAGACGGCAGGCGGCGAAAGCTCGTACAAGATGATTCCCCTTGGTTTCCGTCAGCGACATCGAGTGCTGGCCACGATTGTACCGACCGTGGTCGATGCGTCCAGACACCAGACACCAGCCCCCGACGACGTCGAAACACCGGCGAATCCCAACGGTTAACCCTGGAACTGCGGCTTTCCTGCCTCTACAATACGCCGCTTGTAACTCTGGGTGTCAGAGTCAGTATGCCGGATAGAGAAGGAGAGCACCTCCCATGTCGTTGAAGGAAATCCTCGCCAAGATCGATGCGGCCACGGTGGCGCCGGTCAAAAAGGTAGCGTTGGCTTATTCGGGCGGTTTGGACTCGTCGTTGGCCGTTGAGCTCCTCCGACGTAAGTACAAGGCCAAGCAGATCGTGCCCATCACGATCGACGTCGGCCAGGGCAAGGAGGAGATCGCCGAGGGCAACAGGAAGGCTAAGGCCCTCAAGGTTAAGCCCATCCTCATCGACGCCAAGAAGGAGTTCTGCGACGAGTGGCTCACCAAGGCCATCCGCGCCAACAGCGACTACAACGGCTACCCCGTCTCGACCAGCATGACGCGCCAACTCGTCGCCCGAATCGTGGCCCTCAAGGCCCGTCAGCTCGGCTGCGACGCCGTCCTCGAAGGCTCCACCGGCAAGGGCAACGACCAGTACCGAATGCACAACGTCTTCAAGATGTTCGCGCCGGAGCTGCAAGTGCTCGTGCCCGTTCGAGACTTCGACCTGGGCCGGGCCGAGGAGGAGAAGCTCTGCAAGGCCTGGGGCGTGCCCGTCAACGAGATCATCACCGGCGGCGACGACAAGACCATGTGGTGCCGTAGCATCGCCAGCGGAGCCATCGACCTGAACCAGAAGCTGCCCGACCACATCTGGATATGGCTCGTCCCGCCGGAGAAGGCCAAGGCCAAGGGCGACGTCGTCCAGATCGAGTTCGAGCAGGGCCTGCCGACCAAGCTCAACGGCAAGGCCGTCAAGCTCGACACGATGATCGAGAAGCTCAACGTCATCGCCGGGCGAAACGGCATCGGGCGGATCGACATGTTCGAGGACGGCATCATGTGCCTCAAGAGCCGAGAGATCTACGAGGCCCCCGCCGCCCATGTCCTCCTCAAGCTCCATCGCGACCTCGAGGCCCAGTGCCTCACCAAGGAAGAGATCCACTTCAAGAAGATCGTCGAGGACCAGTGGGCCGTCATGACCTACCACGGCGAGTGGTACCACCCGCTCAAGGGCGCCCTGGACGCCTTCATCGCCGCCACGCAGAGACCGGTCTGTGGCAAGTTCAAGGTCAAGCTCTACAAGGGCAACATCGAGATCGTCGCACGCGAGTCCGAGACGTCGCTCTTCAGCCGCGAGATCCGCAGCATCAAGGCCAGCGGCTTCGACCAGCGGCAGTGTCGCGACGCCGCCGCGATCCGCGGACTCCCGTTCCAGATCCTGGCCAAGCGGGCCGAGAAGCTGAAATAGAAAGAGCAGAGCACGAAGCGAGAAGTGACAACAGCCAAGGATGCAGGGAATACGTGGCCACGCTTGCGTGGCCACGTCCATCTCCGGACAATGTTCCGTCACAAGCCGTCCAGCAGCCCGAGAGAATGCCGAGGGGAGGGCGAGGCTCCTGCCGAGCCTTCTTAGTTGCGGTACGCAACCGGCAATGCAGAGGAGCTGCTGAGTTCCTTGGGAGCCGAACCCAGGCAGGGCGGGTGCCCCATCGCTTCAGCGGTGGGGAACTCGAATTCCTCGCCAATCGTAAGACGTACGCCGCACCCAACATAACGGCAGGCCTCTCTACAAGAGGACAAGCAATGACAAGAACCGCCGTCAGCCACCAAGCTCGAACCGCATCACCTTGGCTCACCGCTGCCATCCTCGCAACGCTCTGCGGATACCTCGCGTCCGCAACTCACGCCAAGGAACTCGACGATCCCCAAAGACCCGGCCGCGTCGAAGGCGTCGTCAAGATCGGCGGAAAGCCGACCCCAGCAACCGACGTTCAGCTCATCAAGAACGATCCGATGCCCAGCCAAAGGAAAGGCTCGATCCAGGAGCACCGGACAAAGACCGATCACCGCGGCAGGTTCGTCTTCGAGAACGTCCCCCCCGGCGAGTGGCGCGTCGGCCTGTTCAAGAAATTCGAGCAACGCATCGGCACGATTAGGTCGCCCGGATTCACCCTCAGCCACGCCATCCCCTTCGCGCTGGCCCCCGGGCAGACCGTCACGGTCCAGATCGGCGGCACCGGCAGGCCCGTCGTTGGCCAAGTCGTCCCGCCCCAGGACTCCGGCCTCGAGCTCGAGTACCAAGGCGGATCGTTCCGACGCGTCTGGCTCGTAACGGATAGAACCAGCCCGCCCAAAGACCTGTCCGAAGACGACCGCCAGGCCTGGTACAAGAAGTACTACCGCAGCGAGAAGGGACTCGCCGAATGGCGATCCCACCGAAGCTACGTCGCGGACGTCGAGAGCGACGGCCAATTCCGAATCGACGACGTCCCCCCCGGCGACTACACCGGCCAGATCGAGGTCGCCAAGAAGGGCGAAGATTTCGGCAAAGCCTCCGGCCGCGCCACCTTGAAGTTCACCGTGCCGCCGATCGAAGGCCTGCGAACCGACGAACCGCTCGACCTCGGCCAGATCGTGGTCAAGTTCCCCCCGCCGCCCAAGCTCGCAGTCGGCGACGTCGCCCCAGCCTTCGAGGTCCAGACCCTCGACGGCAAGCCGCTAAGGCTGGCCGACTTCAAGGGCAAGGTCGTCCTCCTCGACTTCTGGGCCACGTGGTGCGGCCCGTGCAAGGCCGAGACGCCCAACCTAAAGGACGTCTGGAACCAGTTCGGCAAGGACCCGCGCTTCGCCATGATCGGGCTCTCGTATGATCAGACCCCGGACGCGCCCCGCAAATACGCCGACAAGAACAAGCTCGGCTGGATCCAAGCCTTCGCCAAGGGAGGCTTCAACAGCGACGTCGGCAAGGCCTACGACGTCCGCGGAATCCCCACCATCCTGCTCATCGCCCCCGACGGCAAGATCGCCGCGATGAAGCTCCGTGGCAAACGGATCGCCAAGGCCGTCGAATCGATCCTGGCCGACAAGCCCAAGTAGCTGCCCCCGGTAATACTGACCCAAGAGGAAGCCCCATTGGCCTTCCCGTCCTCAAAACCGTACAATCATGCCGTGATGCAGCGCGTTTCGTTCGGAGCTTACGTGATGGCCGTGGACCGCGTTGAAAGGCGCCTCAGACGCGTTACGGCCGCCCTGGATGCGGCGGGAATACGTTACGCCGTCGTCGGCGGAAACGCCGTCGCCGCTTGGGTCGCGCGCGTCGATCCCGGCGCGACTCGGGCGACCAAGGACGTCGACCTCCTTGTGGAGCGTTCCGACCTGGAGGCCATCACAAGCACCATACAAGGACTTGGTTTCGAGCGGCAGGACCTGCGGAGTCTGGTGCGCTTCATCGACCCCGACGAGCCCAGCCGTCGATCGGGCGTCCACTTGGTCTGGGCGGACGAGTTGGTTCGGCCCTCCTATGCCTGCCCGGCCCCCTCGATGACCGAAGCCGTCCAGGATCCCGAAGGATTCTGGGTGCTCGATCTGCCCGCCTTGGTCCGCATGAAGCTCACGTCGAACCGTGACATCGACCGCGCCCACGTCGGCGACATGCTCAGCGTCGGGCTCCTCACCGATGCGTTTGATGAGGTCCTTCCGGCCGTTCTCCGCGAGCGGCTCGCCGAGATCCGCCGATCACTCGAAGACGACGATCTTCGATGACATCCGGCCCAACGCCGGAACAGCACGACGCCACGACAACGCTGAAACGACTCTCAAACGAAGGTCACGACGTCGATGTTAGTGCCGGCAACGCCTTTGCCCAGGAGTGCGAGAGACAGTAAGATGGAAACCGGCGCGGCAGGCCGTGCATGGAAGCTGGACGTGGTCAATGCCGCCGTTCACGACCTTCCACTGAGGGCTCAAAATGGCTGATCTCAAGCAAGGTCGTGCCCCCAGGAATCGCACGCTCGTCCTGCAAGACAACGACCGCAACGACTATGGCCAGCGAGTCAAGCGGGTCAATGGGCCCGTCGCCCTGCCGGAAGTCCTGGACTCGACGATATGCGGGGACGCATTCAACATCATGGACTGGCTTCCGTCCGCCTCGTTCGACCTGGTGTTCGCCGACCCGCCCTACAATCTGACCAAGTCCTTCAACGAGGTTAAGTTCTCCCGGCGTCAGCTTGATGAATACGAGGAATGGCTGGATCTCTGGGTCGCCAGACTTCCCCGCCTCCTCAGGCCAACTGCCTCCCTGTACATCTGCGGTGATTGGCGATCATCCGCGGCGATTCATCGCGTCGTGCAGAGGTACTTCGTGGTCAGAAACCGGATCACGTGGGAGCGAGAGAAGGGACGGGGAGCCAAGAGCAACTGGAAGAACTGCGGCGAGGACATCTGGTTCTGTACCGTCTCGGATGACTACACGTTCAATGTTGACACCGTCAAGGTCAAGCGACGAGTCATCGCCCCCTATACGGATGATTCCGGCAGGCCGAAGGACTGGGCCGAAACGGACCAAGGCAGGTTTCGTATCAGCCATCCCTCCAATCTCTGGACCGACCTTACCGTGCCATTCTGGTCGATGCCCGAGAATACGGACCATCCTACCCAGAAGCCCGAGAAGCTGCTGGCAAAGGTCATTCTTGCTTCTTCAAACAAGGGTCACGTCGTTCTCGATCCGTTCCTGGGTTCCGGCACGACATCGGTAGTGGCCAAAAAGCTTGACCGCCACTTCGCCGGAATCGAGGTCGATGAAACCTACTGCCTCCTCGCCGAGAAACGGCTCCACCTCGCAAGGCATGATAAGTCCATCCAAGGTTACCAGGACGGTGTGTTCTGGGAAAGGAACAGCTTGAACGAGCAAAAGAAGAATGGGAATCGGACGCCCGTGGCCGCCGGCGAGCAAATGCTCTTCTCCTAGGCTGGGCGCGATTGAGGGAGCGAATGAAGAGCCGACTGTTCCTTACCGACGACTACAAGACGGTTCAAGAGAACGTGAAATCCTTCCTGAACGGACACCCGAACTTCCTCTCCCCCGACACCGCAAGGAGCACGCGGGCGGCCGGAGACGCGATTGCGGAAATCCTGGGAGACAACCTCGAGTCAATACTGGGTGAGCACTGCTCGGAATACTCCGCCGGCTTTGCGCGACGCGCCATGGCGGACTTGGCCTTCAAGGATTCCGATGGGCTGTACTATGTGGTCGACGTAAAGACCCATCGCCAAGACACGAAGTTCAACATGCCCAACCTGACCTCGGTGGAACGCATTTCGCGCTTCTACGAGGACGACAACAACTACTTCGTCGTCCTGGTCGTTAAGTACGGCCTTGAGGGTATGCGTTGCAGGGCATCGGAGGTGGTCCTCGTACCCATCGAGTTCCTGGACTGGGATTGCCTGACCGTCGGGGCGCTGGGATGGGGACAGATCCAGATAACCGACTCGAACAGAATCACGCTGCGACCTCAGTTCTCTCGCAAGAAATGGATGCTGGAGCTCTGTGAGGTCATGCTCCAGTTCTACCCGAGGGAGATCGAGAAGATCCACTCCAGGCTAGGGCACTTCGAGAAGGTACGGGAGTTCTGGCTTGGCAGACCTGATGAGTGAGGCTCGTGCCGCCGACCGCCGTTAGCTCGCCCCGTGCTTCTAGCCGTGGCGCATGCGAATCGCGGTCATAGGCGCCCCATGTGAGACCATGAAACCAAAACGACTCTGGGACAAAGGCTACGACGTCAACCAAACCGTCCACCGCTTCACCGTCGGCGACGACCACGTGCTCGATCTAGAGATGGTCGAGGCCGACTGCCTGGGAAGCGTCGCCCACGCCATGACGCTGGCCAAGGCCGGCATCCTGTCACAGCGCGACGTCCAGCGGCTCCGCAAGGAGCTCGCCGCCATCGCCGCCGACGGACGCGCCGGCAGGTTCAAGATCTCCCTCGACCAGGAGGACGTCCACACCGCCATCGAGAACCGCCTGACGACCAAGCTCGGCGACATCGGCAAGCGGATCCACACCGCCCGCAGCCGAAACGACCAGGTCATCGTCAACACGCGCCTCTGGGCCCGCCGGCGCCTCATCGACCTGGGCGAGGCCATCCTCCAGCTCACCGGCACGCTCGCCAAGTTCGCCAACCGCCACAAGCTCGTCCCCATGGTCGGCCGGACCCACATGCAGCGGGCCATGCCCTCCTCGGTCGGCCTCTGGGCCGGCGCCTGGCTCGAGGCGCTCCTCGACGACTTCGAGCTCGTCAAGACCGCCTACGCCCTCAACGACCAGTGCCCCCTCGGATCGGCCGCAAGCTACGGCGTGCCCGTCCCCATCGACCGCGCCTACACCGCCAGGCTGCTCGGCTTCGCAAAGGCCCAGAACAACGTCCTCTACGCCAACAACAGCCGCGGAAAGATCGAGTCCATCATCCTGGCCGCATGCGCGCAAATCGCCGCCGACCTGAGCCGCGTCAGCCAGGACCTGATCGTCTTCTCGATGCCCGAGTTCGGCTACTTCACGATCCCCGACGAGCTCACCAGCGGCAGCAGCATCATGCCCCAGAAGAAGAACCCCTGCGGCCTGGAGCTGACAAGGGCCAAGACCCGTTCCATCATCGCCTGCCACGACGAGGTCATCGGCATCTACACCGCCCTGCCCAGCGGCTACAACCGCGACTTCCAGCAGACCAAGGGCGCCGCCATCCGCGGCGTCAACCTGACCATCGACTGCGTCCGCGTGATGAACGTCACGTTCAGCAAGCTGAAGGTCAACAAGGATCGGCTCAAGGCAGGCTTCGCCGGCGAGGTCTTCGCCGTCGACCGCGCCCTACAGCTCGTCGCCGCCGGCATGCCCTTCCGCGACGCCTACCGCAAGGTCGCCGCCGAGCTCGACCAGCTCGACACCCTCGACCCCGTCCAGGCAATCAAGGACCGCAAAGGACAAGGCATGGCCGGAAACCTGCGACTAGACATCGACCGGAAACGCATCGCCGCCGGGCGGGCGACGGTCCGGCGATGGCGGAGCGGGGCGGCGAAGGTCCTGCAGTCTCTATTGCACTCGTGACCAACTGGTCAATTGATCAATCTCGCGGCTGAGGGTCCCGCCCGCGCCGCGGAGCCCGGAGGCGAAGATACGTCGCCAGTCATCTGATGCGCTGCGTGAATCTCAAGGGGAGGGCGCGAACCCCCTGCCGAAACCGACTCGCTTGACTGAGCCAGCGGCCTCACCCTCCCGCGGACGTTCGTCACCTGACGTTGGAACGGGCACTAATAGGCGACCAGAGACGTCGGCTTGCCCTGTTGAGCGTAGAAGAGCGTATCGAGCATCTCCAGGTAGGCCTCAAGTATCTTCGTCTGGAGCACGGGATGATAGAACACGGGGATCGGGCGGCCGCCCGAACGTCCGTCTTCTGCGGGAAAGGCGTCCCGAACCAACTCCACGTGACCGTCGTACGCGGCAACACTGCCCGGCTTTCTACCCCTCCAGTCCCATTCGTTTTTGTCGTAAACCACGCCCTCGATCGGGGCGCCATGGTACGGACCGATGTAGGAGTCGACGATGTCCATGATCGGATCGGTCTTGTCCCAACTGAAACCCATGTCCCCCGGATAGGCCACATAGCCAAACCAGTCCTCGTCCACAACCAGCGGAAGCCGCGAACTCGCGTAAACGGTACTCGGCTTGACGATCGGCCCATCGAAACCGATGGCATACGGCGTTCGGCAGTTCCCGTTGTCCTTCTCGTCGAAGTCAACCCTCCCTTTGCGCCCAGTAATGCAGCGGCTGAAGTTGTATTTGTTCTGATGGCACAGCGAGCTGTTGACCCTCTCGAACTCCGGGCAGCGGTAAAGGGTTTCAAATCGGGTGTATGTGAAGAGCCAACCGTTGTTGGCCCAATTCGAAGGCCAGTTCTCCTCCGGTTGATCCCAAACGATATCAAGCTCATTGGGCCCCGCCAGCCAGTTCTCACGATCGATGATCTTCGCGTGTGCAGGCCCCATGAGGGGGTCGCTATCGTCCACACCCCGACCGTAACAAATGAAGGGAAACATCTCGCCGAAGTCGTCGGCATACATGAAGAATGCTTTGGCGTACTGGGACATCCGCGACGCACACAGTGTGGTCCTTGCCTGCGCCCGCGCCTTGCTAAGACTCGGCAGCAGAATAGAAATCAACAGGGCAATGATCGCCACGACAACCAGCAGCTCGATCAGCGTGAATCCCTGCGATCGTGCGCCGCTACGAGGGGTACGAGCGGACATGAACTGTACCTCCGTGTCGAGAGATGTGATCCCTACATCAGAAAGGTGCGCTACCTTTCCCTATCTAATCCTACGGGAGAGGAGTTGCCCGGACAACGTTAGGATTCGCTAACTTACTGGTGTTACAGGGCCTGGATCAATCATCCTGACCATCATTGACCATCGAGACACAAATACGTCGGGGAGGCGCCACTGGCACGCGGCGCCTCCCCAGACAACCACCCAAGCGTCAGGCGTCCATCGCTAGTATCCCAGCGGCAGCGTCTCCTTGCCCTGCTGCGCGTAGAAGAATTGACCGAGCATGCTCAGGTAGGCGTTCACGACCTTCGGCTCGAGAAACGCCGGAATCGGACGACCACCGAGGTCCCCGTCTTCCCGGGAGAACCATCGCGGCTTCATAGGACCCTCCGATCTATCGGGGAGAAAGTCGGGGGAGCGGGACGGCCAACGCAAACGCGGACCGTCCTATATCAATCGTAGACAGCCTCGAATTCGTCCGCCATCAAAGCAAGGACTAACTTCACGCCCGTTTGGGGGGGTTCGAGCGGCGCTTCAATTCATGCATTGTCGCTTCGAGGAAATGCGGCTCAGGGGCGCGCCTATTGAGAGTCGCTACTTGGGCTGAACGAGGAGGCTATCGTTGGCATCCTTGGGAATCTTGACGCCGAGGTAGGTCGCGGGCTCATCGCCCTGTCCGTCGCCGGTCACGGTCGCGTTACCCTCGGGCTCCCGAGACAGCGCCCCGTCGAGAGGAGTGAGCTGCAGCCGCAGACGCCCCTTCTTGACGCCCTGAAGGAGGTCACCCGGAATCACGACGTTCGGATGGAGCCGCAAATGCAAGACCGGCCGAGGCAGATTCTGCCACGAGTCGCCTGAGAGGTCGAGGTCCTGCTGGCCCTCACCCTCCGTCGGGAGCACCGCATCCTCGCCGTGTCCCGGGACAACCTGCAGCTTCGGATTGACGTACTTGCGGGGACGGGGTTGCACGAGCAGGAACGGATGGCCCGTATTGCTCGCGTGCTCATCCTCCAGCACCCCTTGCGGGATGTACGACACCGTGCCCCGCCACCCCGGCGTCGGCGAGTAAGCGCTGTGGTCGCGAGCGTAGCTCCCAATGGCCTCACCGAGGCCGCTCACACCCGCCGTGTTCTGGGCCTGCTGCGCCCGCCGCTGAACCCCGTAGTAGCTCGGAACGAACACGCCCACGATGATCAGAATCGACGCCGCAACCGCCAGCACGTCCCTGAACGACATCAACGACGGCATCATCGAGCCGTCGGATTCCGACGGCGACGTAACCAACGATCGATCGAACTTGATCGTCTCGACCGGTTCGTCCTGTTGCGGAACATCGGCCCCTTCAACCCGAGCCATGATCGACTGAACGAAATGCTTCGGCGAGGGCGCCGGCTGCCACGCATCCAGCGGGCCGAGGAGACGTGCGAGTCTTTCCTGTTGGGTCTTCAGCGACGGGTCCGCCGCGATCGCCTCTTCCAGGCGCTCACGCTCATCAGGCTCGAGCAGATCCATCTGCCTGCCGAGAAGGAGGTCCGTCACGTTGTCGCAAGATCCGTCAGACATCGTTTTCCTCTTTCCCCGATCGAAACCTATCGAGACGCCAATCTCATTACGACGCGAATCGGGCCACGCTCACTCCGGCTCGCCTTCCGAGCCAACCTGCTTCCGGTACGCCTCGGAAAACGCCGCGACCGCCGCGTGCAACCGGCTCTTGACCGTCCCTAACGGAACACCCAGGATCTCGGCCATATCCTTGTAAGGAAATCGGTGGTAGTAAGCCAAGATCAACGTCTCCTTGAGATGCTCCGGCATCTGCTCAACAGTACGCCGGACGATTTGCTCTTGTTCGGCCTTCTCCATCGGCCTGTCGGGCTCCAGATCGGTCCCGGCCAGAAAGTCCGAAAATCGCTGTCCCTGGCCGCTTTCCTCGTCCACGCTCGCGTCGAGCGAGACTTCCGATCGTCTGGCTTTGCCCCTCAACAGGTCGCGGGCCTTGTTGGCCGCTATCGTGAATAGCCACGGTTTGAACCGTCGCGATGTGTCGAACGTGCTCGCCGAAAGATGAACCTGCAAAAACGCCTCTTGAACCACATCCTCGGCGGTCGCAGTCCCTCCCGTGAACCTGACCAGAAAGTGATACAGCTCTTGGTTATACCGTTCGACGAGCATCTCGAAGCGTCCGGGAACCCCCTGGGCATGTTCTGCTACGAGTTGCTCGTCGCTCGGCTCGGTCAACGCTTCACTCATCCTTACGAACCTGCGGCCGTGAAGGTTCGCGGCCTGCGGAATTTTGCCGATGATAGCATCCCGGCGCACGAGGTCAATTTCTCCTTGACATTTGAGCGGGCTGAAAATACTTTCTCACCAAGACTTACGACACCCAAGGAAGGTCCAAGCAGTGCGGGTTCACCCATCCAGACGTTCAGCCCCCCCATCGCGCAGGGGCGGTTTCTCCCTCCGCCGATGCCTCATCGCCGCCGGCGCTACCGCCGCCCTCGGCGCCGCCGTCGGCGCGCTCGGTTCGGTCCTCGCCGGAACGTCGGCCATGGCCGGAAGCCCCGGTGCCGAGCTGTCCGACACCGTTCGCGACCCCCGCGTCGTCATCGTCAAGCACGAACGCGCCTTGTACCTCTTTGACGGGCAGCGGCTCGTCAAACGCTATCGGATCGGCCTTGGCCGCCAACCCGTAGGGGAAAAAGTGCACGCCGGCGACGATCGGACCCCCCTCGGCGAATTCGCCCTGTCACGACGCAACCCCGACAGCCGCTACCACCGTTTCCTTGGAATCAACTACCCCAACGAGCGCGCGGTCCGGCGGGGCCTGCACGGGGGCTGGATCTCCCGGGGACAGGCCGAAGCCCTATTGCGTGACCTCGCCGAAGGACGCCCCCCCGACCAAACCACCGCGCTCGGAGGAGGCATCGGCATCCACGGCGGAGGAAACGACCGGGACTGGACCGCCGGATGCATCGCCGTGACCAACGACATGATCGAAGAGCTCTACGCCGTGCTCCGCGTGGGCGACCCCGTGGAGATCCTCCCGTGACGGCGACGCCCGGCCACACGCCGCGCAACGAGCCCGAATCGCCGGCGACCGCGGCGTCGGCACATTGATCGACAAGACCCCCGTTCCGCCTGTAGGATGAACGTCAGCCATGGCCGTCCAATCTCGAACATTGCCGCAGCGAACCATGGCGTCTCTCATCGAGGCGTCGACCGCCATCAATGCCTCGCTCGATCCCCAGGCCACCCTCCATGCGATCGCTCGCTCGGCCGCGACCGTCATGAACGCCGAGGCCAGCAGCGTCCTGCTCCTCGACCGGCGCCGCAACAAGCTCATCTTCACCGCCTCGGTCGGCGGAGGCGGCGACAGCCTGCTCGGAGAGGAGTTCGATGCCGATCTCGGAATCGCCGGCCAGATCGCATCCGCGGGCCAGCCGATCCTCGTGACCGACGTTCGCGAGCACAAGAAGTGGTTCAAGGGCATCGACGATCGCAGCAAGTTCGACACGCGGAGCATGGTCGCCGCGCCCTTGGTCCACCAGGACGAGATCATCGGCGTCGTCGAGGTGCTAAACCCGATCGGCGGAGAGAAGTTCACCGAGTATGACGTCGAGCTCATCCAAATCTTCGCCAACCTCGCCGCCAGCGGGGCCGTCAATTCGCAGCGATACGAGCAGCTCAAGCGAGAGAACCGGGGGCTGCGAGAGGCCTTCCAGGCGCGCGACGAGATCGTCGGGCAAAGCGAGGCCCTTCGAGCGGTTCAAGATCTCTGCTACCGCGTGGCAAAGAGCAACGCCACCGTCCTGCTCCTCGGCGAAACGGGCACCGGCAAGGAGCTGATGGCCAAGGCCATCCACAACGCCAGCCCCCGCGCCGAGAAACCCTGCGTGGCCATCAACTGCGCGGCGCTGCCCGAAACCTTGCTCGAGAGCGAGCTATTCGGCCACGAGGCGGGCGCCTTCACGGGGGCCGTGGCCCGAAAGCTCGGACGCTTCGAGCTCGCCGACGGGGGAACCCTGTTCCTCGACGAGATCGGCGATCTCTCCCCGGCCATCCAGATCAAGCTCCTCCGCGTCCTCCAGGAGCGCGAATTCGTCCGCGTGGGTGGCACCAAGACCGTCGCATGCAACGTGCGCATCATCGCCGCGACGAATCGGGATCTGCAGGCCGCCATGAAGGAGGGAACGTTCCGAGAGGATCTCTACTACCGCCTCAACGTCTTCCCGATCACCTTGCCCCCGCTGCGTCAGCGCCGCGAGGACATCCCCCTGCTCGTCGAGCACTTCACGCAGAAAGCGAGCGTCGAGCTGAACATGCCCAAACCGACGGTCTCGGACGCGGCGATGGCCAGCATGGCGAGCTATCGCTGGCCCGGCAACATCCGCGAGCTGCAGAACGTCATCGAGCGCGCCGTGCTGATGGCCGATGGGAAGCCCCTCGACAGAACACACCTGCCGCGCGAGCTGGTCGGAGAGTCGGTCGAGGCCGTCGTCGCCGAGGGCGACAGCAGCCTCTGGGGCTATGAGAAAGCGATGATCGTCAAGGTGCTCCAAGAGAACAACTGGAACCAATCCAAGGCCGCTCGCGCCCTGGGCATCAGCCGCGATAACCTCCGCTACCGCATCAAGAAGTTCAAGATCCAACGACCCAGATAGGAAATCAGTCGACCCCGTAGCTCGCCCGACACCGCGGCGCCTCCGACACCGTCACGCGCGTCAGCAGCTCGGGCCGATCGAGCGCCTCCCGCAGAGACTCGAAGATCGATCGCGCGACGTTCTCGGCCGAGGGATTCGTCTGCCCGAAGCACGGGAGATCGTTCAGGTGCCGATCCCGGTATCCCGCTAGCACGTCGTCGAGGATGCTCTCGACGTGGACGAAATCCACCAGAACGTCGATCTCGTCAAGCTCCGCCCCCGCCATGCACGCCCACACGTGCCAGCGATGCCCGTGCATCGGCTCGACCGAACCGTCATACACGCGAAGCTGATGCGAGGCGGAGAACTCGGCCTCCACGGAGACGTGGTATCTGCCCATCAGAGCCCCTTAACGCTGTCCCGCAACGTGATGGGCATTCTAAAGGCCGTCGAGCGTCTGTCAAGTCGGAGAGGACGAACGCTGAACATAATGAGGAGGGCGGGTCGGCTTTCGCCGGCCCGCCCTGATGATCCCCCTCCCTGCTCATTGACTCGTACGCGATCAGTCGATCAGCATGACCGGTCGCTTGCCGCCCAGCGTCTCGAAGATCGCCTGGAGCTGGGCGCTGTAATCCTCGATGGAGCCTTGGGCGTAGAAGTGAGTGCCCTTGCCGATCTGGGCAATCTGCTCCATGGTGTTCGTGTCGGCCGAGCTTCCCACGCTCACCGCATAGATGCGGATCCCCAAAGCGGCCGCGTCCCGAGCGGCCTCGACCGCATAGATCGGGCCGTTCGTGTAGTCGCCCACCGATCCCCACTCGGTAACGTTGGCCCAGCCGTCCGTCAGAAGGATCATGACCTTGGTCGCCGAGTGGCGGGCCCGGTCGCTGGTCAGCTCCTCGATGCCACGCTGGATGCCCCCGCCCATGTTGGTCCAACAGTCGTAGTGGCCGGCCTGCATGTCGTTGAGCCGATTGCTGACGTCAGCGTACTCGAACGTCAGGTCGACCTCGTGTCGGGCCGTCTGGGCGTAGATCTCGAGGCTCACTTGATCGTCCGTGTCGAGCCCCTCGATGATCTGCATCATCCGCGTCACCGAGTCCTTGACCGCCTGCATCGGCTGCGTCGGCGTGAACCGCAGGTCGGGACACTCGTTGTAGCACCGCCGGTTCTCGAGGAGGTAGTTCATGAACGTCTTGGCGCCGAAGCGGTACTTGAAGTTCGAGTTCCCCTGGCTGGTCATCGCCGTGCTGTTCTTCATGTAGTCGCAGTACTCGCTCCACGACCCGCCGGGATAGGGGTAGCTCTCGACCCACGTCAGCTCCGAACTCCAGCTCACGTAGCTGTTGCCGTTGCCGGCCGCCAGACCCTCCGCCTGCCACTTGCCGGGCTGCCCGGAGGAATCGACGCCCATCCCGCTTCGCCACACCGCAAGGCCCAGGGCCACGCACGCCCGCGCCTTCCATACCGTGCTGTCACTATCGTTGGCCGACGACATGATCGCCGCGATCTCGTCGGCGTTGTAGTTCTGCGCCTGCAACATCGCCGTGAGCGCCGCGTTGTTCCAGGTGTTGTAGCGCGGCAGGTAGAGCAATCCGGAATCCGTGGTCGGATCGTAGCTCGAATCCAGCGTCATCTCGCCAAAACCCGCCTGCTCCATCCAGGTTCCCCAGGTGGGACCGGCCTTCTGAGGGCTCCAGTTCGGATCCCCCTCGTCCATCCCGCCCGGCATCGCCGCCCACACGTCGTAGAGATTCACGGTCGTGTCGTTGATCCGGCACAACTCGCTGTCATCCGTATGGGAGGCCGACAGGTCCGCCACGATCGCGATGTCGCGCGGCACCAGGATCGCCGTCGCCTCCGCGAACATGTCCTTCTCGCTTCGTCCGAAGATGTTCGCGAAGAAGAGCGCCACGGCGCCGTTGGGAGAGTCGGAAGTCTTGCGCACTCGGACCCGAACCGCGTCGATGGGTTGCACCCCCGCGGCAAAAACATAGCGGTTCGACTGGGTGTCAAGTACGGCCTGCCCGAAGACGACGTCGACCTCCGGATCGAGATACATCGTCTGATTCGCCACCAGGTTCTTGGCCGCGTAATCGACGGCCATCTGCCTGGCAAGCTCGAATCGGGAGTCCTCGATCGTGGCCAACTGACCGGCCGCGGCCAGGGCCGCGGCATCCGCCGAGACCTGCAGCTCGGCCTTGACCATGTAGAGGTAACCGATGTCCACGGAGAGGGCCGCAAAGCCCAACATCGTGGTCATGCCCATCGCGGTCCAAACGACCACCGCACCTCGGCGACGAGCATGGCTTCGTCCCTGACTTCTTTCCCTTCCTTTCACGGCTTCTCCCTCCGGCAAATACGCCAAGGCGACCGCGCCCGACGGGTTCAGGTCCTACGCCAAAGGTCCGGACCCTCGGGAGCCAAGTCACCGGCTTGAATATGCAAAACGAAACGAAGAAGGGCAAGTGAATTTGGGAAGTTTAGCGAAAACAGGGGGTCTTTCCACCTCGCTCTGCGGCTGTTCCAGGCTCAGTCTCTCGCTCCATTGTCCATAAGGCACTTTGACAAAACCACTTCCGACCAAGACTAGGCTGGCGGGCCGGCGATGCCGGCCTGTCAGCTCTCCCCCGCATCGCGATCATTCAATAAGCATGATCGGGCGCTTTCCGCCGAGCGTCTGGAAGATCCCCCGCAGGCCGATACCCCACGTGCCTTGTGAGCCCCGTCCGCCATCCGTATAATGCCCCGCTGTTGCTTATGGCGGCGACCAACACTGGCCACCCGTCGGTCAATGGCTCGTGCCGAGCGAATTTGAGAGATGTAATATCATGAATAAGCTACGACTACTGACCCCGGGTCCGACGTCCGTCCCGGCCGAGGCCCTTCTCGAGATGGCCCGGCCTGTGGAGCACCATCGGACCCCCGAATTCCGAGCGATGTTCAAGCAGGTCACCGAGGATCTGCAATACGTCTTCCAGACCGCAAACACCGTCCTGACCGTCACCGGATCAGGAACCTCCGCGATGGAATCCGCCATCGTGGGAACCTGCCCCCCGGGCAGCAAGGCCCTCGTCGTCCGAGGCGGCAAGTTCGGCGAGCGATGGGCCGAGATCTGCGCCGCATTCGACATCGATCACGTCGCTTGCGACGTCGAATGGGGCCATGGCGCCAAGCCCGAGATGATCGAGGACTGCCTGAGCAAGGACCCATCCATCACGACCGTCATCGTCACGCACTCGGAGACGAGCACCGCCGCCGTCAGCGACCTCGAGGGAATCGCTCGCGTCGTTCGACAACGAGGCGACGACATCCTCCTGATCGTCGACGGCATCACGAGCGTCGGCGCCATCCCCGTAAGGACCGACCAATGGGGCGTCGACGTCGTCGTCACAGGCAGCCAGAAGGCGCTGATGCTGCCGCCGGGCCTGGCGTGCCTGGCCGTCGGCGATCGGGCATGGAAACGGGTCGATTCGTTCTCGTCCCGGTCGTTCTATCTCTGCCCGAAGGCGTATCGAAAGAGCATGGCCGATTTCGACACGCCCTATACGCCGAACAACGTGATGATCCGCGGGCTTGCCGTCACGCTCAAGATGATCCGCGACGAGGGAATCGAGAACGTCTGGGCGAGAACCGCCCTGCTGGCCCGCGCCACCCGCGCTGCGGCCGAGGCCATCGGAATCAAAGTCTACGCCGCCGATCCCTCCGACTCCGTCTCGGCGCTCTGCATGCCCGAGGGCATCGACGAGTCGAAGCTCCGCAAGACCGTCCGACAGCGATACGGCGTGCACCTCGCCGGCGGCCAGGGCAAGCTCAAGGGAAATGTCATTCGCATCTCGCACATGGGCTACGTCGACGCGCTCGACACGATCGGCGCGATCTCGGCCATCGAGATGGTCCTGTCGGAAATGGGCCACGACCTGAAGCTCGGAAGCGGCGCGGCCGCGGCAATGACCGTCATCGCGCGTCGGTCGTAGGCCGGAATTCCGCCCCGAGGTTATCGGCCAATCCGCACTGTCAGAGTAGGCAATTGGGCGAAGATGGCGACCGACCACCGTCACCACCGTCACGCTCGCATCGGCCAGATGCCCGAGATTATGGGAAGCCGTTGGCACGCCCGTACTATCCCCCTTGCCGCCCAGCGCCTTTACCTCTCACCCCAATTGAGTTTTCCAACGATATCGTAAAGGTGCAATTCGCTCTCCGCCCGGCCGTATCGTATGGTACACGTGGCCCGGTCGGACCCATCGGGGCTGCACGGAGGCACGCGGAACCTGGCGCGGGACGCACACCCTCGTTTCTTGCGCCGATATGAGCAGCCCATGAAGGACATAGAGACATTCCATCCCACGCCCGTGATGATGAAGATGCTCGACGCGCTGAGCAACAAGCTGGCCCAAGAGCGTAAGTCGAACGTCAACCGGCGTTGGCGCGAACGTAAGCCACTCAAGGCGCCGTGCAAGGTCTTCTTCCTGGTCGGCGGCGCCAATCGCACGATGTCCATCTCGGCAAAGACGCGCAACATCTCCGGCAAGGGGCTCGGCATCGTCGTCAAGCGAGCCTTTCATCAGGACGAGCCGGTGGAGGTCTGCCTCCAACCCGCCGGTCGCCCGCCCCTATTCATGGCCGGCCTGACTCGCTTCTGCCGTTACGTGGCCGATGGGTTCTTCGAGGTCGGTATCGAGCTCATGGTCGCCAAGCCGGAAGCCATCTTCGCCAACAACCCCATCCAGGCACTGCAGGCCTTGCCCTGGCTGGCGGAGTCCCTCCAGCGCAAGCACGATAGTGCCTTCATGAACGATCAGCGACGCAAGATCGAGAAGGTCGACAAGCTCGTCCGAGCCAAGTAGACCCCGCGCCAACCTCAGCCCGATCCGCCTATCCCCAACGTCCCATCACCGTCCCGACCGTTTGCCTCCCCGCGCCCTCGACGCTACAAATCGCAGGGTGATAACCGACACACACCGGCCCAAACCCGAGAAATCGAGGCAGGTCACATGAACTCGATGATGCTGTTCATCGTGGCGGCGATGTTCGTCGCATGCAGCTCGAATGCCCTTGCCGCCCCCGAAACGGCCCCGGACTGGATCCGAGCGCTGCAGGTTCCCCATGAACCGCCCCCCGACACCAAGCCTCCGGTCGTATACGATCTGATGAAGGCCCCCGACGGCTCTAAGATCACCACCCCCGCGCAGTGGCAGACCCAGCGGCGTCGCATCCTCGACAAGTGGACCAAATTCCTCGGGCGGCTTCCCGAGCCGCGCTGCCCGCTCTCGCCCAAGACCACCGAAACCGTTCCGCTCGACGGCAATATCACCCGCAAGCTCATCGAGCTGCAGGTCGAGCCCGACGTCTGGATGAGGTGCTACCTCTTCATCCCGCCCGGAAAGGGCCCATTCCCCGCCTGCGTCTGCCTGCACTCCACGAACGACGAGACGATCCGCCAACCTGCCGGGCTCGGCTCACAGCCTGAGAAAGCCTTCGCCCTGGACCTCGTCAAGCGCGGCTACGTCACCATCGCTAGCGAAAACTTCGAGTGGCGCTATCCCGGCAGACCCACCACCGGCAAGGCCTGGGACCGCTATCACGCCGTCGCCCGAATCTTCCTCGACAAGTACCCCGGCGTGAAAGGCATGACCAAGATGATCCACGACGCCTCGCGCTGCGTCGATTACCTCTGCACCCTCCCGCAGGTCCGCAAGGATCGAATCGGCGCCATCGGCCATTCCCTGGGCGCAAAGGAGGTCACGTACCTGCAAGCCTTCGACGACCGCGTCGTCTGCGGCGTCTCCAGCGAGGGCGGCGTCGCCTTCGAGTTCACCAACTATCACGACCCCTGGTACCTCGGCCCCGACATCCGCAAGAAAGAGACCAACCTCTTCGCCCACGAGGTCGTCGCCCTCATCCCCCCGCGTGCCTGGCTGCTCATCGGCGGCAACAACACCGACGGCGACAAGAGCTGGCCCTACGTGCGGCCCGTCATCCCCATCTACCGCCTGCTCGGCAAGCCCGCCAACGTCGGACTCTTCGTCCACACCAAAGGACACGCCGTCCCCCCGGAGGCCAGAGACATCGCCTTCCGATGGCTGGACTACCATCTAAAGAAGTAGCGCCAGCCCGGTAGGAACGGTCGACGGGGTGCCCCATCGCTTCAGCGGTGGGGAACTCGAATTCCCGTTCCGGCTCCTACCCCTCGCCTCGCACGGGTCGAGCCGGATAGGGTGCGCCGTCTCCACCCCCCTACTCCCTCTGTTCCAGCGACGGTCCATCCATGGCCGCGCACGTCTCAACATCACCGCACGATCTCGAACCCCGCCGGCAACCGCCCCACCGCCACATCCGACAGCGTCACGATCGCCCCCGGAGCCACGACCACGCCCCCGCCATCAACCCCCTCACCCGCGCAAACCGCGTTCTCGTGGTAAGGATCAACCCGCTCCATCTCCCTCGGAGCCCCGTCCACCCCCTCCAACCGCACCCGCCGCGGAACCGTCGATCGGTTGAGAAGCACAATCGTCCGCGCGCCGTCCCCGCCCACGAACGCCGTCGCCAGCAGGTCCTCCGACGAGCTCGCCGCCCCCACGCGGGTCATGCCCTCCCTGATCCGGCGACTGTACGCCCCGAACACGCGCAACTGATGACTCGACGCCGCCGGAACGAAGCCGTGTAATCGATCCGGAACGCACAGCGTCCTCGACCACCCATACGTCGGCTGCTCCACGTTCAACAACGTCCAGCAGTAGCAGATAGCGATCGCATCGACGAGCGTCAGGTTCTTGTGATAGAGCTCACCCATCACCAGGGCAATCCGATAGCTCGTCCGCTGATACCGACCCGAGTTGATGCACAGCTCCGTCGACAGGAACGGCCTCTCCTTCGTCAGGTCGTGCCACGTCACCAGGAGCTCGTCATACTTGTCCGGATCGGTGAACCGCGACTGATAGTCGTACATATGCGTCGCCGAGTAGTCGATCTTGCCCCACGCCTCGGCCGACTCCTTGAACGCCTTGGCACGATCAATCCCCCCCCGCAAGTGCCCGTGGTCGCTCATATGGATCCGAACCGCGCCAAACCCCGCCTCATCCAGCGCCCGCCGCAGCGACAGCGTCATCTCGTGCCAGATCTCCGCCGGCTGCGTCACCTCGTTCTGTATCCCCACGACATCCGGCGGCGCCCCCGCCCGTTCCTTCGACGTCCTGCAGTAATTCACCATCGCCTTGGCATGGACCTCCGGGTTGGCCACCCCCTTGTGGACCTTGCCCGAGCCGTCCTTCCAGTCCTGCTTCGCCCAATGCGGCAGATCCCAAAACTCGAAGAAGACCTTCCCACCCAGGCGCCGCAGCGTCTTGATGTACGCGAAGTCGCTGATCTCCCCGTTCGGGAAGTTGTCCCCGTAGTAGTGCGGCGTCGCGTCCGCTAGCGTGTCCCAGTTCGTCATCTGCTCGTCGAGGCGCGTCCCGATCGGATACTCGCGCTGGATCAGCAGGTTGTACTCGCAAACGAGTCCCCACCATCGACGCTTGCCCTCGGCGCTGAGCTCCGCGTAGGCCGTCGGCGTGGCGATCCCCCCGAACCCCATCATCGTCTGGTAACGCTTGCCCGCATCGATCCGCACCACCGCCTCGGCCGGCGGCGGACTCAGGATCCGCCCGACCACCGTCCCGCCTTTGCCCGTTAGTCGGAGCTGATGCCGATGCACGTCCAGTGCGCACTCCTGATGCAGCAGCTCCTTGCCGTTGAGCCGAACCGCTAGCCCCAGCTTATGATCGAGAACCACGCCGACCGATCGCAGCGCGCCGTCATGCGTCACGGAGGACTCGAACCACCGCCGCTCCGGATGCCGCTTCGCCCGAACCTTCTCGCCCTCGAGATCCGTCAGCCCGAACGAGTCGTAGAACCGCTGAGTCAGCCGAACGCCCTTGCCGTCGACCTCAACCGTGAACCCCCCGCGATCCCCCGTGAAGATCCACGACAGCCCCCCCTCCTTGAGATCGAGCGTCTCGAGCACCAGCGTCCGCTCGAACAGCGCCGGCAGCAGCTCTTCGCCAAAGAACAGCCCCGACGTCGTCGCCCCGCCCCAAATATGCATCGCCTTGCCGCCCGCCCCCACGCGAAACGGAGTCGCCGTCCACCCCTCAGGCGCCGACCACTCCGGCAACGTGCTCCCCACGGCCGACGCCCCCGAAACGCTCGCAGCAACCTGGTGCAGTCTCACCTCACACACCGGCCCCAACACGCCCAGCACCACAACCAGCAGCGCATTCATGAATCTCTCCTCCACCACACACTTCCGCCAAGCGCCCCAAAACCTAAGCCATGCCCACGCCGCCCGCAAGACACCCACCCATCCCCAATAGCCGTGCGCAAATTCATGCGTGCACCCTCAGGCCCGAAGGGCCGGCGGAACGTAGCCAGGGGTGTAGTCCGCCGCCTCGGCGGACGGAACCCCTGGTAACCGCCCCCACACACCCACTAGCCCCGGAGGGGCGGAGGAGCGCTCCATCCAACCGAACGCCGACCCCCTTATCCACCTAAGCGCATCGCACCGACGACGCGCCCGCGGTCCGCTGACCCAGGATCTATCCACGGCATGAAACGAGCCACCTCACCAACGCCAGGAGACCAGATATGTGGCGCATTCCGAAGTATCCCGATGCATTCCGAGACATTCCGGGACATTCCGAGACATCTCGGGACACGACGCCCCCCAGCGCCAGCGCCGCGCGCCCCCCGGGAGCCCGAAGCCCGGGGCCTCGAAATCAGCGCATTCCCGCGCATCCCCGCGCATTCCGGGACATTTCGGGACATTTCGGGACATTTCGGGACACCGCTCCTCCCCGCGCCCCGTTCCCCCCACACCCCGAAACCCCGAACCCCGCCGTCCATCGTGCGACACCAGCCGTGCCCCAGGAACCCCATATGGCGCGCATTTCAGCGCATTCCGGTGCATTCCGGGACATTCCGGGACATTCCGAGACATTCCGAGACATCGCTCCCCGGACATCCCGCCGCCCCTCCCCAAACCCCAAACCCCGGACCCCCTGTCTCACTGGCGATCACCGCCCCCGCAGCACATAATGACCCCTTCGCCCCGGATCTTCTCTCCCCCGCGCAGAAGGAGGCATCGCACCCAATGAATCTCGCCACGATCGCACTTGCCCTCATCCACGCATGCGCCGCCGCCCCCCCAACGTCGACACCCACCAGAGGCCCCGTCGACCTCGCCCTCACGTATCGATCCGACATCGACGGCACGATCCAGCCCTACCGCCTCTACCTGCCCTCGGCCTATGACGGCACGCGCCGCCTGCCCCTGTTCATCGCCATGCACGGCACCGGTGGCGACCAGAACAAGTACTTCGATCACCCCACCTACGGCGACGGAATCTACAAGCGCCAGGCCGAGAAACGCGGCATCGCCGTCGTCTGCCCCCACGGACGCGGCACCACCGAGTTCCGCGGTATCGGCGAGAACGACGTCCTCACCGTCCTCCAAGAAGTCTGCAAACGATTCCGAATCGACGAGGACCGCATCATCTGCAGCGGACAGTCGATGGGCGGCACCGGCACGACCTATCTCTGCTGCCGCTATCCCGACCTCTTCGCCGCAGGCGCGCCCCTCGCCTCGACCTACGGCCACATCGCCCTCGTCGAGAATCTCCGCCACGTCCCGATGCTCTACGTCCAAGGCGCCAAGGACTGGCCCATCTACGCCAAGGACGGCCCCATCCCCATCACCAAGCGCATGAGCGAGCTCGGCTACGCGGGCCGACTGTGGATGATCCCCGACGTCCAGCACAACACCATGGCCGTCAGCACGGAGGCCGTCCTCGACTGGGCGCTACAGCAGCGCCGCGTCACCCACCCCAAGCGGGTCACCTTCCGCGCGTACCTGCCCATCCACGGCAAAGCCTACTGGACCGAGATCCAGGACATCGACGAGATCGGCCCCTTCGCCGAGATCGACGCCCAGATCAAACCCGGCAACGCCATCGCCGCCACGATCAAGAACGCCCGCCGCGTCGCGCTCCGACCGGACCCCGCCCTGCTCGACCTGACGAAACCAATCCGCGTGACCGTCAGCGGCAAGCAGGTCTTCACCGGCCCATGCTCCCACCAGCAGGAGATCAGCCTGACGAAGTCCAATGGCCACTGGCAGGCCGCCGCGGTCCCGCGAAACCCCCGCCCCCCAACGGCCTATCGCACCCACAAGATCGGCAAGGTCATCACCGCGCCGACGCAAGCCGGCAAGGCCGAAACCTCCATGGGCACCTGGATGGCCGACATGATCCGCGACGCCGCCGGCGCCGACGTGGCCATCTACAACCGCCGCTACTATCGCGGCGTCCCCTTCCGCGACGGCCAGGACGTCTACATCGTCGACCTGCTGAACTGGATCCGTCCGTGCAACCGCTGCCTCAGCACGTTCACGATCACCGGCAAGGATCTGCTGGAGATCATTGAGGACAACATCCGAGACGACCCGAAACAGGCCGAGTTCCTGCTCCAGGTCTCCGGCTGCCGCTACGCCTTCGACCGCAATCGAGCCAAGGGCCAAAGAACCGTCGAAACGGACATCCTGCCCGACAAGTCCTACACCGTCGCCTGCGAGAATCAGGTCCTCAGCCGGGGCGACACATGCTTCCTCGCCGGCCGGTTCGACAAGATCCCGTACGAGAATCTGGTGATCACCAACATCACCGGCGCATGGCGCTACATTCACAAGCAAGGCGGAAAGCTCGATGGCCATACGGACGGACGCGTCAGGGACCTCACACCAGGAACTACATCGAGGCCCCGACTGTGAGGAGAGTCTCCACGGCGACGTATGCCGGTCCTCCTCGAGACCGAGGAGGACCGGCCAACGATCGCAAACGACGTATCACGTCACAACCGTCACGCCTGCCCCGACGGCTCCGGATTCGGCGGCGGACCAGACGGCGGCCCCGATGCGTCGTCCTTATCTAATTTGGAGCCCTTAATGTTAGAGTCAGACTCCGTCGCCGGCACGAACACGCCGGCAGAGCCCCCCCGCCGTTGCTGCCACCACTGCAGCGCCGCCCCCAAGCCAAGCAGCGCGAACGCACCCAGAAGCATCGTGAACCCCTTGCCCCCCCGCCACCGAACGACAGCCGAAGTCGACTCCATCATGCCCGCTACCGCCGGCGCCGCCAGCGACAGCACCACGAACCACGCCCGCCAGAGCAAGACGCCCGTCACCGCCAACATCGCCGACGCAAACGCCCAACTCGCGTACAACGGATACCTCGGACGAGAAAGCGGACCGTGCAGCCAGTTTGCAGGCAGATCGGCCGGCGCCGAGCTCCCAGCGGCCACCACCGAGTACATGACCGCCGTGCCCATCATCGCCCAGGCCGCATGATATCCTCGCCCGCAAGCACTACTGAGTGCCACCGCCACCACGCCGTATGCCAACGCAATCGGCGTCACATACCAGGCCGTGAAGCCCACGAACTCCGCCCTCATCACAGCCAGAAGCTGACACACGCCCAGTACGCTCAACATGCCGACCACGAGCCACGATGCCCACCACTGCCCCAGAGGTCGCCCCCAATTGGCAAAACCCCGCCGCGACTGCCAGGCAACCAGCACCAGATGCGCCGCGACGAACAACGCCGCCACCCAACACATAACGTAGCCGGCCCCGTGCTGCGTCGTCCGCGTCGACGACAGATGCTCCAGAATCGGAGCCGGCGCGGCCAGCACCACCAGCCATCCCACGCAAAGAACGCCGGCAAAGGCCGGCATCCGGACGCCGAGCCACCGTTGCGCCATCACCAGCCGAGCGGCCGCCAGCCCCACCGCTATGATCGACACGCCCGTCGCCCAAGGCGCATCGGCCGCGTGCAGCTCGTTCAGCGCCATGAAAACCATCCCCGTCAAGAACAACGCGAACAGCCCCGACCGCGCCGCATCCGCCGCCAGCGCATGGCGAACCTGCCACCGTCCCAGCAACAGCAGCAGCCAGATGTACAGCTCAAACCCCACGACGGTCACGTAGACATGACCCGTCTCCCCGCATGTTCGGTCGAAAGGACTGATCAACACCCACATCCCGGCCAGAAGCAGCCCCAGGCTGGCCCAGTACGTCACGGCCGCCAGCCGGTGGACCGTCCGACCCGATACGAACGTCGTCTCGTACATGATCCGATCCCCTTTTCCATGGTCCATCCGCCTCCCCGCCGCGAGCGGACCGACAACGTCCCGTCCCGGTGCGGCGCGCGGATTCTCCGACGACGACTCGCCCGCTCAAGGCAAGACGCTCAGACGAGCCGAACATGAACGTGTATGTGAAAGGGAACCGTCACATGGGGCGTAAAGGAGCAGACCACACGCTCGGTGCCGGCGTGCCGATGGGCCTACACGCCTGTAACGCCGAGGCCCCCGGACCTGTGGCGGGATGCAGAGAAAACGAATGAGAACGAATGATACCTGTGTAGGTGTCGTCGGACACCGAACCATCCCGCCTCGAGGCCGCTCTGCACGGACGCCCTCTCGGCTCCCGCTAACTCATCTACCTAACTCTATCCCACGTTCGTGGAACCGTCAAAAAGGCTTTGGCGTGTTTTCGCGAATTCATGTGACTCACTTCAGGCCAAGCGTGTACTTGTACGCGTCGGCGCCCCAGAAGTCCTCCGTATTCTCACCGAGGCGCGTCAGATAGATCTCGAGCGAGTGGTCCTCGCGGTTCTCCAGCAGCGAGAAGTTCGACAATTGCAGCCGATCGCTCTCGCCCTCGCGACGATCGTCGATCAGCGAGACCGTACGCCGCTTGATCGCCGGAATCTTCTCGTCGACCTCGGCGATGACGAGCGGGTAGCGCGGCGAGTTGGCGTGGGCCGGTCCCGGACTGATGTTGCCGATCCAGTAGAGCTTGCCCGTAACCGTGTGCCGGAACATCCGGTGAATGGACGACGGCGAGTAGAACGCCACCCCGTCGTCATACGTCCACGGCTTCGGCTCGGTAAGCGTCCGCCCCCCGTCGGTCGAAACGCTGTAGTACTTGTGACCGGGCCGCTCTTTCACATCGAGAGAGGCGTTCGACGTCCGCCAGACAACCAACACGCGACCGCCCGTCAGCTCCGCCACCTCCGGCTCCATAAGCCCGCGCGAAGACACCTCTCGCGAGACCCACACCGGCTTGCCCCCCGCCCAACGGTAGTCGCCCAGCGTCTCGTCCCACGTCCCGATGAAGCACACCGAGCCGATGCTCCGCGCGTCCGCCGGGATGCCCATGACGTTCAGGCGTTTCGGATTCGGAATCGGCACCCCCTTCGGGATGTTCACCCCCGCCCCCGCGTGAATCAACGTCCCATTGCTGTGGCGAATCGTGTTGTTCCCGATGTAGGCCTGGTTGTTCTGCAGGAATCCGGGCTTGAACGGCTCGGCCGGGTCGAACGCATCGCCCGCCTCGTAGGTGAGCTGCCTCGGCGCCGACCACGTCCGCCCCATGTCCCGAGACAGCCGCGAAAAGAGCTGGTTGTAGTAAACGCCCTTCAGATGCGTCTGTCGCAGCCAGATCGAAACGACCGCCTTCGCCGCCGGGTCGTAGAGCTCCGCCCCGCCGTCCCAGTACACCCTCACCCCCTGAGGATGCGTCACGACCTCCGGCAGCGTCTCGAAATCAGACCACGTCGCCCCGTTGTCCTTCGACCAGCGCCGCTTGGGCTTCTCAGGCGTATCGCTGCGGCTCATCGTGGAGTATCGCTCCTCCCGAACCAGCCCTGGCCCCACATAGCGGACCGAGACCCACATGGACGTCTTCACACGAGGATGCCTGGAGTAGACCTGCCTGGACACGTCGGCGATCGGCGCATTGGATACCCAGGGCATCGAAGGTTTCTGCCCTGCTGGCGCCTCGCCTGGCACCGCAACGATCAGCGCAAACAGTACCGAGGGACAACACATGATGAAACACCTCCCGGGTTGACGATGGTTCACACGCCAACTGAGACCAAGGCGAACTCGCTCACGAAGCCTTATTGCCAGCCTCGTCATGGGCGAAGACGATCCTGTCCGCCGCAATCCCACGCTCACGGCAATGCCCAATCAGCAGCCCGATGTAGCTCTCCTTGACGATCGGAAGCCCGTCGAGGCCCAGGCGTGTCAGGACGTCTCGCACCGCCTGGGAGTCAGGACCCTCGACCTCGACGTAGGACCCCAGGCGCGGCAACTCGTCCAGCTCCACGTGACAGCCGCCGGCCAGCCACGTCTCGCGGCGCTTCTCGAACGCCAGAACCGTGACGAATCCCAGCGCAACCAGCAATTCGACGGCCGCGCCCGCGTCGGAGACGGACAGCTCGACCTCCCGGCGCGTCTTGAGCTCGTCGGGCGTTCTAGGACCCTTGTACGTCAGCGTCGCCGACCGATCCGGCCCGTCGATCACCTCAATCCGGCGGACCCGGAGACCCTGATCGGTCGCCAGGAACGTTCGGTCAGGGCTGTCGAAGATCGTGTTCGTCTCGAGCACGCAGCCCACGCGCTCCGCGCCGGCGGCGCCGAGCCGCTGGCGAATCGGCTCATGTGACGCCACCTTCAGCTTCGCCTCGATCTCGACCGCCATGGCCACCCCAGACCCTACACGTTCCTGACAACGACCCATTGAACCCCTGCCCGTGGATCATAGCCCTTTCCGCGACCACCCGCCAAGCCGCTAAACGTCGTCGGATTGCCCTCTTTCTCGTTGAAGCGGCGCGCGATACGCGGTAAAAGGATCTACAACGCGGAGCGGTGATCGTCCGGGGCGCCTGTCCGGCAAGGAGGGGGGGTGCGAAAAACCCGTCCGCGGGATCGCCTAGATCCGTGGCCTGTCGGACATCAAACCCCGTGGCCCTGGACGTACATTTCAAGGAGACTGTGCGATGAGAAGCCTGGTTGCAGTGGTAACGGTGATGGGCATGGTGTGCTGTACCGGCTGTATGACGGTTGCCAAGCAAACGTTGGCCGAGGCCAAGGGCGCCTCGGCCGACGTCCAAGCGCTCAGAGTCCTGTCGCCTGGGACGGCCAAGTCCGCCTCGTCGCTCAAGGTCGGCACCATCAGCAGCGACGGCGCGGGGGCCCAGATGATCCGGGCGCCGCTCCAGCAAGCGCTAGCCAAGGAGATCGCCCAGGCCAAGGGCAAGGGTAAGATCACGGGAAGCGGCGGCGCGCTCACGATCAATGCCGTCGTCCGCTACGTCTCCTCGGAGGGCGCCGGCAAGCTTCTGGGCGGAATGTCCTTCGCGATCGTTCGCGTCGACGTGACCGGCGCCGACGGCCAGCCGGCAGGCAGCGCCGACGTCCTGGCCAGCACGAAGGCGATGCGGTCGGGAATGGATGACCTGGCCAACGCCCTGGCCAAGAAGATCGTCGAGTGGGCCACCACCGGCAAGACGTAACCCCTCGAATACACGGCTTGACGCGCGGGGGCGCGCGGGCGCCGACGGCTCCCGCGCGCCCTTGCTTTATCCTCTCCCGACACCCGCTCGTCTCAAGCAAACGCCCCACATGATCCGATAACTTACAGTGTACGCCCCCTGACACGGGGGCGCCGGCTCCCGATACGGGAGCAGCCTTCTCGAGCGAGGGCGATTCCGGTGACAACACGTAGTCCGCTGTGCCCATTCGTGGAATGGGTGGATTCCCGGTGCGCGTCGCGACAGACGCTGGGCGGAATCGGCGATACGTTCCGCCTCTGCGCGGGTGACCCCCATTTGTGCCCTGTGTACCATGAACTCCGCCGAGAGCAGCTCCTACACCATGCGCGGCAACGTCTCGCTCGCACCGCCTGAGGAGGTCCGGCGCCAAGGCGCCTACTCCTTGCCCCCGGCGCCCGGCGTAACGCCGGTGCCGCGCGCCGACCATTCGCCACCAAGCCCGCAACCCGTCGTGTTCGCCAACGCCCTCGAGCAGTTCATGGGCTACCTGCGGATCGAGTGCGGACTCTCCGAGAACACGCTGCAGGCCTACGGGCGAGACCTGACGAATCTGATCGGCTTCCTGGCTCGACGCGGTGTCCAAACCGTGCCTGATCTGAAGGCCGAAGAGATACACCTGTTCCTCAGAAACCTGCACGATCGGGGGCTGGCCATCGCCTCCATCACCCGGCATCTGGCCTCGATACGCGTATTCCTGCGTTTCTGCCTCTCGAACAGGTGGCTCGAGGACGACGTCGCCGCAAAGCTCGAGACGCCGAGCGGGTGGCACAAGCTGCCCGGAACGCTCAACCTCAAACACGTGGAAGCCCTGCTCGACTCCCCCAATCCGGAAGACGCCCTGCACCTTCGCGACAGGGCGATCCTCGAGCTGCTCTACGCCACGGGTCTGAGGGTCAGCGAGCTGTGCGATCTTCGCACGGGCGACGTGAATCTCGAAATCGGCTACCTGCGGTGCGTCGGCAAGGGGCGTAAGGAGCGCGTCGTTCCGGTCGGCGCCAGCGCGCGAGAGGCGCTCCAGCAGTACCTCTCGAGGCTGCGCCCCAGTCTGGCCTCCAGTCCGGGAGCCGACTACCTGTTTCTATCGCGGACGGGCAAGCGGCTGGGGCGAGAGAACTGCTGGCGCCTGGTGGCCAAGTACGCGACACGCGCGGGTCTCTCGACGTTCGTCTCGCCGCACACGCTCCGCCACAGCTTCGCCACCCACATGCTGGAGGGCGGTGCCGATCTTCGTGTAGTCCAGGAGCTTCTCGGGCACGCCAACGTCGCCACCACCCAGATCTATACCCACGTCGACCGACGACGGCTCAAGAGCATCCACTCTCGGTTTCATCCGCGGCAGTAGCTCGATACGCACCCCTTCCCCCCACCACCCTTGCACGACTTGCGGGACTTGACCGCGAAGTCCTCAGGGCCTGATCTAGGCTCCGGCCTCGGCGATGGTTCGCCGGAAGACATCGATCTGCTGGTGAACCGTAGTGGTGCTCGGAAGCTGTCGCACACGGTCTCGCAAGGCGCTCAGGTTCCCTAACGTATGAGTAACGGTCCGTTCGTAGGATTCCTGATCGCGCCTCTTGAAGAGGATAACGCCCTCGGGACGCGGCACCGCGTCGCTGGCGATGGTCGGAACCCCGAAATGCATCGCTTCCCTGATCGAGACCGCATCCCCGTCCGTGCTCGTCGGTCTGACAAACAGGTCAACCAGGCTGTAGATGGGATAGAACGTCGACAGCGGCGTACAGAACATCCAGTGACCCTGCAGACCACGCCGCTCGACCTCCGCCCGCATCTTCTGCTCGTATTCGGGAAGGGAACCGACGAAATCCAGCATGAACCACAAGACGCCAACGCCGGGGAAACTGCTGCGCAATCGATCCACCATCTCGATCGTCATGTCAATGCCGTACAGGTCTATCGGGGCGTCGCCCGGGGCCGGCGCTCGCAGAATGGGGGCCCCCACGGCCAGGACGGCGGGGTCGTGGTTCCGACAGAAGCTCTTGACGGCCTCCGGTACATGCGCCATGTCCTCGTCACGACACACCGGCGGAATGAACGCCGGGGTGACCAACGTCTTGTGCCCGAGGCCGCCGACCTCCTCCAGAAAATCGCGAATGTACTCATTGACGGCAAAGAGCCTCTCGGCCGATCGAAGACCGCTCAGCAGCATCTTGCGGAAGACGGAACCGTGGGATTGCCACGCCCGGCACACGGATTCGCCGTGAAACGCGATGATGATCTTCTTGCCGCGCACGTGGGTCGAGTACCAACTCCCGAGCCACGGTGCCCACTGATTGGCGGACAGGAAGACGACCCGCTCACGACCAAACAGCAACTGTCTCGCGAACCACCGATGCCGATGAGCGGCAATAGAGACGACCCGGCCTGGGACTTCGGACTTGCCCACCGTGTTGTACAACATGTAGTCAATCCCCGCCTCATCCAGATGCGCAAGGAGTCTCTCGTGATAGACCGCTATGCCCCCATACGGGGGAGGATAGGCGCCGATGATGGCTAGGCTTCTTACCACGTAAGGTCCTTGAAAATCAGTGCTTCCACGATTGTCTGGAGTCTATCAAGCCCACCTGACAGCAGCAACCAAGAGCCCAATCGACCTGACTGCAAGGAGGCGAGCCGATCGGATCAAGTTCGACTGAAAGATCACGAGATCCGACCTCGTCGCCGAGCGGCTGGACTCCGCGATACTCGCGCTCCGTCGCCGAAGGCGCCTCGGGCTTACTCATAGACCGCCAATTCGCCAATCAACATCTGCGCCCCCGGCTGGTCGGGTCCGTCCGCCCGAATCCATGCCGCGCTTCAAACGAACGGTTCTTTCCCCGATCCAGTCTTGGTCGTGACCGGCTCCATCGGCATCGCTGCCAAACGTCCCGCACGCCAGTCAAGCGTTGACGTAGGGCGCGTCGGCCGGCCCGGCGCCTTGGGCGGAGGGCAAGGAACTCGAGTCTGAGACGCCAGACGTCGCCAGCGCCGTCGCCGCTATCCAGAGGATCTCGGTCATGAGCCACCTTTCGATCAGGAAGGTTGCGCTTGATCAGCGTGATCGCGGAGAAACCGCTGCACCTGGCGCAGGGTCGGTAGCGGCGCGCGAGGGCTCAGCGCCGTACAGCAGATCGCCCCGGCCGCCGCCGCGAATCGCATGGCCTTCGGAAGCGACCAATCGCGGAGCGCCCCATAGGCGATGGCGCCGTGAAAGGCATCTCCCGCGCCTACGGTGTCGACGACCTCCACGTTGAAGGCGGGCTGACGAACCAACTGATCCCCGGCGATCCCGATCGATCCGTACTCTCCCAGCGTCACGCCCGCCCACCGGGGACCCATCTTGGCCAGTTCCCGGGCGGCCTCCTCGAAGCGGCGATGCCCGAAGAAGCCCTCGACGAACTCGACCGGCGCGAACACGATGTCACATCCGCGCACAAGAGCCTCCGCGCTTTGGTCGGCATGCGTGATGTCTAGAGACGTGATCACGCCGGCCTTGCGGGCGCGTTCCATCGCCGGTAACGCCAAATCAGGGAAGAATCCGTCGAGATGCAGAAGCCGGCTGCCCTCGAGGACAGACCAGAAATCTCGACCCACATGGGTCGGGCCCAGAGAGAGACGTTCGGGTTTCATGGCCAGAAGCGTCTTCTCATCGGTCCCCTTGACGGCGATGTTCAAGCTGACTTGCGTCCGTCCGCCACGAACCATGCGAACGAAACGCGCATCCACCCCTTCTCGCTTCAGATCCTTGATCAGGAAGCGCCCCGGCTCGTCGTCGCCCACGCACGTGGCAAGAGCACACCGCGCCCCCAAGCGGCGAATCGTGATAATCGCGTTCGAGCACATCCCCCCGCCCGCTCGTGTGTACTCCAACAGCTTGCCGCGATCCCCCTCCGGCCACCGCTCGATCATGGCCGCTAGGTCAAAGCAAGTCAGTCCCACGCCAATGGCATCCAAACCCTTGGGTTGACTCACGTCCGGTCCCTTCCTTGGCACGGTCCAACAACCCCCCACTGGATGCCTCAACTCGGGTCTGCGCGCCGGGCGATCATCCTGCGGACGCCTCGCCCTCATCCCTCTCGGAATCCCCCGCTTCCTCGTCCAACTCCTCCGAAAACGCCTCCTTGGGGAGTTGCCGAATCGTCTCGTCGCTGATCCGATCGCTCGGTCCCATTCGATGCAGTTGGAAGCTCGTGGTCACCAGCGTCATGATCCCAATCACGAACGCAACCACGATGAACCCGTACCGAACTCGGAGCATCACCATCATCAACCCGGCCAAGGCGAAGAAGGCTGCCAGGACGTAGAGCATCGCCACCGCCTGGCGAACGGTAAGGCCCTGTCGGATGAGCTGATGATGCAAATGATGCGCATCCGGGGAAGCCGGACTCTTGCCCGCCCGGACCCGCCGGAAGATGGCCAGGGCCGTGTCCATCCCCGGAAGGCCAAAAACCATGAGAGCCGCGTAAAACCATCGGATATTCGGCGTGTTCTCGCCCAACAGCAAGAAGAGCGAAGCGGCAACGAAGCCCAGAAGCATGCTGCCCGCGTCGCCCATGAAGATGCTCGCAGGGTTGAAGTTGTAGGGAATGAAGCCAAGGATCGCGCCCAGAATCGCCATGCAAACGATCATGCGCGTGGGATCAAAAACCTCGTTGTAATCGTACCGGGCAAGCGTCAGCGCCAGTACCGTCAAGGCGCCGACCATGATCACGATCACACCAGAGCACAGACCGTCTAGTCCGTCGAGTAGATTCACGGAGTTGCAGACCGCCAGCACGACAAGTACAGTCAGCGCCGCCGACACCACCGGGCTCACTGACGGCGGTAGAGTCAGGCCGAGCGGCCCGAACAGAACATCCCCGATCTTCAGCCCCACCCCACAGAAGATCAGGGCACACGCTGCCGCAAGCTGGCCGCCGACCTTGATCACGGGCTTGAGGTCGATCACGTCGTCCAGCAAACCGATTCCCGTGGCGATCGTGCAGCCGATGATGATGCCGATAAGGGGGGTATTCTCGCTCGGCCCCGACAGGAAGAACATGCCCCCGAGAACGGCGGCCGCCAGCCAGGCCACCAGCATCGCGAGGCCCCCGAGGTATGGCGTAGGGTTCTTGTGGACTTTTCGACCGACGGGTCTGTCGACGATGCCCAGCGATCGGGCGAGGCGGCCACTGACGGGCGTGGCGAGCAGGGAGATAACCATCGCCACCAGGAAAACCCACAGGTAATCCGTCAGAACATCCTTCACCGACCGAGGAGCTGTTAGAGGTGCGGCCGTACTCGCCAAGGGCACCCATGACCATCCGAGGACGTGAGCCATCAACATGCCTGCCCCTTCAAGGGCCAATTCCCGTCAAAAGCAGCTCTCTACAAGAACGGCGACCAACGTCAGGATCCTAATTTCCGAGGCCCCTGTCAACCGCCGCTCCCTACCGCGCTCTGATCCGGGCGATCCTTGGCTTCGAAACGAAGCCCGTCGCCATGCCCGAGTCCATGACCTCCGTCCTCTCTTATCGGCACAACGGCCGTCACATGATTGCAGTCCCACCGGCCAAGCCGCTATCCTGCCTCAATGTCGTCCGCACACTAGGCAAGAACCCGGGGGCCGTTGCGCAAGGATGGATGCCCGTGGTCGCCACCGACAGCTCATCAGTAGGCAATCTGCTCACGGTTGACCTGGAGGACTGGTACCAACTCACTGGCGACCTGATGGCGGCCGCAGGACGATCGCACGGCAACATCCTCGCCCGACAGCTCGATCGGTTGTTGGAGCTATTGGCCAAGCACGAGTGCCGCGCGACGTTCTTCTGTCTCGGAAAATCGCTGGCCCCGCGCCCGGACCTCCTCAAGCGGGTTATCGGCGCCGGCCACGAGGTCGCCACGCACGGGTGGGAGCACAGACGCATCCCCCGGATCGGCCTGCGGGCCTTCCGGGAGGATCTCATCCGATCGATCGCCTGGCTGGCCGACCTCACCGGGAAGCCGGTCACGGGCCATCGAGCGCCCGCCTTCAGCGTTCCCCCACAAGACCTCGATGAATTCTACGACATCTGTTTCGATGCCGGGCTGGCCTACGACTCGAGCGTCTTTCCGTACCGCCGCGAAGGGCTCGCAGCCAGAGAGATCCCGAGCAGACCGCACATCGTTCGACAGAACGATCAACGTCGGCTCATCGAATTCCCCGTGGCGACCGTCACCTGGGCTCGACGACGATGGGCCGTCGGCGGAGGCGGCTGGTGGCGCCTCCTGCCAGGATCCGCCATTCAGAGCGCCGTCGCCCGGCTCAACCGTCAGGGAATCCCCTTCACGGCCTACGTCCATCCGTATGAGTTCGACACCTGCTTCCTGAACGCCGTTCGGGCGGCCGGGCCTTCCTGGCGAACCGTGACGTGGACCCTCAAGCAGAACCTGGGACGATCGTCAATGTACGCTAAACTGGATAGGCTGCTGACTCGTTTTCGCTTCGGTGCGGTCGAGGACCATCTTCGTGGCGCGGGACTCCTCTGAACACGTTCGGAAAGTACGGCGGTACTTCGACGCCCGAAAGGCGGAGTACGACGCCTTCTACGACTCGCCTTCAAGCTTCGGGCGGTGGTTCAACCGAACCTTCAGGAGGGCCGTCTACCTCAGGCGGGATCGCGCGCTGACCTTGGCCCGGCAATACGGCTGCAAGACGCTGCTCGACGTCGGCTGCGGCAGCGGACGAAACACGGTCTTCTGGGCACGAGGCGGGTTGGAGTGTTGCCATGGCGTCGACATCTCGGCCGAGATGATCGGGCAAGCCCGATCCTTGGCCGACAGCGCGACCATCGGCGACCGATGCACGTTCGAGTTGGCCGATTTCAGCGAAACGAGCGACGACACGACATTCGACATGGTTGTCGCCTGCGGCGTCTTCGACTACGTCGTGGACGCCGAATCCTTCCTGCGCCGCATGTCTCAATCCGCCACGAGGATCATCTACGGCAGCTTCCCCGGTTGGACGCTCGTACGAAGCCCGTTGCGCAAGGCGCGCTACGCCCTGCGCGGATGCCCGACGCACTTCTACCGCCGAGCGGAGATCGAGCGAATCTTCCGCGCCGTCGGGTTCGGCGAGCCGGAGATCGAGCCCGTCCCCAGCGGACACCTCGCCTGGGCCGTTCGGAACTAGTGCTCTGTCACACATGAATCAATGGATGGGTGGTCCGTGGCTTTGGCCGCGGGCCACGCCAATTGCGGCGGCGATGCGTGTCCCTCTCCTCTGAAGATGGGCCGCCCGGCCTCAGCGAACTTATCAGACCACGTGCAGAGGAGTACTAGAGCCCTCGCCGCGGCGACGCCCCGCTAGTCTCAGGGACGCCGGGCCATCACGAGCCCATCCATCCATGTGCCTTGCTGCAGCAATTCGATCCCCCCGAACCCGGCCGCCTCGAGGTCGGCCTTGATCTCCGCAAGGCTGTACGTCCCCCCGCCCTCCGTGCCGACCAGCATGTTGATCGCGAACTGGGCCCCCCCCGGTGGGCGCGTGTGGGAGTCGTCCATCACGATGTCGCGAATGACAAGCGTCCCCCCAGGATCCAAGGCCTCGCGGCACTTGGCATACAGCGCGCGGTTCTGTTGAGGGCTGTTCTGGTGAATGATCGCCGACAGCAGCACCAGATCATGCCCGCCCGGCAAGGCGTCCTTGTAGAAGTCCCCGCACGCCAAATCCGCGCGGTCAATCAGCCCCTCTTCCGTCAAACGATCTCGAGCCATCTCGACCACCGGGGGCAGATCGAACAGCGTCACCCGCATCCCCGGCGCCGCCCGAAGCAGAGCGATCGTATACGTCCCCGACGCCCCTCCCACGTCCAGGGCGCGCCGAAAGCGTGTCGGGGCCAGGATCCCCACGATCCGATCCGCCATCTGCCGACCGATCACGTGCATCGCCTGGATGAACGCCCGCTGCTGGACCTCGTCACGCACCATCTCGCCGATGAACGAGGGCGGCTGGCCCGAACGGGCCACCTCGGCAAGCCGATCCCACCGGTGCGCACAAGTGGCCTGGTGACGCACCATCGGCAACACCGTCAAGGGATCCGTCTCCGACAAGAACGGCACGAGCGAACCGGGTATCGAGAACGCGCCGCCTTCCTTGGCCAGCAGCCCCGCGGACACCAGTGCGTTGAGGATCACCTCGATCCCCCGCTTGTCCAGACCCAAGTCGCCGGACAAGTCCTCCGCCGTCTTGGCCGCCGGGCCCAGTGCCTCGAAGATCCCCAACTCCGATGACGCCAGGAGGGCCTGACTGTCCTGATACGACCGAGCCAGCTTGAGCACGGCCTCGCCAGTCCACTGATCCGCCATATCGATCTCTCCCTGTCAGCGAGACCGAAGGAGCCGCGGACCTGCCCGCGATCCTCGATCCCGTGATAGATGCCCCGGCCACGAAAGCACGCTCTGCCGACTCCTCGCGCCGCCGGCCAAATTGCCAGATCCCCCGCATACATGCTATCTTCCCGGCATGTACCGATTCCATGCCGAAATGACCATCGCCGCGCCCATCGAGAAGGTCTGGGCTTTCCACACGGATGTCGGCAGCCTCGTCCGGATCCTCCCGAAGGAGGTGCATCCGCAGGTGCTCAAGCTCCACGAGCGATTCGAGCCGGGCGCCGAACTCGTCGTCAGGATGGGCTTGGCCTACTTCTACGTCCAATGGCACGAGCGAATCGTCGAGGTGGAGCCCCCGTATCGGTTCGTGGACGAGCAAGTCTCAGGCCCCTTCTCCGCATTCAGGTTCGTACACGAGTTCCAGCCGATCGGCAAGAATCAGACGCGGCTGATCGAGACAGCCCACTACGATCTGCCATGGGGGCCCGCCGGCCGACTCGTCGACGGACTGATCGTCCGACGGCAGGCGCGAATCCTCCACCGTCACCACGCACAGGTGGCCCGAAGGTTCCTCGAAGCTCCCTGACCCTACATCACCTACGCACTGCCGGGGCCCCGATCCCCGAGTCCGATAACGCCTTGTATTGACTCCGCTTCCCCGCGCGGATACACTCATGCAGCAGTGAGGTGGAGTGGGTCTGCGGCCAGCCCGCTGGAGCCTGGGAGGGGTTTGCCTGCCGACGGAGCTTCCACACTCGGATAATCTGTGTGACGACTGGACCTGCCCGTCCTGCGATGGTCTGGGGGTACATCTCGACCGGAGATGACTCAGGCCGCGTATCTCGGATCAACGCGTAAGCAAAGGCCTGGTCGTTCAGCAAAGGGATCGGAAATCAGTCGCGTCGGAACCGTGTGTCGGTCCGACCATTGTTAGGAAGTGGAAGAAGAGGAAGCAGATCATGCTAGCTGTCAGGAAAGTGGTGGTCGTTGCTGCGGTGCTTGGTTTCGGGCCCTTGGCCCCGGTGCAGGCCGACATCTACACGTTGACGGATGATAACTCGACGGCGACCTTCAAAACCAGCGGAGACGCCTACAGCACGCTCGGAATGAACTCCTGGACCGTCGACGGCGTCGACCACCTGTTCCAGCAATGGTTCTGGTATCGCGTCGGTGACGTCGGGGGCGAGTCGGCCATCGACACCCTCGATCTGGTCCTGGCCGGAACGACGGACACCAACTTCGACGGAGACGTCGATACCCTCTTCCTCAAGTACGAGGGGTTCGGATTCACCACGGAGGTCCGCTTCACGCTGGACGGCGGGGCGATCGACAGCGGCGCCTCCGATCTCGCCGAGCAAATCACCATCACCAACACCGGCCGGCAGGACCTGGACTTCCACTTCTTCCAGTACGTGGACTTCGATCTGAACGGCACGGGCGCTGGCGACACGGTGGAGTTCCTGAACGCCAACACGGTTCAGCAACACGCCGAGAACGCATGGCTGAGCGAGACCGTCGTCACCCCGGCCGCCAACCACCACGAAGCGGCAGACTACCCGTACACGCTCAACCACCTGAATGACCAGAGCCCCTCGACGCTGAACGACAACGACTTCGCCTCGGGAGACGTCACCTGGGCCTTCCAGTGGGACTTCGCCCTGGCCCCGGGCGAGTCTTTCCAGATCAGCAAGGACAAGCAGATCGTCGTCCCCGCGCCGGGCGCCGCACTGCTCGGAATGATCGGCCTAGGCCTAGTCGGCTGGGTAAAACGCCAGCTCTGCTAGTCCCTGGACGCCATAGATATCCAGAAACAACACGAACCGCCCCCAGAGCCGATCGCCTGGGGGCGGTTCCTTGCGCCGAGCCTCGGAAATCAGCCCTGACGAATCAGTTTTCTCGCACCTGGCAGGGGTAGAGAAAGCGGGGCGCGTGAACACCCACCGCCGACGGGGGCGTAGCGC
>JAFGLZ010000116.1 GCA_016927755.1 Phycisphaerae bacterium
AAGCTCCCCCGTCTCCGGCACCATCACCGTCGTATGGATCGTCGAATCGGCGCACAGCCCCTCGTCCGGCCGGACCATCACCTTGCACCAGTCTTCCGCCGTCGCCAGCGGCACCGACCCGTCCTTGATCTTCTGCGTCAGCCACGTATACCTCGGCTTCGACCCGTCGTCGGTCGCGCAGATGCCGGGCCCCGCGAAGTCTCCCCCAACGTACGGCTTGCCCGGCCACTCGAGCACCACCCCGAACAAGACGCCGTCCTTCGGCTCTCGCACTGCCGCGTACTTGGCCGACCGATCCACCGCTAGCGCCCGCCGGTGCTTGCCGTCGCCCATCATCACGTGCATGCCCGCCGTCCCCGGAGTGTCCTTGATCCGGCGGACCATGTCGTCCAGCGTGCTGTCGTATTGAATGGCCATCCGGCAGATCGTCATGATCGGCATCCCGTCCATGCTCCGATCGCTATGCTGGTTGACCGTCTCGTTGCCCAGGCTGAGCTGCTTGTCGTTGATCGCCGTCAGCACGCCCACCACACCTGGGAACGTCACAGACAGGAACGCGTTGCCCCGATCCGGACGGAACTCGAACACCGTCGTCATCGGCGCGAACTCGTTCCGATACATCCAGTCCAGGTTGCGGGCATGAATGACGCGCCCCCCCGCCTCCTTCGGCAACTGCACCACGTTCGTGCACAGCGAGAAATCGCCGAAGACCTTCGCGTAGTCCTCCTGGACGACCATCGTCAGCAGCGAATTCATCCAGAAGACCTGGTCATACGCCAGCCCGCAGCCGTCGGCCACCCCCGCGATCTCCTCACGCAGCTCCCGCGGCGTGTGCGCGTTCAGCTTCCGGGCCACCATGCAAAGGAACGGCTCGATCAGCGTCTTGGCCCCCCCCGGCACGATCTTCACGATCCCCATGATCGCCGCGTTGTCGCCCAGCAGCTTCTTCAGTTCCGGCTCCATCTTCCCAACGATGTCGTCCATGAGCCGCGTGTACATCCGGCGAATCGCGTCCCTCAGCAGCTTCCCGTGCTGGTAGCCCATTCGATAAGGGTCGCCCGCGAGCCGCACGCGGATCGCCCCCTTACCCCGAATCACCTCGCTGCCCGCCAGCAGCTTCGCCTCGTCCGGCCCCGCCTTGCCGAGGCGATCGCCCAGCACCGCCCGGACCAGCGTGTCCTCGATCGCCGGGCCGTACATGTTCATCATCACTTCGTACCCGCCCTTGGGAAACTCCTCGCGCGTCACGAAGTACATCAGATGATCGTCGGCCAGACCCACGACCACGGGCGTCGCCGCACCCAGCTTGCGGGCCTCCTCCTTGATGTCCAGCCCGATCCGCATGATCGCCTCGCCCGGCATCCCCATCAGCCACGTCTTGCCGATCTCGATCCGATGGGCATGGCTTTTGCTCGGCGTCAGCCGACCCAGCACCCCCGGCGGCAGGTCGAACCGCGTGAACGCGACCTTCAGCGCCGGCTCCTCCGTCGCCTTGACGCGCTCCGCCAGCTCGATCGCCGGCTTGGCGATCTTCTTCCCGAACAGGACCGATCGCTCGTAGTTGCACTTAGGCCCACCGTCGGCGCACGGCGACGCGTCCCCCTGCGCCCCGTTGCAGAAGATGACCTCCGTCTGATCCCCGAAGTGCTCGCGAACCGCGTCCACCATCCCCCCCGGCCAACCCCGCGACACCTGCATGTCCGTCCCGTCGATGATCGTCGCATGCGCCGCGAAGTTCACGACGATCGCCACGGGCTTCCCGTCGGCCCCATCGAACCGCAGAACCGTCATCGCCTTGTCGAGCGTCTTGCTCCCCCGCCGATTTCGGTTGTAGCCCTCGATCTCCTTGCTGACCGCCCCGAAGGTCGCCGGGGCCAGCTTCGAGTTCGCCTGGACGATCGCCGCGGCGATCCCGCTCGATAGCGTCTTCAGGATCGTCGGGTTGTAGAAGCCCGCCACCGGAGGGGCGATCATGCTCAGGATGTACCCCCCCGCGCCCGAATGCGTGTGAGTCCCCGTAACCATCACGTTGTCCGCGGGGATGCCCGTCTCGGCCTTCGCGAGCTCGCGCAACGCCGCCTGCCGCAATCCCGAATTGATCACGCACAGATCGCACGTCACGAACGCCAGCTTCGTCTCGCCGCTCTGCAGAACCAGCGCCCGCGCGTAGAGATCGTCGTGCACGCCCGTCGACTTCTTCATCGCCAGCCCCCCCCACCGCTCGCCGTACCCGGCCAGCGGTATCGGGCCCTCGGGCGTGATCTTCACGTGCGCCGCCCCGGCGAGAAGCCCGGCCTCGGCGGAACCCGCCGCCCAACAGAACACACACGACAAGACGACAGCGATCAAGAAACCGCGCTTCACGACGAATCTCCTTAGTGATAAACAGACGGAGTGAGTGCCGGGACGAGGTGTGACGGTCATGGGCATTCCGCCCCCTTCTGCACGTCAAGGCCCGCACGCCAACCGCCGGATTCCCCAGCACCTCATACCAGCCTATCCGCGCCGATCCCCCCCATCAAGTCGACCGCCCACCGACTAGCCCCGTCGTGCGCGACGGGCGCGCGCCGGAATCAACTCGCAAAACGAATGACCCCCTGCCGACCGAGACCCGTTTATCGCTTGTCTACCAACCTCCCCTCCGAGTATCGTCTCCATCGGTCCTCTCTCGGAGTCACGTCATGTCCCCGGAATCGACGACGTCATCCCACCCGAGCAATCCCCTCCGATGGCTAGGCGCCCTCCAATGGCTCACCGCCATCGGGCTCGTCCTCTTCTGGGCCTACTTCTTCGCCGTTGAGAGCCGCCGCCCGGACATCGACCCCGTCTACCTCGGCTTCGAGCGATCCTTCCCGATCCCGGACCTATGCTGGCTCATGCCCCTCTTGCTGCTCGGCGGTTCGGCAATGCGAAAACGCCAACCCGTCGCCGTCCCGCTCGCCATCGCCGCCGGAGGCGCTATGGTCTTCCTCGGACTGCTCGATGCTAGCTTCAACCTGCAGCAGGGACGTTACACGCTCAGCCTCGCCGACGGGCTCATCAACGGGTTCATCAACTCCTACTGCATGATCTTCGGCACGGTGCTGATCGTGTGGCCATGGCGAGCACGCGTCGCCCTCGCGACCGCCGATGAAGCGACCGAGCCAAACCCCGACGTTCGCGCGGAGGCAACGCCGCCCCCCTCGCCAACGATCCCGCGCGGCGCGGTCGCCCTGGCCGGACGACACGTCGCCGTCACCGGCGGCTCCAGCGGCATCGGCCTGGCCACCGCAAGGAAGCTCGCCGCCCTCGGCGCGCACGTCGCCATCCTTGCCCGAGACCGAGACCGCCTCGATGCCGCCGCCCGATCCATCGATGACGTCAAGCTGGACGCCGCCCTGCCCTGCCTGCCGCTGCCCTGCGACGTGACCGACCGCGGGCAGGTCGCCAACGCCTTCAAGGCAATGGCCCAAGCAGGACGAACCCCCGAGATCCTGATTAACTCCGCGGGCGTGCCCTGGCCCGGATACTTCGAGGACCAGCCGGTCGAGCTGTTCGAGCGGCACATGCGGGTCAACTACTTCGGAACGCTCCACACCATCAAGCAGGCCCTGCCCGGCATGAGCGACCGCCGCGACGGATACATCGTCAATATCTCCTCCGTCGCCGGCTTCCTCGGCATCTTCGGCTATGCCGGATATGCCTCCAGCAAGTTCGCGGTCTGGGGCCTCAGCGAAGTCCTCCGCGCCGAGCTCCGTCACCGTGGGATCACCGTCTCTGTCGTCTGCCCGCCGGATACGGAAACCCCCCAATGGCACGAGGAGAACAGGACCAAGCCCGCCGAGACCAAGGCGATCGCCGGCTCAATCGAGCCGCTCCCCGCCGACGTCGTCGCCGACGCGATCATCCGCGGCATGCTTCAAAGGCGGTTCTTGATCATCCCCGGCTGGCAATCCAAATTCCTCCCCCCGCTCCTGGGCCTGGCTCGCCCCCTCGTACACTGGGTCTTCGATCGAAAGGTCGACAAGCTCTATCGGACGGCAAACCCACATGGCTAGCGGCACCATACTGGTCACCGGAGGAACCGGCTTCATCGGCAACCGCCTGGTCCGACGTCTCCTGGGCGACGGACACACCGTCCGCGCTATGTGTCTGCGTGCAGACCCTGGCGCACCGTCACTCGCCGCCCTCGGCGCCGAGGTCGTCACCGGTGACGTCACCGACGCCGCGTCCGTCGACCGCGCCGCGCGAGGCGTTCAGCGGATCTTCCACTGCGCCGGCGTCGTCACCGACTGGGCCCCCCGATCGCTCTTCGACCGCGTCCACGTCGACGGAATCCGACACCTCCTCGCCGCCGCCGCCCGGCAGCAAGTCGACCGCTTCGTCTGGATCAGCACGAACGACGTCTTCGGTCTCCGAGAGGACCGCGTCCTCCGCGAGGACGATGATCTCCGACCCTGGGCCGAGCCCTACCCGGATACCAAGATCGCCGCCGAACGCCTCGCCTGGCACGCCTACTCGAGATGGCGCGTCCCAGTAACCACGGTATACCCCTGCTGGGTCTACGGGCCGGGCGACACCACCTTCGTCCCCCAACTCGCCGACGCGATCCTCAGCGGCGAGATGATCTACTGGCGAAATGGAACCTTCGTCTGGCCCGCACACGTCGACAACGTCGTCGATCTGCTCGTCCGCATCGGCTGGCAGGACGCCGCCGTCGGACAAGGATACCTGGTGCACGACGGAGTTCGTCTGACGCTGCAGGACTTCTGCTGCCGAATCGCTCACCATCTCGGCGTCGCCCCGCCCAGATGGCGCATCCCCTACGGCATGGCATACGCCCTGGCCGCGGGCATGGAGCTGACCTGGCGGGCCCTGCGAATCCGCTCGAGGCCCCTCCTCACGACCTACACCGTCAAGAACCTCGGTTCTCGCCTCCGGTTCTCCATCGACAAGGCCCGCCACGAGCTGGGCTGGACGCCGCCGATACCGTTCGAGGTCGGGTTCGCCGAGACGATGCGCTGGCTCCGGACGCTCGACCGTTCCGCCCTGAGGACGAAATAGGCCATGACCAACCCACCACCCCCGCGGCCCGATCTGCGGACTCCGAAGATCATTCGTGGTATCTTACTGACGCGTCGCCAGCGGCGACGCGTCGCCGCCGGCATCGGCCTCGCGGATGGAGCGAGAGGTCGCCCGGCGACCACGTGGATGGCTAGCGTGAATCCGCCATGAACGCGTGCCCCCCGGAGCCGGGTCGCCCCGTCCATGGAACCTTGTACGACGACATGACCGAACTCCCCGACACAAGCATCCGAGAAGAACCGATACCCCGTCAGGAAGACGAAAATCACCCCGCTGACGATGCCGTCTGGCTCGGCAAAGCCGACTGGATCGCCCTCGCCGTCGCGCTCGGGCTGGCGGTCCTCGTCAGAGCCGTCTACCTGGTCCAGTCCCTTCACTGGCCCTACCTCGACCAACCGATCTCGGACGCCGCGCTCTACGTCGACCGCGCCCGAGGAGTCCTTGCCGGATACTGGCCCGCCCACAACATGGCACACTCTCAGGGCCCCCTATACCCCTATCTCCTCGCGGCGGTCTTGGCGATCACCGAGACTTGGCGGCTCCTCCTCTACGCACAAATGGCCATCGGCTGCGCCAGCGTCGCCCTCGTGTATCTGATCGCCCGGAGAGGCGGCAACACGCTGTCGGCCGTCCTCGCCACACTCCTCTGCGTCGCCTACGGGCCGCTCGTCGCCAATGAAGGCAAGCTCCTGACCGAATCCCTTGCCACGTTCCTGTCGCTGCTCGCCGTCTACGGCCTCGTTAGACAGATCGACGCCATCCGCTGGGGATGGATCGCCGTCATCGGCATCGCCCTAGGCGCCGCCGCGGGTCTACGCCCCAGCTACCTCATGGTCGTGCCCCTGGCCGCCGCATGGGTGGGGTGGCGCCATCGCCGAATAGGAGGGCGACCCCTCCTCGCCGCCGCCGTCATGGCCGCACTCGCCGCCCTCATGATCGCCCCCTGGACGTACCAGAACTACCGGGCAGAACGCGTCTTCATCCCCATCTCGTCGGCCGGAGGCATCACCTTCTTCCTCGGAAACAATCCCACCGCCGCCGGAACGCTAAGCTTGGGCGGCGTCCTCAGCGGCGGTGTCGGCACGCAGAACGAGGAGCAGCTCGCCAGGGCCGAGGCCGTCCTCGGACGAAAGCTCAACAGCGCCCAGGCCTCCTCATTCTGGTACAAGCGGGCCCTCCGCTTCATATACGAGCATCCCCGCTGGTGGGCCTGGATCATGTGGCGGAAGCTCCGCCTCCACTTCAGCAGTGTCGAGGTCGCCAACGTCTACTCCTTCCACGTCGAACGTTCCGTGATCCCGGTCCTCTGGGTCCTGGCCGTGCCTTTCGGCCTCATCGGTTCGCTCGGGCTCGTGGGGCTTGTGCTGTCCGCGCGACGCCCCGCCGCCCACCCGATCCTCATCCTGCTGGGCGTCGGCCTACTCACCTGCATGGTCTTCTACACCTCGTCACGGTTTCGAATGCCCACCGTCCCACTCATGGCAATCCTGGCCGGCTGGGGCGTCCAGCGAGCGATCGCCTGGTGGACCGAGGGTCGCCGGACCAAAACGCTCGCCGCCCTCGGGGCAACCCTCTGTCTGACGGTGCTGATGCTCTGGCCCGTTGGCGGACCTCTCCCATCCCCCATGCTGTTCGGAAAACGAAACCTGGCACTGATGCTCGGGCGGGCGGGCGAGCCCGACCGCGGCCGGGCCATACTCCAGTCCCAACTCCAACCCGATGTACCGATCGACGACCGCGGCGAGGCCTACCTCGCCCTTGGAAGACTCGAATCCGATCAGCGTCGATATCCTGAGGCCATCACGGCTCTGACCAAAGCCCTCGAACTGGACCCGAGGAACTTCGCGCCCTATCGCGACTTGGCCAAGGCCAACTACGAGTTCGGACGCTACAGCCAGGCCGCCGACAACGCCCGAGCGCTCCTGGACAAGAACCAACGGGACATCGAGTGCCGCGTCATCCTCGGACGGTGCCTGGCCAGACAGAAACGCTGGGCCGAGGCTGTTGCCGAGCTCGAAAAGGCCGCTCAGTTGGCCCCAAGCAACCCAGGCGTCCTGTACTACCTCGGCGACGCGTACATGGGCCTGCACCAGTACGACAAAGCGATAGAGGCCTTCCGGCAAAGTTCGCGCCACACTGAGAACGTCGACATCATGATCAGCCTGGCCTACTGCCACGCACAGATAAACCAGAGAGACCAGGCCAGAGCCATCCTCGCTCGTATCCTGGCCCGCGACCCCGAGAACCGCAGAGCCAAGGCCCTCGTCCAGAAGATCGGAGGCCTTGCCCCGCGCGGACGCTAAATGGCACAACCAGCCCACCTCACCTCAACCAAAGGAAGATCGACCGCCCCGACGCACCATGCCCGACCCACCCCGCGCCCGCATGGTGTCACGAAACCCTACGAAAATGGCATAGGGTTTATTACCTAATCCCTTGACGCCCTTGCTCTTTTAACTACAATCCCCCCGCCAAGGCATGGCGTCACTGGGCGAGGCGGAACGGATCTCCACAACCCCTCGTCAGGCTCCTGTGGCCATGATCCTTCCGCCTCGAGTCAAGCCAACGGTCGTTGGAGGAGTGCTTCTCGCCTCGCTTCTGCTAGCCGCCATCGGCTATCAACTCTTTGCGCGGCATGGGGTCTCCGAACAACCCAACCTGATGTGTATCCATCCCGGGTGCGGCCATTCAGAACTGCGGCCGCTCCGCGTCGGCGAGATCCTCCCGCTCCGCTGTCCCCGATGCAAGCGGCGCTCCGTCTACGGAACGCACCCCTGCCCAAGCTGTGGTACGTCGGTCGTGCTCAACCGTCAGCGCGGCATTGACCTGCCTACATACTGTCCCCGCTGTGGAACGGAGGTATGCCGTGGTCGATAGGTTTGAACGATCCCGTGGGTTCTCCCTGCTCGAGCTGCTCTCCGCCGTGGCGATCATCGCCCTGCTCGCTAGCATCCTCATCCCGTCACTGTCGTCTGCGCGGAAATCGGCCAAGCAGGTCGTGTGTGCCAGCCAGCTCCGCGCGCTCGCTCAGGCCGCCGTCGGCTACTCGACCGACTACAATGACGCGATCCCCGGCAGTCCCCTGACCAGCGGCGCGCACTTCACCCAGACCCCCGGCTTCGATGTCTGGAAGCCCGGCGACAGCGTCGTCGATTGGTACGACTTCGCCGGCGCGATCCTGCCGAGGCTGACCGCGACGCCCACCAAGGACCGCAAACAGCTCATGGCCCGCCTGCCGCGAAAGCACTTCGCATGTCCCTGCAACGACGAAACCTACGGGCCCTACCCGCAGGACCAGGACTACCCCGTCATCGAGGCCTTCAGCTACCTGACGATGAACACATTCATGCGCGCCGGCCCAGGGATCTACCGTCAATACCTCCAACGCCCGCCCGAGGGAATCTCTATCGACGAGGTCTGGAAGGTCGCCTGGCCCGACGACTATCAGGTTCAGATGCCCGATCGCTACAGGCCCCGCTTCACCCGCGTCGGCACGTCCTCTCTCAAGGTGCTCCTGGCCGATGGCTTTCGCTACTACGAACCCCCTGCCACCAAGGACTACTGCATCCTCCAGAAGGCCTTCGCGGGAAACCAGTCCGCTCGACCGCCGTGCGACGTCGAGTCCCGAGAGTACGGCGAGATGAACGCGGCACAGCTCTCATACCGACACGGCAAGGACGACACCATCAACGCCGCCTTCTTCGACGGCCACGTCGCCTCCCTCAAAAAGAATGACTCCCACAAACCGGAGTACTACTTCCCCACCGGCAGCATCGTCCACGACGAAAGCGGCTTCTACACCGAGTGGCAGCGAGGCAATGACATCAAGCTCCCGTAGCACCGGCATCTTGCCCGTGAACCTCACCGGCGAACGACCGCACATCGAGCCCGACGCGTCATGACCAAGATAGCCATGCGACACGGAGCGAACCCGAAAGGTCATCTAGGCTGCCTGCAAGAATAATTCACAAGTTGCGCGGTTCCGCCCGATGTGGCCCAGCCGCCCTCGGCTGGGCAGTACGATCGTTCACCCCCGGGGGCCGCCGTGCCACACTGGACACTCTTTCTTGCCAACAGCTTGGCGGCGTATCCGGATGTCACTTGCGTCATGACACCACCTCTTCGGTCCCGTAGGGACCTTGTGAGAATAGCCCAGGATCTTCAGTCCTGGGAACCGTGCCGCCCCCAGACGCCTCAGTCCCGTCGGGACGGCTGAGGTATGGGGAATCGTCCTGAATCGCCTCGGTCCAAGCCAAACTCCCGCCCTTCAAGGCACCGACAGTTCACTTGAGACGTCGCGGTGACTCTGTCGATACACCCGTCATTCACCCCGCGACCACAAGCCATTTGACCTTCCCCGACGCCGACCCTATTCTCAAGGAAGATTGCGGCCGGCCAACCTGCCGTGCACGTCGGCTGGAGCCGCCGTCGACGGCGTCAAGACCGGCCGCTGATCGTCAAGAACGGAACGCATGCCGTACCTGATCGTGCAACACCCTGGCGGACGGGTCCAGCAGATCCAGCTCACCAAGAGCCCGACCGTGCTCGGACGGGGCATTGGCTGTGACCTGCAGATCATCGACCCGAAGATCTCTCGCAGGCACTGCCAGCTCGTAGAGCACGAGGGACAGTGGTACCTGGAGGACCTCCCAAGCCGGAATCAAACCTGGATGGGCATGCAAGCCGTCGATCAGATCGTGTTGGCCGACGGCGATCAGTTTCATATTGGTGGTACGTACCTGATCTTTCGAACCGAGGACGACCCCACTAAGCTGTTCGAGAACTCACCCGACTGGAGCTAGGACACCGATGAAAGTCGCTCTGATTGGCATGCCCGGATCGGGCAAGACCACCCTCTTCTCCGCCGTCACCGGACACGAACCCTCCCCCGCACACATGGGCCAGGAGCAGATGGCCGTCGTCAAGGTTCCCGACCCGCGCCTCCAGGTCCTCGCCGACATCTACAAACCCGAGCGCATCGTCCCCGCCACCCTCGATTTCGTCGACTTCCCCGGCGTCGGCCTGACCTCCCCCCAGGCCCAGTCCGACTTCCGACGACACGCCGCCAACATCCGAGGATGCGACGCCCTCGTCGTCGTCCTGCGAGCGTTCGAAAGCGACGCCATCCCCCCCTACCGCGATCGGATCGACCCCGTCGCCGATCTCGACGAGTTGCGGACCGAGTTCATCTTCGCCGACCTCGAGGTCGCTGCCAACCGGATCGAACGCCTCCGCAAGCAGATCACCAAGCCGACGCCCACTCAGGAGCAAGACAAGCGCGAGCTGGCCCTACTTGAAAGATGCCACGAAACGCTCGAGAACGAACGCCCCCTCTCCAGCGACGTCCGCTCGGAGGAGGAGCGAAACGCCGTCAAGAGCTACGCCTTCCTCACGCTCAAACCCCTCATCGTCGCCGTCAACGTGGCTGAGTCCGATGTCGGCAAGCCCCTCGCCCTCCAGTGCGACGACGCCGCGGCCTCCCTCGCCCTGTCCGCCGAGATCGAGGCCGAGATCGCCCAGTTGGACCCCGACGACCGGCCCGAGTTCATGGCCGATCTCGGCATCACCGAGCCCGCCTTGGACAGCCTGGTCCATGCCTGCTACCAGGCGCTCGGGCTCGTCTCCTTCCTCACCGTCGGAGACGACGAGGTCCGTGCCTGGACGATCCCCGCCGGAACGCCCGCCGTCGAGGCCGCCGGCAAGATCCACACCGACATCGCCAGGGGCTTCATCCGTGCCGAGACCGTCACCTATGACGACCTCATCGCCGCCGGAGATATCAAAACCGCCAAGACCGCCGGCAACGTCCGGCTCGAAGGAAAGACCTACGTCGTCAAGGACGGAGACGTCATCAACTTCAGGTTCAACATCTGAGCCGCTTGCGGAAGTGCTTGGTAAGCTCACCAAAGTGGGTGGCCCATCGCTTCAGCGGTGGGGAACTCGAATTCAATCTCCAACCCGCCTCCCCCAAACCCGTATCGGATGGCGGACGGAAAGCATGAGTGGAGAATCCGTGTCACGCACAACCGACGACCCCCGCGCCACGGAGAACCATCCGAACCCAAGCGACCGCCTTCCCCCCGAGCATGCGCCAACGTCCTGCTACATCCTTCGGCTGATCTACGAGAACAAGAAGGGACCGGCAACGCCCCAATGCCCCCAGATGCCGACCGACCTGCTGTCCGCCGCCGTTGAGGCCGCCGCGCCATGGCGCGACCCGCCCCATCGCATCCGTCGAATCCGGGCATTGATCAAGGAACACGCCCTGCCCGGAATCGCGCTGACCTACGAGGTCAAGACTGCACCGCGCGGCTTCGCCTCGACTATCCCTGTGCCCCCGCCCTTCGACGTCCCCTTCGAGCCGACGCCCCTCAATGAAGCAGTCCCGAGACTCATCGAGCTTGTTCGCCTCGTGAATACCAAGGTCCCTGTGGGCACGAGGACCGCCGAGCCAGCCTCCCGAAAACGCGTACTTGCACGCTGGCTCGTCGACCTCTTCATCCTGATCCCATGTGGCTTCTTCGTACTGATAAAGCTGGCCGGCCTTGCCTTCAGGGGGCTCACTGCCGGACCCGTGCTGGAATTGTTCCTCGCAATCCTGCTGGCGCTCCTCGGGGTCGCGTTAACTCGAGGCTGGTTCTCCGGACAATGGCTGATCGTGCCGGGTGGCGTGATCGTCCGCCGCGCGGCCTTTTGGCGAGTGGGTGTTGGCCTTCGTCGATACGTTCCCAGAGACTCCGTGCTCATGCTCACGCCACAAGGAGCCGCATGGAAGGCGGAGATCTACCGCGACAACAAGCCGATATCCCGCGCCCTCACCGAGCTCGAAGCCGTCGCCCTGCTGGCCGCCTGGCAGAGCCCCATCGAGCCGTTACCCCTCGAACGGATCTCCGACCTCCAATAGCTGGCCGCCCCGCCGCTTGCCCAGCACAAGCATCCTGCCCGTGACCCCCTACGGACACCAGGTGGCCCGTCGCCCCAGCGGTGGGGAACTCGAATTCCGACCCCAAGCCGCCCCCCCTCACCGTTTGCTCGCATAAACCCGAACGTCGTCGATCCGACACGCCCCCTCCGGATTCGGCTGCGCCTGGGCATCCACCTTCTTCCCATCTCCGCTCATCTTGCCGACACTCACCATGGTCGGATCGCCCGGAAACTGATCCCTGGGGTACGAAGTCACCTCGAACCAGCTCTTGCCGTCATGCGACATCTCGGCCACGACTGTCTTCGGCTCCAGTCGCAGCCGAATGCCGAACGTCTGATTGGCTCCGATGCCGCTGGCGCAAAACCACTGATTCTGTCCGTCATCGATGCCGGCACGGCCTTCGGTTGGGCGCAGATTGATGCGCAGAAAGCGATCTGGCCATCGCAACGCAAGTCCCGGTCCCCAGGTCATGCCCTGGTCGGTACCGGTGTTGATGCGGCATTGGACCATCGTCACGCCCGCAGGCAGAGATCGTTCTACGAAGGCCGCGCAGTGCGCCTTGGCGCCAATGGCCAGGGCCCCGTTCGCTACACCAATCCGGGTTCCCGCCTCGTCGGATAGATGCGCTGCCCAGGCCTCGCCCAGCCGATCCCCGTCGAATTGCTCCTCGAACAACAGCCGACGCGTTCGGTAGGGTCGCTCGGCTGTCTCGACATAGGGCCGAGCCTCGTGGCGCTCGTGGTCGAGGATGAAGAGCCAGCCCTTGCCCGGCATGATGGGAACGGGGTCGGTTGTCTTGAAGAGGGTCGCTTCCTGGAAGTCCTCAACGCCCGGGGCGTAGAGCTGCGCCTTGCCTGCATCCAGGCCAATCGCCTGCCAGTCCACGGTGAGACGGCAGGACACGGGCGTCGGCGACCAACCGGCCACGGCAACGAGGGTCTTGCCGGGCCTGACGTACGCGGTGGCCAGCACGTCCTTTCGATCCGTCCGGACGGGGCACGCGGGATCCCAGTAGCCGAGCATCTTGGCCTCGGCGATCCCGAACGCGTCCCACAGCTTCCACATCTTCGGCGGGTCGGGGTTCCACGGCGCGCGAGCGGTCATGCCGTAAATCATGCCGCGATATCGGTTGCCGCCGTTCTGCAACATGTCGCCCATGAGCCCGTACGGAATCCCCGAGATCTCCACCAGCCAGTAGTCCGGCGGATCGTCGTAGTTGAAACCCTCCCCGAACCACAGCCGATCGACGTACGGAAAGAACTCCATGTACTGATTCGCCGGCCCCTTCGAGAACGCCGTGTTCGAGTGAAGGTCGATCAGGCTCCCCGGCCGCGTCCGGTCCAGGATCTTCCGAACACGCTTCATGATCAGCCGATCGTACGACACGTCATCCTGATACAGCCCGTCGATCTCCACGTTCTTCAGCAGCCACGCCAGCCCCTCCAAGTAGTAGTTGTACCAGCGAGACGCGCCCGTATTGACGATCGACGCGCACGCCTCCCCGTCAGGCTGAAACGAGTACCAAGACGGCGCGTAGTCCGTCACCAGATGCTCGCGAAGCCACGGATACCCCCCGCCCCCGCCCGGCGCAAGCACCTCGTGCCCCAGGCTCCGCAGCGCCCACATCTCCACGACGTGGTTAGTCAGCTCCCGAAGCGTGTAGTAGATCTTCACCTTCATCTTCTTCGCGTGCGCCGCCTTCACGTACGCCGACAGCTTGTCCGTCGCCAGGAACGGATAGTTGATGTACGGGTTCAGCTCGTTGGCATGGTGGATGTTGATGATGTTGCCGCCCCCCGCGGCCACCTTATCGATCGGCTCGTAGTTGTGGTAGTACCGCTCCCGGAAGTGCGTCGCCGGATCCAGCGGCTTCACCGGCGTGATCAGCAGCGCGAACTCGAACATCACCGACTTGCCCGCTTCCAGCCGACGCTCCCCGCTGTAGCACCGCGCGACCACACGCTCCCCCTCCTCGACGAATCGCACCCCGCCCTTGCCGCCGTTGTCCCACGTGCTCGGTGGCTTGAGCTGCCCGAGTGCCCAATACAGGTTCACCATCGGCCCGCAGTACGCCGCCCCCCGAAGCTCGCACTGCAAACCCGCCGTCACGTCCCCCACCCAGAAGCTGTCGTAGTAGATCTGCCCCCCCCACTTCCACTCCCACTCCTTCGGCCGATACCCGCCCTTCCGACCCGCGCCCATCAGGTACGTCGCCGCCGAGCGATTGAACGGTATCTCCAGCCGAATGTCCTTCACCGTCACCGCCTGCCCCGGCGTCAGCGTGACCGTCACATTCAAATGCCCGTCCGCCTCCATCCGCGTCACGCACGACGCCCCCACGTCCCCTAACTTCCCGGCCCCCTCCCACACGATCGCCCCAGGCGCGCGATACGTCACCTTCGCCTCCCCCCCTGACATTGCCAGAGCGCCCTGATCCGTCTCCGCGATAAACGACATCGGCCCCGCCAGAATCCCACGATCCCCCGCGGTGATCTGCTCCGGAAGCCCCGTATCGGCGAACTGCACCGAACGCCCCAGGCAACCGACCGTCCGTCGCTCGACCTTCAGCGGCGTGTACGGAGCCGTCACCTCGTCATCCGCGCCGATCGTCGAGTCCAACCAACGCAGACGCGCGTGACGCCACAGATCGTTGTCCCCGTGATCCTCGATAACCTTGTCCGTAACCGTCAGCGACAGCGCGACCGTCGCCGGCTCGACGTCTCGCGCCTTGACGACCAGCTCGCCCCGATAGACCCCCGGCAAGGCATCCTTGGGAATCTGAACCCCGCACCAGAACGCGCCCACCTTGCCCTTCTCGACGGAAACCGACTTGCTCAGCGGCGTGCCGTCCCAATTCGTCCCGCCAAGATTGAAGCATCGCATCGCCGATGCCGGAATGGATGCCTTGCCCTGTGAGCCCGCTCCGCCCTCGAGACGAAGATCCCCAAACTCGATCTTCACGTCCTCAACAGGCCGCTCGACCGCCAGCAGACCGATCTGAAACGCATAGAACTCATCGCGACAGGCCTGCCCCTCGAACCGATCGCTCGGCCCCCGCTTGGTCCAGCACAGCGGCAGTTCGTCCCGCATCCGGATCGGATACTTGCGGTCTTCCGGAAACAGCAGATACGCACGCCCCGCATGCTTGCCCAGGAACCCCTGCATCTCCTCGCCGGTAGCCACCACCTCCATCGGATCGAACCGGCTGAACGCCCTCCGAGCCTGGATCTCGACAACCTTCGCCTCCGGCAGTAACTTCCACTTGCCGCTCGCAAGTTCCTCCGGAGACAGGCCGTTCCGCTTGACCCACTCCGCATCCGCCGTCACCTCCGGACGCAGGTACTGGCCGTTGTAGCCCCCATGCAGGTGCAGCACGGTATACGGCAGGTAGTAGACGTGATACTCACCCGGCGCGGTCACCGGCTCGAAGATCAGATCCCCAAACTCGCGGTTGATATTGACCCGAACCACGTTCCTGACCTGCTTGCCCGTCGCGCCGTCGACGACGATGATCCGCTTCCGCTGCGCGTCAACGTCTCGCCGCCGCCAAGGAATGCGAACGCGCACGATCGGCGCCTTCGCATCAACCACGACCCGAGCGCGATGCTTCCCATACTCCTCCGCCCAGGCCTTCTCAGGCACGCCGTACGGAACCTCCTCCAGCGGCTCCGCCAACACGTCCCGTGCGGCGAGCATCCCCCCGATAGCCACCGCGATGAGTCCAACTCGCCTCACAAGCGTCTCACCAAGCATACCCGTTCTCATCCAGTCACCTCATCACCACCAGACGATCCGCCCCACACCCTCAGAATCGGCGCGTCGCCATGTGACCGCCTGCGAATGCCCCAAAGCCATCGCGCCCGCACGCGACACCCGCTTCAGACCTAGTCCCGTCGAAACCTACTGGATGTATCCCAGATTCCTCAGCCGCCGACGCATCTCCTCCCCCAAGCCCTGCTGCCCGGTCAATTGCGCCTCGCCGCGATACACCCTCCGCGATCCCAACCACTGCCGGAGCTGTTCCGCCAAACGCTGCGCCTCCCCACCCTTCGCCTTGACGACATTCTCCGACTCCCCCTGGTCGTGATCGAGCCGGTACAGCGCCTCCCGACCGTCGCCCGACACGATGTACTTCCACGGCCAAAGCGTAATGGCTCGCGCCGGACCCTCATACCCACTCCGATCGAACCGTACGTCGATCCGCTGCGCGACGTCCGTCCCGATCCCTCCCGGCGCCATCAGCTCGACGATGGCCGCTCGCCCCACCGGCTGCGTCGCCTGTGTGCTCGCAACCGCGGCCCGAGTCGTCGACGCGATCTGCGTACTTGCCGATCGCGAAGGCAGAAGCGATCGCCCAAACGTAGACCCCATCACCGCCGGTGACCTCGTCACCGCATCCACAATCGTCGGCAGAAAGTCCACAGGCTGGACGGTATCCAAGCGCCGCCCCGGCGTAAGCCGCCTCGGATACCGCACGATCAACGGAACGTGGACCAGCGTCTCATAGAGATTCCAGGCATGAATCAGGCTATGGTGCTCCCCCAGGTTCTCGCCGTGGTCCGACGTGATGATGATCAAACAGTCGTCAAGCCCCACCTGCCGCGCCAGCGTCTTCAGCAGTTCGCCAACGCGGTCGTCGAGCTGGCGAATCTCCCCGTCATACTTCTCGCTACACAACCGCAGCTCGTCCGCCGTGTACGCCTCCCGCTTCAGCAACGAATACGCGACGGTCTTCCGCCACGACCACACGAGCCGGTACGAGGCGTCCAGCTCCTCCGGCCGCACGAACTGTCGCCGATATGGCAGGTGCGGCTGGTAAGGATCGTGCGGCTCCATGTAGTTGATGAACAGGAAAAACGGGCGATCCCGATCGCGCCGACCCAGCCATCGAGCAACCAGTTGATTCGTGTACTTCGCCCCCGCGTCCTGCGAGGTCAGCGCCCCCACCCTCGGCCCAAGCCAACCTGCCGGACGCAGAACCCACTCAACGAACTCCGCCACGCTGTTGCCGCGCGCCCGATACAGCGACTCCGGCCGGACAACGCGATCGAACCCCTGCGACAGATTCGTCGCCGTCGAGATCCAGTCGTTGTTGCTCAGCGCGAACGTCTCGTAACCCGCCTCCTTCAGAAGCTCCGCTACCGTCACGAACCCGTCATCGAGCCACCGATGATTCCACGTCGCCCCATGCTCGCTCGGATACAGACCCGTGAACATCGACGCGTGCACGGGTAGCGTCCAGTTCGACGTCGACACGCACCGCTCGAAAACCGTGGCATCCTCCGCGAACGCGTCCAGGTTCGGCGTCGTGTCCCGCCCATACCCGTAGCAGCCGGTCCGGTCGGCCCGCTGCGTGTCCAGCACGACTAGCACCACGTTGGGCCGACGACGTCCCTCACCCGCGGCCTCGTCGCTCTTGACCGGCGTGATCTCAGCCGGAGGCCACAACCGCGGACGCTCGAACCACTGCACCGCCCCGCAGACGACAACAACCCCCGCCGCGGGAATGAACCCCACCCGACCCATCAGACAAACCGGCCTAGCCAACCATGTGCGAGCCAGCCAGTGAGCCACGACGCAAACGGTCACGAAACTGACGACCCAGTAAGCCGCCATGACCAGACACCACGGCCGCTGCACCCCCTCGGCAAGCGAAACCCCCAGAATCGCCGCCGCAGGCCACAACACAAACGCGCTGCCGCCCGAAGCGAACGCCGCAACGGAAAGCGCGCCAGGCCTGATCGAGTCGCGAGCACGGCGGCTTACCACCACCACCGTCGCCCACGCCAACCCCATCGCGCACCCGTACAACGCCCACAACACACCGTGCGCCGCCCCGGAATACGTCAGAACGTCGCTCCACTGGCGCGCCCCCATCATCCCCCGATGCGGCCAGCCAAGCACCAACGATTGCGCTAAGCCGAACAGCAGCCCCCCGATCAACCCCGTCCGAACCGACCAAACGACGATCCGCCGGCCCGACCCCCATCGCCCCGCCCGAACCGGCGGCGTTACGACGTGCTCGGATCCGCTCTCCTCGATGCCGTTCGGTTGGTCGTGCATTGCGGACGAATCCTCTGCGGACGCGCGGGAACAGTCACGCCCCGCCACGAATCTGAAGTATAACAGCCTCGCGCGGTCTCATGGAGCGCTGGTGCGCAACGATGCGTCTCGCGCTCAATCAGCCCCCCCGAAACGCGACAAATAGGCCCGTGCTAAGCGTGAGTTGCATGACGCCGTCCGACTCGATCAGCTCGGCGGCAAGTCGCCGCAGCGCCGCCGCCTGATCGGGAGCGAAGCCCGACTCCGCGCCAAACGTTGAAGACACGTAAGCCGCCAAAGGCTCGACCTCCGTGACCGCAAGGCTGTTCTCGTAATCGTGACGCACCACGTTCGAGAAATGCCGCTCGAGCTGCCGCCCGCCGTTCTCGAGCGAAAACGGTTTCACGTACACGTTGTCCCCGAACGGTAACCCCGGCGCGACTTGCCGAACCATCTCCCGAAGTTCCTTCAGGTTGTCATGCCCGTTGGTCGCGGCGTAGAGTCGTCCCTCCGCCCTCAGTACGCGGCGGATCTCGGACAAGGCCCTCTCCAAATCCTCGGCGTGGTACAGCATGTGGTTGGCGATCACGGCGTCGAACTCCCCCTCCCGGAACGGGAGGTCCTGGACGTCCCCCACCGCCAGCGCGAAGGGACGATTGCACCTCCTCACGTTTCGCCGCGCCTCCGGGATCATCCCCGGAGAAAAGTCCGTTAGCACGATCCGCCAGCCCGGCGGAATCCGCTCACAGTTCGATCGCCACAACCGCCCCGGACCGCAGCCGAGCTCCAGGACCCGACAGCGACCCCGAACGTCCAACTGATCGAATACCCAACGATACCACCCCAGCTTGTTCGTGCTGAACCGGCGGTGCAGATCGATCCGCGCCTGTAGCTTGCCCGCGTCCGCGTACTGAGCCCTGACGTAATCCCTGGACGGCCCTCTGCCCATACCGCCTCCCGAATACGATGACGCACCACCGCCAAGACGCTCACGCCCGACGACGAACCGAACCCCCCCGTCTCTCGGGCTCCGCCCCGCAACGCCGCCACGCGAGCGATCAGATCATACTTATGTTCTATTGGATGGTGGCATTCGACCGCAAGGACTGCGGCCGCGGACCCAGACCCAAAAGACGCTTGACGTCCCGCGACGTCTGCCGCTGCTGGTAAGGACGCCCACCCTCATACAGCGTGAGTCGTCCGCGAATCTTGACCGCCAGTTGCTCCTGCCCGGAAGCCAGCGCCAGCTCCGTCGCCTTGCGCGCCGCGGCCACAGCCTTGTCATACGAGCCCGCCGCCGCGTGAGCCGCCGCAAGCGTGTCCAGGCAACCCGGATGAGAATCGTGCGTGCTCCGGCAAGCCTCCTCGGCCAATCGCACCGCCTGATTCGCCTCGCTAAACGAAACGTCCGGACGCGTCGCAAGCAGCCATGCCAGGTTGTTGAGCGGCGTAAGCCACCCCGGCCGAAGAGCCAGCGCCTTGTTGTAGTGATCCGCCGCCTCGTCGACCCGCCCCTTGCTGGCGAGCAGATCGGCCATCTCCACCTGTGATTCCGGACAGCTCGCATCAAGCCGAACCGCCTCGCCAAATCGATCGATGGCCTCGTCGATCTGGCCGTTCCGGGCCAGCGCGATCGCCTGATTCCGATGCGGACGTGGATCCCGCGGCTCGAGTCGAATCGCACGCCCGTAGTGCTCGATCGCCTCCTCCAGACAGCCACGTTTACTCAGCGCGCTGCCCAGATTGTTGTGGATCGGATACGCGTCGCGATTGAACTGCAGCGCCTTGCCGTAATGAGCGATCGCCTCCGTCACCTTGCCCTCGGACTCCAGGATGCTGCCGAGATTCGTATGCGCCATCCAGCAGCCCGGGTTCCCCGCCAGCACGCTCGTCCAAAGCGCCTTCTCGTCCTGGTACGCACGGGCCTGCTCCGACGTGTGAAGCACCAGACCCGCCGCCAGCATCGCGACTCCCGCCACCCCGAGACCCGTCGTCCACCGCGTGCAAGCCGCCCACCCCTCGAATCGTCGCCAGACCGACACCCCCGCCCCGGCCAACAAGACGATCAGACCGATACTGGCAAGATACTGGAAATGGTCGGCCACGAACGAATACCGCATCGGGTACACGTTCACGAAGCCCAGCGCGGGTCCGAGCGTGATTACGAAGAACAGCACCCCCACCAGCGGCCCCTTGCCCAAGCGACGTCGCATCAGCCACAGCACGACGATCACGCCAATCACCGCCAGCGGATAGGCATACTGCCACCAGAGACCCGAGTCGATCCGCCAGCGAGGATAGATGAATGTCAGATCCGACGGCAGGACGATCTTCCCCGCGTAGAACCACACCGCCCGACCCGCAATCAGGCACCGATCAACCAGCGATAGCGCCCATTCCGCGCCGGTCGCGCCAACCTTGTGCTTCTCGACCCACGCCGTAAGCAGCCCCCCCGCCGCCCCCAACGCCAGTAGCGGAGCCGCCGCCGCCAAATCGCGCCATCGAATGCGATCGCGCTTCCACCAGATCAGCAGCAACGCCGCCACGGGTAGCGTGCAGGTAACCGTCTTGCTCAGCAGGGCGCAGATCAGCAGCAAACTGCTCAGGGCATAGAACCACCATCGCCCCGCCCCACGACGCGGCACGCCATTGTCGATGTCCATCGCCCCCGCCGATCCGCTCAACCCGATCCCCGCGAATCGTACGTAAGCCAGCAACGCCGACAGGTAGAACACCCCCGACAAAACGTTCTTGCGTTCTGTAATCCAAGCGACCGACTCGACATGAACCGGATGCAGCGCGAAGATCCCAGCGGCCAGCCAAGCCCCCGGAACCTCCAATCGACGGAGCAGCACAAAGAGCAGGATCGCGCTCAACACGTGCAACGCGATATTCGTAACGTGGTACCCGAGCGGACGAAGTCCCCAGAGCTGATGCTCCAGCCAGAACGTGGTATGAACCAGCGGATAGTACTGCGGAACCGCCCCAACCTCGAGCCAGATACGGCGCAGACCCGCGGCATCCCGGAGCGTGCCGTTCTCCGTCACGTAGTCGTCATCATCCCAGATGTATCCGGCCTGGATCGCTGGAATGTAAGCAACGACAACCAGGAGGATTAGGGCGATGCCGAGCCCTACACTCCTCCCCCCTGATCGACTGATGTCTCTCCCCATTTTCCTGTCGCTAGGCCTCCTGCCCGGCACCATTGTTAGCGTATACTAACGCCTCACCAGATGATTATAGCCATCTGTCAAGAACTGTCAAGCGGCGATATCGCGCCTAGGTTGCACATCTGCCTTGGGCACGAAGCCCATCACCTTGTGCACCTGATCCAGGACCATTCGTGCTCGTCGCCGCGCACGAGCCCCACCCTCTTCGAGTTTTGCGTCAACGTGCCGGACGGTGCCGCTCCGCTCAGCAACACCGGACGTGGATTCTCGAGCGTCATTTCGCTTCCTCCTGGCTGAGCCCATCTCTCATGCTTAACCAAAGTAAAAGACCGCGGTCCTTGCCGTCCGCGGCCTTCACGAAAACGCAAAAAGGCCGCGACCGCCTCGAAGGCAGCCGCGGCCGGTCATGCGCAATTCATACCGACGGTGGCTGCCCTACGGGCCGCGCCACCGCCAACTCTGAATGGGATTCAACTCCTTCTGATTTGTCATGCTGACCATCTCTCCAACCGTGACGATACAATCCGGCGGGAGGAGGATCAACGGCATACTACTGGCCGCCAAACAGATTCTTGATCGCCTGCCCGGCGCAATCCCCGATCTGTCCCCAGCCCGCTACCCCTCACATTGATACGCCATAACGCAGAAACTGTTTCCAAGCCGATACTGTTAACAGAAGGACAACGAGCGATCAACAACGGGCCTATGCGGGTGGCGCCGTCCTGCTTTCGATCCGGTAGGGACTCGCAATCGCCCGTGCCATCGCTAGAATGGGTGCACAGGCCTGTCCGGGCGCCCCGGCAGCCGCCGGATCCCCCTGGCCGGTGCGGCCCCCGGCAACTCGGTCGCCCCAGGCCTCGTCGCATCGGTCGCGCGGAATCGGGAGGCACGCGAGGCACCATGGAGACCATCAACGCGATCCAGTCCCGAGAGTTTGATCTCGTCGTCATTGGTGGCGGATGCGTCGGAACCGCCGTGGCCATGTTCGCCTCCCAGGCGGGATCGTCCGTCGCCCTCGTCGAAAAGGACGACTTCGGCGCGCGAACCAGCGGGGCCTCGTCAGAGATGATCCACGGCGGGCTGCAGTACCTCGCCAAAATGCAATTCGCCATCGTGCGGAAGTCCAACCAGTACGCCGGACGGATCATGCTCTCCTGCCGTCACCTGGTCGAACCCATCCCCATCGTCTTCCCCTACTACGAAGGCGGTACCGTCTCCGCCAGGGCCCTACGAATGCTCCTGCGGACCTATGAGCGCTACAACCAGCGATACAAGCACGCCCCGCCCGGAAGACCCATGAGTCCGGGACAGATCGTCGAGCGGATACCGATGATCCGCCCCGACAAGCTCGCCGGCGGATCCCTCTACTACGAGTGGGGAATCGACGCCCCCCGCATGTGCCTGGCCAATGCCATCTGGGCCGTCGAGAACGGCGCCTTCGTCCGGAACCACGCCGCCGTCGTCGACATCGAGCGACGCGATGGACGCATCGCCGGCGTCTGGGTCGATGACGAGCGAACCGGCGAGCGCATCCTCCTCACCGCAAAAGCCGTCATCAACGCCACCGGCCCCTACACCGACAAGATATGCGAACTGGCCGGCGCCGTCGGACAACGCCGCATCCGACCCACCAAGGGCGTACACCTCATCTTCCCCAAGATCAGCGACACGGGAATGGTCGTCCAGTTCATCGACGACCGCTTCGGCGTCATCATCCCGAGAGGCGCTTACACCCTCCTCGGAACCACCGACGACGACTACTACGGACCCCTCGACCACTACTATGTCACGCAGGACGAGTTCGGATACCTCATGCAGGGAGCCCAGCAGTTCCTCCCGGGCCTCTCCAAGGACGACGTGGTCGACACCAAGTGGGGAGTCCGACCCACCGCCTTCTTCTACGGGCAAATCGAGGACAAGCTCAGTCGGGACCACATGATCGTCGACCACGAACCCGAAGGCGCCCCCGGACTGTGGAGCATCTACGGCGGCAAGCTCGCCACGCACACCTGGATGGCAGAGGACCTCCTCAACCGGCTCGCCAAGCAGCAAGAAAGCCGCTACGACCCCATCGAGGAGTATCGCCTTCCCGGCGGGCCCGACCTGCCCGTCGAGGAGTACGTCGCCGAGATAGCCCCAGAGGCCACCGCCAAATACGGAGTGGCGCCCGAAGACGTCGACGCCGTCGTCCGCCGCCACGGAACCCGATACGAAGCCGTCTTGGACCTCACGCTCGAAGACCCGTCCTTGAAGCGAAACCTGTGCCGCTGTCGAATCAACGGCCAGCCCGTCCGGCGCGTCCTGGCCGCTGAGGTCGTCTACGCGGCCCGATACGAGATGGCCCTGACCGCCGACGACATCGGTCGCCGAACCGGACTGAGCGTCGGCCTGTGCAACCGGAATCGCTGTCTGGACGCCGCCGCGGAAGTCCTCGATTCCCTCCAACTCAAGACGACGCCCGCATGAGAGCAAACGATCGGATCAGCGATTGGGCCGCATGGGGTCGATCAGGCCACGCCGTCCGTCTCGACGACCGTCCCGCGCTGCTCGCCTTCCTCAACGAGCAGCTCGGCGGGCTCGACATGCCCATCCCCCCCATGCCGCTGAATGAGATCGCTGTCCCCCCGACCCGCCTCACGAGCGACGACCTCGACGCGCTGGCCGGCGTCGTCGGACCCGACCGCGTCGACGCCACCAATCCCGGACGCGCGATTCACTCCGTCGGCAAGAGCTATCGCGACATGGTCTCGGCCTTCCGCGGCACGCTCAGCCGCTTCACCGACGCCGTCATCTACCCTCGACATGAGCACGACGTCGCGAACCTCCTGGCCGCCGCAGCCGCCGCCGACCTGGCCGTCGTCCCCTTCGGCGGAGGAACCAGCGTCGTCGGCGGCGTCGAGCCCCGACAGGGCGCCCATCGCGCGGTCCTCACCCTCGATCTCGTCGACCTCGACCACGTCCGAATCGACCACCTGGCACAAACCGCCGACATCGGCGCGGGCGCCTTCGGCCCCGCCATCGAGGACGTCCTGAACGGCGAGGGCCTGACCCTCGGCCACTTCCCCCAGTCATTCGAGTTCAGCACGTTCGGCGGATGGGTCGCCACCCGCGGCGCCGGACAGCAGTCCACCACCTACGGCAAGATCGAGGACATGGTCCAGGCCGTCCGCATCGCCACACCCCAAGGCCTGATCGCCACCCGCCTAACGCCCGCCAGCGCCGCCGGACCAAGCGTCCTCCAGCAGATCGTCGGCTCCGAGGGCGTCCTCGGCGTCATCACCTCCGGCACCGCGCGAGTCCGTCCCCTGCCCGAATGCGTCCGCTTCAAGGCCTACTTCCTTCCCGGCTGGCGCGACGGCATCGACTTCCTCCGCCAGATGCTTCAATGCGGGCTCCGCCCGTCCGTCGTCCGTCTGTCGGATCCCGTCGAGACCCGATGGCTCATGAAGACCTCGTCCGACAAGGCCGGACTCATCCGGCAAGTCGGCAAGGCCTATCTAAAGCACGTCATCCAACGACGCGGCTTCGATCCCGACCGAATCTGCCTCTGCCTCCTCAGCTTCGAAGGCGCCCCTGCCCACGTCCGAGCCGACTGCCGACAGGCCGCCGGCCTCGCGAGCCGCTTCCGGGCCGTCGCCCTCGGCTCCTCCCCCGGCCAGTCCTGGAAGCGAGAGCGATTCTCCCTGCCCTACTTCCGAGATGACCTAATGGCCCGAGGCGTCATGGTCGACACCCTGGAGACCGCCACCCTCTGGTCCAACGTCGAACCGCTCGACCGCGCCGTCCGCCACGCCATCACCTCCGGCATCGATGCCGGGCAAGCCCGAGGCGCCGTCATGGCCCACGTCTCGCACGTCTACCGCGCCGGCGCCTCGCTCTACTACACCTTCCTCGCCCGTCATAACGGCAACGACGCACTCGACCAGTGGCAACGCATCAAGACCGCCGCGAACCGAGCCATCGCCGACAACGGCGGAACCCTCAGCCACCATCACGGCATCGGCTACGAACACCAACCCCTGGCCGCCGAAAACGGCCCCCTCGCCGTCCAAGCCCTCAAAGCCCTGAAAGCAACCCTGGACCCCACCGCCCTAATGAACCCCGAAAAGCTCCTCTGATCTGCCTGCCAAGACAATTGAGAAGCTCGCCAGAAGTGGGCGCCCCGTCGCTTCTGCGCTGGGAAGCATGAATCCACCCCTACCAGTCCCGCAAGGGACGGCGCGAAAGTAGCCCAGGAGTTCACTCCTGGGAACGACATCGCCAGGAGAGACCTCAGTCGCGTAGCGACGGCTGAAGTCCCAAACGAGAAAAGGGGACGCAGCTCTTTTTCTGCGTAGCAACGGCTCCAGTCCAAACCGAAGACTCACCGAGATGCCGGACATGAAGATCTCGCTCCTCGCACCATCCAATGCTATGATCTCAACGCAGGGCCGCGTTCGCCCGACCTGCGGCACACCGCAATCACCGGCCGCCACGAGACCAATCTCGGCAACGGAACGCGGCCTCGCTCGACCGGACCGCCGTCTCTAAAGGATGAATCCCAGTGAAGATCCTCAGCGTCGACATAGAAATCTCAAACGTCTTCGACCTCCGACCCGGCGAGGACATCGACAAGTACGCGCCGTTCGACGTCGCCATCGCCGCAACCCAGATCGCCGGCGGCGAGCACCGCCTCTGGTACTCCCCCGGCCCGAACGATCGCCCCCTGCCCAACCTCGACCGCCAGCGTGCGAAAGAGCTCCTCCAATACCTCGACCGGATGCAGCAAGAAGGCTACGCCGTCTGCGCATGGAACGGGCTGAGTTTCGACTTGCGCTGGATCGCTCGCGCCGCCGACGACGTACCGACCGCCTCTCGCATCGCCCGCGCCATGTACGATCCCATGTATCAGTTCTACAAACTCAAGGGCTTCCCGGTGTCCCTGGCCGCCGTGGGCGAAGCGATGAAGACCACCACCAAGAAGACCATGGATGCCGCCGACGCGCCCCGTGAATGGCGGGACGGCGACTACCAGCGCGTCTGCGACTACGTCCTCGGCGACGTCCGCATGACGAACGAGATCGTCTCCGCCATCTCCCGTGCCCGCGCGATCTCCTGGGTCACCCAGCGCGGCAGACGCTCCACCGTGCCCCTCCCTCGCCTCCGCAGCGTTCAAGAGTGCATCCGAGACCCAATGCCCGACCAGTCATGGATGGACCGCCCAATCCCCGACAAGAAGTTCACGGGCTGGTTGACTTCATAGAACAGCGGATACCCCCTCCGAATCCAGGCGGCGCTTCTTTCATCAACGAGAAAAGAGAAAAGGGGACGCAGCTAGTTTTGGCCCGCACATCGCATTCGAATGAAAACGGGGACGCAGCTAGTTGATGCCAGCGGTGCATCGCAACGCAACACCAGCACTCGGCCCGACCGGCATCAGATGGCGCGGGTGCCCCATCGCTTCAGCGGCGCCGAACTAGAACTCATCACCGCCAGTCCCGTCAGGGACGGCGCGAAGCTAACCCACATTCGACACTTGGACCATTGACTCCCCGGCAAACGCTTCCACGTGTCCCGCCAATCGCTGACATCCCCGGCACTCGCGCAAAACGCTCACGGAAGCGACGTCAACTCCCTGTCCCTCCCTACAACTTCCGACAGGTACGCACGTCTCTCCGCGATACCCAGCCCATATCATGTCAACTTGGCTACGCGCGGGGATCCGCCGACCGATCCTCCGTCGCTGCCACAAGGAGATCCCATGATTCGCTCGTACCGCTGGGCCGCCTGCGCAACGCTCTTGTTCGCCGCACCATCGATGGCGGCCCCCGGCCCCGTCGCGCTGCTGGAGGGCGGCCGATCCCGTCACCAGATCGTCCTGCAGTCCGGCGCCAGCCCATCCGAACGCTTCGCCGCGCAAGAGCTGCAAACCCATTTCAAAGCCTGCACAAACGTCGAATTGCCCATCGTCGAAGGCGCCCCAAGCACCGACACCCCAATGATCCTCCTCGGCTGCGGTAAGCTCGCGGCCAAGCTCGGCGTCGCCCCGAAACCCGATCAGCTCGGCGAGCAAGGATTCCAGATCAAGACCGTCCCCCCCCACATCGTCATCGCCGGCACCCCCGAGGCAGGCACCCTCTACGGCGTTCACCGGTTTCTCGAAGACGTCCTCGGCGTTCGCTGGTTTGCCCCCGGCGTCACCAGAACCCCGCGCGCGGCGGACCTGACGGCCCCATCGCTCGACCGCCTCGTCAAGCCCGCCTTCCTCATGCGATTCACCGACTACGGCTGGCCGGGCCGCGATGACGTCTTTCTCGCCCGCCAAGGCCACAATGCCAACGGCCACACACCCGAACACCCCCAGGGAACCGGCTACGCCTTCGACGGCATCTGTCACAGCTACTTCACGTACATCAGCCCCGGCGAGTTCTTCAAAACGCACCCCGAGTACTTCTCCGAGATCGGCGGCGTCCGCATCGGCGAGGAAACACAGCTCTGCCTTACCAACCCCGACGTCCTGCGCATCGTGACGGAGCGAATGCTCGAGCGGATGCGGACCCAGCCCAACGTCCGCCAACACAACTTCTCACAGATGGACTACTACAACTTCTGCCAGTGCCCCAAGTGCACGGCCATCAACAAGCAGTACGGCACCCGCGGCGGCACCCAATACTGGTTCCTCAACCGGCTCGCCGAGCAAACCTCGAAGGTCTACCCCAACAAGCTCATCGGCACGCTGGCCTACACCTATACCGAGGAGCCCCCCAAGGGCATGACGATGCACCCGAACGTCTGCGTCTGGCTGTGTCACATGTTCCCCTGCTGCGACAGCCACCCCATCGCCACCTGCCCCCGCAATGCGGACTACAAGCGACGCGCCCTAGCCTGGTCCAAGATCTGCTCGCACCTCTACGTCTGGCACTACATCGTCGACTTCGCCCACTACTACAACCCCTTCCCCAACTTCCGGGCCATGGCCGCCGACATGCGCTTCTATCGCGACATCGGCGTTGAGGGCATGTTCCTCGAAGGCATGCCCGCCGCCGGCGGCGAGTTCAGCCTCCTGCGACCCTACTACGGCATGAAGCTCATCTGGAACCCCGACCAGAACGCCGACGCCATCCTCCGCGACTTCCTGGACACCTACTACGGCCAGGCCGCCAAACCGATCTGGGACTACATCGTCATGCTCCACGACAAGGTCGCCGACGACAATGTCCACATGCATCTCTACACCAACCCCGCGATGGGCTACTTGCCCGACGACGTCGTCCGACGCGCCATGGAGCTGTTTGACAAGGCCGAGGCCGCCGTCAAGGACGACCCCGAACGCCTCGAGCGCGTCCGAGTCGCCAGGATGCCCGTCACCTACGCCCGGCTGTTCCCCCGAAACGGATACGCCATTGAGGATGGGCGCCTGAGCTGGCTGGGCGACATGGCGCCCCAGTCCGAGGCCACCCGCTTCGTCCAGCGGATGAAGAAGCACGGCTTCAGCATACTCCGGGAACAGAGCGGCGATCCCGAGCAGATGATCATGCTGGCCAGTGTGTTCAACAGCCGACTCGAGGTCGTCAGCCTCCAGAACGAGCACCTCGCCGTGGACATCGTCCCGATACTGGCAGGCCGTATCCTCCGCATCACCGATCGCAAGACAGGCCGCTGCGTCACCGCCCACAACGCGAAACGATGCCTGTTCTTCCCCTTCGCCGGAGGACTCGAAAACCGCGTCGGCGAGAGCTTCCAGTCCTTCGGCTGGATCGAGCCCGCCACGGTCACCGACCGAACCGACTACGCCGTCACCGTCTCGCTCCAAACGATGGACGGCTTCCACATGAAGCGCACGACCACGCTAGCCCCCGACCGGCCCGTCCTGGACGTCGTAACCACCGTCACCAACCCCAAGCCCAAGCCGGCCCAGGTCCGGCTCAGAGGCCACCTGGAGCTCAATCTCGGAGACCTCCGCGCCACCCGCGTCAAGTTCACCAACCGCGCCGGCAAGCCGATCGACACGGACATCGTCCCCATCATCGAGTCCCTCCGCGAGGGCGAGCACTACTACGATCGCGACACCCCCGCCGGCTCATGGACCTTCACCGGCAGCCAGGGCCTCCAAGTCACCCAAACGTTCGACCCGGATGCGATCGACTTCACCTGGCTCTACGCCTACCCCGAGGACCTCGGCCAGCTCGACGCCGAAATATGGCTCAAGCGAACCACCCTCCCCCCCGGCCAAAGCGCAACCCTGCGCCAGTCCATCAAAGTCCAATAATAGGGACGCACCCTATTTATTGCACTGAGAAAAGGGGACGCAGCTAGTTTCTGGTAGCCGTGCATCCCAACGCGGTGCCAATGTCAGAACGTCCACCCTCTGAATACCTTCCATCAACCCAACCGGCTTGCCCCCTACTGGCGCCAACCTGCGACGAGCCCTCACTTCCGTGGTATGATCAGACAACGTCGCGATCTTCCGCCCATCGGCAGGCATCCCAACAAGCCTCCCGAAGGACCCAACTCCGGACGATGACCGACATCGCTGACAGGCCCGTTGAGTAAGAGGATAGACCGATCCGCTTAGACATACGATTCGCGATTTGGACGTGCGCTAGCCCCTTCGTTCTTTGCACCCCCGCCTCGCCGAGGGCCCCACTACCCGCGAAGGCGTACGCCTGACAAGCGACGATCTCGTCCACGGGCAACAGCAGGTCCGTAACATGCTACGGGACAGGCCGGCGATGGCAGCCCACGTTGAAGAAGGCGACGTCATCTGGAATTGGGCGGCTCGTCGATTCGCCGGAGAGGAGCTCGGTGAGAGGATATGGTGGAATCCAAGTCTACCCGCTGACGGCGCTCCCTCCGACTATGGATCTAGAAGCGCACATAGCCGTTCCGACATCCGCCTACGACCCACCGCCAGAATGAGCTTGGGTGAGGAAGTCCCGGCCAATTTCGCCCATCTGTGGGCGTGCGCCGCGTTTGAGTTGTACAACATATGCAACACTGAACGCTTCGATCAGATCCACCACGAAGCCTTCCTCGGCAACACGACGAAGCACGAGTACGTCGACAGTCACACAGCCCGAAACGGGGACGCAGATAGTTTCTGCCAACAGGGCCAAGCTCACTTTGCGTACCCATGCTTCGTCCCACGCCAGACGCCACACCTCCCGCCAGCCTCTGCCACACAAGATGCGACGCCGAAGCCCATCCAGCGGCAAGACACCGGCTTCGCGGGAACATCACCCCGGCTACCAGTGCGTTGTATGGGGGACAGAACGAGTCGATCCGCAACCCACCGTCGAAGGCTCCCATCCAGCAAGCCCCCAGGATAATAGGATAATAGGGACGGACCCTATTTATTGGCCAGCGGGAGCCTCCAGATACGTACCGTCTTGTCGCTCGAACCTGAGACGATCTGTCTGCCGTCCGGCGAGAAGGCGATGCTGCTCACTGAATCCGTGTGGTCTTTCATGCTGGCCACCTCTCTACCCGTGGCGACATCCCAGAGGCGCACGGTGTTGTCCATCCGTCTACGGTCGACAATGAACGGCCGGTCCTCATCCGCGTCTTCCTGGATGATGCGGCCGCCACACGAAGCCGCACGCAATCCATCTGGTGAGAACGCCACCGCAAAGATCAAGCCATGATGTCCAATCAAGGACCGAATCCGTCTCCGAGCATCCAGATCGTAGAGCCACAGTTCCTTCTCGCTGGCCGCCAACAGTGACTTGCCGTCAGGGGAAACCGCACAACATCGTGCCTCCTTCCAGAGATTCAGCTTCCTTTGCACGCGCTTGTCGAGATCAACTCGAATCGGCCCGGCTCCATCGTTGACGACCAGCCACAGGTTTGTGCCCGGCAGGTACACAATCTGGCGAGTCTCCCCTCCTGCACGAAACGTGCCGGGCGACTTTCCATCCGCTACGTTCCACACGGCGATATCGCATTCGATTTCACCAGTTGTCAAGGCAGTCTGACCGTCTGCCGAAATAGCCACGCTGCCGACCAACACGTGCGCCGGAACCCCCCAGACCTTCTCGCCTGTCTCGAGTTCCCACAGGCAAAGGGCCCCGCTCAACCCACCGGACAGAAATCGTTTGCCGTCCGGGCATACCGCCAGACACACCACACTGTCCTTGTCGCCTCTCCACTTGCGGACCTCCTGCCCCGCGGCCGCATCCCACACCCGAATCGTGCCCTGATCGTCACCTGAGATCACGTTCCGCCCATCCTTCGAGAAGGCGACGGCGTTGACGGCAGCTTCGTGGCCATGCAGCGAGAGGACAGCGCCCTCCGCGTCGGCGGCCAGCACACGAACTGACGAGAGCGCGACAGGGATGCCGCAGAGCCAGATCACAACAAGGTCGTACCTCATCTCACGATCCACCGGCCTATCAAGGGTCTATTAGGGACGCACGCTATTCTCTATCGCCGCGCGGCGTGACGTGGTGCGGATACCCCGGAACGACAACCCCTGCATACCTTGCCATACCCTCACACCCACGACACACGGCAATCTGCGTCAACGATGATAGGGTGCGTCCCTTGTTCCGCCCAGATGCCACACCTCCAAGTAACCTCTGCCGCGCCGCATGCGACGCCAAAGCCCTTCCGGCCCCAAGAGACTGTCACGCTCCTGCGTAGTAGCAGCGATGTGGTGCCACCCAGGTCAGCTTCACGCTCAACGCCACCACACAGGGCACTCCAACATGAAACACATCCTCGAAAACATCACCTACCACGCCGTCCACGACGACGCCATCCTCGACGCCCTCCGCTACGCCCACGCACACGGCCTCGCCGGCGTCCAGGTAGCCGTCGAGCTGCCACACCTCTCCTTCGAATCCCTCTCCGACCGGCAGTGCCACGAGATCGACGAGTTCCGCCGAGCCCACCAACTCCGCATAGCCCTCCACGCCCCCGACTTCCTCGCCCCCCTGCTCCCCCCGACTCCCGCCCTGACCGAAGCCGTCTTCGCCTATCTCACCGCCCTCCTGGCATTCGCACACCGCATCGGAGCGGCAATCGTCACCTGCCACCCCGGCCCCATCCCCTCATTCGGCACCGACACCTCCCCGCGCCAGCCCCTCCCGCCCCAAGATCAAGATCCCCTCCGCCGCACCCTCGCCGAGAACCTCCGTCGTCTCGTCCACCTAGTCGATGCACGCGTACTCCTCTGCTTCGAGAACTTCGGCATGACACCCATGGTCCGCGACGCCCTCAAGCCCCACCTCGACAAGGCCGAACTCGCGCTCTGCTGGGACCTGCCCAAGACCTACGACGCCCGAGGCAACATCGACCAAGAGCTCGAGAACTACTTCTGGCACAACGTCGACCGCATCAAGCAGGTCCACCTCCACGACCTCCGCGACGGACGCTCCCACTGCGTCATCGGCACCGGCCGCCTCGACCTAATGCGATTCCTCCCGCGCCTCGCCCGAGCCAGCGTCGCCGACTGGTGCATCGAAGTCCGCCCCCGAGACAAAGCCCTCGAAAGCCTCGAGAACCTCCAAGGCATCATCCTCGCCGAAACGCGAGCCGAACCCCCTCAATCCTGACCGAAACACCCCAAGCGGCCCCCTGCACAGTATCCTTACCGCCTCCCCAGTACGCCGGCCCCCTTCTCACCACAAGACCCGGCTCGTCACCGAGGATGCCATGCCAGAAGCCCCAAACCCCACAACCCGCCAAGCCGCCCAACACACCACCGCACGCGCGGCACACCCGCTCGCCGTTCGCGACGCAAGCACGCAAGAAAACCCAAGCCCCGCCCACCACGCCAAAACGCGGCAGTCCGCAAGATTTCGCTGCATTCCGGGACATTCCGAGACATTTCGAGACATTTCGAGACGTCGCTCCCATCCCTCTCCGATGTCGACGTGTCGACTTTTCGACGTTTCGACTTTTCGACTTTTCCCAAGGGCATTTCGAGACATCGCCCCTGCCCCACCAGCCCCCAACAAGTGGTGCAAAACGGTGCATTCCGGGGCATCGCTCGACCCCGCCCCGTCCCCGCGAAACCCCGCATCCCCGAAATCCCGCCCGATTCTGCCCGATTCCGCCGCATTCCGGGACATCCCGAGACGTTTCGAGACATTTCGAGACGTTTCGAGACACCGCTCCCCCCCCCGCGCCCCGTTCCCCGCACACCCCGAATCCCGGACCCCACGAAGCCGCTGCATTCCGAGACATTCCGAGACATTTCGGGACATT
>JAFGLZ010000117.1 GCA_016927755.1 Phycisphaerae bacterium
GATCGAGTTCAAGGGGCGCCTCTACCGGTTCGAATACGTCCGCGACAAGTGCTACAAGCCGAACACGACGGGCAAGAGCTACTTCCGATTCATCGACGTGGCCACCGGCGAGCCCACGCCGTCGTTCGCCCAGGGATATCACCTCGGTAGCGCCCGCGTGCAGGACGGCACGATGTACGTCTTCGGCGTCGACGCGTGGGGCGGCTCGACCATGCAGATGTGGTGGAGCAAGGACCTGAAGACCTGGCAGACCAAGACGGCCCTGCACGAGCCCGGCCACGAGATGTTCAACAACTCCGTCTGCAAGGGCCCGGAGGGGTACATTCTGGTCATCGAGCTCGGCGCCCCGGCCGACATCGTCGGCAAGCCGTTCACCAACCGGTTCGCCATCTCCAAGGACATGCTCAACTGGCACTGGCTGCCGCCGAAGTACGTCTATCGCCAGGACCGCTACTCGGCCTGCCCAACGATCCGCTGGTGCCGCGGCTACTTCTACATGATCTACCTGGAGGCGGGCAAAGCGGGCACGTACGAGCCGTGGATCGTCCGGTCGAAGGACCTGCTCGACTGGGAGATCAGCCCGCTCAACCCGATCATGCGGCACGGGGACGAGGACAAGAAGATCGGCAACCCCAAGCTGACGCCCGAGCAGCGCGAGCACATCGCGGGGGCCAAGAACATCAACAACTGCGACGTCGACCTGTGCGAGTTCGAGGGACGGACGATCATCAACTACTGCTGGGGCAACCAGCAAGGCACCGAGTTCCTCGCCGAGGCCGCCTACGAGGGGCGGTTGAGCGACTTCCTGGAGGGGTTCTTTCCAGAGACACAATTGCCTTGACGCGGTCCAGAGGTGACAATAACTAATAGCACCCGCGTATGCGGCCCGTGAGGAGCGCGAGAAACATGACTGAAATCGTGTTTGTCGTTGAAGACGACCCCGAAGGCGGCCTGACCGCCCGGGCGTTGGGCGAGTCCATCTTCACGCAGGCGGACGACATGGACGGACTGCGGAAGATGATCCGCGACGCGGTCCGCTGCCATTTCCCCGATGAGACGTCACGACCGAAGATGATCCGCCTGCACCAGGTCCGCGACGAGGTGATCGCCCTGTGAGACTGCCGCGCGACCTGTCCGCCAGAGACCTGATCATCACCCTCAAGCGGCTGGGATACGAAGTGGATCACCAAACCGGCAGCCACATCCGCCTGACCACCCAACAGGAGGGCGAGCACCACATTACGATTCCTGCCCACGATCCCATTCGCATTGGGACGCTGAACAGCATCCTCCGTGACGTCGCCGAATACTCCGGGATGACGCGCGAACAACTTCTCGAAAGGCTCTTCGGGTAAGAACCGGGGGGACAGAGATCGCTCCAGCAGACACACTCCCGCAACTTCGAGACCGTGTCTTGCAGCAGGGCCGGCTGAAGCCGGCTGCTGGCACCATCTACTTCCCGTCCGCCGGAACGTCCTTGAAGACGAGTTCCCCGTCCCAATACTTGAACACGGACAGACTGTGCAATGCGACGTCTTTGTCTGCGCGGAGGACAACGTCCACGGTCTTCGGCAGCGGGCCTTCGTGGCGCCATAGTCCGGCCGGTATGTTGCTTCGCGATGCAAAGACGCGGCAGGCGAACTCGCCCACCTCCCGCTCCTTGTCGTCGTTCCTGACGAAGGCGCGAAAGGCCACACCGACCGGCACTGAACCGCAGGTAATTCTCAGGCTCTGTTCCGGGCCATTGACGCCTTGGGGACAAGCTTGAAGCGTCACGCTGAACAGCTTCGACAGCTCAGTCGCCGGCGACGGATCATCGATCGGCGCGGCGCTGCGTGTCTCGTCCGGGGGGAGGATGCGGAGCCTATCCTTGGCGGAAACGGCGCCTTCGTAGCACAGCCAGCTCTTGTCTTCTCTGCCGGGTATTCCGTAGAAGACCTTGTACTTCTGCTCGAAGGTCACGCGATGGTATCGCGAAGGCCGGGCGGTTTGGGGCACGCGGACGATACATCGCCCCGAATGCGGGGAGGGGGCGAACGCGCTGTCCGTGGTGGGGCCGGGGAGTCTCTCGCAGTCGGCGCGGACGCCGTCGAGGGAGAACTCGGGCTCGCTCATGAAGAGCCATAGGCAGTTTCCGCTTTGCCTTCCGCGCAAGAACCCGCTATGGGGAAACCATTCTACGTAGATCGGCTCGCCGACCGCAATCTTGGGTCTGACCTCAACGCGGAGCCTCACGTGATTGAAGAAAGTCTTTTCTTGAGTCCGAGACATCGCGCCGGCGAGATAGAGTCGCTCGAGCCAATTGAGTTCCCAAGACGAGTCGGCGAGGAGGGACAGTAACGAATCAACCAGTTGACTCCGCTGCGACTTGGATAGGCGCCCGGTGGCGTCTCGCGTTTCGAGTTCCAGAAGCGCGTCTTGGACTCGGCTGGGGCGGGAAGATTCCAACATTCTGATCAGAACAGCCGTCGGCAGGTACGGCGTCAAGGTCCGCGGACGGGCGAACGCCACGAACGACACGAGCGCGGACATGACCAGCAGACAGCCGCCACACACAAGAATCGGGCGGCGATGGCCTTCGCCCCTGACAATCGTTTCTTCGCTGAGCGGCGCGCCGCATTCGGGGCACCGAGTGCTGTCGAGTCCCGTCAGGTTGTAGTTGCAGTCGGCGCAATACGGCGCGTCGCCCGCGCGCCGCAGCCTGAGCCCGCGGTAGAGGATCACTCCGCCGCCGACCAGCATCGCGACACAGCCGAGCAGGAGTACGATTGGCGCAACCATTGCGAACCATTGTCGATTGCGGCTCAAGGACCTGCAAGCGGTTCCCGCCGGGGTGATCCTGCTTCCGTGGGGATGTCCTTAAAGACCATTTCCCCGCCCCACATGGCGTATACGTCGATTGATTCACGGGCAAGCGCCTGATCGGGTCTCAGGATCACGTCGAACGACTTCGGCGCCGGGCCATCGTAGTCCCACGGCGGACCCGCGTAGCGAAAGGGCCTGTCCGTGCCCTCGGCCAGAACTCCCGCCGGATACTCCTTCCCGTCGAACCGGACGAAGACGCGCGCCGCGACACTCACCGGTAGCCGCGTGCGGGGCTTGGTCTCCACAATCAGCGTGTGCAAGTACTGACCGGGCCGGCCCGGACGCTGGTAATATCTGGCCCTGAGCCGCAGGCAGTCTCGAAGCTTCTGTCCGATCCCGGGATCATCGACCAGCGTGATCGCACTTGGCTGGTCCGCCGCTCTGAGATCCACAAGCTGCGTCAGCGTCATCATCTTCTGCTCGTAACAGAGCCTGCTCTCGTCCTCCTTGCCGAACGGGCCGAGGAAGACCTTCAGCGTGAATCCCAGGGACAGGTCGTACTGCCCCGGCGGCGCCTCCTGCCACGGCAGCTTTGCCTTCATGTTGAACCGATTCGCCGTACTGACGTATTGGGCCAGCTTCGGTGAGAATCCGCGGTAGTCCAGCGGCTTGCCGCCCAGCAGTACGCTCGGGCTCTCGAACAGGATCCACATGTCTTCCTTGAGCCGACCTTGCCTCGGTCCCTGCCCTTGGTAGATCCAAACGGCGGGGATCTCGCAGCCGTGGTCAGTCACGCGCCTGGCTCGAAACGCCACATGCGCGATTTGCCGGAGGAACGTGTCCGCCTGCGCCTTGGCCAGCACACCATCGATGTAGCATTGGGCGAGGAACTCGATCGTCTCCTGTCTGACGGTCCAATCCGGCGGGGGCTTCACCTGGAGCCTCAGGCACGTCTCGATCAGGTCCGGTCTGTGTGATGGGCCGAACTCGGAGCGCCTCAGCCGGGTACCGATCTCCTGCCAGGCCCTGCGGACCGTCGGCGTGCTGCCCGACTCCAGGTCATCGATCACCCACGCCGTCGGGCGATAACGATACCAATCGACGCGACGGGCCATGCCGAGGCCGACCAGCCCGCCGACGCCGAGCGCCAGAATCGAGAGAATCATGCCGGTCGCGACGAGTCCCCGCCGACGTCGACGATCACCCCGGACGATCGTCTGATCGGAAACCGGCGTGCCGCATTCGGGACACCGATCGGACTCGACCCCGGTTAGGTTGTAGTCGCACCTGCCGCAGTGCGGCGTCTCACCCCGGCGCCTCGGCCAAAGGCCGAAGTAGAGCAGGGCGAGGCCGACGAGCAGCAGCGCGGCGCAAATCGTGAGTAGTAGTTGGAGGATCGCCATGGCGGAACCTTCAGAGTCGTCATTTCATTGTAGGCGATCTGACGCTTGGGTGAAGCGGTGGAGGGATCGGGCTGGAAGAACGACGTTGGCGGGAGACTCCTGCTGCGAGAATCCCTTCTCGCACCGAGGACCTTCATAACACGGGCAGTTGCCCAGAGAACGTTCACGGGCAAGATGCCCGTGCTACGTCGTCGATGCCTTCTCGACGGTGTAGATCGTCATCCCGTCGATCGGCTTCCGCCCGACGGGGATGATCACGCTCATCACGTAGCCCACCAAGAAGCACGTCACCACGCCCACCATCGCGTAGAGGAAGAAGTGGATGTGCGTGTACTGCTGAACGAGGTACAGCACGATCACGCTCACGATCGCCCCGATCAGTCCGCCGACGCCGTTGGCCCGCCGCGTGAAGACGCCCAGCGCGAACAGGCCGGAGAGGCTGCCGCCCAGCAACCCGATTACCTTCGTGAACAAGTCCCAGAGCGAGGGGATGTCCACCTGGGCCATGTACAGCGCCGTGCCCGTTCCGAACGCCCCGAGGATCACGGTCAGCCATCGGGCGACGTTCAGGCAGTGATGATCCTCCAGCCCCGGCTTGAACCTGCGGTACCAGTCGGTCACCATCGCGGTGGCCATGCTGTTCATGCTGCTATCGAGGCTCGACATCGCCGCGGCGAAGAGCCCGGCGATGACCAGCCCCGCCACGCCCACGGGGAGCTGCCGCGAGATGAACCACGGGAAGACCGCGTCGGTATCCAGGGCCGGATTGAGGAATCCCGGGTGCGTCTTGTAGAAGACGTACAGGGCCGTGCCCAGGCTGAAGAAGAGCAGCGCCGCCGGAACCGCCAATGCGGCGTTCGTCCAGATGCTCTTGGCCGCCTCTTTCTCGTTTGACGTCGTCAGATAGCGTTGGATGACCGCCTGGTCGGTCGTGTACGGCCCGAGCGTGATGAAGAGGTTGCCCACGAAGACCACCCAGAAGGCGGTGATCGTATAGTCCCACGACACGGTGAAGACGTGGAACTTGCCCTCAGCCCAGGCCGTCGAGGCGATCTGGCCGAACCCGCCGTCCACGCGCCCGGCCACGATGAACAGGCTGAGCAGCGCGCCGCCCATCAGCACGATCACCTGGAGCACGTCAGTCCAGATCACCGCCTCGATTCCGCCGAGGACGGTGTAGATCGTGCAGAGCACGCCCATGATCAGGATGCACAGCGTCACGCTCGCGCCGGTGACGGCCGACAGGGCGATCGCCGGCAGGTACAGCACGATGCCCATCCGCCCGAGCTGGAACAGGATGAAGGCGGCGCTGCCGAACAGCCGGACCGCCAGGTTGAAGCGTTTCTCGAGATACTCGTACGCCGTCGTGACGTTTAGCCGCCGGTAGAACGGCAGATAGAGGTAGACCACGACCGGCGCCAGAATGAGGATGCACGGGTGGCCCAGGATGTACGCCCAGTCTGTCGCGTAGACCTTGGCGGGAATCGCCATGAACGTGATGGCGCTGAGCTGCGTGCCGAAGATGCTCAGACCCGCCGCCCACCACGGCACGCGCCGACCGGCCAGGAAGAAGTCGTCCGTGGTCTTCTCGCGGCGCGAGAAGTACACGCCCATCAGCACCAGAGCCGCCAGGTATACTCCGAGGACGATGAAGTCGAGCGTGCCGAGCTGCTTGGCGGTTTTCGGGATCTCGGCGCGCAGGACGGCGGCCGAACGATGGCCCGGGCGGTCCTCGCCGCCGGGGATCACGATGTCGCTGCCCCATCGGACGGCGTTAGTCGTTACGAGGCTTGCCGGCATCGTCCCCATCGACACCCAGGTGTTGGTGATGGTGTGATACGCCAGCACGTCGCGGCTGAAGCCGGGGTGCTTGTCCTTCAGCTCCATGATCCTGTCGACGTTGGCGCCGTCGTCGCCGGTGAAGACCAGGATGTGCGACTGGCCCACGCCGGTCGCCTCGCCCGCCACGACGGGTCGGGGCGCGTCGGCGATCGTCTTCCAGCCGGACTTGGGCCGATAGCGATACCCGTCGGCCAGATAGGTTCGAGCGGCCTTGCCGTCCTTGCCCGCGTGCAGGTCCGCGCCGCTGATCACGTGAAAGGTGCCGTCTTGGACCGCCGCGACGGGCAGGATGCGCCCTGGCCCGGGCCAGGGCTCGAGCTCCCGCCACGCCGGCTCCGGTCGAGACAGGTCCAACGCCCAGAACGTCTTCATCGATGCGGTGGCCTCGGGCGTCTCCTGGCCGCCGGCGTGATAGATCGTCTCGCCCAGGACGGCGGCGGCTGCGTATGCGCACGGCCTCGGAAGGGGCGGCAACGGCCGTCGATCGAGCTTTCCGTCGCGCCAAGTGAGCATGAAGACGTCCGCGTAGTGGCGCTTACCGTCGCTGCCGCCCATGCAAACGACGCCATGATCCGTGGTGACCGAGGCCGCGTACGCCAGTGAGTGATCGAGCTTTCCCGCTTGCCGCCACGTGCCCGTCTTGGACGGTAGAACATGGACGGCGTCGTACCAGACTTTCGTGCCGCCCTCAAACAGCGGAACGGGGAAGTTCGCCCCGCCGGCCACGATGAGCGCGTCGCCGCTCACACCCGCCATCGTGCCCGAAAGGGGCATCGGCAGGTCGGGGAGATGGCCCCAGTCCAAGGCGCTCTCGGCGGAGGCGATCTCCGCCGCGGGCGCAATCGAGGCGAGTGACAGTACGCAGACGACCCAGGCTGCAAGACGCTTCACCGATCGACTCCTCATCCTCCCTCTCCCGACGCCTGCCTCGCTTGCCGGCCGGAGACCGACTGCGTACGATATTCGGGCTAGCGCGGGGGCGGACCAAGCATGATCCTTGGCTTGGCCCAGGAATGCAAACCCAATTCGCGACCGACCCGGCCGCGGCAAGTCTGATCAGGAGACGTCAATCGATGCTGACCGACATGCGGACCATCAAGAAGCTGGGCAGGATCCAACAGTATTACGAGGCCTTGCGATTCCAGAAAGTCGCCGATGTGCCCGCCGAGATATGCCAGACGCGCGAGCATTTCCGAAACGAACCCCGACCCGGCGCGAAGATCAGATGGCAAGCCGCCAAGCCCGGCGCGAAGTGGGGCGGTAGTTGGCTTACCGCCTGGTTCCGCGGCAAGGTCAAGCTGACCAAGGCCTGTGACGGCGAACGCGTCGGCATCCGTGCCAGGACCGGCGGCGAGACGCTCTTCTTCGTGGGCGGCGAGCCTAGCGGCGTCTTCGACGACAATCACCCCGTCATCACGCTCACGAACAGGGCCAAGACCGGCCAGACATTCCGCCTGGCCTTCGAGGCCTACGCCGGACACACGTTCCCCGGCACTCAGCCGCACGAGACCGGACCGCTCGTCGAGAAGGATTCGCGCGTGTTCGAGGGCATCGAGCTCGTCGTCGAGCGCCAAGACATCACCGCCTTCGCGTTCGACCTAAAGGTCCTCCTCCAGCTCATCGCCGCGCTCGACGAGAACAGCCTCCGCCGAGGCAAGATCATCCAGCGTCTCGCCGGCGTCTACCGCCTGATCAGTGCCATGCCGCAGGAGACGCCCGAGGAGATCTGGCGGGAGAAGCTCTTCGAGGCGCGGAAGATCATGCAGCCGCTCCTGCGGTCGAAGAACGGCCCGACGACGCCCCTCATCGGCATCATCGGGCATTCGCACATCGACACGGCCTGGCTCTGGCCCTTAGCCGAGACGTGGCGCAAGTGTGCCCGGACGTTCTCCTCGATCCTGACGCTAATGGACCAGTACCCCGAGCTGATCTGGATCCAGAGCGCTCCGTGCCATACCGAGAAGGTCCGCGATCTGTATCCGGGCCTCTTCAAACGGATCCAGAAGGCCGTCAAGACCGGCAAGTGGGAGCCCAACGGCGCGATGTGGGTCGAGCCCGACTGTAACATCCCCTCCGGCGAATCGTTCGTCAGGCAACTCCTCGTCGGCCAGAGGGCGACTCGCGAGATGTTCGGCTACACGTCGGACACGATGTGGATGCCCGACGTCTTCGGCTACTCGGCCGCGCTTCCGCAGATTCTCCGCGGCTGCTACGTCGACAACTTCTGCACGACGAAGATCACGTGGAACGACACCACCCGGTTCCCGTATGACACGTTCGAGTGGAAGGGCATCGACGGCTCGTCCGTGGTGGCGCACTACAACACGATCCACTGCTGGCCGGACCCGGTGACACTGACGGCGCAGTGGAATTGGGTCCAACACAAGGACGCCCAGGACCGTCGCCTCTGCGCGTTCGGCTTCGGTGACGGCGGCGGCGGACCCATGGCGGAAATGCTCGAGATCGCCCGGCGCGTCGAAGACCTCGAAGGCTGTCCGAAAGCCCAGTACACCACGGTCAGCGACTTCATGAAGAGCATGGCGGACGAGATGCCGTCCTTGCCCGATTACTCGGGCGAGCTATACCTGGAGTTCCATCGCGGCACGCTGACCAGTATCGCCAAGATCAAGCGCGGCAACCGCAAGACGGAGCTTGCCCTGCGAGACGCCGAGCTGCTCTGCACGCTGGCAGCGCTCCGGGGCGCCAAGTACCCCGCTGCCCCGTTGCTCGATCTGTGGAAGACCCTCCTGACGAACCAGTTCCACGACATCCTGCCGGGCTCGTCGATCCAGGCCGTCAACGAAGAGGCCGTCAAGACGTTCGACCGGTGCATCGCCGAGACCGAGACACTCAGCGCCGCGGCCCTGGCCAAGCTCGGAGCGACGCCCGCCCGAGGAGGCAAGCCGCCCCGACTGCTCGTCGTCAACACGCTGAGCTGGGACCGGACGGGCGAGATCGTCCTCGACGGAGCGCCGGCCGGCATGCATCCTGCCGACCCGGCCGTTACGTCGCAGTGGATCGAGGACGTCCAAGGCCGGCGGAAGCTCGTTGTTGGCGGGCTGACGATTCCGGCGCTGGGCGCCGTCGTCGTCGAGTTGGCCAAGGGCAAGCCGTCCGGCGAGTCGCCGTTTACGATCAGCGCCAACCGGATCGACACGCCGCACGCGACCGTCACGTTCGACAAGATCGGGCGAATCGTCTCGCTCGTCGACAGGGCATCGGGCCGAGAGGTCGTCCAACGACCCGGGGGCCAACTCAATACGCTTCTCAAAGGCGAGGACATCCCCGAACAGTGGGACAACTGGGACATCGACAGCGACCAGGAAATGAAGATGAAGATCGAGGACCGCCTGGTCAGCCGGGAGGTCGTGGCCAACGGGCCGCTGCAGCTCCGCCTGCGGAGCGAGTACAAGCTCGGTCGTCGGTCGCGACTGGTCCAGGACATGGTCTTCCACACCCACTCGCCTCGGATCGACTTCGAGACCGTCGTCGACTGGGGCGAAAAGCACCGACTGGTCAAGGCCGCGTTCGAGCTCGACGTCCTGGCCGACACCGCTCGGCACGAGATTCAGTACGGCCACGTCGAGCGGCCGACGCATCGCAACCTGCCCGGCGATCGCGCGAAGTTCGAGGTTTGCGCGCACAAGTGGACCGATTTGTCCGACAACGGCTTCGGCGTGGCGCTGCTGAACGACTGCAAGTACGGCGTCAGCGTCAAGGGTGGCGAACTGGGCCTGACGCTCATCAAGTCCGGCACGCACCCCGACCCGCGCGGCGACGAGGGCCGGCACGAGTTCACGTACGCCATTCTGCCACACGCGTGCGGCTTCTCGGTCGAGAGCGTCGTCCGACCGGCCTACGAGCTGAACGTTCCCGTCAAGGTCGCTCCGGCCGGCGCGAAGGCTGAAGGGTTCGACGGGTTGCTATCGGTCGACGCGCCCAACGTGATGGTCGAATCCGTCAAGTGGGCCGAGGAGGGCAAGGCCTTCGTCGTCCGTCTCTATGAGGCGGGAAAAGCGGGTTGCCGCGTGAACGTCAGGTTCAACTGCCCCATTCGCTCGGTCAGCGAAACGAATCTCATGGAGGAGAAGCCGAAGAACCTCTCGGTCAAGAAGCATACCGTCCAGCTTGCCATGCGGGCGTTCGAGATCAAGACGCTGCGCGTGACTGTGTGAACGCACTTGGCGGGTCAGGAACGCAACCATGGTGCCGCCCGGCGCGCTGCCGTTCACTCTCATTTCCCGCTTGCGGGGTCTGCGCTTGCCCCCGCGCGCTTCATCGCCGGCGGCCAGCCGGCCGGCATCGGCTGCAGCGCGACCGAGGCCTTGTTCAGGTAGCTGCACTTGCACTTGTTGGTGTAGTCCGGCATGAGCACAAGCCCGCCGACGGGCAAGGCGTTGATCCAGCAGCCGGGACGGACGCCGCCGTAGTTCTCGGCCTGGATCTCGCCCCGTTTGTCGACGGTGCAGATCTCTCCCAGTAGATCGACGTAGCCGACCGTGGCCGAACGGAAGACCAGCAGGTTCTCCGAGCCGGTGACGATGCCACATCCGTAGCTCCGCGAGAACCGCCACGGCTGCTTCTGGCCCGTCTCGGGGTCCGTCCATGTCTTCGGCTCTCCGGTCAGCAGGTCCCACGCGGCGGGCTGGGCGTAGATCGTTCGGTCGCAGATAAGCGGTCGGGCGGGCTGATAATCGGCCTTGTGCGTCCACAACACCTTGCCGTCCAAAGCGCGATAGACCCGGAATTGACCGCCGATCTCGGACTTCAGCTCGAATCGCGTCGGCTGATAGCACATGAGCAACGCGTCGTGCTTGACGCTCAACTCGAGGACCGTGCCCCAGACGTCCTCGTCCGCTCGCCAGACGACCGAGCCGGTCCCCGCATCCAGGGCGATCAACTCGCCGGTCGGATGCGGCTTCCGCTCCTTGCTACCTCGCGGAGGCTCCCAGGCCAGGACGCGATCGACCAGATAGACGCGCCCGCCGCCGACGGCGATCGTGTTGTTGCGGATCGACTGCTTGGGCTTAAACGTCCACTTGACGTCGCCCGTCTTGGCGTCCATGGCGAAGAGGAGGACCGATTCCGTGAATTGCAGACTCATGTCCGCCGGCTTGAAGCGAAACGGGACGCGATACTCCTGGTTGACAAGCGTGCCATAGAGTAGCTCGCCCGTGCATGAAATGTAGCCCCACCGACCCGGCTTACCGTCCGGACGTTTCGGCGCGTCGAACTCGGCCAGCTTTTCGCCCGTAACGGCGTCGATCCGGGTGCACTTGGGTCCGTAGCCGACGTAGACGCTCTCGTTGGCCGCGCAGTAGCTGCTGCTCGTGCCTGCGGCGCCCATCAAGTGCTCCTGATCGTAGCTCTCGGTAAACGACGGAACGGGATGCTCCCAGAGGATACGCCCGTTGTACGGGTCGACCGCGCGGATCGAGTTCACGCCAGCCACGAAGAGCCGGCCGTTCATGAAGAGGGGTGAGGGCCCACGGCCGTGCCGGTCCGGCGTGCCGAGGTCCAGATCGTTGAACCACAGCATCCCGAGCGGCCCCTTCACGACCGTGTCCGTCGAGCAGCCCGTATTGGCGGGATCACAGTACTGGTGCGTCCACTCACCCGCGCCCTCGATCGATCCGCGGACCGTTCGTTTCATCGAGCCGAGCTTGCCGAGACAGGCGACGCCTCCGTACGGCTTCTGCAGGCGCGAGGCTTCCTTCTTGTCCACGATCCCGTCACCCTCCGCGATCGATCGCGAGGAGATCACGAGGTCCGCGAAAGAGTCGGGATACGGCGTTCTCGCCGGATCGCCGAGGAGTACGGTGACGCGTGTCCCGTAGAGCCCGTGCGCGCGCAGGAGGTCGCGAGCCGCCTTGACGTTCCCCGGGTCCGAGTCAATCGCATCGATGTGCAGCTTCGTGGCCTTGGCGAGGCGAAGCGCGCGCTGACCGTTTCCGCAACCAAGATCGACGCAGTATCCCTCCCAGATGCCGGCCCGATCGAGGAGTTCGGCTTCCGCGCCGAGAAGCTCGCCGCCGGACTTGGACGATACCGACTCGTCCTTCTCAGGCAACTCCCTTGCCGCCCCTTGGACCGGACGCGAGTCGAAGCAGTGGATGGCGCCCTGGTCCGTGCTGACGTAGAGCCGACCGTCCGCGACGGCCAGCCCGTACGGCACCCCGATGACGCCGTCCGACCACATGATCTTCCGGGTCTCGAGGTCGACCGTCGTCACCTTCTTCGGGGACGCACAGACCGCCGTCTTGCCAGCGACGACGACGGCCGTGCCGGCGCCCTCAGGGATGTCCAGCGTCCATGTCGTGTTGGGCACCGTGATCTTCTTCGTCTTGGTTCCGCTTGGCACCTTCTTCTCGACGAAAGGCTTCGCGCGATCGACAGCGGCGATCCGCTTGTCGTCGCCGTGGACGATGACGTCCGTCCCCGCCGCGGTGCAGGTCGTCCGGAAGCCCCGCGTGATTGCCAGCCCGTTCGACAAGGCGTATGCCCGATCGTCGTTGAAGAAGTGGTCGTCGATCGCGAGCGTGGGCGTCCCGCCTTGCTGCATGTAGAGCTGGAGGTGGAAGTAGAACAGCGGCTTGCCCGTGTCCTTGTTCCGCAACGGCTCGCCCGTCTTTGGATCCGTCAGGACGATCAGGGCGCCGGTCTTTCGATGGAAGACGGCCGGCACCGCCCGACCCGTCGGCACGATCAGCTTGTCGCCCGCGACGACGAGGTAGCCCTGCGCCGAAACGCCGCTCCGGGCCTCGGCCGTCGGGTGCGGCTGATCCATCTTGACGAAACCGGCCTGATCATTGCACCAGATGACCTTGCCCGTCGCGGCCTCGAGGGCGTAGAGATACACGCCGTCCGACGGCCAGATGCCCGCGGCGAAGTACACGATGTCGTCGGCGACCACCGGCCCCCCCCGCGCCGGCCAGTGTGAGATCATCCGCCCGTTGCCGAGGATCATCCGGTCGTCCGGCCCTCCCCGACGCTTCCAGAGCAGCGTGCCGTCCTTGGCCGACAGACAGTACAGATTCCCGTCGTCGCTGGCAACGAAGAGGCGGTCCTTCCAGGCGACCGGTGCGAACCGAATGGGCGCGTCGGTGATGTAGTGCCACCGCTCCTGGCCCGTTGACGCGTCGAGCGCATGGACCGTGCAGTCGGCCGAGCTGCCGAAGAAGAGCAGCCCCCCCGCGATCACCGTGTGAAAGGCGCGGTCAAACGGCAGCCGGTCCGGCGGCAGCGGATCCTTGTGTCGACGATCGATCGGGCGTTCCTCCGGTCGAGGCCAAGCGGGCATTGGTGCGTGGCGCGGCTTGTAGGTCCACTCGAGCGAGAGCTTGCCGGGCAGATGCTCGGCTGTCTGCCCGCTCCGAGCCGCATCGGCACGATACATCGGCCAATCGGCGGCGGAGACACCTCGAGACAGTAGCAGCAGGCAGAACGCCGTAATCCCCAATCGCGTCATGATCGCCTCTCTCCCAAGGACAGGATGGAGGGTGTCTCGGCCGGCTCGACGGGCTCGCCGAAAGGTCGCTGAATCAGGCCCGGTCCGCGTATCGCGGCGATATCTCGACGTAGGGCTTGCCCAGCCGCTTCTTGATGCCGATGAACTCGCCCATATCGTTGCCTTCGATCTTGTGTCCGATGTACTGGATGCCGAAACCGACGACGATCAGCGCAACCGGTCGCCACCAGTTCGGCCAGTCGGAGTTGTGTAACTGCCACAGCACCAGCGGAATCGCCAGGATCGTCATCGGAATGCCGATCGCATGGAGAACCCGGCTGACGGGATGCTGGTGCCGCGGAGGCCAGTTGCGGATGAAGTTTCGAATCAAGCGGATCCGCTCCAATCGGGGTCCCACGTCTGTCTTGTCCCGTCGCGCGCGACGGGCACGTGTGGAAGGATCTCTACGCCGCCTGTTCGATGGTCGCCGCCATCGAGCCCCGAGATTCCTTGACGCGCCAGTCTGCGCCATAGGCGCGTATCTGGTCGCGCTTCAGCTCGGCCCGCTCAAGAGTCGTCGTATCGACGATGGCACGACCGACGGTGTCCACTTCGCAGGCAAGCAGGCACCCTCGCTCCGCCGGATGCCCGAACAACCGCCCCAACATTTCGATCACGTACTCGTACGTGTGCTCCTCGTCGTTGAGCAGAACGACGTGGTAAGGTCGTTGCCGGCGCGGTTTCCGGCGCGGTTCAGCGACTTCCGGCTTGACCGCCGTGCTCCTCTCTGTCCCGGGGCCGGACATCCCGCAACCGCCTCCACCCCCCTTGCCCACGGTCCCATTGAAGCACACTTCGCCCAGATCGGGCAAGCGCTGGCAACTCATGCGGAGCCTCGCGATCTCCAACCATCGCGTTGAGCTCGACCTGCCGTCGGAATAGACTATGGAGGAATGTCACCTTCGTCGTCGGTTCGGCATTGGCCGGCAGGATCCGTATTCGAATGGCCGACATAAACTCGGGACACACCGTGTTTCTCGAGACGTTCGGCTGCCAGATGAACGTTCTGGACAGCGAGCTCGTCCTGGGAGATTTGCGCGCGGCCGGTTACGCACCGGCGCACAGGCCCGACCACGCCGATGTGATTCTGATCAACACGTGCTCCGTCCGCCAGCGGGCCGAGGCCAAGGTGCTCTCGCGCCTGGGCGAGCTGAAGTGGCTGAAGCAGCGCCGTCCGGAGCTGATCATCGGCGTCATGGGGTGTATGGCCGAGCGCGACGCCGAAGGCATCCTCGAGCAGGCCCCCCACGTCGACGTGATCTGTGGACCGGGCGAACTGGGTCGGATCAGGCAGCTCATCGAGCAGGCTCGCGGCAACGGCAAGGCGGCGGTGGCCGTCACGCGGGATCAGATGCGACGCGTCCCCGTGGCGAGGAGAGCCACGAACGACGGTCTGGAGGCGCTGGACCGATCACGCCGTCCAGCCCGAGAGGGTCCGCTCATCCAGGCATATATCCGCGTTCAGCGTGGGTGCGACAAGTTCTGCAGCTACTGCGTCGTCCCGTTCGTCCGTGGCCCGGAGCGGTCACGACCGCCCGCTCACATCGTCGACGAGGCCAAACGGCTCGCCGACGCCGGCACCGTCGAGATCACGCTGCTCGGGCAGACCGTCAACAGCTACGCCTACGAGCAGGACGGGCGAATCATCCGTCTGCCTGCGCTGCTGGAGCGCGTCCACGAGATCGACGGCGTTCGCCGCCTGCGGTTCGTCACGAGCTTTCCGGGCGATTTCGACGAGGCCATCCTCCACGCCATGCGCGACCTGCCCAAGGTCTGCGAGTATCTACACCTGCCCGTCCAGAGCGGTTCGGACCGTATTCTCCGGTCGATGCGGCGCGGCGGCACCGTGGGACAGTACGATGAGTTGATCGATCGTGCGAGAGACATCGTCCCCGGCCTGACGCTCGCGGGGGACTTCATCGTCGGCTTTCCCGGCGAGACCGAGGGAGATTTCCAGGCCACATGCGACCTGGTCCGCCGGACGCGCTACAAGAACATCTTCGTCTTCAAGTACTCCCCCCGGCCCGGCACGCTCGCGGCCCGCAAGATTGCCGACGACGTCCCGATGGTCGTCAAACGCCGCCGCAATCACGAGCTCCTCGCGATCCAGTCAGAAATCTCATCGGACCAGAACGCCGCGCTGGTCGGCAGCCTCGTCGAAGTGCTCGTCGAGGGATACAGCAAGGCCGCGATCAAGGCACAGAAGATGAATCAATCGCAGCCTACCCACCTCGGGTGGCGCAGCCAGACGCAACTCACGGGCCGGACCCGCGGAGATCAGATCGTCGTCTTCGAGGGCAGCCCCGATCTGATCGGACAATTGGCCACGATCGAGGTCATCTCGACCACCGATCTGACCCTCCATGGGCGACTGGCTGAAGCAGTCTGAAACGCCCGCCCACCAACCCATTTCCCGACAATTAGTTGCCCTTGTCGACAGTAGCATTTTTCTGTGAACCCCTGATCTGCCTCCGCGTATAAGAGATGAGAAGCCTGGATGAGGCTTCCTGAACCGAAATGACGGTTGACAAGATCTTCTGCCCTCCTCCCCCCACCGATGGCGCAGGGCCAAGGTCGGGTGTCGCCCGCAACCAGTGACGATGCCCGACGGGACCTGCGCCGTTTTTTTTGCTGCGCGAGCCCGCCGCGAGATACGGCGTCCGATCGGCGCAGCAACCTGCCACTCGGTCCAAGCATGGAGCTATCGCTGTGTTGGATTTGGGTCAGAGACGGTGGCCGAGGCCTTTCCGAGGCGACCCCGCAGCGCGACCCTCGCCTGACCGTGAGGATTCGGTCCGGCCCAATGCCTACACGCCGTGCCTCGATCCTGGACCCTATAGTGACGTGCTGGTCAATGCCAGCGTCGCCTCGGCCCTGCCGTTAAGCATCTGCGAGTTGAGGAGAAGGGCGCTATTCTCGCCGGAAGTGGCGATCACGTACTCGTAGAACCCGGGGGCCACGGTTCGTTCGGCCTGTGTGCCGGCCGCGGTGGGGATCACTAGCGAATCCGTGCCAAATAGAGCGACGGACACGTCCGACGACGACTGGTTGTCTATGGTGACCTTCACCACGTTCGGGTCTTCCCCGATGTCAAGGGTGAATAACGGTGCGCCGACCGTCACGGTGCCCAGGCCTGTGAGAAGCTGAAAGGTCTGTCGGTCCAAGTCGAGCGGGGCAAGGTAGACAGCCCGGGCATTCGGTGACAGAAGGACGAGCCGGTCCCTATCGACGCCGAGGGCTTGCGACTCCCGGTAGGCGATCACGAATCCGCCCGGGGCGTTGGCGTCTTCCAGCAGGTCGAAGATCAGGATCGAATCTCGAGTGTAGTCATAGCCGAGGTAGACCGTCATGGCCTCGGCGGTTCCCTGCGAGGGTACGGATCCCTGGGGGTCTCCGAAGGGCGCCCCCGTGAAGCCGATGTTCACTTTCAGAAGGTCCTTGGCCGGCACGTATGTCCCGAACGTCGCGCCCGTGGGGTAGCTGCGGAGTACCGCCTCGGATTTCTGCAGGTCGTTATCGAAGACAAGGTCGATGATCCGCCGGCCGCCCAACGTGAAGGCCCTCGTCGTGGGAAGAGCGTAGACAGGCGTCACCCCGTTCGGCTCGAGGTCGAAACCCTCGGTAACCCCAAGTTGACCGAACGTCACAATCGTTTCCTGATCCTGCGGATCGTAGCCTCCGAAAGTGCCGATCGCGCGATAGGGCGTCCGGTTGATGACCCCCACTCCGATCGGCGCGCGCCGAAGCCCGTCCGCCAGGCGTGCGTCATCGACATCGGCCAAGTCACCGTTACTAAGCGGCGCGGTCGCGTTGACGAAGGCGAACGGCGTACAACCGAAGCCGATCAGGACGCCCAGAATCATTACGCAGACGACTCCCGCGGTCAGCACCGCGGGGCCGGGTCGGCACGATTGCCAGCTCATAACGTCTCCCTCGCTCGGATGTGGGGCCGCCTGCCCCTAAGCGCGTATAGTCTCCGCGCGGGGGCGGGTCAACCGCCTTTCACAAGATCGGCCGAATGACCGGCTCTGCTTCACCCGAAACCGCCCGAGCCGAGGAGGCGAGACGGGCCGATTGCGCTCGTAGGTCCATACATAATAATGACTTGCACCCCACCGCGCTTGACACTGCCGAGCCGGGGCCGCTAGCATGATGGTTGGGCGGGTCCTGTCGGGCCTCTCCGCGGGGCGTCACCGACGCGCCGCGATCTTGTGGCGACGTGATCGAGGACGGATGCCATGCGATCGGAAGAGCACGGATGCACGAGGACTCTTGATCTGCCGTCGACGCTCGCCTTCGGCGTTGCGTTGCTGGCCGGCTGCACCCCGATGCCCTCAGTCGACCCGAACACCATGTGGCCGACGCCGTCCGAGATGACCATCTGGGCGGTCGAACCAAGCACCACAGAGGTGCTCGGCCTCGATGGCGACGTGCTGACGATCCGCTGGAACGACGCCATCCTGCCGGACACGCAGCCGACGATTCGACTTCGGTTGATTCCGGACGACCCCAACAGCGGCATTCACGTCCTGGCCACCGGGATCGACGCGATCTCCGACGACGGAACCGACGAGTGGCCCTTCACCGGACGGGACATCAACGGAGACTTGGTGCCCATCGGCACGTACGCCGTGGAGTACACGATCGACGACGGGCAGGGCGACGTCGACGCGGTCAACTCGACGGGACGGTTCACCGTGCCCTTCAGGTTCACGTCGCCGGTGGTCAACACGACGATCTCCCAGGACGAGCTGCAGGCCACTGGGCTGACGGTCTCGTGGCGATTCCAGAGCTTCGGCGCGATCACGCGCCTCGACGTCGGACTGGCCGAGGATCCGAACGATCCGAACGGGATTCTGTGGACCTCGGCCGGCGGAATGGTGCAGGGCTACCAGAGCACCGATCCGACCTCGCTCGTGTTCAACGGCACCGTGTACGACTCGACCAACATGGACGAGACGGACCCCAACAGCTTTCTCATCCCTGCCGGCACCTATGTCGTGGTTGGACGAATGATCGCCACCGGCACCGGAGGCAAGCGATTCTTCACCGCCGCCCCGGGGCGAGTAACCGTGGTGGCGAGTCCGTAGCTTTGGAAAGACGCGCATCGCCCGCCCGCGCCGGGCATCGAAGGAAAATGAACAGGAGTTCGAATCATGCCGACGTTTCTGGCCAGACGATATGGCCGGTCTCGCGACGAGGTATCCAAGACCGAGAGGCTTATCGGCGCAGTCGTCCTGGTGGTGCTGGTCGGTCTGGGCGGGGCGGTCGTGCGAGCCCTGACGGTCCGCAACGAGGGGGCCCGCGAGATCGCCCTGGCGCCGGCAGGCGAAACCATCGAGAAGGCCGCACAACCCGCCAGCGGACAGAAGCTCGACCTGCCGAGGCTCGACAAGGGCGGCTGGACCTGTCCGACCGGGGTGGAGTGGTACAGCCTCGAGACCGTCCACAAGAAGATCAACGGCCGCGTGGGCCTGTATGAGGCCTACGAAATGACGGGGATGACTTTCGGCACGTACAAGCATCCCGCTCACGAAGACCGCTACGTCGACGTTTACGACTACGACATGGGCGAGACGCTCAACGCCTTCGGCTGTTACAAGGCGGAGTTCGCCGAGGATATGCCCGCGATCAAGATCGGACGAGGGGGTTACCGCGCCGAGAAGAGCCTGTTCCTCTGGAAGGGCCGGCACTACGTCCAGCTCGTCGCGGGCGACAGTGTCCAAGACGCGGACGTACCCATCCTGACGGAGCTTGCCGAGCAGATCGCCGCGAAGATCACCGACGACGGCAAGCCGCTGTGGGGCGACGCGCTGCTGCCCAAGGCCAACCGCAAGCCCGAGAGTCTCGGTTTCGAGCTCCGTAACGCCCTGAGTCTCGATTTTCTGCGCGGCATCTTCCGAGCGGAATACGCCGAGGGCCAGGCCGAGTACTCCCTCTTTATTCATAGGGCCAAAAGCCCCGAGGCCGCGCGGGCCTTGCTGGACCAGTACGCGGCGTATCTTGGCAAGCACGGCAAGATTTCCTCCCGCCAGGACTCGCCGGGCGGTCGGACCATCGTCGGCGAGGTCATGGACGTGCATGATTACGTCTTCTGCAAGGGTCCTTACTTCGGCGGCGTGAGCGGGGCCGAGGATGCCAAGCTGGCCGCGAAACACGGACCCGCGTTCCGTGACGGCTTGAAGGCCGAATAGCGCTGCGGCGCCGGGGCATCGCGAGAATACGGACCTGCGGACCACCGTCCCGGAGAAGAACGGGTAGCCCAATGCCAGAACCAGATGCCTCCATCCCCCAAGACAAGCAAGTTCCCGCAAGAGCGATGTCGCGCAGAGACGTACTACGGCTCGGCGGCACGATCGGCCTGGCCGGTGCCGGCGTTGCTGGCTACGGGCTGCTCTACGACCCGACCGGCGAGGGGGGCATGCCACGGCATCAGGCCCACAAGCTCGAGAATTACTTCGCCGACGTCTACGACGCCGCCGTCTCGAAGTCGCTTCCAAGGCTGAGTATCGCCCGAGGACAGGACCTGGCCAAGATGGTGACCGCAGCGCTGGAGCCCTACGGCGGGATGAAGGCGTTCGTCAAGTCCGGCGACGTCGTCCTGGTCAAGCCGAACGTCGGCTTCGCCAGCTCGCCGTCGATCGGCGCGACGACGAGTCCCGAACTCGTCGAGGCGGTCGTCGGCGCGTGTCTGGCCGCGGGCGCCGCCCGGGTGATCGTGGCCGACAACCCGATCGCCACGCCGGGCACCGCGTTCGAGAAGTCCAAGATCGCGCCCGCCGCCGAGCGGGCGGGCGCGGAGGTCATGCTGCCCAGCGAGCCGGACTTCTTGAACGTCGAGGTCAGACCGGACAAGCCCGACATCCGCAAGGGCGAGTCGCTGGGTCGCTGGCCGATCTTCTGGAAGCCGATCGCCCAGGCCGACAAAGTCATCGGCCTGCCGACAGTCAAGGACCACAACCTGTGCTCCGCGTCGATCTGCATGAAGAACTGGTACGGGCTCCTCGGGGGACGACGCGATCAGTTTCATCAGGCCATCGACAACATCGTCAGCGATCTCGGGTTGATGATGAGCCCGACCCTCGTCATCGCCGACGGCACGCGCGTCTTGATGCGGAGCGGACCGACCGGCGGGCGCAAGAGCGACCTCAAGCCCGCCAACACGATCGTCGCCGCGCTCGACCAGGTGGCCTGCGACGCCTGGTGCTACGAGAACCTGATGGAGCGAGACCCCGCCAAGCTGAGATACCTCGAGCAGGCCGAGGCCAAGTTCGGGCAAGACCCATCGCTCAAGCGCTTCGGCAGCAGAGACTGGAAGGCCTATCAGCGGCAGAACCTCATTCGCGAGACCAACGTCGGCTAGTGTAGTTGACCTCCTGTCGGTCCCGGTCGGACAAGGCGGATCCGCGCGGCTGATCCGTGCCCCCAGCGACTGATGGCCGGTATACTTCAGTGCTTCGGACCACCGAACCTCACCTCTGCCATCTCGAAGGGAGACTCCGCATGAGGTCCTTCATACGACTCCTGGGATACCTCAAACCCTACCGCTGGCGAATCCTCCTCGGCCTGGTCTGCCTGCTCCTGTCCACCCCCGCGTCGCTGTTCCACCCGCTGGTGTGGAAGTACGTCGTCGACGAGGTCATCCTCGGCCACAAGAGCCACCTGCTCCTCCCGGCGATCGGCGTCATGCTACTGGTCCACTACCTCGGCATCGCGCTATCCTCTCTCCGCGCCTACATTCTCGGAGTGGTCGGCCAGCGATTCGTCTTCGATCTCCGCAACGAGCTGAACGATCGGATCCAGAGCCACTCCATGCAGTTCTTCCACGACCGGCGAAGCGGCGACCTCATCGCCCGAACGATCGGCGACGTCGATACGCTCCAGGACGTCGCGATCGAGGGCGTCGACAAGGTCATCTCGAACGCGCTTCAGTTCGTCGCCGTCTCGGCCATCATCGTGGTGCTCAACTGGAAGGTGGGCACGCTGACGCTCGTGCCGATGCTGGGCGTGGGCGCGATGGTGTGGCTCTTCAACGCGCGGGTACGCGGGCTCTATCGTCGGATCCGCGATCGGCTCGGCGACCTGTCGGCCAAGTTCCAGGAGAACCTGCTCGGAATGCTCATCATCAAGGCCTTCGCCCGCGAGGCTTACGAGATGCAGCGCTTCCAGGCGGTGAACCGGCAATACCTGACCGAAGGCGTCAAGGGGGTCACGGCCAGGAACCTCTACTTCCCGACCGTCTTTGCGATCGGCTTCGTCAGCAACGCCATCATGGTCGGCGCCGGCGCCTACTACGTCATCCAGGGCGAATTCACGCTGGGCGCCCTCGTGGCGTACCGGGGCTACTGGTGGTCGCTCTTCGCGCCGGTGCTGTCGCTCGCGCAGACCAACGAGATGCTGCAGCGGGCCTTCGCCGCGTCGGGACGCATCTTCGAGGTGTTCGACGCCCCGCTCGAGATCGCCGACGACGAGAGGGCCAAGGAGCTGATCGATCCCCAGGGACACCTCGTCTGCGACGGCGTCTCGTTCAGCTACGACGATCGGCGCGAGATCCTGCGTGACGTCGAGCTCGAGGTCCGCCCCGGCGAGAAGCTGGGCGTCGTCGGCCCGTCCGGCGGGGGGAAGAGCACCATCCTGTCGATGCTCCTGCGGCTGTACGACCCCAAGACCGGCGCGATCCGCATTGACGGGAACGACCTGCGGCGCGTCACGCAGCGATCGCTCCGCGGCCACCTGGCCATCGTCACGCAGGAGCCGTTCCTCTTCAACGAGACGGTCCGAAGCAACATCCTCTATGGTCGGCCGGACGCCACCCCCGATGAGCTCGTCCAGGCCGCGCGCCTGGCCAATGCCGAGGAGTTCATCGATCGACTCCCGGACGGCTACGACACGCTCGTCGGCGAACGGGGCGTCAAGCTCTCCGGCGGGCAGAAGCAGCGGCTCTGCATCGCCCGCGCGTTCCTGGCCAACCCGCGTGTGCTGCTGCTCGACGAGGCGACGGCCGCCGTCGAGCCGGAGAGCGAAGCCATCATCCAGTCCGCCCTCTGGCGGCTCATGGAGGGCCGGACCGCCGTCATCGTCTCTCACCGGCTCTCGATGGTCCGTGACACCGACCTGATCGTCGTCGTCGACGGCGGACGCGTCACGGAGCGCGGAACACACGATGAGCTTATGGCCGCCGAAGGATGGTACGCCCGAATGTACCGGCTCCAAATGGGAGAGCTGGGCGAGGCGGCATGAAGGGTCGGGGTTGGGGTATGGAGTGTCACGCGGAGTCCGGCACGTCGAGGCGGCTTGCGAATGGCCGGAGAATCATCCCGGCGGGGTGTCCGATCGGGGTATACTTGTGTTCGCCCCTGGCCGTCCGGACGGGGCGAACCGCTTGTCGGAGGATCAGCCGATGCAACGCCGCGAGTTCCTGCGCAGAGTGGCGGTCGGTTCGATTGCCGGGACCGTTCTGGATCAGGTCGCCCCGGAACGATCCGCCCTGGCCGGGCAGCGCCGCAACGGCAAGGGCGACTCGCGCCCGAACATCCTGTTTGCGATATCCGACGATCAATCTTGGGTCCACACCGGCGCGATGGGTGATCCGGTCGTGCGGACGCCGACTTTCGATCGCGTCGCTCGCGAGGGCGTCCTGTTCACGCACGCCTTCTGCATGTCGCCGTCATGCACGCCGTCGCGCGGCGCGATCCTCACGGGGCAGGTGCCGTTTCGGCTCCAGGAGAACGGCAACCTCTGGAGCACGCTCCGCAAGGAATACGCCGTCTACCCCGACCTGCTCGAGAAGGCGGGGTACTTCGTCGGCCATACCCGCAAGGGCTGGGGCCCGGGCAAGCACGAACCAGGCGGCAGGGACCGCAACCCAGCCAGTCCCCAATTCAAGGACTTCAAGCAGTTCATGGCGCGGCGTCCGGCGGGCGAGCCATTCTGCTTCTGGTTCGGCGGCCACGATCCGCACCGCCCCTACAAGAAAGGCTCCGGCCTCGAGTCCGGCAAGAAGCTCGAGGACGTGAAGGTGCCGCCCTTCCTGCCCGATGTGCCGGAGGTGCGCAGCGACATCCTCGATTACTACTTCGAGGTCGAGCGGTTTGACCGCGACCTCGGCGAGATCGTGGCCTTTCTGGAGACCGCGGGCGAGCTCGACAACACGATCGTCGTCGTCACCAGCGATAACGGCATGCCATTCCCCCGTGCCAAAGCCAATCTCTACGACTACGGTACGAGGATGCCGCTGGCGATTCGCTGGCCCGCGCGGGTCAGAGGCGGTCGGAGGATCGACGACTTCATCGGCTTGGCCGACTGTGCCCCGACGTTTCTGGAGGCCGCCGGCTTGCCGGTCCCGCCCGAGATGACCGGGCGGAGCTTTGTCGACCTGTTGACGTGCGACAAGTCCGGCCGGATCGATCCGAAGCGCGACAAGGCCTTTACCGGTCGCGAGCGGCATGCTTGGGTCCGCGAGGGCGGGTTGGGTTATCCTTGCCGCGCCATCCGAACCGACCGATACCTCTACATCCGCAACTTCGAGCCCGACCACTGGCCCGCCGGCGATCCCGAGGGCTACGGCGACGTCGACGGCTCGCCCACGAAGGACTACATGCTCGCCAACCGCCACGCCAAGCGATACGACAATCTCTTCCGGCTCGCGTTCGCCAAGCGTCCCGAGGAGGAGTTGTACGACCTGAAGACCGATCCCGCCCAGATGCAGAACGTCGCCGCGCTGCCCGAGTACGCCGAGGCCCGGAAGCAACTCCGCGTGGAACTCGACCGCTGGATGACCGAGATGAAAGACCCCCGCGCCTTGGGGGGAGGCGACGTGTTCGACAGATACCCCTACTACGGAAGGGCACGTGCGTTGTAGCCCTGTGATCCCGGAGCGCGACTCCGCACCCGAACCGTGTCGGCGAGCAGGAAGCCTGGGCTCGGCGTTGGGGCAGCCGTGTGATCGAGAGAGAATACTCGACCTCGCACGCTATGGATTCGCGAGGTGATTCATTCCTAGTCGCCAACAAACTCGGCGAAGTACCGTCGGAGTCGTTCGAGGTATACGTTGAGCGCGCGCCGCAGGTGTGGTTTGTCCTGAGTGTTGAGGATGTAGTCCACCAGGATGCCGAAATGTTGAATCTGGCGAGGGAAGCGTAGGGTGGGGTCCCTGCGAGCGTCGATCTCCTTGTCGTCCATCACCTGAACACGGACTCGCTCGGGTATGTGGAAGTCGAGTGGCTGTGGCTCCGAGGGGATGGTTCCGTTGACGAGAGGAGACTGACCGTTGAACTGATGAAACAGGTGCGCTTCAAGCGGCCCGATCTTGCATGTGTCCTGCACGGGCCAAGCCCACACGAAAGCGATCTCCCACACGTCGATTTGTCGGTTCGCAATCACATCACTTCGGGCGCTGGTGAGGTGCCGACGAACTCGGGCGCGGATGCCATCGGTTGATTGGCCGACATACATGGGCGTTTCGTCAAGATCGCAGAGAGCGTAGACTCCGGTTTCGTCCGGTAGTTTCCCTAACGCTTTCTGCTTGAAAACTTGCGCGGGGAGCCTAGGCATGATCGAAGTCCATCAACTGCGTCAGATCTAGGCCAAGGGCCTTGGCAAACCGGGCTATGTTCTCCAAGCTGATGTTCCGCTCTCCACGCTCAACGCTGCCGACATAGCTACGGTCCAGACCGACTTCCGCAGCCAGGCGCTCTTGACTCCACCCCCGCGTTTGGCGTAAGTGTCTGAGCTGTAGGCCAAAAGCCGCTTTCACGTTGAGACTCGGCATAGTGCAGTATTGTCGCGGGCGATGACTTCCCGTCCACGGACTTTAAGTACCGGACAGGGTGTGGTAGGATATCCCCAATGAGAAGAAGGCACACGGGTTCCGAGGGTGCGGCTTACAGCAAGGACTTCGCCGAGTTCTTCGCCGGTATCGGGCTCGTTCATCTCGGTTTGCAGCCCAGCGGCTGGCGGTGTGTCTATGCCAACGACATCGAACCGAAGAAGCACGCCATGTATGAGGCCCAGTTTGGCCGCGCCGCCCACTACCATCTCGAGGATATATGGAACACTGATGCCGTAGCAGGGCGTTTGGCAAAAGCCCCGTTCCTGGCTACAGCCTCCTTTCCGTGCGTCGATCTTTCCCTCGCGGGTCACTGGCGAGGCATCGACGGCGAGCATTCGTCCACGTACTTCGGATTCCTCAAGGTGCTCGAGCGTATGAGACGAGAGCGACCGAAGGTCGTGATGCTTGAAAACGTGTGTGGCTTCCTGACTTCCAGGAAAGGAGCGGACTTCCAGCGAGCCCTTGGTGGGCTTGCGGAGCTCGGCTACTGGGTGGATGCCATTGTCCTGGATGCCAAGTGGTTCGTCCCGCAAAGCAGGCCCCGCCTATTTGTCTTCGGGTTTCATGACACGCTGGATTCGCCCCTCGTCATTCGCCGGAGAGAAGGCCTGGCGCTTGACGACCCCTGGGCCATGGCGGTTGATAGAACGGCGGTTGTAAGGCCCAATGGACTGCTGTCCCTATCTGACCGGACCTACCTTCCCACCGGCTGGGCCACGGTTGCATTCCCCCCGCCCCAACGGATGGAGTACCGTCTGCTGGAGGTGATCGACCTCGATGATAGTCAGGAATGGTGGAGTGACGAAGAGACGTCACGGCACTACGAAATGATGGAGACACCGTCAAAGCGGCGTGTTGATGAACTGATAGGTAGCGGAGACAGGGCTATTGGCGCGGCCTTCCGTCGCACGAGGCGCGGTCAGACAAGGTGCGAGGTGCGGTTCGACTTGGCTGGATGCCTACGCACCCCAAAGGGCGGCAGCGCAAAGCAGATCGTCGTAGCGGTCGTAGGCGGCAAGTTGCGCATGCGATGGATGTCCGCACGGGAATACGCCAGGCTCCAGGGAGCCGGCGAGTTCAACATCACCGTGCCACCGCTGCAGGCTATGTATGGTTTCGGTGATGCAGTCTGTGTGCCTGCCGTACGCTGGATTGATCGACACATCCTCACGCCCGTCTTTGAATCGCACAGTGCGGCCCTGCCCGCACATGCGGCTCCGGCAAGCGCTTGATGATGGACAACCTCACACCCGAAATACGAACCGAGACGATGCGCCGGGTAAAGGCGAAGAACACAGGGCCCGAACTGGTCGTGCGTCGCTTAGTCCATTCCCTTGGCTATCGCTATCGCCTTCACCGCGATGATCTGCCAGGGTGTCCGGACTTGGTGTTTCCAAGTCGGCGCGCCGTGCTGTTTGTTCACGGTTGCTTCTGGCATGTTCACACATGCAAACAGGGCCGCAAGGCTCCCAAGTCCAACGTCTCATATTGGAGGGCCAAGCGGGAGCGCAACAAATCCCGGGATCACCGAGTCCAACGGCAGCTTCGACGAAAGGGCTGGAGGGTGCTGGTCGTTTGGGAATGTCAAACGCATGCAAGCCGTTTGGACCGCCTTGCTGGTCGGATAACCCGATTCTTCGATCATTAGCACACAGGTGCCGCACCCGGCGTTTCCGCCTATCACCTCGCCCACACGCTGAGACCTCTCATTGGCGCTCAGAACCGTTCCGCCAGTTCTGCATCGATCCGCTTGCGGATCTGCTTGGCCTTATCGAGTTCGGCGTCGATCTGCTCGCGCATTTTCTTGGCGTCGTCCTTGTTTTCGAGCATGGCCAGGTTCACGCGGACGTTGAGCGAGGCGGCGCGGGCGGCGGCCTCGCACAGTACGGCCGCGACCCCGGCGTCGCTCAGAAGCCACGGATTGCACACGGGCACGAGGCGCTCGACCTCCTCCAGGACGGCCACCGCGGTAGCGACGATCTCCTCGGGCACGGCGATCGCCGTCGTGAGCGCCAAGCGGCTCTGCTCGGCCTTGTTCGGGTCGTCCTTGGGCAGCTTGCTCGCCTCGCTATACAGTCCGTACGCGGCGATGTCCTCGGCGACCAGCCGGCGCAGCATCTCGTGCGCGCGGGCGAGCTTCTCGGCGATGGGTTTCACCGCTTCGTGAAACTGCTCGTATTTCTTGCTCTTGAGCGTGAAGCCTGCCGACATTTGCGCCATCGTCGTGCCCAGGGCCGCCGCGAGCGACGAGACGCTGCCGCCTCCAGGCGTCGGCGTGGCCTCGGCCGCGTCGTCCAGAAACCGCGTGAGCGGCTCCTCGAAGTAGTTCGGCGATTCGCTGGGCATCTGCGTCTCCTTTCGGCAACCGTCATCTACTCGACTACGGTCGGCTTGATACCGATCTGGACTTTCTCGGGCTGGGGCGTGACCACGGTGATGATGGCCTTCGTGATGAACTCCTTGGCGACGCGCTTGACGTCGTCGAGCGTCACCGCCCGGACGCGCTCGGCGTACTTCTCGCCGGCTTCGTAGCCCAGGCCGTAGAGCTCGTCCAGCGCGACCCGCGTGGCCATCTGCCCGATCGTACGGCTTTGCAGTCGCTCGGTCGTGATCATGATGCCCTGGGCCCGCTCCAGTTCCTCGGGCGTGATCTTGCCGGCGATCGCCTTCTCGCACTGCTCCCGGATGATCCGATAGACCTCGCCGACCCGCTCCGGCTGACACCCGGCGTAGATGCCGTAGTATCCCGGCGCCAGCCCGACGAAATCCATCGCGTGGACCTCGTACACCAAGTCGCGCGTCCCCTCCCGAAGCTCCCGATGCAGCCAGCCGCCCGGCAGACTGGCTCCGGACATGATGCAGTCCAGCGTGTCCATCGCGTAGCGATCCGCCACGTCGGTGTACTTGACGCCGCGATAGCCCATCATGATCCCCGCGACTGCCGGCTGCTTCGACTTCCTGACGTAGAGCGTGTCCTCGGCGATCGGGGCGTCGGTCGAGAGGTTCAGCGCCGGCGCCTGCCCCGCGGGCAGCGCCGCCAGCGCGGCTCGGACGAGCTTCTCGGCCTCGGCGACGTCGACGTCGCCGAACAGTGCCAGCACGCCGTTGCCGCCTCGAACGTAAGCGGCATGATAAGCCTTCAGTGCGTCGGTCGTCAGGGCCTTGACCGACTCGGCCCGCCCGATGCTCATGAACCGATAGGGACTCTTTGCGAAGAACTGTCGCTTGAAGAACGCCTGCAACTCGCTCCGCCACTCGTCGTCGATCTGGTCGATGGCGTTGAGCACTCGCGGACGGAGACGATCCAGCTCCGCCTGTGGGAACGTCGGGCTCAGCACGACGTCGGCGAAGACCGGCATCGCCTCGGCCAAGTCCTCCTTCAGGACGCTGGCCGTGAAGTAGATCGTGTTGTTGCCGCTCGACCCGCTGATCGAGCCGCCCCGCGAATCGAAGAAGGCGGCGATCTCTTCGGCCGACCGCGTCTTGGTGCCTCGCGTGGCCAGGCTCGCCGCCAGGTTCGTGATGCCGTTGTCCTTGTCCGTCTCGGCCAGGACGCCGCCCGTGAAGAATGCCTGCACGGTCACGATCGGCACCGACGGATCTCGGCGCAGCAGCACTCGCAGGCCGTTGTCGAGCGTCACCTTCTTGATCGGGCCGATCTGATCGGCCTTGGCCGTCGCCGCCTGCTCCGCCTCGACCTCGGCGGGAACCACGGCGACCGTCGCCAGAACGGACGGATCGAGGTACTTGCGGGCCATCTCTCGAACTTGCTCGGCCGTGACCTTCTGGATATTCACCACATACGCGTCGCTGAAGTGCGGGTCGCCCGTACTGATCAGGTCGGACGCCATATTGCCGGCGATCGCCTCGGCCGTCTGCTGATCGAAGACGTGCTCCGCCGCCTTCTGACGCTTGGCCTTGGCCAGCTCGTCGGCCGAGATCAGGTCGGCACGCACCTTCTTGATCTCATCGAGGATCGCCTGCCGGCACGCCTCGCGCTTGTCCGGAGCGGAGACCGCCATCACGGCAAAGATCCCCCGGCCCCAATGCGGGGTCCAACTGAAGCTCTGCAATACGTACGCGAGCTGTTTCTCCCGTACGATCGACTGGACCATCCGCGAGCTGCGACCCTCGGTCAGGACGTAGCTCAGGACGTCCAGGGCATAGAGGTCGGGGTGGGTCAGCTCGATGCTCGGCCAGCACATCTGCATCAGGGCGGTGCTCTGCGACATCTTCATCCGCTTGACGACCGTCCGCGGCGTCACGAGCGGCGGCTGCTCGGGCAGTACGACTTCGGGGACCGATCGCCGCGCGAAGTGGGCAAACTCCGAGCGGGCCACGTCCAGCATCTTCTCCGCGTCGACGTCGCCGACGATGGCCACCACGACATTGTCCGGCACGTACCGCTCGCGCCAGTAGGCGACGATCTCGTCCTTGGTCAGCGTCTGCACGATCGGCTTGTATCCGATCACCGGGAACCGGGCCGGATGCTCGTCGTACATCGTCTCCATCATCATCTGCCAGAGCTGCCGCTGTGGGTTGCCCACGTCGCGCTCCAGCTCGCGCTGAACGACGCCCCACTCGCGCTTGAATTCCGAGTCGGGAAACGCCGCGTTGGTGATCCAGTCGGCCAGCAGGTTGGTCGCCTTGGCCAGGTTCTCGCGATCTGTGTTGATGTAGTACGTCGTGTACCAGAGGCTGGTCATGGCGTTGCTATTGCCGCCGAGCTCCTCGAGGATGGCCTTGCTCTGGGCCTCGGTCCGCGTCGTCGTCGTGCCGCCGTGCAGCAGGTGCTCGAACAGGTGGCTCAGGCCCGCGCCCAGGTGCTTGCCCTCGTAGATGCTGCCGGTCTTGACGTACATCCGCACCGAGACGACCGGGGCCGTTCGGTGCTCCTTGGCGATGACGGTCAGTCCGTTCTCGAGAACGGCCACGATCTCGTCGGGCCGATCGATCAGACGCTTCTGAACGTCGAGCTTTCCGCCCGCGGGCTTCGTCTGGGCCTGCTCACTCCCGGGCAACAACACCGGGGCGACGAGCAGCACGACCATCCGCGCCGGCCACCCGGCTCTTACCGACCTCATCGCCTACTCCTCCTCTGGCCCGCCCATCTCATCCATTTCGCTCTCGAGCTCGTCCATGTAGGCCAGACTGCGATCCATCTGACCTTTCAGATGCCGGACGTTCAGCAGGCTCCTGACCCTGTCTAGCAGATCCTGCTTCATGATCGGCTTGGTCAGGTAATCGTCCGTGCCGCATTCGAGCCCGCGCTCCATGTCCATCGGCTCGTTGAGTGCCGTGACCATAACGATGATGACGTCCTTGGTGGCCTCCTCCGTCTTGATCTGCTTACACACCTCGAAGCCGGAGACTTTGGGCATCATGATGTCGAGCAGCACGAGATCCGGATGCTCGGCGCGGATCACCTCGAGCGTCCGTTCGCCGTCCGTGGCGCGGAGGGTCTCGACGTTCGGAAGATCCTCGAGATACGCCTCCATCAGCTCGAGGTTCTGCAGGTTGTCGTCCGCGATCAGCACCTTGCTCCGAGGCAAGGACGATGGATCTTGGCTGGTCATGAGTCGGATTCCTTGCGGCCATGGCACCGGGTCGGGTCCGCGCCGGCGCGAATCGTCACCAAGTAGCGGATCATACACGCATGCGGCGGTGGGGCCAACAGGCAAGCCCGCGGGGCCAAGGCGCCCGCCGACTCACCAGTTCGTGAATCCGCCGTCGTCGCGGGTCCAACGCGGCGGGTTCCACATCTGCATCGGTCGCTTGCGGGCCTCGGCCTCGTCGAAGGTCACTCCGAGACCCGGCGCCGTCGGCAACTGGAAGGCGTTCCCGATCAAATGCAACTGCTCCGGAAAGACCTCGGGAAGCATCCCCACGCCGCCGCCCAACTCCTGCACGGCAAAGTTATTCACGGCGAAATCGAGATGAACGCACGCCGCCGTGCTCACCGGGCCCAGCGGATTGTGCGGCACCAGATCGATGTAGTGCACCTCGCACCAGCCGGCGATCTTGCGGGCCTCGCTCAGCCCGCCCACGTTGCACAGGTCGATTCGGGCGTAGTCGCACAAGCGCCCCTCGATGATCTGACGGAACGCCCACTTGCTGCCGTACTGCTCCCCGATCGCCAGCGGAACCGATGTATGCTCGCGGACCGTCCTCAGCGCGGCGGGCTCTTCGCTCCGGATCGGGTCCTCGATGAAGAACGGGCGGTCGTCCTCGATTCCCCGGCAGAGCTGGATCGCGTGGATCGGGCTCAGCCTCGTGTGCACGTCCATGCACAGGCGGATGCCGCGACCCACGGCCGCTCTCACCGCATGCCAGCCGCGAATTGCGTGCTCGATCACGTCCGCCGGCTCGAATCGGCCTCGACCCGTGCAGCCCGGCGCGGTTCGGATGTACCGCCAACCCTCCTTGACCTTCTGAAGCGCCGATTTGACGGCGGCGTCGGTGTCTTCGCCCAACTCGGCGAACCCGACGTACACGTCCACCCGGTCGCGACACTTGCCTCCGAGGAGCTGATACACCGGCACGCCGAGCGCCTTGCCCTTGATGTCCCAGAGCGCGATGTCCACCGCCGACAGCGCCGCCGACTGGACCGTTCCGCCTGGGAAGAAGCCTCCGCGGAAGAGCGTTTGCCAGATGTCCTCGATCTCGAACGGGTCGCGGCCCACCAGCACCGGCTTGAAGTGCTCGATGGTGCCCTGCATTGCCAGCTCACGCCCGCTGATGCCCCCCTCGCCGATCCCGTAGACGCCCTCGTCGGTCTCGACCTTGACGATGAAGATGTCGCGTCCGCTGTGGATCGGGAACGGTTTGACGTCGGTGATTCTCATTTTCTGCGACTCCACTTCGTTCAGCGGCGGGTTCTGACTACTAGCTGCCATTTCGCGAGGGGCAGCCAGGCGCGCCGCACTCGGTTTTCCGCGTCACAGGTGGACAGTCTAGAGTGTTTCGCACGGCATTTCGACACCTGGGGCGGTCGACTCGTCAAGGGTCTGTATTATGGCGTGCATTTCCGTTATTCATGAGCCATGAGTCTTCGGTCCCACAAAGGAACCCTTCTCGCCGTTCTCGCGTTCGTCGGATCGTTGGCCTATCTGGTCGGCGGGATTCGCGTGGGCAGCGGCGGCGGGGACGCGCCCCCATTTCACATGGACGAGGCCCACAAGGCCGGCGAGGCGTATTACTACCATCTGTTCTTCGAGCGGCGCAATCCGGATGACCCCGCCTGGACGCAAGACTTCTATGCGCGCACCAATCCGCCGGTAGGCAAATACATCTTTGGGGCGGTGTTGGCCGCCGCCGGACACGCCGTTCGCGATCAGCAATTGCAGCGCGATTTCGATGAGCATTGGCGCAAGCCGGACGAACTCCGCAAGCGCGTACCCGACGCCGTGCTTCGAGCTACCCGTGGAACCAGTGCGGTGTTCGGGGCCCTCATCTGCACGCTGGTTTTCATCATGGCGCATCGGACAGCGGGTGTGGCCGCCGGGCTGATCGCCCTTGTGCTCCTGCTGGGCAATCCGTACTTCGAACGGTACGTCCAGCGCGGATTGACCGATTCGATCCTCATGTTCCACCTGGCGTTGATTGTTCCGGCAAGCTTCTGGGCAACCAGGCTGCTCAGGCGACACTGGCAGGCCGGTCCCGAGAGTGAGGGCATCCGGCGATGGTTCGTTCTGGTCCTGGGCACGGTTTTGGTTCCAGGCTTAGTCATCGCGCTGGCGGCGGGCACGAAACTGAATGGCGGCCTGACCGCCCTCGTCTACGTGGGGAGCTTGATCCTGACGGCGTCGGCCCCCGCTGGAGTCAAGCCTTGGTGGCGGCGGTTGGGCTTGACGGCCCTGGTCGCGTGTCTGGCGGGGGCGGTGGCGGCGGTCGTCTTCGTGGCCATCAACCCCTATTTCTACCATGACCCGTTCGGTCGGATGGTCGGAGCGTTGGCGACCTACCGGGACTGGATGATCTTGCAGCAGATCAGTCCCGGTGGCGGAACGTTCTCTCTACATCAAAGGGTGACGGCCGTCTTCCACTCCGCGCTTCTCGGCGGCCTCCTTCCCTTGCCTCGGTTCATGGGTATGGCGGGGGGCTGGCTGACTGTCCTAGGTTTTTCGGCTGGTGTCGTAACGCTTGCCGGGCGGTGCCTGCCCCGCCGCCCCGCCGGCGACGGCTCCGCGGCGACTGATTCGGGACACCCGCCGGACGGCAGTGACGCTCGTGTGATCGCTTGCTGGGTCGTCGTCTGCATCGGGTGCATCACACTATGGCTGCCGCTGGTGTGGGATCGTTACCTGCTGCCGCCCTATCTTGGCATCGCTCTGATCACGGCTATCGGCCTGGCCAGCTTGCCGACGATGGCGGTTTCGGTCCTGGACCTATGCGCCGGCAAGATCAAGGGACGGGATCTACAACGCGTCTTGGCCGGTTCGCTGGTGGCCGTGGGGGCCTGGATCGTCCTGGCCTTTACGAGTTGGGTGATCAGTCCGCTTCTGCTGGAGGATCCCAGCAGTTGGACCGATCCCGACAGCGTCGCTTCCCGCTCGGATTCGCCTATTGTGCGCCGCAACTTCGGGGTCTTCTTGTGGAGCGTGGGATTCAAGAAGCAGGCAGTCGAGGAATTCGAGGAGGCGGTGGCCCTCTTGGGCTGTTCCTCGGGGGATCGACCTGGGCTTGCTGTACAACGATGCTGTCTGCTGTATAATCTCGCTCGCGCGTGCGCGGGCGTCGGGCGGCGCGCCGAGGGGATTGATGCTCTTGGCAAGCACGTCAACATGTTGAGAGAGCTTCGTGAGCAAATGGTGTCCGGCGACCCCTTCGTGCGAGGCGCGTTCGACGCCACAATCGCCGAGCGTCAGGGGATGCTGGACAGCATGGTTGAGGCTCGGCCCGGCGGGGCCGGCCGAGCGAGACAATGAGTTACCCGCGACACTGGCTAGACACTTGACGAGCCCCGCGCGGGTCGTCAAGCACCCGCGGATTGCGTGGCTTGCGGGGCAGACCGTTCCGTTTGTGTCGGCGGTAGCACCAAAGCTGGGAGGCCCATTGACGTGTCCGACAAGGTCATCGTGGTCATGCCCGCCTACAACGCGGCGAACACCCTGGAGCGGACGCTGGAGGACATCCCCCCCGGCGTCGTCGACGAGATCATCGTCGTCGACGACTGCAGCACGGACAACACCGTCGAGATCGCCAAGCGCCTGCCGGTCGTTCTGATCGAGCACGAGAAGAACCTGGGTTACGGCGGGAACCAGAAGACGTGCTATGACGAGGCCCTCAAGCGGGGCGCGGGCGTCGTCATCATGGTGCACCCGGACTATCAATACGACAGCCGGCTGGTGCCGCACTTCGTCGGGCTGCTCAAGCTCGGGGTCTGCGACGTGCTGCTCGGTAACCGCATCCGGACGCGACGCGAAGCGCTGTCCTGCGGCATGCCCGTCTACAAGTACCTCTCCAACCGTTTGCTGACCGTCTCCGAGAACATCCTGACGGGGCAGAACCTGGGCGAGTGGCACAGCGGCTATCGCGGCTACCGTCGAGAGGTTCTCGAAACCGTCCCCTACCGCCGCAACAGCGACGACTTCGTCTTTGACACGCAGTTTCTCGTGCAGTCGGTCCACTTCGGCTTCAAGATCGGCGACGTGCCCGTGCCCGTGCGGTACATGGACGAGGCCAGCAGCATCAGCTTCCGCCGTAGCGTGACCTATGGCATGAGCACGCTCGGGGTCATCGCCCGCTACTGGGCGCACCGACTCGGCGTCAAGAAATCCGCGATCTTCAAACCCAGGTGATACGTCGAAACGTCGACAACGTGTGTTAGCGAGCGCCTGCAACCTTCCGCATCGCCCGCCCGATCAGCTCGACGACGGCTTCCGGTACGTCCGCCAGCGCCGGTATGCCGATCATCCGCGAGCAGAGGTCCTCCGATACCGGCAGCGAGCCCGGCGCATAACCCAAACCTTTGGCCAAGTCCGGCCTCGTCGGATCGTAAAAGCATCCGCCCAGCTTCGTCCGATCGAAATCGTTGTAGAGCGGCGCGAGGTGCAGCAGCCCATACGTGAAGTTGAGCGACGAGTATCGGTCGGCGCTCACGGGGGCGCCTTCCGCCCGGCAGGCATCGGCGAACCGCTCGCGCGACATGCCGAGATCGTCCGGATCGATCACCCACTTGAACTCGAGGTATCCTCCTCGCTCGGCCCCTGGCAGCGGATCGACCACGCCGACGCCCGGGACGCCCCGAAGCATGTCGTTCAACATCTCGTAGTTCCGCGTGCGAAGCCGGTTCAGCTCCGGTAGACGCTCCAGATGGATCCGTGCGATGGCCGCGGCGTACGGATGCGCACGGTACTTGCACCCCAGGCTCATGTCCCCGATGCCCGGGAACGTCGGACCAGCTTGGCCCTTGTCGATCCGCCCGAAATGGCCCAGCAGCAGCATCCGATCGAACAACTCGGCGCTGTCCGTCACGACCATGCCCAGCTCACCGCCGCTCACGGACTTCTGGCCCTGCATGCTGAAGCAGGCCACGTCGCCGAACGAGCCGACCTTCTTGCCCATGTACGCGGCCCCGTGCGCGTGGCTGGCGTCCTCGATCAGCGCGATCCCGTGACGGTCGGCGATCGCTCGAAGCCGCGTCATGTCCGGCACGTTGCCCCAGACCTGCACCACGCAGATCGCGCGAGTGCGCTCCGTGATTTTCCGCTCGACGTCGTCCGGATCGAGGCACAGCGTCCGAGGGTCGATCTCCGCGAAGACGGGCGTCGCGCTGCAGTGCAGCACGGGCGTTACCGTGGCATGCCAGGTATAGGCCGGTACGATCACCTCCGTGCCGGGCCCGACGCCGACGGCCATGTAAGCGCTGTGAAGCGTGCTCGTGCCGTTGCAGCACGCCAGACCGTACGTCGTCCCGACGAAGTCTGCGAACTCCCGCTCGAGCGCCCCGATCACGCCTCCGCTCGGCACGCTCAGGATGCCCTGGTCCATCAGGTCCATCACCGCGCGCTTCTCGCGGTCTGTCACCTGTTGCCAGCCGTCCACGACGGGCTTGGTGAGCACGGGCCGGCCGCCGTCGATCGCCAGTTTGTCGTTTGCCATGTCAACGTCCCTCTTCGCAGTCTCACATTCGCCAAGGCCATCCCGCGCCTTCAAGGAAGTCCAGACTCGCCTCGATGTCGCCGGCCAGGATAGCCATCTTCTGCTCGTCGGGCACCTTCCGCATCGCCCTGATGCGACAGCACAACCACGTCTCAGCGATCATCGCGGGCAGCAACCGCCGCTCGTGATCGGTCAACGTCACCTGCTCGGCATAGCCCGACAGAAACATCTCCGTCATGGCCTCGTCGCCCGTCCAGCCCTGAACGAGATGCCAGATGCTGTCCGGATCGAGCGGCCCGGCGCGACGCGCGGCGAAGAAGATCAACCCCCGAGCCACGTCGTGGATCCGCGGATGGCGATCGCACCAGTCGAAATCGAAGATGCCGCCCACCCGCGGGCCACGATACATGACGTTCGCCCAGGTGTAGTCGCCGTGGATGATCAGGTGGTTCAGTCGATCCACCTCCTCATCGGGTAGCGCCGCGGCGACCCGGTCGGCCATTCGCAGCATTCGTTCGGCCACGGGGCGCAATACGCCCGACGCCGTGGGGGTCGCCAGGAAGTCGGCGAGCGTGGCCCGGTTCGCGGCCATGTGGAACTCGCGCGGCCAGTACTTGTGCCCCTCCGGCGTGAAGCCTTCCATTGCACGGTGAAGCCGCCCAAGCTGCCCGCCCGCGTCGGCCACCTGCTCGGCCGAGTCCTGGTCCATCATTGCGAGTCCTTCGACGAATGGAAAGACCTCGAACGCCGCCTCGTCGACCATGACCCAGGTCGTCTCGTCATCGCGGACCAGGGGCTCGACCACCGGCAACCCGGCACGCGCGAGTCGCCGAATGACGCTATGGTCGAATCGAACGACGGGTTCCGGACAGAACTCCGCCCGGCGCCGCCGGAGCAGGTAAGGCCTGCCGTCGACCTGAAACATGACTTTGGGCGCAGCGGTCCCGCCCGCCGGTCTCGGCGACGAGTCGGCACGCAGGCCGTAGCGGTCGAGGACCGTCTGAATCAGCTCGGGTTTCAGGCCTGACGGATCGGTGTACACGCGAACGCTCCCGCTGGACTCTGCCTCGGTGGGAGGCGATTCTACTCGAAAGCGCCCTCGTCCTTATATGGCGCGCGGACTTTGACGCCCTCCTGGTCGATCGTGATTTCGATCGCGCCGTCCGACCCCGTGTCGAGGTAGCGACGATCGGCAACAAGCGCCTCGATTGCGGGAGGGTCATTGGCATCGCGACGGCTGCCCGAGCGGATCACCACGCTCGGATCCACCGCGGCGATGAACGCCTCCGTCGACCTGGCCACCGCGCCGTGGTGCGGCAGGATCATCACATCACTGCGGAGATCTTCGCGCTCCAGCAGACGACGTTGCGCCTCCTCCTCGACGTCACCGCAGATCAGGATCGATCGATCGGCGTGCCGCACTCGCAAGACGATCGAACAGTCGTTGCTGGTCCAGCTCGCGTCGAGACCATCGGGCGGCCACAGCACCTCCACGACGGTCGAACCGGCGAGTTCTTCCGACCGGCCCTGCCTCCACACCTCCACCGGAACACCGCGCAGGTCGAGCTGCTCGAGCAGGAATTCCGCCGCGCTACCTGCCCGTGTGTGACGATCGAAGTACGGACCGACGACGACCGTCTCGATCGGGAAGTGATCGTCGATCGCCAGGATGCCGCCGTAGTGATCGAAATCGGCGTGACTGACAAGGGCTCGACGGATGCGACGGACGCCCAGCGCGCGGAACGCCGGAACGGCCACGACTTCGCCGACGTCGAAACCCGACCGGGCCCCGGCATCAATAACCCAATGCCCTGAACCCGGCACGTCGGCCAGAGCCACCTGACCGTCGCCGACGGACAGGACCCAGAGCGTCAATCCATCGTCCCTGGCCGCCGGTCCGACGACGAATGACCCCACTGCGATCAGCGGCAATGACCCCATACCGAGGACCCAACGACGCCGCGCGCCCAGACGCCAGCAGATCGCCGCCAGTCCGAGTCCGACCAGGTACAGGCTCACCTGCCAGATCGACGGTTGACGACACTCGATCGACACGCCGGGTAGTCTGCTCAGGAGATGCACCCAGCCGACCAGGAGCCGTGACAGCCCGTCGATGATCGGCCCGGTCACGACCGTCGTCTGCGGAAGGGCCGCCGCTAGAAGCACCTTCATGAACCCGCCGACGACGATCATCATCACGAGCGGCCAGACCAGCATCGAATTGACCCACCCCAACGGGCTGAACCGCTGGAAGTGATAGGCCGTCAGGATCGAGCCGACGAGCCACGCGGCGATCGAAATGGCGGCAAGCCATCCCGCCCACTGGCCGGTCGCCTCGAGCGATCGGCGCCACCATGGCCAGAGCCGTTTCGGGTCGTCCAACTCGGCCGGCACGCGTCGCAGCCGGTTCCGAAGCCACGAGAACACGCCATAGACCATCGGGCTCAGGAGCAGAATGCCGAGAACCACGCCGAAGGAAAGCTGGAACCCCGGGCTGAACAGGTCCCCCGGCCGCCAGGCCAGCAGGACGATCATGCCCGCCGCGAACCAGTTCAGCGGCGAGGTTCGGCGCCTGAGTCCCACCGCGACGCAGCCCAGCCCGCACAGGATCCCTGCTCGGAGGATTGGGACTCGAGGCTCCGCCACAAAGACGTACCCCGCCACCGCGACAAACACCACCGCCGCCCCGGACGAACGGCCAAGGCCCAGGACCCGAGCAATGGCCCAGACGAAGACGGCGAGCATGCCGACGTGTGTGCCGCTGACGGCCAGGAAGTGCGCCGTCCCCGTCTCGATGAACGCATCGTTGATCTGGCGAGAGATCTGGTCACGCTGTCCCAGGATGATTGCGTCCAGCAGCGAGCACGATTCCTCCAGGGCCGCCCCGCCCTGGTGAACCCAGTACCGAAGCGACGTCCTGACTCGCTCGCGAAGACCGGGAGCTGGGCGTGACGTCGGGGCGTCCGCCGGCACGACTGACGACGCGTATTTGCAGGACATCCAAACCAGGATCCCCTGCCGGCGCGAGAGGAGCGAGCGGTTTAGCTCGCCCGGATTGCTCGCGCCGGACGGACGGAAGAGCCGACCCGTCAACCGAACGCGATTCCCTTGCCGGTAGCCCAGCAACGGCTCCTTGACGTAGACGCGGACGAGCCCCGTCGCGGGGATCGGTCCGTTGCGTCCCGCGATCTGCTCGGCCTCGACGAGCATTCGCGTTCGGACCCGACCTCGGATCCACCGCGCGAAGTGGCCGCCCGGGCGCTCGTAGACCTCCGGGGGCTCGACGAGCGTGCCCGTGACCGTCGCAAAGATCGCCTCGTGACCGACGTGCCGTGAGATGTGGCTTAGGGGAACTCGACGAAAGGCGTTGTCATGGAGCACACACCCCAGCGCCGCAGCGGCCAGCGCCAGCGCGCCCGCTCGAACGAACGTCGAGTTCCGAACGATCGCCAGTGTCACACCGACGACAACCAACGCCAGGATCGAAGTGATCAGCGGGACCGCCAGCAGCCGGTCGACAAGGATGCCGCCGGCCATCCCCACCGCGACCGGCAACAGCGGCGCAGGCGAAAGCCGCCACCCCCCGAAAGGTTCCGTCGGCTCAAAGCCACTGGTGCGAACAAGGCTCACGTCGCGGACTATAGGGCAGCATCAACGATGCTACAACCGCAAAGCCCGCACATGTTTGAGATGGATCGCCTCCATGCGTGGGAATGGCTCTCAGCCGCCGTCCGGCCCTGTAGGGTGCGACGGGCCAGCGGCGGATTGGGTCATCCAGAGACACGATCCCCCCGGCGCGAACCGTCCGCGCATCGCGACTAGATATCCCTCCCCACCGCCACGGCGACCGCCTGAAGCTCGCGCATGAGCCGTCCGAACTCCGCCGGGGTGATCGACTGCGCCCCGTCCGTCATCGCACGCTCGGGATTCGGATGCACCTCCACGATCAAGCCGTCCGCCCCGCAGGCGATCGCCGCCTTGCTCATTGGGGCTACGAGGTAGGCATGGCCCGTGCCATGGGACGGATCGACGATGATCGGCAGGTGGCTCTCGCGCTTGATCGCCGGGACGATCCCCAGGGCCAGCGTGTTGCGGACGTACGTCTCGTGCGTGCGGATCCCCCGCTCGCACAGGATGACCTTGTTGTTCCCCGCGTTGATGACGTACTCGGCCGCGAGGAGGAATTCCTCCAGCGTCGCGCTCATGCCGCGCTTCAGCAGCACGGGCCGGTCCGTCTGGCCCACGGCGTCCAGCAGATTGAAGTTCTGCATGTTCCGCGTGCCGATCTGGAGTACGTCGGCGTACCGGGCGATGAGCTCCACCTGCGGCACGCTCATCACTTCGGTCACGACGGCCAGGCCGGTCCGCTCCCGCGCCTCGGCCATGATCTCCAGGCCCCGCTCCCCGAGGCCCTGGAAGCTGTACGGATTCGTCCGCGGCTTGAAGGCCCCGCCGCGGAGTCCGATCGCGCCCGCCTCCGAGACCGCGTGCGCCGTCTCCAGGAGCATCTCGCGATCCTCGACGCTGCAAGGCCCGGCGATCAGACCGACCTTGGACCCGCCCAAAGTCGCGCCGTGCTGGCCGATTGGCACGACGCTCGGCTCGATCTTCACCTCCTTGCTGGCCAGCTTGAAGGGGGCGAGGATCGGCACGCATTTCTCCACCATCGGCGCCAGCTCGATGGCGCTCTTGTCCAGCGTCCGCTTGTCGCCGAGGGCCGCGACCACCGTACGATCCGTCCCCACGATCACGTGGTCCTGGAGACCCATCTCCCGAAGCAGCTTGACGACATGCTCGACATGTTCCGGCTTACAGCCGGGTCTCATTACGACGACCATCACAAGGCCCTCCGCCTGATTGGACGCAGACAGGTGCAGTTTGACGAAATCCACCAACCCCTGATTCGAGACCGGAAGCATCCGGGAATACTCGAACGCCCAACGACCGCTAAACCACCGCATGCCGGCCACGCCCATTCGGGGACAAATCGGCCTGCTGACTGCTTGCTCGAAGGTCGTTAGCGTCTCGGACATGATACTTCCCTTCCGCTGCGACCACCGGCGAGTCCTAGCTCGACGGCGGTCTGATGACTTCCATTCCTCCCATGTAAGGACGAAGCGCCTCCGGAACGGTCACCGTCCCGTCGGCGTTCTGATACAGCTCCAGGATCGGGATCATGATCCGGGGGCTGGCGATCACCGTGTTGTTGAGCGTGTGGCAGTACTGGACCTTCTTGTTGGCGTCACGATAGCGGAGGTTCAACCGCCGCGCCTGGAACTCGTAGAACCGGCTGGCGCTGTGCGTTTCGCCGTAGGACTTTCGCGACGGCATCCACGTCTCGATGTCGAACTTCTGTACCTGCCCGATGCCCAGATCGCCCGTGCAGACGTTGACCACCCGGTACGGCAACCCCAGGGCCTGAACGACCGCCTCGGCGTTGCCCAGAATCTCGTGGTGGTGCTCGATGCTGACCTGCTCGTCGTTGCGGCAGACGATGACCTGCTCGACCTTGTCGAAGAAATGGATGCGGTACAACCCGTACGTATCCTTGCCGGCCGCCCCCGCCTCGCGCCGGAAGCACGTGCTCAGGGCCGTGTACTTCTTGGGCAGCTCGTCGTCGGCCAGGATTTCGTCGCAGTGGATAGCGGTCAGCGCCACCTCAGACGTGCCGACCAGGCTCTTCTCGTCGCGCTCGCAGCGATACGCCTGCTCCTCGCCGCCGGGGTAGTACCCCGTGCCGTACATCATCGCGTCGCGGACCAGCACGGGCACCGTCACCGGCACGAACCCGCGCTCGACCATCATGTCGACCGCGAGCTTCAGCACCGCCTGGTGCATCAGGGCACCGGCGCCCTTGAGCAGATAGTTCCGCGCGCCGGCCAGCTTGACTCCCCGCTCGACGTCGATGATGCCGAGCGCCTCGCCGAGCTGCACGTGGTCCTTGCACTCGAAGTCGAACGACCTCGGCTCGCCCCACCGGCGGATCTCGACGTTCTGCGTGTCGTCCTCGCCGTCAGGCACCTCCGGGGCGGGAGGCTGGGGAACCGTCATCATCAGGGCGTCGAACTCGGGTTGGACGCGTCTGTCCTCTTCCTCGAGGGGTTTGACGGCGGCCTTGATCTCATTGAGCCGATCCTGGATGACCTTGGCCTCGGCGGCCAGGCCTTCCGGCGTCTTCCCGTCGGCAATCGCCTTCTTATGGAAGGGGCTCTTCGGATTACGGTACAGGGCGATCTGGCTGCCAAGCTCTTTCTGTTCCTGGCGCAGTTTGTCGAACTGCTGCTGGATCTCCCGCCGCCGCCGGTCGACCTCCAGCAGCCGGTCGACGTCGCACGCGCACTTCTTGCGTGAGGCCGTCTGCCGGATCAGGTCGGGGTTGTCACGAATGACTCGGATGTCCAACATGAATCAGCGCTCCCTCATAGCTTTTCGCGGCGGCGAGAACACCTCACAAAAAAAGCCGCCTCAAGACCCGTTCTTGGCGTCTTGAGGCGGCTTTGTTTTTCTCGTTTCGCTTGCTACGAAGGGCCTCAAGACGCGAGATGCGCGAACCAATACCACCCGCTAAAGTACGACGAGTAGATTCGGCTTGCGATACACATCGCTCTTTCAGCCCCTCGACAGGATCGAATCACTGCTCCTGACCTTCATAAGCTTATCTCGGCGTCTGGGGTGTGTCAAGTTAAGAATAACATGGGATTCGGTCAGCCTCTGGGGCGGCGGTGGCTACTTGCGACGACCCGGGCCGGCGCTTGGCGGCCCGACCCGCTCGATCGCCAGGGCCGTCGGCGAGGGGCGGTGCTGACCGACGGTATGCCTGGCGGCGATCTCTTCCAGCGTCTCGTGGAGGGCGATGCAGGCATCCTCGTAGCTCAGGCCGGTCAGCTCGGAGACGAGGCGGGTGGCGCGGTCGATAAGTTTCTTGTTGGTCGCCTCCGCATAGATCATCCAGTTACCGCGGATCCTGCCCTGGACGGCCATGGTCGCGGTGGAGAGTGTGTTCAGGACGAGCTTGACGGCCAGGTGATCCCAGAGCTTCAGTCCGGACGCGGGCAGCTCGCACCGGACGGCGAACAACTCGCCGACGGGGACCTGGGGCGGACGGGGGCCCACGGAGATCGCCGCGGTTTTCTGGAATCGCTCCGCCCGTTCCGCGAAGGCTCTGAGGAAGGGGTGGGTGCCGTCGGCGATGCGTTGGACTTCCGCGCCCACGAGGAGCATCGTGAGCGCTGCATCCTTTGTACCGTACCTGGACGGATTGTCTTCCAAGCCGATCGCGAACTCGAGCAGCTCACGGCGGTCCAGGCGCGGCGGGTTCGCCTGGAGGCTGGCGGGTGCGTTCATCGTTCGGTAGACGTCGGCGTTCCACTCGATGCAGCGCGGGGATCGGCGGAGGAGCGCATCCCATGCTTGCGGCGTCGGTAGCAGCGGGTTCTTGGCAAAGGCCCACGACGGCGGCGAGACGTTGTCGTCGGACTTTCGAAACGGCGGCAGGCTGAACGTCGGGGCCCGCTCGGTCGTGTCGGTCAGGATGTCGAGCAGGTATCCGTCGGCGAGGTACGTGACGAGTCCCGGGGCCGAGTAGACGCCGTGCTCGAAGGCGACGGCCCGCGCGACGGCGTCGATGGAGTCGTCCCCGGCGAGATCTTCGAGCAGGGCCGCGAACAGGTGGGTGAAGTCCTCTGGCGAGCGGGACACCAGCCCGAGATCGGCGAGCCGCGCATCGGAGAGGTACTCGCCGAGCAGTCGCATCAGGGCTATCTCCAGCGCCGCTCCGACGACGAGCAGCTCCGACGTCGTGGCCTGCATCCGCGTCGAGCCGGCAACGGCCATGGGGCCGCTGGCCAGGTCGAGCTTGGTGATTCGATCGTCGTCGATGACCTGGCGCGAGCGCTCAACGTGCTCGCGGAGGACGTCCGCCGGGTTGTTGAAGACGAAGAAGACGGAGGCGCCCGCCTCGACGCCGCGCCAGGCGGTGCCGATGACGAACGACGTCTCGCCGCCCTCGGTGATGGCCACGACGACGTCACCATCGCGCACGCCGGCCTCTGTAAGCTGCCTCTTGCCGAACTCGGGGAAGTCCTCGAAGCCCTCGACCGAGCGGATCAGGGCGTAGTCGCCGCCGGACATCACGCTGACGACGCTGTCCTCGAGTTCGGTAAGCTTGGCCGCGGCCTCGGGGCGGGATCGTCGAAGGTCCTGCCAGAACCGCCGCCAGGCGGCCTCGAGGAGAATGGCGAGCCTGCCGGTGGCCCCACAGCCCGTGAAGAACACGCGTCGGCCAGAGACGATGGCGTCGTGCAGGGCATCGACGAGCCGCCGGAACGCGTCTCCCGCCAGCACGCGCTCGGCGACCGGAACGACGTCGCGATCCACCTGCTGGAGCAGGCGGATGCCGGCGGTCAGGTCGGCTTGGATGACCGTTGAGAGGTCCTTGGTGATCGGGTGCGACTGTTCCGTGGGCAGCGCGCCGAGTCGGAACTGACGTTCGTTCTCGAGGAAGTGTAGGGCTTTCTGTCTAGCGTCTGACATGGCGCGTATCTCCGCGGCGTCGCGTTTCCGAGCATCCCCGCGCCTCGTCGGTGGACCTGTCGACCGCCCCCAGTGTGTCGGTTCATCTCGTCGTCAAGGCTCGCGGGGAACCTGGTATCGCTCGCAATACTGACCGAAGAGGCGATCGATCGCCGCACGATCGAGGCCGAACTGGGCGAGATCGTATCGGTGGGCGGGCTTTTTGTCTTGCGCGTTGTCGACGAGCCATTGTCTCATTCCAGCATCCATCCGGTCGCTGCGCTCGTAGCCGAATCGTTCGTAGATGCGGTGTATCGTCCCGATCGGATCGTCGATGAGCTCGGCGTACTTGACGTCGAACACGCTGTCTGGGAAGGACTCGCGGGCAATAGCCGCACGGTCTATTAGCTCGGCGCAGAACTCCGCGGCGTGAGCGCCCAGCGCGTGCGGGTCCACGTCGTCGGTGCCCATGCCACGGACGATGGCGAAGAGGCTGCAGACGGAGGGGACGGCCTTGGCGGGATCGCGGTGGGTCTGGACGATGCAGGCATCGGGGATGGCGGTGAGCAGGGCGTCGATCGCGGGCAGGTGCGCGGGGCTCTTGAGGACCCAGTGCCCGGTGGGGACGCGCCATTGGAGGAGCTGTAGCTGGCGCTTGTAGAACTCGTACGCGGCGACTTTGTCGTCGAACGTGAGTTGGCGGAGCCAGTCCTCGTAGCCGCGGACGTCGCCCAACATGAGGAAGCCGGGCGAGATGAAGGTGTGCATGGTCAGGGCCAGGCATTCCTCGGGGCCTTCGGGCTCGAGCGTGTGGACGGCGGGCAGCCGCGGAGCCAGCCAGTGCGCCAGCTTCACGTGCGTGTAGGCCTGCTTGATTCGAGGATCGGTGCTTCGCGTTTCGGTTGTGGGCGGCGGCGAGGGCCAGGTCGCCTCCCACAGGAGGAGCGGACGACCCGCTGGATCTTGGCCCAGGAGGTTGTACAGGAGGGTGGTTCCCGTTCGCGGCAGGCCGGTCACGAGGAGCGGTCGGCGGATGGGCACGTCGAGGATCTCGGGGTGGCGTTTCAGATCGTCGAGGATCTTCATCCGGTTGGCGGCCAGCTCCACCATGCGGCGTCGCATGACCAGGCGGCCGAAGGGATTCAGCCGTGCGTCTTGGCGGCATGATTGAAGCAATTGGCTGAGCCCGTCGACGGCGCGATGATCGCCGAAGTCGGACAGTCCCGTCTGGCGTCGAGCGGCCTGGAGGACCGAGGCTTCAGTCAGACGGTTGGGAAGAAGGCCCACCTGCTGGAGTCGCCGTCCGGCCCAGTTGCAGAGATGGACGGTCGGCGGCCGATGAGGGCGTTCGAATGTTCGCTGCGATTCAGCGGTCATAGGTCATCCGACTGTCCTTGAACGCCGAACCAGAGTTCCGCGTACTTCTGCCTAACGTAGGGGTCAAGCTGTTCCGCGTAGTCTGACGGGAGGCGCAACGTTCGGATCAATTCCTGCACGTCGGCCAAGTCTCGCAGCCGCCCCGGGTTGGTCATACCTGAGGCAAGCTTCAGCTCGATCAAGGTGTCAAGTCTTGCGTAGCAGATTCCATCGACGTCAATTGAGACCGTGGTGGGATCGGGGAAGGAGACGGGCTTGGGCTTGCCGTCGCCCGGATAGCCACCTGCGACCAGGAACTCGATGCGAACGCCGGTCTCGGTATCCCGTAGATGCTTGCTGCCCTCAAACGGCGGAAGATACCCCCGTCCGTCGAGCTCCCTGTGCAGCGATTCGAGGGCGTCCGGCGTGACGAGCACGTCGACATCCACCGTGGTTCGGTCGTAGCCGTGCGCGACCAGCGCCATACCGCCGACAACGGCATAGGGGATCCGCAGATCATCAAGCCGTCGCGCGATGCGCCGGAGGCTCTGATGGACGGGGTCGTCTTTCATGAAGAATCGAGTGGCCTCCCGGACCGCCCCCGCGCCACCCCCGCGCATCCTTTCTTCGAACGGCGTCATTACGGCATTCTAGCACGAATGGTCACGCAGTTGCCATGACCCCATGTCGTTGCGCGCACGGCCCCTCCCGCGACTTTCGCCGGGACTACACCTCCTTCGGCAGCACGTGCGGCGCACGGAACGTCTTCGTGAGCAGGGCGGCGGCTTGGGGATCGTCGATGATCTGGTCCTTTTCGGGATCCCAGCGGATCTTCCTGCCCACGTGGAAGGCGATGTTGCCCAGCAGCGGGGGGACGGTGGCGCGATGGCCCTCGGTCGGGTTGGCCACGGGCTGCTTGCGGCTCCGCATGCAGTCGAGGAAGTTGCGGATGTGCGCGCCGCTGAGCTGCGTCGGCATGTCGCCGCTCTTGCGGGGCGTTCCGACGATCTTATGCTCGGTGCGCTTGTCGTCGGGCATGATCTCGAAGCCGCCGCGATCGATGAACATCGCGCCCTTGGTGCCGTGCAGGACGATGCCCCATCGGGCGCCTTCCGGCGCGTAGGCGCTGCCGTCTCGGACGACGAATTCGCACGTCCAGCCCGGATACTCCCAGAGGACGTTGAGCGTGTCGGGCGTATCCCAGTAGTCCCACGGCTCGACGGCGAACTTTCCGCCGACCGCCACGGCCGAGAGCGGGCCTTTGACGTCCATCAGCTTCTGGATCGTGCCCATCTGGTGCACGCCGAGATCCGTGAGGCGTCCGCCGGCGTAGTCCCAGAAGAAGCGGTGGTTTCCCGAGCATCGGACCGAGTCGTACGGGCGCATCGGGGCCGGGCCGAGCCACAGGTCCCAGTCGAGGCCTTCGGGCACCTTCTGACCTTCGGGCTTGCGGATGCCGGGCGTTCGGTTGCAGGTATTCCACGAGCGGACGTGATGGACCCGGCCGAGGCCGCCCGCGCGGATCAGCTCGGCCGCCTCAGCGTAGCGCTCGCCGCTGAGTTGTTGCGTGCCGACCTGGACGACGCGTTGATGCTTCTTGGCGGCGGCGATGACGACGGGGCCTTCGGCCACGACGTGGGTCATGGGCTTCTCGACATAGACGTCTTTGCCGGCCTGGCAGGCGTGGATAGTGATGAGGGCGTGCCAGTGGTCGGGCGTGGCGACGAAGACGCCGTCGATGTCCTTGCGCTGGAGGACGCGGCGATAGTCCTGCTCGACTTCGGCCTTTCCGCCGATGAGCTTGACCGTCTCATGGGCCCTTGGGAGGTTCACGTCGCAGATCACGGGGACCTCGACGTTGGGCTCCTTGAGCAGCGTCTGGAGGTTGAATCGGCCCTGGCCGGCCACGCCGATGAAGGCGAAGCGCGGACGGTCGTTAGCGCCGAGGACGGCGCCCGTGGCCGGGGCGGCGCCCGTCAGCCAGGCGGCGCCGGCCAGTCCGGCGGTGCCTTGGCCGGTGGATACGAGGAACTCGCGCCGGTTGATCTGATTCGAGTTTGCCATGTCGCTGCCTCCGCTTTCGTGGTGATCGTTCGCGAGCGGATCATTCTACGCCGTTCGGCCGGGCGTACAAGCCAGAGAACATCCAAGTCGTTTGGCATCTCTCTGGGACAGGTCACGGACAGGATGCCCGTGCTACGGGGCATTGGCGAGCTTCCCGGGGCCGATGGACATGGAGGCGTTCCTGGGGCACAATGACATATCTGTCAGTCTGCCGGCCGCGAGGTTGCGGCGGGGATCGACAGATACGACCGTGAGGGAGCGATAGCGATGAGCGTATCGACCAAGACGTCACGACGTCAGTTCCTTCGCCGCGGCGCCAAGGCGCTTGGCGCGGCGGCGGCCTTTCCCACCATCATCCCCGCCTCCGCGTTGGGGCGCGGGGGGTTCACGGCGCCCAGCGAGCGGATCACGATGGGGTTCATCGGGGTCGGCGGGCAGGGAGGCGGGCACCTGGTCGGGAAGGCGTGGACCTACCTGAAGGGGGGCTACGTCGCACGGGACGACGTCCAGATATTGGCCGTTTGCGATGCTTGGCGGAACCGGCGGGAGGACTACCGGCAGATCGTCGACAAGACGTACGCGGACAAGTACGGCAAGGGCAAGTACGCCGCTTGCCAGGCGTACAACGATTTTCGCGAGGTCTTGGCGCGTAGCGACATCGACGCGGTGCTGCTCGGGACGCCGATTCACTGGCACGGCGTGATGACGGTGATGGCTGCGGAGGCGGGCAAGGACATCTACTGCGAGAAGCCGACGGCCATCACGATTCAAGAGAGCCAGGCGATGCGGTCGGCCGTCCGACGATACGGGCGGGTCTTTCAGGCCGGCACGCAGCAACGGTCGGAATACGGCGGCAAGTTTCGCATCGCGTGCGAGATGGTCCGGGCCGGCAGGATCGGGAAGCTCAAGGAGGTTTACGCGTATCGCCCGGGTGGGTCGTTCGAGTGGCACCGGTTCGGGCAGCCGACGCCGGTGCCAGAGGGGCTGGACTGGGACCTGTTCCTCGGGCCGGCGCCTTGGGCGCCGTACGCGGGAGTGGCCCACGGCCACATGTTCTGCGGCATCGGCGACATCAACTGGGGTCCGCATCACTACGACTTCATTCAGTGGGTGCTCGACGCCGACCGGACGGGTCCGGTTGAGCTGTGGATCGAGGACGGCGTGCTTCGGTACCGGTATGCCAACGGCGTGATCGTTCACGCTTGCCCGTATCCGGGCAGCGACGTGGGCAGCAGCGGCGGGGCGCGGTTCGTGGGCACAGAGGGTTGGATCGCGGCGGACCGCGGCAATCTGATCGCACACGACCCCGAGATGATCAGGCCTCCGATCGCGCCGACCGGCACGGACGTCTATCGCAGCGACTGCCACTCGGTCAATTTCCTCGAGTGCGTCCGAACGCGCAAGCGTCCGATCTGCGATATCGAGACGGCGCATCGGTCGGCCAGCGCGGTGTTGCTCGGCGGCATTGCCCTTCAGGTGAAGCGGCGCCTGAAGTGGGATCCCGTGAAAGAGCGTTTCGAGAATGACGACGAGGCAAACCGTCTGCTGTCGGTGGCGTTCCGTCCGCCGTGGCAGGTTTAGAGGAGGTCGCATCGTGAAGAGACTAGCAACGACACTCCTGATCGCATCGACGCTGGCGTGTTCGCCGGTTCTGGCGGAGTCGAACGAAGAGGCGCAGGTCATCAAGGTACTCGAGTCCGCGTCGCTGCCCGTTGAGAAGGAGGCGGCGTGCCGCCAGTTGAAGCGTATCGGCACGGCCAAGGCGGTGCCCGCGCTGGCGGCGCTTCTTACCGACGAGCCGTTGGCGCAATGGGCGATCGATGCGCTGGAGACCATGCCGTGTCCGGAGGCGGCCGAGGCGCTCCGCGGGGGATTGGAGTCGATGGTGGCCCTGACACGCGCGCGCATCGCGCACGCCGTCGGCGAGCGGCGGGACCGGCAGGCGCTGCCGGGGCTTGCGCGACTGCTGTCCGACCCGGACGCGACGGTGGCGATTGCGGCGGCCGAGGCGATGGGCAAGATCGGGGGCAGCGAGGCGATCGACGCGCTCAAGAAGGCGAAGGCGACGGTTTCAGCGCCGGTCCGGTGCGGGATCGTCGACGCTGAGCTCGCTTGCGCGGAGCGGCTGTTGGCCGACGGCGACGCGAAGGGTGCCTCGGCCATCTACAAGGAGATGCATGAATCGAAGGAGCCGGACCACGTCCGCGTTGCGGGGTATCGCGGTCTCGTTCTCGCGTCGGACGACGGTGCGGTCGCGATGGTGGTGGCCGGACTGAAGGGCACCGACGGTTCGGCCCAGCTCGCATCGGTTCAGCTTGTTCCGGAGATCAAGGGCGAGAATGCCACGCAGGCATTCACTGCAGCGTTGGCTGCAGCGGCGCCAAGGACGCAAGTGGCGCTGCTGGACGCGTTGTCCATGCGAGGGGATCCCGCGGCGGCGGCGGCGGTCGCGGCGATGGCGCGGAGCGCCGACGCGTCGGTCCGGGTGGCGGCGTTCAAGGCGCTGGCTGAGCTCGGCGATACGTCTTGTCTGCCGTTGCTGGCGGAGGCGGCGGTGTCCGGGGGGGAGGAGGAGCGAGGCGCGGCAAGGCAGTCGCTCGTACTTCTGCGGCGCGGGGACGTTCGTCAGGCCATGCTGGAGCTCATCGAGAAATCGCGTCCCGAGGTGCAGGGCAAGTTGATCGCCGTGCTGGGAAGCCGCGGCGAGCGCCCGGCGGTTCCGGCGCTGTTGAAGTTGGCGCAGACACAGCGGGAGCCGGTCAACATCGCGGCGATCGCGGCGCTCAAGAGGCTGGCGGACGCTTCGCAGGCGGAGGCGTTGCTGGGGCTGATCCTCCGCGCGAGCTCTGACGCGGCGCGCGAGGTTGCCCAATCGACGTTCGTCGCGGTGGGGGCGGACTCGAAGGAGCGAGAGCGGTTCGCGCGCCTGGCATTGGACTCGATGCAGGGGGCCGAGGTTCCGGCGCGATGTTGCTTGTTGCGGGCGGCGGGGCAGCTCGGGGGCGCGGGGGTAGCGGAGGCGCTTCGCGCCGGGGCGAAGGATGAGGACCCGCGGATTCGCGAAGCGGCCATTGGCACGATGGCGGACCATGCCGGCCCGGAGGCGGTTGGCGATCTCGCGCGGATCGCTCACGAGGCGACCGACGCGTCGCAGGCGGGCTTGGCGCTGCGGGGCTACTGGCGACTGGCCCGGCTGATGAAGGATCGTCCGGCGGACGAGCGGTTCAAGCTTTGCCAAGAGGGCCTAGCCGCTGCGCGTGACGCCGAGGGCAAGCGAATCGGCTTGTCTGAGCTGGCCAAGCTAGCGGATCCGAAGGCGCTGGCGTTGGCGGAGGAGTATCGGCATGATGAAGCGGTCAAGGCGGAGGCCGAGGCGGCCTGCTATCAGATTGCGGCGTGTTTGATCTACGCGCAGCGTGCGGCTTCGGAGGCAACGTTGCGGGCCCTGGCCAAGGATGCCGCGTCCGAGGGCGTTCGCAAGAATGCGAGCGCCTTTCTGGCTTCGCTGGAGAAGCATGCGGACTTCGTCGTGCCGTGGATGGTCAGCGGGCCGTATCGGGTTCAGGGCAAGGAGGCGCAGGGGCTTTTCGACGTGGCGATGGCGCCTGAGCAGGCGGACGGCGCGAAGGCGACCTGGCGGCTGGAACCCGCGCCGTCGGAGCCGGCGAACTTCTGGCAGGCGGACTTGGGCGGCGTCGTGGGCGGGGACCACTGCGTGGTCTATTTGAAGACGCGGGTCTTCTCGCCGAAGGCGCAGCCGGTATCGCTGGAGATCGGCAGCGACGACGGGATCAAGCTGTGGATCAACGGCGCGGTGGTTCACGCGAACAACGCCGTCCGCGGCATGGCGCCGGCGCAGGATCGGGCCAAGGCCGAGCTGAAGGAGGGCTGGAACGATCTCATGGCGAAGGTCACGCAGCACACGCTCGGGTGCGGGCTGTGCTTGCGGATCACGGCGGCGGACGGTTCGCCGATTCAGGGGCTTCGTACGGAGCCGAGCGGCAAGTGACGATTCGATCGGGGCTCTCATCCGAGATCGGCTAGAGAATCTTAATCTTCGTTAGCACTTCGCTGACCTGCTCGCCGGTGGGCGTGATGCCTCGTTGCGCGAAGAGCGATCTTAATGCATAGTCGATCGCCGAAGGGAGCCATTTCAGGGCGTCAGGCACGGATCTCCCGGGGGCGGGGTCCCGATCGAGACTGACGTGTCCGTCGTAGAAGCCGAGCGTGGCCTGGTTGATGGCATCGGGCACGCTGGGTCCCTCGGGCAGGTGCAAGTCCGTCATCCGGAGTCTCGTGATCGCCGGCCCGTGGTACTGGCCGTACTCGCTTTCGAACACGAAGTAGATCGGGTCGGCACACTTGGGGCCTGTCAGTCCGCGACCCTGATAGTAGTCCTGATAGGCCACGTGGAACTGCCAGCTCTCGTCCACCATCATCATCATCGTCGCCGGCGCGTAGACCTGGCTCGGGCCAAGGATGGGGCCGATGCCCAGGAGATCGTAGTACTCATCTCCCCCGTCCTCCCACGGACAGATGATCTTTCGGCAGAGGATCGAGCGGGTGTAGTTGAAGACGCTCTGCGTCTTTCCGGCGGTTCGCTCGAAGTCGGGGCAGCGATACAGCGTGTCAAAGCGGGTGTAGGCGAAGAGCGACCCGCTGCGTGGGCACAGTCCTTGCGGCCAGTCGCGTTCGTCGGCGGTCCAGATCTGGTCCATGTCGGCGGAGATCCAGTTCTCTCGTTTGTACTCGTCGACGGCGTCGGCGGGATTCTGTATACCCCGTGCGACGAAGGGGGGTTTCTCGTCGTAGTCGTTGGCGTAGAGGAACATCGCCTTGATAAGCTGGCTCATCCGGCTCGCGCAAAGGGTCGTTCTGGCCTGCGCGCGCGCCTTGCTGAGCGAGGGCAAGAGGATGGATATGAGCAAGGCGATGATGGCGACTACGACCAGGAGCTCGATGAGGGTGAAGCCGATCTTTCGCCTGCCGACATCGCGCGTTGGCGTCATTACCATTCCCCTTGAGTGGTCGGATTGGATCTTCCGGGCTTGTGTACCACCCGGTACACACTAGATGGTACAATTATGCGCGGTGTGTATGGTTCTGTCAAGACGGAGGGGTGTGGTTTCTTGGTTTGGGGGAGATTGCCTCGCGGGTCGCCCCCGGGACGGCCTAGCTCGCAAGATACTTGGGAAGCTAGAGTTGCGTTCCGAACGACGCAGGCGTTATAGTACGGCCCGGACGAGTCGGCTCGCCGAGGGCGGTCTGGCCTGAGATGAGGAGCGTTGCGGGCGGTCGTGTCGAGCCAGGAGGAGCGATGCCCATTCCGAGATTCGAGAAGCTGGACGCGGAGAGCCGCGCGACCATTCTCGATGCGGCCCGGGTCGAGTTCGCCGCGCACGGCTATGACGGGTCGTCGTACAACCGGATCATCGCCAACTCTGGGCGTAGCAAGAGCTCGTTCTACTATTATTTTCAGGGCAAGCAGGACCTTTACGTGACGGTCGTAAAGGACGCGGTGGCTCAGTTCACGGAAGCGGTGGGCCAGGAGCGTCCGGTCGAAGGCATCGAGGAGTTCTGGGCCGAATGCGCTCGGATGTTTCTGCGGTTTTACGAGTTCGGCATGAATAATCCCGTTCTTGTGGGCGTGTTGAAGAGCGTCTTCGAGCTTCAGCGGCAGCCGTTGGGGGGCGACCTGTTGCCGCAACTCGCCTTGAAGGACGTTACCTGGTACGAGACGACCATCCAGAGAGGGCAGGGGCTGGGGGCGATTCGCGCGGACTACCCGATCGACCTGATCGTGGCGCTGCTGTTCGCGGTTCTGGAGGCGAAGATGCGGTGGTCGCTCGAGCGGTGGTTCAGCTCGGAGGCGATCGACATCAAGCAAGACGTCGATTTCATCATCGACCTGTTCCGGCGGATGGCGGCGCCTGCCGATCCGGAGACGGGCAAGCCCCGGTGGTAGCCGAAGTCGGAACGATCCACACACCGGCCGGAACCTTCCACGAGACGGAACGTCATGCTCCAACGCTGTTGAATGGGCTTTCGGCACTTCATTCATCTCCGAGGTAACGAGTCTGACTGTCCGGATTCCCTGCAAGCGTCTTGCGCGTGGGGTCGCCGGAGCTTGGTGGGATGTCTCGAAATGTCCCGGAATGCCCTGGCGAAAAGTCGACACGTCGACATCGGAGAGGGGTGAGGCGATGTCTCGGAATGTCTCGGAATGCGCGGGAATGCAGCGGAATGCGCGGTCTTCCCAGGGTTCGGGGTTCGGGGGGTTGGTCGGGAGCGGGGAGACGGGGTTGGACGATGTCTCGGAATGTCTCGAAATGTCTCGGAATGCAGCGGGATGCGCTGATTTGCAGCATTTGGGTGAGTAATTTGCGTCGGATCGTATCCGGAGTCTCCAACGAAGTGAGGATGTTGGCCGGGGTTGGGCGATGCCCCAGAATGCAGCGAAATGCGCCGTTCTCCGGGCTTCGGATGTGTTCGGTGGCGTGGGCTTGGGGTGCGATGTCACGGAATGTGCCGGAATGCCGCACTTCTCCGGGATTCGGCTTGTTTGGTCCTAAGTTTTGTTTTAACAGCATCTTACATCCTCTGCCTCGCCAGAAAAGGTTCCTGACACCTTTTCCGGGGGGATAAGGGGGTCGGCGTATGGTCTGACGGGGTGTTTGGGTGAACAGGGGGACGAGAGGGAAGGGGTGGGTGTGGTTCGTGGACATGGATCGTATCGGCGCTTATGCTCGCCACTTACTTGATCGCGAGGGTTGGGGGGCGTTGATTCTGGTGGCGTCGGGGCTTTGCCGCGGCGGTGCTTGAGGGAGCATGGAGATGTCCGAGTCTGGGCTGGTTCGTGCGTTGGCGTGGGGTGTGGTTCTTGCCGCCACTTGCGCGGGCGGGGCGTCCGCTTTGGGCGAGATCGTCTGCGAGGGGTCGTATTGGCCGCACTTGCAGGGGATCGCGACGGACGGCGAGGCGCTTTACTGGTCGTTCACTCGCGACGTCGTGAAGACGGACCTGTCCGGCAAGGCGCTCAAGCACATCGAGGTTCAGAGCCATCACGGCGACCCGACGTATCACGACGGGAAGCTGTACGTGCCCGTCAACCTGCGCAAGTTCAACGCCGAGCGGGGCGAGGCGGACTGTTGGGTTTACGTCTATGACGCGCGGGATCTGTCGCTGCTTTCGAAGCACGGTGTGCCGGAGGCCGTTCACGGCGCGGGGGGGATGGCGTATTGCGACGGGCGATTCTTCATCGTGGGGGGATTGCCGAAGGGCTACCAGGAGAACTACGTCTACGAATACGACGCGGACCTCAAGTTCGTCAAGCGGCACGTGCTCGAGAGCGGCTACACGCTGATGGGCATTCAGACGGCCAACTTCGTGGACGGGGCGTGGTGGTTCGGGTGCTACGGCGAGACGCTGTTGAAGGCGGACGCGTCGTTTCGGCTTATCGGAAAGTACCGTTTTGACCTTGGCTACGGGGTCATCAAGCTGCCGGACGGGCGGTATCTGCTGGGTCGGTGCTTCGATCGGTCTCGGCGGGGCAAGGCGGTGCTTGGCGAGCCGGACGCGAAGACGGGGATGCGCGTGGTGACGGGGCCCACGACGGGGCCCGGGACGGGGGTTAGCAGGGCGACGACGTCGCCGCGGGATCGGCCGAATATCGTTTGGCTAACGAGCGAGGACACGTCGCCGGACTTGGCGTGCTACGGGACGCCGCTGGTGAAGACGCCGAACCTTGACCGGCTGGCGTCGCAGGGGGCGCGTTATACGAACGCTTTCGCGACGGGGCCGGTGTGTTCGGCGTCGCGGTCGGGGTTCATGACGGGGATGTATCAGACGTCGATCGGCGCGCATCAGCACCGGAGCCATCGCAAGGACGGTTATGCGCTTCCGGAGCCGGTGGAGGTGATCACGGAGTATTTCCGACGGGCGGGCTACTACACGGCCAACGTCACGACGCCGGCGCCGGGCGTGAAGGGGACGGGGAAGACGGACTTCAACTTTACGCCGAAGCGGAAGCCCTTTGACGGGACGGATTGGTCGCGACGCGGGCCGGGGCAGCCGTTCTTCGCGCATGTGAACCTCGTGCTGACGCATCGGGATTTCGTTCGCGACAAGGCGAACCCGATCGACCCGGCGAAGGTTCAGTTGCCGCCTTACTATCCGGACCCTCCGCTGGCGCGGCGGGATTGGGCGGACTATCTGGAGTCGATCCAGGTTCTCGACGGTCAGATCGGCAAGGTGTTGGATCGGCTGGAGCGGGAGGGGTTGTCGGGCAATACGCTGGTGATCTACTTCGGGGATCACGGCCGGCCTCACGTACGGGGGAAGCAGTGGCTTTACGAGGGGGGGATACGGGTGCCGCTGATCGTTCGGTGGCCGGGGCACGTCGCGGCGGGGGCGGTCGTGGATGATTTGGTGAGTCTGATCGACCTTGCGCCGACGAGTCTTGCGGCGGCGGGGATCGCGCCGCCGGGTCACCTTCAGGGGAACGTGTTTCTGGGCGCGGGGGCGAAGAAGCGAGAGTGCGTCTTTGCGGCTCGGGATCGGTGTGACGAGACGTCGGACCGGATTCGATGCGCTCGGACGAAGCGATGGAAGTACATCCGTAACTATCATCCGGATCGGGCATACACGCAGTTCAACTCGTATAAGTACCGGCAGTACCCGGTGCTGGCGCTCATGCAGGTGTTGCAGCAGCAGGGCAAGCTGACGCCGGCGCAGGCGCTGTTCATGGCGCCGCGGCGGCCGAGGGAGGAGTTGTACGATCTGGAGAAGGACTTGCACGAGATCCGCAATCTATGCGAGGATCCGGGGGCGGCGGCGGTGCTCGGGGAGCTGCGCAAGGCGCTCGATGCGTGGATCGAGCAGACAAAGGATCGGGGGGCGGTGGCGGAGAGCGAGTCGGTTTTGGCGGCTGCCAAGAAGCTGGCGGAGAGTCAGCAGGCGAAGGTATTCAAGCGGCGGGGGTTGCGGGAGGATTGCCGGGCGGAGGTGTTGTTGAAGTACTGGGAGGGGCGGCTTTTGGGTGGTGGGGGGGAGTGAGGGGCGCGGGGGGGGCGGTTTTGACTCGTGGTGTCCTTTCTTGAAGAGGAGGACTCACTTCGAATCCCACATCTTGTCTCCGCCCAGACGCCTCCTACAATGCCCCTCCATGGCGGCCATTGGACGACGATCCCGATTGTGGCAGGCTGCGAAATGGGGTGGGCTTGCGTCTTCTTTGCTGCTGCTCTTTGCGACTGCGATCAGCACAACGTATACGATCGCACTCGTGCTCGGTCGCCGTGGCCAGGAAGTGAGCCTGTGGGGCGGAAGGTTCTTCGTAAGAGGGCCGGTTAGCGCTCCCGGGGAGTTGTCATCGATCCGCATTGATCCTCCGGGCCTGCATGTGTCGGGTCCGCATTCGGCCAAGATCTTCTGGGGCTTCGTCGCCCAAGGACGCCTCCACGGCAGAGAGTACTTGATCGTTGTTCCCCTTTATGCGCCTCTTGCTGCACTGCTCCTGCCCACGGCGTTCCTCTGGTACTGCGACCGCAGATCGCCACCAGGTCATTGCCAACGTTGCGGCTACGACCTCACCGGCAACACGAGCAGCGTGTGTCCGGAGTGCGGGGCGGAGGCGGCCAGGAAACGGTGCGAGGCCCCGGAGGTGTGAGGCGATGCGAAGGCCGGGTCGATTGCGGCGGGTGGTGAAGTGGGGGGGATTCGGTCTTTCGCTCTTCGTAGGAGCGGCGTGGGTGATGTCGTGGTTCAGTAGCGTTGATTACCACAGGTCGATGGGCGACAGGGGCGTTGTTGGGTTTCTAACCCGTGGTCACATTGTTGTCTTCTGTTTCTACTGGCCCTTTAGCCTGGGCAAGCCGTTTCGAGTAACATCTTGGGATCCTGAAGGATGGAGTATGTCGCGCCCATTCTCCGTAGAGGTGCCCTCTTGGGCTGATCACGGTCTTGACGTGCCCCTATGGTTACCTTTCGTGCTCGTGCTCCTCCCCACGGCTTTCTTGTGGCATCGAGATCCTCGCCCCCTGCCAGGCCACTGCCGGAAATGCGGCTACGACCTCACCGGTAACGAGAGCGGCGTGTGTCCGGAATGCGGGGAGCGGATCTAACCGGTGCATCAAGGAAGGCATGCCAGGGCGAGCGCGAATTAGATGGATGGCGAGATGAAGCGGGGCACTTGCAGGGCAACATGAGGCGGCTGGAGCGTCTCGTTCGCGTTGTCGTTCATGGGCAAGATGCCCATGCTACGTGTCGGCCGTATGGTCGGGGCCTGGAGTCGCATGATCATTAGGCCCGGCGTGAGCCGTTCGCAGTGCTTCAGACGTCATGACCCGCCGCGTAATCCTGTCGAAGCACACAAGGCTAGGTTAGACTCGTTGGTCCGACGCGCGTTTTGTGGTTGACGTGGCGTCGGTGTGTGCATGCGTGGAATCGACGGTCTATCGAGGGGAGTACGATGTCGGATGCCTATCCAGGCAACAGCGCCGAGTGTTTCTCGAGCAGTGGATCCGGACCCGTTGCGGGTGGTTCTCTTCAACGGGTGCGTTTGGCGATTCCGCGGATGAGACGACGCTTCATTGGTGTTGCCGGCACGGCGGCGTTGGCGGTGGTCGTGACGGCGGCGGGGAATGGGGCGTACGCGGGGGAGCGCGTCGTTCTGCACGTTGCGTCTTTCGGCAATGACGGATGGTCCGGCAAATCGGAGAAGCCCAACGCCGAGAAGAGTGACGGGCCGTTCGAGACGATCGGGCGGGCGCGTGACGCGATTCGGCGGATGAAGCGGGACGGGGGGCTTCCGAGGGAAGGCGTTGTGGTGGAGATTCTCGGGGGGAGGTATGAGCTGGCCGAGCCGATCGAGCTGACGGCGGAGGACTCGGGGACCGCGGAGTCGCCGATCGTCTATCGCGGTCGGGCGGGGGAAGTGGTCCGCCTCAGCGGCGGACGGATTGTTGCGGGTTGGCGGGCGGTTACGGAGGCGGCGATTCTTGGCCGACTGGATCCGGCGGCGCGCGGGCAGGTGCTGCAGGCGGACCTGCGGTGGATGGGGATTACAGAGTACGGCGATCTGGGCGTGGACGTGGGGGCCGATCTTCAGTCGCTCGTTGCGGGGGCGGACGGACAGGGCGAATACACGATGGGGAGCGTGGCCCCCAAGCCCGGGGTGGAGAGGCCGGAGCGTCTCGAGGTGTTCTTCAACGACGAGCCGATGCGGATCTCGCGCGGGCCGAACGACGGACACTTGACGATCGAGACGGCGCTGGGGGCGACCGAGCGGAACGTGCGCGGACACAAGAGCCGCGTTGAGGGGGTGTTTCGATACAAGGGCGACTATCCGCGGCGTTGGGTGGGCGAGAAGGACGCCTACGTGTGCGGCAGTTGGTGCCGTGACTGGGCCGAGCAACGTCACCGGATCGCGTCTCTCGATGTTGACAAGCGAGTGATCTCCGTTTGTCGCCCTTACCACCGGTACGGCTATCACAAGGGGCAGTGGTTTTACGGGTTCAATATCTTGGCGGAACTCGACAGGCCAGGCGAGTGGTACGTCGATCGGGAAACGGGCACGCTGTACTTCTGGCCGCCGGCGCGGATCGAGGGGGCGAAGGTCGAGGTGTCGATGTCGCCGGGCCTGGTGAGGATGAAGGGCACGTCGCACGTGACGATTCGCGGGCTCACGTTCGAGGCGACGCGCGGGACGGCGGTGGCCATTGAGAACGGCGAGCACTGTCGCGTGATCGGCTGCACGTTGCGCAACCTGGGCATGCACGCGGTGACGGTGGTTGGGGGCAAGGACAACGGGGTCATCGGCTGCGACATGTACGGCATGGGCGGCGGCGGGGTCTATCTGATCGGGGGCGACCGGAAGACGCTGACGCCGGCGGGACACCATGCCGAGAACAATCGCATCCACCACTACGCGCGGTGGGATCGGATGTACCGGCCGGGCGTCGTGTTCACCGGCGTGGGGCAGCGAATTTCGCACAACCTGATCCACGATGCGCCGCACGCCGCGCTCATCTTCGGCGGCAACGATCACCTCGTCGAGCTCAACGAGATCCACCACGTCTGTTGCGAGTCGAACGACTGCGGGGCGATCTATGCCGGTCGGGACTGGACGATCCGGGGTCATGTGATTCGGTACAACTACCTGCATCATCTCCAGGGCCGTGCCGGGCGGCGGTGCAAGGGCATCTATCTCGACGACCTGTTCTCGTCGGCGACGGTTTGGGGGAACGTCTTCTACCAGGCGACCTACGCGGTGTTCCTTGGGGGCGGTCGCGACAACATCATCGAGAACAACGTCTTCGTCGATTGCCCGCAGGCGCTGCACATCGACGCCCGCGCGTTGGGCTGGTGCGGGCCTCATGCTGACGGTCGGATCAAGGAGGCCAGGGAGAAGGGGACGATACGGGGGATTCGTTATGGGGAGCCTCCGTACAGCACGCGGTATCCGAAGCTGGTCAGACTGCTGGAGGAGGACCCGAAGTCGCCGGTGGGCAACGTTGTTCGGCGCAATATCTTTTGGGCGGGGGCCGGTGAGGCCCTGCGGCGGGACGCGCAGGGCGCTGGGCCGAGGGATACGTGGTGGGAGCACATCGAGGCCAAGATAAGGCCGCTGGTGAAGCTGGAAGACAACCTGATCAACGAGGACCCGAAGTTCGTGGACGAGAAGGCGGGGGACTTTCAGCTTCGCGCGGATTCGCCGGCGTGGGGGCTTGGCTTTCAGCGGATCCCGATCGAGAAGATCGGGCTTTACCGGGACGAGCGGCGTGCGAGCTGGCCTGTGAAGCAAGAGGTCCGCTGAACGTCGGAGCCGCCCATCCGGCCGCTGATGGGCGCCCTGGTAGGATGGATCGGCGCGGAGCACGCGAAAAAGGTTCCTGACACCTTTTTCGCGCCCGTCCCCGTTGCCAGCCGACCGCATCACTTTGGGCGCCTGTGTTTAACGTCTATTCCTGCCTCGTTATCGGGGGAATGTGCCGCCCCGGCCCCGATGTTGGGACGTGATTTGACGATAGAATATAGAGTTCTGAGGTCAGGCTAGAGGATTGGGATGGACGGTTCACTGACACAGCAGGATGAAGCGCTGCTCGAGGCGGCTCGCAAGGTGATCGCGGAGCGGTTTCGCCAGGGGTATCACCACGTGGCGGCGGCGGTTCGGACGCGGTCGGGCCGGACGTTCGCGGGGGTGCATCTGGAGGCGAACGTGGGGCGCGTGGCGGTGTGCGCGGAGGCGATCGCGATCGGCGCGGCGGCGGCGGCGGGGGACACGGAGCTGGAGACGATCGTTTGCGTCGATCGCAAGGGGAACGTGGTTTCTCCGTGCGGGATGTGCCGGGAGCTGATCTCGGATTACTCGCCGGACTGCCGGGTGATCGTGCCGAACGGTCGGGGCGACGAGGTGGTTCCGGTCAGCGAGCTGCTGCCGAACAAGTATCGGCGTCGATGGCGCGAGGGCGACGTCGATTCCGGCGACTAAGCGGCCTTCAACCGGGATTCTCATGTCCGTTTACATGATCGTCGAGCTCGAGGTGATCGATCCTGAGCCTTATGGGGAATACGTGGAGAAGGTTCGGGAGGTGGTGACGGGGCATGGGGGACGGTATCTCGTTCGCGGGGGCCGGGTCACGCCGCTGTCGGGTAGCTGGACGCCGGAGCGGATCATCGTGATCGAGTTCGACTCTCCGGCGGCGCTGCGGCGGTGCTTCATGTCGTCGGCGTATCTTGCGCTGGCTCCGCTTGGCGAGCGGTCGGCGCGATCGAGGGCGATCGTGGTCGAGGGCTGCTCGCCGGACGGTTGAAGGCGGTGGGCGGGCGCGAGGGCAGACTCGGGGACGGCTATCCCGCTTCGACGGTGAAGTCGGCGGGGTTGAGGTCTTGCAGGATCTCTGCGAGGGCTTGGTCGCCCACTCGACGGACGGCTTCTTCGAGCGAGACCCACTCTCGGCGTCGGACATCCGCCTCGTCCCAGGTTTCGTGAACGGCGCGGACCTCCATCAGGAAGAGATCCACGATACAGGTTCCCCCCCATTTCTCGTACCGATATCGACCGATCGGCTGGGCGGAAACGGTTCCCTCGACGCCGGCCTCCTCGAGGGCTTCTTGGGCGGCGGATTGGGCGGGGGTCATGTCCGGTTCGATGAGGCCCTTGGGGACGATCCAGCGCTTGCCGCTCCAGGAGGTGATGAGGAGGATCTCGAGTCGATCGCCTTTGCGGCGAAACGGGATGACGCCTGATTGCGGGTAGATTGGGTCGGGCGGCGAATCCATTGCGTGTACCTTTCTGGCGGAGCCTGAACGATCGAGCCCAATGCTGCCGCGCCTGTCGGGCGTTTGCCTTCGTCGACGCCGTCGAGCGTGAAGGCCTTCAACTGAGTGTTGCTTACCGACGGGTTCAGCCTTTCAACGATTCTAGGATGAACGGCCACATGAGGTCCTTGTAGAACCGATGACCGGCGTGGCCCCAGCGGTGCTCGAAGTGGCTCGGGCAGCCGGCGGCGTCGTAGATCGCGCGGACGTGGTTGGCCGCTCTGGTGACGTCTTGCGGGGCGAAGAGGGCGTCGGTTCGTCCGTTGACGATGAGCAGGCGACGGAGGGCGATCAGGCCGGCCACGTCGGACAGGTCGAAGGATCGCAGGATGCCGGGCACCATGTTGCAGTCGCAGTGGTAGATTCGGCCCCCGTCGCTGACGAACGTGCAGAATGAGCAGCTTGGCACGGCGATCGTGACGCGTTCGTCGCAGGCGGCGGCGTAGAGGGTCACCATGCCGCCGCCGGAGTTGCCCATGATCAGTATGTGTTTGGCGTCGACGTCGGGTCGGGTGGTCGCCCAGTCGATGATCTTCTGCATATCCCAGACGCGTTCGCCGGTGGGGGTCCGATCGGCGAGGAGGCAGTGCATGAGCTGGCTGCGACAGTCGCGTCCGCCGTGTCGCTGCCAGACGTCCGGGACGCCGTCGGCGCCGATTCCTCGGGTGGCGGGGGCGACGGCGAGGAACCCTTGTTTGACGGCCTGGACGGCGACGTCTCGATCCTCGGCGAGGGCGCGTCGGCGATCCGCGTCCGTGGGGTAGACGCCGGCGTAGACGTCGTATCCGCGGCGGTTGTGGCCGTGAGGCAGGACGGCCAGGGGGAACGGTCCCTTGCCCGGCGGCTTGAGGAGCCAGAACGGGATAGTGACGTCCGGCTCGGTCTGGAGTTGTCCCTTACGGATCGTGTAATCGCCCTTCTCCTGGATCGGCTCGAGCTCGACTTTGGGGCGGTGCCGGCCGACGGAGGCGGCGATCGTGTCGAGACCGACGAGCCGACGCAGGGCGGGTCGGGCATCGCTTTGCCATCGGTGGAATCCACCGGGGTAGTCGGCGCGGAAGGCGTGGGCGCGGCGCTTCTCGTCGTAGAGACGTTCGAGGTAGCGGACGACGGTGGGCGGGAGTTCTGGCGGCGTGTCGTTCTTCTTGGTGGTCGCATCGGCGGCGGGCGCTTCGCTGCCGGGAAGGGCGGCGGCGCCGGCGGCGGCACATGCGAGCTTCATGAGGTCGCGTCGTGAGGTTTCGTCGGTCATGTGATCTTCTCCGTCAGGCGTCCCGGTTAGACATCTACCGAAATGGGGGAGGTCTCGCGGGGATCGCCGGTTCTGGCAAACGGCTCACGAGGCGCAGGCGGAGCTCGCCGGGCGACGGTAGCTCCACGGGCACCCCTTCGTGGAGCTGCTTTCCGGTGTAGGGGGCCTTCTTGTTCGTGGACAGGTTCTCGAGAGCGACCTCCTTGTCGAGCTCGACCGTGAACCACTCGGGCACGGTATTCATTCGCGGCCAATCTTTCTTGAAGCCCATGTAGAGCCGGTGACGGGGGATGTCGAACTGGAGCTTTCCGGAGTAGGGTCTTTCGGCGGTGACGACGATGGCCAGACCGCCGTCGATGGGCGCTGCGCCGAGCCTGAGGTCCGTCCGCCATGGCCGGAGGATCGTGTTGCGCGTGTGCATCGTGGCGTGGATCAAGACCGTCCGCACGGTGTTGGCCTCGAGCTTATGCGTGTCCCACAGCCAGGTTTGATCGAGCGGTTTGGAGGTATCGACCAGGACGGTGTCGATCTCGCGGTCGGCCCACTCGAACCCTTGCTTGACGGGCAGGCGGTTGAGCAGATAGAGCCCTCCCTCGACGCTGTCGGCGATGTTGTCCCGCGAGTTGTGGTCCCAGTTGAAGTTCTTGTAGCGTGGCTTGAGGAGGTTGCTCATCGCGAACTCGATCTGCTTGCGGTAGCGATTCTGGCCTGTGGCCATGTCGTAGTCGAGGAAGCCGACGTAGTCGTATCCCCAGCCGTCGCGGAGCTGGACGGCATCGTGCGGGCCAGGGGTCGGCTGGAGCCGGCCGACGATGATGCCGTCGGAGTTTGTTCCTCGGCGAATGATCTCATCGCACAGGTAGCGATAGTGGGGCTCGTATTCCTTGAATTTCTCCGGGCAGGCGGACGAGTCGACGGCGAGCAGCAGCCCGAGCCCGCCGATGATCTCGCAGCCGTGGTCGCTCAGCCGCTGCGGGACAAACTTGCCGGGCTTGAGGTAATGATCGGCCAGGCGGTGGGCCCAGTCGAGGTACTTTCGATCGCCCGTCATGGCGTAGAGCCTGGGCAACAACTGCAGGAGCTCGCCGTTGACCTCGATGTTCGTCGAGGGGATCTTGCCGTAGGGCGTGTCGATTTTCGCGATGGTGAAGATGTCCTCGACGATGGCCTTCATCCGGTCGTACCACTCGTCTTTTCCGGTGAGCTCGACGATGGCGACGAGGCCATCCTTGGCGTACTCGGATGCGCCGAAGATGACCTGGTCGAGCGATTGCGACACCTTCTGTTTCTTGACGAGGTCGTAGGGCACGGGCAGGCGATCGACGTGATTGCAGAGGCGCTGCTCGGCGTGGAGGAGCTTGCGCATGGGTCCGTCTAGGACGGCCTTGTCGGTGAAGTATGCGGCCCAGCAGACGAAGGGATAGCAGTCAGCGGCGGTGTCGGCGTAGTTCCACTGCTTGGATGACTGCCAGCGGTACAGTCCGGTTTCCTTGTCGATTGCTGGCAGGCATTTCTCGTGGAGCCAGCGCTGGACCTTGCCGAGCGAATAGCCGGCGATCTTGGCGGATTGGCGGGCCCGGTTCCAGGCCTCCTGGCCTTTAACATCGGTTGATCCAGCGGCGGTAAGGCATACGAGCAATAACAAGGCCCGTTGTGTGCTCACGATCGTTCTCCCTTTGGCGGGTGAATAGGTGCATCGAGCCGAACCGAGAGGGACAACCACCGGGCGTGAGGCCAGCCACGCCACTACATCGAACTCCGGCAGTCACGAGCGAAACGACGGAGGAGTCGGCATCGTGGTAGATCGAACGCCACTAGTTCTGAATGGCGATAGGAAACGAGACAATCGTACGGGATCGATCTGTCTACCCTCTTCATATCACGCGGGTCCACGGCGCAGCGAGGTCACTTGCCTTGCGCCTCGTCGCGCGTCAACGTGAGGATCATACTTATTCGCAGTTGGTCATCAGGCGAGAGGGTCCTCTCGGCGATGCGCCAGACAAGGCTCTGCCGCTCGGAATGCGTCATGGCCTCGAATCGCGGCGCGACCACGATGACGCGATAGAGGCGGGTCGTCGGTACTGGCTCGGCGTCGACCTTCGCTTGGATTCCGTTGGCCTGTAGGGCGTCTACCAGGGCGGATTTGAGTTGCGTCAGAAAGGCCGGAGCCTTCTTCACTTTAGCCATGGCATGAGCTCCTTGATTTGCTCCAGAAACCCCTCGGCTTCGTCCATGTCCGCGGAGGAGGGCGAGTATCGGGCGTATACCGTCCAACTGGCGCAGATGGACTTCAGCGCCTGAGAGAGGCGGTTTGACCCACGTTGCTCCATACGCGAGACGCGGTCTCGGACTTCGGGCAGTTTCGCCAGGATCGCGTCGAGCTCGTGGGATCGATAGCAGAGGGACCAGAGACGGCGGTCATCCCTGGAGAGGCCCTCGGACGAACCCGTGCTCTGCAACCAGGCGAATTTCTCGAGAAGCTTGGCCTTGAGCAGGCATTCGACGGCGAATCCGCCGAGGTACATGGCGCCGTTGGCTCGCGCGTTCTTGCGGGTCCTGCGCAGCGCGTCGGCATCGTCGAACCGTCGGTCGGCCACGGTTCGAAGCTGGGTGGGGCGCAACCGGATCTTGGCGAAGATGCTCATTATCGAAGTATATCGGGTGCGTGGTTCTCTCTCAACGGCGCTCGGCGACGGCCGCGCGGGCGGAGCCTTGTGCCGAGACCCACTCTATTCGACGAATTCACGGCCCTGGCGGCGTGGCGATTCCCATTTCCTGCTGGTTGCGAAGACCTTTGCCTGGAGC
>JAFGLZ010000118.1 GCA_016927755.1 Phycisphaerae bacterium
ACGCCCGAGCCGCTGCTGCCCGTCTCCGGCGGAGTCGGGCCGTCGAGCCCGACGACGAGGAAGATGGGCGAGCTGACCGTCCGGGCACTCGTGCTGGAGCGGGACGGCACCCGTATGGCCATTTGCAGCACCGACTTCCTCGGCTTCCCCGGCGTGCTTTGCGAGAAGGTCCGCGCGCGGGTCGCGCGCGTGCCGGCCGCTAACATCCTGATCGGCGCCACGCACACCCACAGCGCCCCGGACTGCTATGGCTTTCCCGACCGAGAGGGCAAGACCTCGTGCGACCTGGTGTATCTGGACAGCGTCTGCGCGGCGCTGGCCGAGGCGATCGACGCCGCAGCAGCCGACCTCCAGCCGGCCGCCGTCAGGATCGCCACGGGAAACGCCCAGGGCAAGATCGCCTACAACTACTACGCCGAGAAGCTCTACGACCCGCGATGTCACGTCCTGCAGGTCGTGGACCGTGACCACAAGCCGATCGCCACGCTCGTCAACTACGCCTGCCATCCCGAAGTACTCGGCGCCGACCAGGGCATCCTCAGCCCCGACTTCGTCGGCCCTCTGTACGAGCGGCTCGAGGCGCGGGGCAGCGGTGTGGGCATTTTCATGAACTCGGCGCTCGGCGGCATGGTCACCGCCGACTGTCGCGGCCCCGACGGCAAGGACATCCAGACGTGGGATGAATGCGTTCGCATCGGCCATCTGCTGGCCGATGAAGCGATGCGCATCGTGGCAGACGCGGCGATCCAGGAGGACCCGGCACTGGTCTGCGAAAGCGCGATCGTGCGCCTGCCGGTCGAGAACGACATGCTGCGAGCCGTCGTGCAACTTTCGCCTCTGGGATTCAAGCTGGACGACGACGGGCACATCGCCACGCGGGTCCACGTCGTGAACCTCGGCGACGCCCAGATGGCGACGATGCCGGGCGAGGCGATGCCCAACATCGGCTACTATCTCAAACGCAAGATGCACGGCCGACACAACTTCCTCTTCGGCCTGACCAACGACGCCTTCGGCTATATCCTCACGAAAGAAGACTTCGACAGCTTCGACCGCTACAACTACATCACCCGCACCTGCCTCGGCGAGCGGACCGGCGAGATCCTCGTCACGCGGATCCTCGAACTGGCCGACGCCTGCCCCCGCCCGGCCGCCGGGCGCTGAATGTCACAGGCGGCGTTGTGTTCGGTCAGACGGCGCCGAGGGCCATCAGGTTGCGCGCGGCTTCGTCCGACAGCGGTGTCACCTTCTCGCTTCCCTGAATGATGATCTGGCAGGCCAGTTCGAAGAACTCGGCGTTCTGGATCGCGTGATCGAGTTCACGCGCCACGGTGACTTGTCCGTGGTTGGCCATCAGCGCCAGGTTGTGGTTCCGCATGACCGCGACGACGGCGTCGGCCAGTTCCTGCGAGCCCGGCGTCAGGTACGGCACGCGTCCGATCTGGCCGATGTAGAATGGAATTTCGGGGATCACGAAGAAGTTGACGCCGCGCGACTCGCAGCAGGACAGCGTCGTGGCGTGCGGCGACTGAAAGTGCAGCACGACGTCGATCTCCGGCCGGGCGCGAAGGATGCCCGCGTGCAGGTTCACCTCCACCGTCGGCCGCCGGCCGTCGAGGCACGCGCCGTCGCCGATCCGACACAGCGCCACGTCGTCAGCGGTCAGCCGGCCCAGCCAGCTCCGCGTCGCCGTCACCAGCATCCGCCCGCCATCGACCCGCTGCGAGAGGTTCCCGCTGCTGCACCGCAGAAGCCCGCGCCGCGCCGCCTCGCGACACGCCCCCACAAACCGCTCGACAATATCCTGCGAAATCCCTGTCACCATATTCTCCTGCCAATCCTACCGCGAGAGGGTATGGCTTTCGGTGGGCAGCCTGCTCAACGTCAGTTCGCTCAGATCGAGCTTCTTGCTGGCATTGTCGATGTCGATGCCCACGAGATTGCCGTCTGCATCGTAATCAAGGACGACCCCTTCGGAGACCTCTCGACTCTCGGCGCTCGACCGATCCACCAGATCGATGTACAGCGAATCCGTCTCCGGATAATAGCTCATCTTCATTTCTTGAATCTCCTGTCGGGAAACGCATTGTGGATTGTAACGCCGGAGCCGACCCGATTCAACGCTCTTCGCGCGTGCTTCCGCGTCAGATCCCGCCCACAGGGCTTGGAGATGGTGGGCTATGGACCGCCTGACAGCTCAGTTCACCATCCGCAAACGCCCGCGAGGTGTGAGGTGTCTGACGAGATACGAGATGCGAGATACGAGCGACGCAGAGAGGGGCGCGGGGGCGCCCCTCTCCGGCGGGTTGCATGTCACGATTTGGGGCACTCAGCTTCGGCGGCGGTTCGGGGGGCGTCAATGGCGACGATGCCGTTGGCCTGGCCGTTGCGGGTGCCGTTGGCGGTCTTGGCGCGGGCGGCCTGGAGTCCGAGGCGATCCTCGGCGGCCTTGAGGATCGCTTCGAGCATCTCGGAATAGGAGATGCCGGCGATCTTGGACATCTTGGCCATGTGTCCGTCCCAGCACCAGCCGGGATTGGGGTTGACTTCCAGCAGCTTGGGCGTGCCTTGGGCGTCGAGCCGCCAGTCGAAGCGGCAGTAGTCGCGGCATTCGAGCCGCTCGAACAGCTTCAGGCAGCACTCGACGACGAGCTTCTCGGCCTCCTCGGGCAGTTGGGCGGGGATCGACTTGATCTGCCAGTACGGCGAGTCCGGCTGCCACTTGGCTTCGTAGCCGCACAGACGCGGCAGCTCGGGCGGCAGCATCGAGTAGTCTTCCTCGATAATCGGCAGCACCGTATACGACTCCGGCGGGTTGCCGATGATCCCCACGGTGAAGTCCTTGCCCGTCAGGAACTCCTCGACGAGAATCGGCTTCTCATAGCCGAACTTCTCGCGGATCTCCGTGATCGCGTTGACCAGCTCTTCGACGGTATTGGTCACGCTGCGCTGGGTGATGCCGAAGCTGGAATCGCCGAAGTTCGGCTTGCAGATCACCGGGAAGGCGAACGACAGCTCGAACGTGCTGTCCTCGGGTTTGATGAAGAAGCCCTCGGGCACCGGCACCTGCATCTCCTTGGCCACGCCGCGAACCAGCGACTTGTCGTAGCAGAACGCCAGGCACTGCGGCCCGCCGCCGGTGTACGGGATGCCCAGCACCTCCAGCAGGCTCGGCACGTGCAGCTCCTTGCGCGGGTCGTTGCCAAAGCCTTCGTCGCACAGGTTGAAAATGAAATCCGTCTTGCCGATCAGCTTCCGCAGGTCGTCGATCAGCGTGTCGTGGTTGCTCAGGTAGGTGTAGCGATAGGCGTCCAGCTCGCGCAGGGCGTTCTTAAGCTGGTCGATCGTGTAGAAATCGTCGTCGTCGAAGACGCACAGCGGCTTGAGGGGGTCCGGCTTGGCCGGATCGCCGAACAGAACGGTGACGTTCTTGAAGTCCTTCTTGCGCTTGCGGGGCGTCCACTCCTTCCGCACCGACCCGGTGACCATGATGCGCTTCTCCATCATGCCCAGGTCCTGGTTGCGCTGGGAATCGCCGGAGATTTGCCCGTGGACGATCACGTCGCTGAAGCCCGCCCGCGTCAGCAGTTCCTGGATGCCCTTGCGGCTGTAGAGCCGCTCGGCGTAGAACTGGTCGGCCACCACGCCCTTCTCCACGTGGGTGACCACTTCGCGCGAGATCAGACGCTGCTTGTCCAGCGACAGCGACCGCTCGCGGCAGACGAAATAGTGCTTGTCGATCCACTCCCAACTGCGGGGCTGGAACTTGCGCCGCAGGTACTCGCCGTCGGCGACGTCGATCAGCAGGCGGCCCCACGGCTTGAGCACGCGCCGCACCTCTTTCAGCACGCGCATATCGTCTTCGATCGTCTCGAAGTAGCCGAAGCTGTTGCCCAGGATCGTCACCACGTCGAACGTGTCGGTGGCGTAAGGCAGTTTGCGCGCATCACCCTCCTTGAACCGGACGTTCAGGCCTTCCTTCTTGGCCTGCGTCCGGGCCCTTTGCACGAGATAGTGCGAGCGGTCGAGCCCCTCGACGTTGGCGAAGCCGCGACGGGCCAGTTCGAGCACGTCCGGGCCCTGGCCGCAGCAGACGTCGAGCAGACGCTGGTCCTTCTGGAGCTTGAGGATCTCGCAGAACGCGTCCACTTCCTTGGCGGTCACGCCAAGATCGTCCACCACGTCGCCGTCGGTCTTGAGGTAGGTCGAGTTGAAGATCTGTCGCCACCACTCGCTGTTGACGTGCTCCTCGAGGTTGGGGACCGGCCCAAGGGATTTGGTCCCGCTGGAGGTCGCTTTGCCCTTGTCGGGCGGTTTTGGATTCGCGGATCCAGGTTTTGCGTCCATCGTTTGTTCGTTCCTTTACAGGTCGTCTGCCTCATGCAGAAGGTTTGGGACGGTTGGGTGCATTCGCGAGACTCTGCCGGCACCCTTCGGCAAACGGGAGGTGATTCCTTCAATCAAAATAGCAACAACCCCCGACCGGCGGAATATGCTACGGCGCGTTTTCTACCCCCAACGAAAAAAAATGTTCAGCCCCCCGGAAAAAGAAATGCCCGCATCCCTCCTCGCCGCCCGAAACCCTGTGCGGGCGAGGCATGCCTCGCCCCCACCCGACGTGGGCAATCCCACGGCTTCGGATGCCCTACCGCTTCAGGGGTGGATCGTTGAGAAGCAGCGAATCGCGTGGATCGGCCGGCTGGCTGTCGTATGGCGTCGGCGCCCGCCCGCGGGCCTTGTCGTCGCCGTCCCAGGCGGTGTAGATGTTGTCGTTCTCGATGTCGCGGAAAGGTCGGCGCATGAACTCCACGTGCGAATCGAGAAACAGAACGTTCTGGCCGTCTCGCCCGTGCGCCTTTGCGTTGCCCAGCCGCATCTCATCACCAATAGCGGCAGACCCCGCAACGGGTCGGAATGCAGCGAAGTCGTCGGCCTTCCACTTCGGCCCATCGATCCATGGGTTGTGGTCGGCCGCCACAACCAGCCCCGGCGGATGCGATGGTGTGAGGCCGTGCGGACCATAGGGTTGATGATAGGCATAGCTGCAGTGCTTGGCTGGGTTCGGGCCGAAGTCCCAGACGTCCGTCAGTCTCTTGCCGTCGATGCGGTACTTCATCGGATCGAACTCCCTGACGTCTCGCTCTCCTCGGCAAACGAACGACTTCGGGCTCACATCCCCATACCGGACGAGCAGGTACAGGCTCGAACTGATCGTCGCCTGCCCGCCGGAACCGTTGGGATCGAGTCCGAAGGCATCAGCGCGGCGCTCACTGCGCCAGTCGGCCAATCCCGGCCCCCAGACCGTGCCCCGTCCCCCTGCAACGGGCAGCTTGTCATCGTAATCGTTGACATAGATCCACATCGCCTTGCCGATCCCCGCCAGATTCGTGCCGCAACTCATCCTCGGCGCCAGAGTCGGGCGGCCGATGGACGGTGCGTAAGTCATCACGAGAATCAATGCCAGCGGAGCGCTCGTTCCGATCGCGGCAAAACCGCGTCCGGTTCG
>JAFGLZ010000119.1 GCA_016927755.1 Phycisphaerae bacterium
CCGACGCCGCGCCCGGGCTGGTCGGTTTCTACGCCAGCCAGACCGTCGCCCACGTCAAGGACGTCAAGGTCACCGGCACGACCGCCGATCTGGCCAAGCCGTGGCAGTTCGCCACGCGCCCGCGCACCTGGGTCCACGTCTGCACCGACGCCGGCGCCGGCGCGTACGAGGCGTTCCCCGACGTCTGCCGAATGAAGGACGGCCGGCTCATGTGCGTCTTCTACGCCGGCTACGGACACGTCGCCATGCCCAACGAAAAGCTCCCCAAGGGCGGGCGCGTCAGCTACTGCATCTCCGCCGACGAGGGCCGAACCTGGTCCCCCGCCAAGACCCTCTTCGACGGGCCGTACGACGACCGTGATCCCTCCATCGTCCAGTTGAAGGACGGCAGGATGATCTGCAACTTCTTCATCCTCGAGCCGAAGCCCGACGGCCAGAAGGGCTGGAACGGCCTGGGCTCGTGGATGGTTACCAGTCGCGACGGCGGAAAGACCTGGGACACCACCCCCCAGCGGATTGCCGAGGGCTACTACTGCTCGGCCCCCATCCGCGAACTGCCCGACGGTCGGCTCATGCTCGGGCTCTACAAGGAGCTGCCCAGCTCGGCCTGCGGGGCCGTTGCGATCAGCCAGGACGGCGGCAAGACCTGGTGCAAGCCGATCGACATCCCCAACGGCGGTGTCCGGCTCGACGCCGAAACCGACGTCATCCCGCTCAAGAACGGCGACCTCTTCGCCGCCCTCCGCGGCGCCAACGTTTCCGCCTGGTCGATCAGCCAGGACGGCGGCAAGACCTGGTCGGTCGCCAAGCTGTTCGGCTTCCCCGGCCACTGCCACTACCTCCTCCGTGCCCCGGGCGACATCATCCTGATGGCCCACCGCCTGCCCAAGACGAGCCTGCACTACAGCCTCGACGAGGGAAAGACGTGGAGCGAGAACGTCCAGGTCGACAACGTCATCGGCGCCTACCCCAGCATGGTCCTGCTCAAGGACGGCACCGTCCTGATCGTCTACTATGAGGAAGGCGCCGGCTCCAGCATCCGAGCCAAGCGATTCCGCGCCACGCCCAAGGGCATCGAATGGCTCACGCTGGACCGCTGAATCGAAGTCGTAGGAGAGCACCATGACGAAGAGATTGCTCCCCGGGGGATTCCTTGCCGCTGCAGCCATCTTTGCAGTGAGCGGCTGCGCCCAGACGACCGTCACGAGTCCCGGTGGTGTCGTACAGGCAACCGTGTCGGTCGATAACGCCGGTCAACTGGCCTACCGCGTTCAGCGCGGCGGCGCCGTGGTCGTGGAGGATTCACGCCTCGGCGTCACCGTCGACGGCGTCAAGCTCGGCGACGGCGTGACCGTCGGCGCGCCAAAGATGACCGCCGTCAATGAGGAGTACCCCTGGCGAGGCGTCCACGCGAAGGCCGTCAACCACTGCAACGTCATGGCGCTCCCCGTCGCCCACAAGGCCAGCGGCACGGAATACACGTTGGAAGTCCGCGCCTACGACGACGGCGTCGCCTATCGTTACGTAATCCCGGGCCAAGGCTCTCGGACCGTCAGCGGCGAGGCCTCCTCCTGGACGCTGCCCGCAGGCAGCCGCGTCTGGTACCACACGAACACCAAGAACTACGAGGGCATTCACCTGTCGCGCCTCGCCGAAACCTTCAAGCCGGCCACCCACATCGCCCCGCCGATGGTGGCCCAGCTCCCCGGCAAGGGCGGCTACGTGGCGATCACCGAAAGCGCCCTCTACGACTACAGCGGGATGACGCTGCTGGCCCTCGGCGAGCGCGTCTTCCAGGCCGACTTCGAGGACGACAAGTCGTGGACGCTCTCCGGCACGATCACGACCCCGTGGCGAATCGCGATGCTCAGCGGCGACCTGAACGGGCTCGTAAACTCGGACATCATCCACAACTGCAGCCCGCCGCCGCCAGCCGCGCTCGCCGGAGCCAAGTGGATCCGTCCCGGCCGCGCCCTGTGGTCCTGGTGGAGCGAGGGAACGGGTAACTGGCCCCTGCACAAGGCCTACGCCGACGCCGCCGCAAAGCTCGGCTTCGAGTACATCCTCATCGACGAAGGCTGGGAAGGCTGGAAGGACGGCAGCAAGGACAAGTGGGCCCTCGTCAAGGAAGTGGTCGACCACGCCAAGACCCGCAACGTCGACGTCTGGGTCTGGAAGCGCTGGAACCAGGTCGCCGACGCCAACGTCCGCGACGACTTTTTCAAGAACGTCAAAGCCGCCGGCGTCGTGGGCGTCAAGGTCGATTTCATGGACTCCGAGTCCAAAGAGCGTATCGACTTCTACACCGCCTGCCTCCGCGACGCCGCCAGGCACCGGCTCATGATCAACTTCCACGGCGCCAACAAGCCCACGGGCGAGGCCAGGACCTGGCCCAACGAGATGACCCGCGAGGGCGTGCGAGGACTCGAGTACAACAAGTGGCTTAGCCTGCCCGCCAAGCACAACGCCACGCTGCCCCTTACGCGCTTCCTCGCCGGGCACGGCGACTACACGCCGGGTACGTTCGACCCCAAAAAGATGAAGGGCACGAGCTGGGCCCACCAGCTCGCCACAACGATCGTCTTCACGTCGCCCGTAGTGCACTGGGCGGACAACCCGAAGAACTACCTGAGCAACCCCGCCGTCGACGTCATCAAGACGATCCCGCCCGTCTGGGACGAGACGCTCGTGCTCGGCGCGAGCGAACTCGGGAAGATCGCCGCCTTCGCGCGACGAACGGGCACGACGTGGTTCATCGGCGTCCTCAACGGCGGCGGCGAACTCGTCGTCAAGATCCCCCTGACGTTCCTGGGCGATGGCAAGTACCAGGCCGTCCTGCTCGCCGACGACGCGGCCCAGCCCGACGCATTCGCTCGTTCGGAGAAGGCGGTGACGTCGAGCGAAACCCTGACCGTACAGATGAGAAAGGGCGGCGGGTTCGTGGCCCGGTTCACGAAGACTCGGTAGACAAGCCCTTGGAGGCAGGCATCGATGCAAACATCACGGCGATCACTCGCGCTCTGCACGACACTGGCGACCGTCCTGGCCCATGCAAGCTCGGCCGACGCCGCGGACGAGATCCGCTACGGCATCACCGAGAAACCGTGGCCCATAGCGCTCGGGAACCACCGCGCGCGCGTCCACGTCACCGAGAAGGCCGACGCCGTCCGCCTGCACGTCCCCTGGCGACGCCGAGACCCCGCCCCCCAGGACAAGGCCGTCGTCATCCAAGACGCAGCCACTGGCAAGACCGTCACGAACGTCTTGCCCGTTCAGGTCAATCGCGAGTTCGGCGACCTCGTCTTCCAGCCCCAGACCGCCCCCGGCGACTACGACGTGTACTTCATGCCCTTCACCGAAAGGCGCATCCAACACCAGTACGACACAACCTACGCCAAGGGCCAACCCACCGCCGACGCCGCCTGGCTCGACCGCAACGGCCTGTCCCCCGACAAGCTCGCCGAGGGCAAATGGCGATCGCTGCCCGAGGCGAAGGTCATCGGCATCGAAGCCCGAAATGACTTCCACCGGTTCGACCCGATGGAGGTCGTCGCCACCGCCGAGGAAACCCGGCAACTCATCGCCCAACACCCCGACCGGCCGTACCTGCTGTTCCCCGAAGACCGCCTCCACGCCATCCGGATGACCGGCGACCTGCCCCTCCGCTGGATCAAGACTGGCCCGAGCACGACCTTCCGCGGCAAGGCTTGTCGCGGCGAGTTCTACGTCTTCCAGATCGGCCTGTACGCCTCGCGCGCGGGCCTCAACGACCTCGCCGTCGACTTCGGCCCGTTGAAGTCCCCCCAGGGCAACGAGATCCCCCCGACCGCCCTGCGATGCTTCAACCTCGGCGGCGTCGACTGGCTGGGCAAGCCCTTCAAGAAGAACGTCTCCGTGGCCAAGGGCAAGATCCAAGCGCTGTGGTTCGGCCTGCAAGTCCCACCGTCGCTCCCGCCCGGTGAGTACGAAGGGACGCTGTCCATCCGCACCGGCGGTGCCGACCCCACGCCCGTCTTGCTCGTGCTTTCCGTGTCCGACGAGACGATCAAGGACGCCGGCGATGACGACCTCAATCGCCTCGCCCGGCTGCGATGGCTCGACAGCACCATCGGCGTCGACGACGAGCCGACCAAGCCCTACGCGCCCCTCGTCGTCAATGATCGAACGGTATCCTGCCTCGGTCGCGACGTCCGCTTCGCCGACACCGGCCTGCCCGAGCAGATCGTCAGTCGCTACAACGACTCCGTCCAGGTCGACGCAGGCGGCCATGGACGAAACATCCTCGCCGGCACCATGACGATGGCAGTCGAAACGACCCACGGCAACCTGCCCTGGACCGGCGGCAAGCTCGCCATCGAGCAGACCGCCCCCGGCGCTGCGACCGTGTCCTCGCAAAGCCAGGCCGGTGCCCTGACGATGACCTGCCGCGCCAAGATGGAATTCGACGGCTACGTCAACTATCGAATCACGCTGACGGCCAACCAGCCCGTTGAGACCAAGGACGTCGTCCTCGAGATCCCGCTGCTCCGCGACGCCGCCAGATACATGATGGGCCTGGGTCGCAAAGGCGGCTTCCGTCCCGATCAATGGCAGTGGAAGTGGGACATCAACCGGGCCAACAGCAGCGTCTGGCTCGGCGACGTCAGCGCCGGACTCCACTGCCGGTTGAAAACCCCCGCCGACGAGTGGAACATCTACAACTTCGCCGAGTCCGGACTGCCGAAGGCCTGGAGCAACGACGGCAAGGGCGGCTGCAACGTCGAGGAAACCGGCAGCGGCGCCGTCGTCATCCGCGCCTACAGCGGACCGCGCAAGCTCCAGCCCGGCGAGGAGCTCCAATACTGCTTCGGCCTGCTTATCACGCCGGTCAAGCCCCTCAGCCCCGATCACTGGAAGCAGCGCTACTACCACGCGTACGTCCCCGTCGAGAAGGCCGTCGAGGCCGGCGCGAACATCATCAACATCCATCACGGCAACGAGCTGAACCCCAACATCAACTACCCCTTCCAGCCCGGACCCACCCAGCGTCTCAGCACATACGTCAAACAAGCTCACGACAAGGGGGTCAAGGTCAAGCTCTACTACACCGTTCGCGAGCTGAGCAACTACGTGGCCGAGATGTGGGCCCTGCGCAGCCTGAACCACGAAGTCTTCACCGGCGGCTCGGGCGGCGGACACTCCTGGCTCCAAGAGCACCTGATCTCAGACTACTCGCGGGCCTGGCACCACATGTTCGACAACGGCGACGTCGACGCCGCCATCGGACAGGTCGGCCTGTCCCGATGGCACAACTACTACCTCGAGGGCCTCCGCTGGCTCGTCAAGAACATCGGCATCGACGGCATCTACCTCGACGGCATCGGTTACAACCGAGAGATCATGAAACGCGTCCGCCGCGTCATGGATCGCGCCCGACCGGGCTGCCTCATCGACTTCCACTCCGGAAACAACTTCCACCCCAACTACGGCCTGAGCAACTGCGCGAACCAGTACATGGAGCACTTCCCCTACGTCGACAGCACGTGGTTCGGCGAGGGCTTCGACTACAACGAGACGCCCGACTACTGGCTCGTCGAGATCTCAACGCTCCCGTTCGGCGTCTTCGGCGAGATGCTCCAGGGCGGCGGCAACCCCTGGCGCGGAATGATCTACGGCATGACCGGACGCTACTACCAGGGCGCAGACCCCGGACGAATCTGGAAGGTCTGGGACGACTTCGGCATCCAGGACGCCGAGATGATCGGCTACTGGGCGGCGAGCTGCCCCGTCCGAACCGACTGCCCCAATGTGCTCGTCACCGTCTACAAGAAGAAGGGTAAAGCACTCGTCTCGCTGGCGAGCTGGGCCAAGGATTCGGTCCGATGTCGGCTCGCCATCGACTGGAAGGCCCTGGGCCTCGACCCGACCAAAGCGAAGCTCTACGCCCCCCCGATCCGCGCGTTCCAGCCCGCCGCCCTCTACCGGCCAACCGACCCGATCCCCGTCGGCCCTGGACGCGGCTGGCTGCTGGTCCTCGACGAGCTGCCCCACGATCTGCCCCAAGCCGTCGACGCCGCGAAAGACCTCCCTGTCCTGTTCGACGAACGATTCAGCGGCGACCGCCTCAGCCCGAGCTGGAACACCCACCTGTCCAAGAAGCCGGGAACAAAGCTGACCGTCGGCAACGACCGGCTCGTCATCGACGCCAAGGCCAACTGCTTCGCCTACGCCGAGCACGCCCTCCCGAAGGGAACGACCGCCGTCGCATGCCGAATCTTCTCAGGCACCGATAAGGGCGCCTCATGGGGCCCCGGACTGAGCGTCGTCTGGCCCGGAGGCAAGTTCCTCCGCATCAACGTCCGTGCCGAAGGCCGATTCGGCGTCGACGATGGCCAGGGCCAGTGGTTCGGCGGATTCTCGGTCGCAGACGGCTGGCACCAGGTCCGCATCCGTGTGGAAGGCAAGGAAGTCCTCGCCGAGTGCTCCATGGACGGGGCCATGTGGGAAGTCGTTCACCGGATACCACGCGACCGCCTGCCCGGCGAGCCCGTGGCCGTCCGCATCGGAAAGATGAGCAACACCGACAAGGACGAGGACTACCAGGTCCTCGGCCCCGAAGGATCGTGCGCGATCGCCGACGTACGCGCGTTCGGGCGGATACGATGAGCCAGCCTAGAACCTAAGGGAGGGTACTGATGCGGTTCCTGCTGTCTACGATGCTTCTCGGGCTCACTGGCGTGGCCTCGGCCGAACCAGGGACCTCGACAAGAGCGTCCCTGCAACTCGGCAAACGCCAACACCCCTTCCTCTTCGCCAATGCCGAAACCTTTGCCCGAGCCAAGGCCCGCGCCGAAGAACACCCCTGGGCCAAGAAGCAGATGCAGTCCGTTATCGCCTCGGCCGACGGCATCCTCAAGTCGAAGCTGACGGTGCCGAATGAACCCGGCCAATGGTCCCATCACTACGTCTGCAAGAAGTGCGGTGCCGGACTGAAACATTCAGGGGACAAGCACGTCTGCAAGCGGTGCAAGGAGACCTATACGGGCTGGCCGTACGATCAGGTCGTCTGCGCGCGAATCCACAGCGGTAATTGGAGCAGCTTGCGAACCCTCGGCCTGGCATACGCCTTCACCGGAAACGAAGCCTACGCCCAACGAGCCCGAGAGGTCCTGCTGGCCTACGCCGACAAGTACGACAGCTACCCCCTGCACAACGTCTGGGGCAAGCTGAGCCGATCCGCCGGTCGGGTCTTCGCCCAGACGCTCGATGAGGCCGTCGCCGCCGTCAACGTGGCCTGGGGCTATGACCTCGTTTGCTGCAGCCCCTGCCTGTCCGCCGCCGACAAGGAGAAGATCGAGACGCGATTCCTCCGCGAGATCGTCAAGACCATCCGCCGCAACGACGCCGGCATCAGCAACTGGCAATCATGGCACAACGCGGGAATGGCCGCCATCGGCTTCTGCCTGCAGGACGAGGAGATCGCCTCGCACGCCATCGACGGCAAGAGCGGCCTCCGCTTCCAGTTCGCACACAGCATCCTCCCGGACGGGTTCTGGCACGAGGGCGCGACCTCCTATCATTACTACGCGCTCATGGCCATCCGCTGGGCCGCCGAGGCCGCCCACGCCGCCGGTATCGACGTCTACGACAACGCCGCCCACAAGTCCCTATACGAGGCGCCCATTACCTACGTGTTCCCAGACCTTCGCTTCCCGGCCGTCAACGACAGCAACGTCTTCAGCATCACCGGCGAGCACCACCTCTACGAGTTGGCCTACGCCCGATTCAAGGACCCGACGTTCCTCATCGTTGCCGCCCACGGAAAACGCAACAGCCTCGAAGCCCTCCTCTGGGGCGTCGAGGAGCTGCCCCCCACACCCAAGCTCGTCCTGGAAAGCAAAGACTTCAAAGGACTCGGCGCGGTCGTCCTGCGGCAAGGCGCCGGCAAGGACCAGATGTACCTCCATATGGACTACGGCCAGCACGGCGGCGGTCACGGCCATCCCGACAAGTTGGCGATCATCCTCTTCGCCCTAGGCAAACACCTGGCGCCCGACCCCTCGCGCCTCGCCTACGCCGCCCCGCTGCACAAGAGCTGGTATCGCCAGACGTTCGCCCACAACACCGTCACGATCGACCAAAAGAGCCAGCATCCCGCCGAGGGCACGCTGACGTTCTTCCACTCACAACCGGGTCTCGCCGTCGCCGAAGCCCAGTGCGATACCGCCTACCCCAACGTTGCCATGAAGCGAACCGTCGCCATGACGGACGCCTACCTCATCGATGTGTTCGAGGTCACCGGCGACCAGACGCACACGATCGACTGGACCTATCACAACTTCGGAGAGCTCAAACCCAACTTGACCGTCTCGCCACAGCCCGAGCCGCTCGGAAAGGACAACGGCTACCAACACCTCACCGACGTCCGCCAGGCCCAGACCGACGACACGTGGTCCGCGGACTTCGTCCAACCCGGCGCGAACGTCCGGCTGACCATGCTCGGCCAGACCGGAACGACCCTCCACTTCGGCATGGCGATGAGCGAGAATCCCCCTCAGCCCTGTCCCATGGTCGCCGTGCGCCGCCACGCCAAGCAAACCACGTTCGTGTCCGTCATCGAACCCTATCGCAATTCGCCGAGCGTCTCGGGCGTGAGGATACTCTCGCCCGCAACTGACAACGCAGCCCTTGCCATCGAGATCGCCAGAGGCGAAGATCGCGACGTCTTCCTGCTGGCCGGGCCGGCCGGCGTAGAGTTGGAGGTTGCCGGCGTGAAGAAGCGGTCGAGGGCCTCCCTCGATCGGGTTCGTGGCGGCAAGCACAGCCGAATCGTAGCGGCGAACTGACGTGTGATTGTCTATCGGGTGGCCCATCGCTTCAGCGGTGGGGAACACGAATTCCGACGTGAATTCACCTCCCCCAACTTGGAGGACTGCCTCCATCCAAAGGAAATAACCCTCTCGGAGAGCCACAAAATGAAAGCATCCCCCCTGCTGCCAATGATGATACTCTGCGTTACGTCGACCATCCTCCGCGCCGCAGCCGAGCAGAAAGTATCCCTCGTCCCGACCCCCCCGATGGACGGAACCAACGCCCACTACGTCTCGAACCGCGCCCCCCTGCTGCCCAACCCCCTCGTCAAGCTGCCGATCGGCGCGATCACCCCCAAGGGCTGGCTCCGGGGCCAACTCGAGCTCGAGCGCGACGGATTCATCGGACACCTCACCGAGATCAGCAAGTGGTGCGACCCCAAACGCAGCGCCTGGATCAGCCCCAAAGGCGAAGGCGACTTCGGCTGGGAGGAGCTCCCCTACTGGCTCAAGGGCTACGGCGACCTCGGATACGTGCTCGCCGACGAGCACATCATCGCCGAGGCCCGAAAGTGGATCGAGGGCGTCCTGTCCAGCCAGGACTCCGACGGTTGGTTCGGCCCCCGCGCCAACAAGAAGGGCAAGGACTGCTGGCCCAACATGATCATGCTCAACGTCCTCCAGTCCTACTACGAGTTCTCCGGTGACCAGCGCGTCCTGCCGTTCATGGCCAAGTACTTCAAGTGGCAGATGAGCATCCCCCGCAAGGACCTCATCCCGGGAAGCTGGCAGGCCGTCCGAGCCGGCGACAACCTCGAAAGCGTCTACTGGCTCTACAACCGAACCGGCGAGCCCTGGCTCCTCGACCTCGGCCACGTCATCCACTCCAAGGCCATCCCCTGGGCACTCGGTGTGGCGAACTGGCACGGCGTCAACCTCTGCCAGGGCTTCCGAGAGCCCGGCGTCTACTACGTCCAGACCAAGAACCGCCGCCACCTCGACGCCGCCGAGCGAAACTACCAGACCGTCATCACCCTCTACGGACAGGCCCCCGGTGGCATGTTCGGCGCCGACGAAAACTGCCGCCCCGGCTACAACGGCCCCAGGCAGGCCGCCGAAACCTGCTCCATGGTCGAGTTCATGCACAGCTTTCAAATGCTCATGACCTTCACCGGCGATCCGATGTGGGCCGACCGCTGCGAGCAGGTCGCCTTCAACTCCCTGCCCGCCTCGATGCCGCCCGATCTGAAGGGTCTGCACTACCTGACCGCGCCGAACATGATCAAGCTCGACCGCAAGAACAAATCGCCCGGCCTGCAGAACGGCGGATGCATGCTCGCATATGACCCGCATCTCTACCGCTGCTGCCAGCACAACGTCGCGATGGGCTGGCCCTACTACGCCGAGCACCTCTGGATGGCCACGCGCGACAACGGCCTGGCCGCGGCGCTCTACGCCGCCTCCGGCGTCAAGGCCAAAGTGGCCGACGGAGCCGAAGTGACGATCTCCGAGACGACGGACTACCCCTTCGACGAGAAGGTCACCCTCGCCGTCACGATCGCCAAGCCCACGCGATTCCCCCTCTATCTCCGTGTGCCGCGCTGGTGCGCCAAGGCGGCCGTGTCCGTTAGCGGCAAGCCCGTCTCCGTCGACGCCAAGCCGCTGACCTACATCAAGCTCGACCGAACCTGGTCCGACGGCGACAAGGTCGAGTTGACGCTGCCCATGACGCTGCACACCAAGGTCTGGCGGTCGAACTGCGACTCGATGTCCGTCCATCACGGCCCACTCGCCTACTCGCTCAGGATCGGTGAGAACTGGGTCCGCTGGGGCGAAGACGAGAAGTGGCCCGGCTACGACGTCCTGCCCACCACCCCCTGGAACTACGGGCTCGTCGTCGACGACGCCGACCCCGCCAAGTCGTTCCAGATCATTAGAAAGACCGGCGACCTCGGCAAGCAGCCCTTCACCCCGGACGATGCCCCCGTGACCATCAAGGCCAAAGGCAAACGAATCCCTCAATGGCAGATCGATCACCTCGGCCTCGTCGGCCCACTCCAGGCCAGCCCCGCCAGATCCGACCAGCCCGTCGAGGACATCACCCTCATCCCGATGGGCTGCGCCCGCCTGCGGATCTCCGCCTTCCCCGTCATCGGCGACGGCCCGAACGCCTTCGAATGGACCCCGCCGCCGCCCATCAAACACGAAGCCTCCCACGTCAACGACGTCATCGACGCCGTCAGCGACGGCGTCGTCCCCAAGAACTCCAACGACCAGGGCATCCCCCGATTCACCTGGTGGCCCCATAGGGGCACGACCGAGTGGATCACCTACCGATTCGACAAGCCCCGCAAGGTCTCCTCCTGCGAGGTCTACTGGTTCGACGACACCGGCGTCGGCCACTGCCGCGTGCCCGAGTCCTGGAAGCTGTTCTATCGCCTCGGCCAGGACTGGCGCCCCGTCGCCAAAGCATCCGAGTTCGCTACCAAGCCCGACCAATTCAACAAGGTCACCTTCACCCCCGTCGAAACGACCGAGCTCAAGATCGAGGTCAAGCTCAAACGCAACTACTCCAGCGGCATCCTCGAATGGCGCGCGGGGGCCTAAACGACCGCGCATGAATCTGCCCCACCGTGGCACGGGCGTCTCGCCCGTGATCCATGGCCAAGATGCCCATGCCACATTCGCGCCACCCACGGATTTTCCGGGAACCGCCGATCCCCCCTCCGTGTCTAATCATCTGACGACGGATAAAACCCGAGTCATGCCGTAACCGACCGGCCCCACGAGGTCGGGATATCACCTAGATCTGTATCGTTTTGGAGACTGGACATGCGCGGAATGTACGTCCCTTCGGTATTGCTCCTGTCCGCCGCGATCATGCCGGTGATCGCCTCGCCCGCTCTCGCGGGCATCAAGCTGATCACCCTACCTCCCCGCCAGCGCGTCGAGATCCAACTGGACCACCCCGGCGTCACGCTGGTCGAGGAAGAGCGAATCGTCCCCCTCTCGGCCGGGGTCAACGATGTCGTCTTCGCCTGGGCAAACACGCAGATCGACAAGGACAGCATCCAGTTCCGCTGCCTCACCGACCCCGACAAGATCAAGGTCCTTTCGGTCCGGTACCCCCCGAACGAAAGCGCCCTGACCTGGCAGGTCGCCTCGCCCAACGCCGGATCGGCCAGGGTCCGCATCAGCTATATCATCGGACGGCTCGACAAGTCGTTCACCTACCGCGCCGTCGCCGCCAAGGACGAGAAGACGCTGACCCTCCGCCAGTACATCCAGCTCCATAACCAGGCCAACGAGGAGTTCGGATCGGCGGGCATGTACGCTGGCTTCGGTGAGCGGTTCGAGCGCCCCATCGGCATCAACGAGACCAAGCAGCTCCTCTCCGCCAAGTTCACCGACGTGCCCGTCAAGAAGACCTACACTGCCGATCTGAGGCAGTTCGGCTACCTCGACGAGGGCAAGCGACAGCTACGCATCCCGATGCACTACGTCCTCAAGAACGACAAGGCCAACAAGCTCGGCGAGTTCCCCCTCATGAAGGGCAAGGTCCGTATGTTCCAGGACGACGGACGCGGCACCGTCGCCTTCACCGGAGAGGACTGGGGCCAATTCACCCCCCGCGACGACGAGATGAAGCTCTATCTCGGCCTGGCAAAGGACATCGTCGTCAAGCGGACCATCGAGCGCCGCGACCGGCAGCGCGTCCTGGGCAACCTGTCCAACTACGACGTGATCGTCAAATACGAGATCGAGAACTTCAAGAACGCCCCGGCCGTGCTCGACGTCGTCGAGTCGATGACGGCCCTCAGGCAAGAGATCCTCGGGAACACCTCTCGCGCCGTGGAGTGGGAGCTCGGCAAGGATGGAACCCTCAACGAAATGCTCGACAAGGACAAGTCCGACGCCGACAAGGTCACCTTCCACGTGCCCCTGCCCCCCAGCGGCAAGGACCAGAAGGCCGTCAAGCAGACCCACAAGCTCCACGTACTGATCAAGAACGAGTGGTAGTCACCCCCGAGATCCCGAGCAAACAGACATGAGGACAAACGTCATGAAATACAAATGGCTTCTCTCGATCCTATTATCCCTGGCGAGTCTCGCCCTTCCTGCGATGGCCCGGAACGTCGACGTCTCCACCATCCCCCCGCGAGACACCGTCCAGCTCACCATCTACAACAGCGAAGACATCACGCTCGTCCGCGAGACGCGCCGGATCACCTTCAAGAAGGGCGTCAACCCCCTCCAGTTCTCCTGGGCCAACAC
>JAFGLZ010000120.1 GCA_016927755.1 Phycisphaerae bacterium
ATGGTCCCGAACCAGAAGTTCCCGGGCACGAGCTGGATCGTCCCCGACATCTGGCACGGCGTGGGCCTGCGGGAATTCATCCAGCTCGCCCTGGCAGGCGTGTCCATGCTGATGACGTCGAAGGAAATCCGCCGGGCCAACGACTTCAACTTCACCGCGATCGGTGAGGTGGCGTGCCTGTTCATCGGCATCTTCATCTGCATGCAAGTGCCCATCGAGATCCTCCACGCCGTCGGGCCCAAGCTGCCCGAGTACAACCTGACCAGCCCGAGATTCTTCTTCTGGGCCACGGGCGTGCTGAGCAGCTTCCTGGATAACGCCCCGACCTACGTGGTCTACTTCGAGACGGCCCGGTCGCTCCAATGGGCCAACCCCGACGAGCTGCTGACGCTGACAACGGGCGGACAGATCGCCGTTCCGCTCCTGGTCGCCATCTCCCTCGGGGCCGTCTTCATGGGCGCCAACAGCTACATCGGCAACGGCCCGAACTTCATGGTCAAGAGCATTGCCGAACAATCCGGCGTCAAGATGCCCAGCTTCTTCGGCTATATGGCCTACAGCGTCGGCATTCTGATACCCCTGTTCCTCATCGTGATGCTCGTCTTCCTGTGATCCCAGACCGTCTGGGACGGAGTTCACGGAATGAAAAAGGACCGCCGCGGCCGACTGGCCGGGCGGTCCTTTCCTTGTCAACCTCGTACCGCCGTCGGCGTACCTACGCCGATCGACGTCTCACCCAGCCCAACGTGCCGAGCCCAACGACGACGAGCATCGCCGCCGCCGGAGCGGGAATGGGCTGCGTCGCGACCGTGACGCTCAACTCAGACGTGTCGAGCATCGCAGTGGCCCCAAGATGCATCCACCCGCTCCCGTCGAATCCGCCGAGCCGGATCTCCACGGGCAGGCCGTCCAGCCCGCCGGTCGGACCCAGGCCGTAGCTTGGGTTGAGCAGGTCAAACGTCCGAGGGCTGTCGCCCAAGACGGTTCCGAGGTCCGTCCAACCGACACCGACCGCATTGATCTCCACCTTCACCCACTCGGCCAGACCCACGCCGGAGAAGTCCAGCGTCAAGTCAACGCCTGTGACCAACCCGTTGTTGGCGGCGTCCAGCCACTCGGCCGCGCTGTAGCCGCCGACCGACTCATAGGGGTTGCTGTGCGCGTAAGTGAAGGGGATTCCTATCCCCAGGTACGCATAGATGTTCTGGTTGAGCGTAAGGGGATCGGAATAGCTCATGTCGGCTTTGGCCTGCCCGACGGTGCCTGCGAGCAGGGCCACCGACACGGCTGCAACCAGGACTCCGTATCGTGTCATCGCTATCTCCAAACCGACGCACGCCGTCAAGCAAAGACGGCAGACGCGCGTCCGGTCATCGTTGTTCGCGCCATGAAGGATACGATCCCGAGCTAAGCGTGCCGCGGGATCGCATGGAGATACGCGCTACGGACAGGACAGACGAGGAGGCCCGCGCGGCCCCACGATGGCAAGTGCTATCTGAGGATTACGATGTGCAGACCCCCAGGCCGTGTAGCGGTCGATAGTGAAGCGCCGCCCCGAGGGGCGGACGGCGTCGTCAACACCACAGCCGGCCTGGATGGGGACGAGCGATGCGCGCGTGAAACGATGATCCACGCCCTCCCAGTAGCGCCAGCTCGACAGACTTCCGGCCTGGGAATGCCTCGCGCTGCGCACCAGGCTGTACGCAGCCATGCTCACGAGGCCCGACAGCACCAGACTCGAGCTATTCGGAGACGGGGGCGCTTTCGCGGCACGCTCCGCGCGAATCGGTTCCTCGGAATCGAGCGGACACCCCCCTGCCCCTTCCAGGCAAGAAAGCCCCTCGCCCGGGACCGCCGGGCCGAAGTCTGCCCTGCACCTGAGAGTCGTCAGCGGCGAAACATCCGACGCCAAGACGATCTCAAAGCCTTGATTGTCAATGGGGTAATGCGAGGCCTGTCCCAAGGACATGTCGGCAAGCAGGGGCCCGCTCCCACCCCCCACCGCCACAACGATGAGCGCAATATGGACGCGCCTCACCACAGGCCATCCTTCCGCCCAGCGCAGACCGACAAAGTGACTGATATCAGAAATCTAACACATGAAACGGCAGACGACAAGTCAATGCGGATACAAAAGCACCAGTGAATTCCCCGCCATGTAAGTCATTCCGCCCCGCGGAGCGAGGCATCGTGGACCATGGAAGACGGCCCCGGCGGGCCTGCGCCGCATGAGATCGAAGAGGTGGCCCCCAAAAGACAACCGCCCCGAACGGCTGTCCGGGGCGGTCCTTTCGCTTCAGAGCTTTCTATGACGCTAGATCAGGCAAACCGTCGCCGCACGTAGCCGACCCCTGCCAGTCCGATCATTCCGAGAAGAGCGGCGCCCGGAGCGGGAACGTGCGTCATCACCAACTGATCCTGCTTGTGGCCGGTCCCGTCGGCATTGGCGTATAGGTTCATGACGCGAACCGATCCGATGCTGTTGCCCGCGTGGGCGGCCGCGTCGGCAAGAAACAGGTCGACGAGATTGCGTTCCGTCCCGTTCAGATCGAGGTACTTGTTGGTGATCTCCTGCTCGAGATACCAGATCGCGTTCTGCAACGCGTTGGCCGAGTGCTTCCTGCCGTTGCCCGTGCCGTAGTCGTACCCGTTCAGGTTCCCCTCAACGAACTGCTGGTACAGATACGCCGTCTCGTTGCCGATCGGGTCCGGGTTCGGGCCTCCGCCGCCGGTGACCGCCTCGTCGTTGAGCTCGACGTAGTAGGTCGTGTTGAAACCGATGGTCTCGGTCCTCTCCAGACAGAACGACTCGAACCGGCCCTGCGGGTCGAGCCCCGTCCCAACGGGAGTGAAGCTGAAGTTCGAGTACTGCACGAGGAACTCGCCTCCGCCGTTGGATCCGTAGCTGTCGAACAGCTTCACCGTCGACGTCAGATCAGCCATCGCGGGCGAGGCCAACAAGGCAAGACACGCAACCGCGGGCACCACAATCGAAGACCTACTCATGTTCCATCCCTCCTATTTCGTCTCACGCGACTCGCGTTTCGCGGGTGCGTGATCTTGGGACCCAGAGGACACCGCTGCCCGGCCCCAATCAGCCGGATGAGCGTTCACTTACGGGAATTTGATGCCTTACGAGGCTGGAAGGTTCTACGTTGAGTACTTTTCCCCCGTGACTTCCCCGTCGAGCCGATTGACTCGCGACATCGATCAACTCTAGCGCTACCGGGTCAGGAGGTCAAATCATCGAGGCGTGCAAACGCGGGCAACCGGCGTCCGATAAGAACGCGTCTGCCGTTATCGAACCTCACCATGCCTCGGTAGCCGACCGGAGGGGGATCTTATCGGCCAGCGTGGAATGGCCAAACGCCGCCGCATTCAAACTCGGCGCAAAAAAAAGCGGGTCGCCACGAGATTCGGCGACCCGTTCATTCATGTCTAGGGGGCTCGCCCAGAAGCTTCAAGCGAACCAACGTCGCGACCAACCCACCAGGCCCAGACCGATCATGCCCAGAACCGCCGCGCCGGGGGCAGGAATCATCGGCCCCATCACGAGCATGTCCTGCTTCTTGCACGTCCCGTCAGCGTACACGTACAGGTTCATCACCAAGACGTTGCCGATGGAACTGCCGGCGTTAAGGTCCGCATCCGCCAGCATGGCGTCGATGAGGTCCTTGGTGGACTGACTGAGAATGCCTTCATAGGGATCCGCGATCTCACCTTGGATGTACCACATCGCGTTCTGCATCGCGTTGGCCGAGCGGACACGGTCCGTGCCCGTTCCGTAATCGTACAGCGAGTACGTCCCGCCGAGCATTTGCTCGTAGAGATAGGCCGTCCGTGGATCGAGCGGCTCCCCCGCGGGGCCTTGTCCGCCCTCGATAATCCTGTCGTTGAACTCGACGTAGTAGGACAACCCCGTGGTGACCCCTTCCCCCAGCTCCAAGCAGAACGTCTCGAACCGGCCGAGCCCGTCCTGTCCCAGGCTCACCGGCGTGAAGCCGAAGCCGGAGTAGTCACACAGGAACTCACCACCACCCACCGTGCCGTAACTGTTGTCCGGCGTCACCATGGCCGTGAGATCCGCCAGAGCCGGCATGGAAAGCAGCCCGACACACACCGTGGCGCACAAAATGGCCCGTCTCATATCTTTCCTCCCAACAACCCCCTGCTTCAAAGGCCGATCCACCGTTCCAGCGGATCAGAGCAGGGAAAGTCCGTCCTCCAATATCTACACCATCCAGCTTAATCCGCCAGGAAAGACGTGTCAAACACTATATTCGCAAACCTAATCATTGAGTAAGTCGGCTAGGACACGCCTGCCTCCATACCTCCGCCCCGTCTTCGCGCGTGTTGAACTCCGCCCGTGGGCGGCAGGATCCGATCCCGCTCACCGCGCCAGTACGCTCAGCCCGAAGTCAACGAATTGACCTCCCCCCGTCTGGCGACAGCGGACGGCCAGCAAGTTCTTGCCCTTGCGGAGGTAACCTGCTACCTCAGCGCTCAGCGTCTCCGTGGTATAGTCCGTCCGGTAGCCCTTGCGCCGCAGAATATCGTGCCCGTTCAGGTAGACCGTGATGTCCTCATCATGGTGGAACCTGAGGATCGCCGCCCGGCCCACCGGGTCCCCCGGCAACTCGAAGGTCTTCCGCAGCCAGATCGCCGACGTCTCCCACGCCGTCCCGATACGGGCGCCCGGGGTGCCGGCCCTCCCGAAGCCCCCGCGTCCCTCCTGCCACGACGAATCGTCGAACGATGCGCCGAACCACTCTCCCTGGGGGCTCTTCGTCGTGTATCGCCACGTCGACCCGCCCTCCAGGGCCGTGGGCACTACGGGCAACCACTTCAGCGCCGCCGCCTTCCGGTCGAGCTTGAGCGTCAGCGGCTTTCGCGAAACGAAGATTAGTGTCGGATCCGTGGGGTACCGGCCGAGACGGTCGCCGAATATGGCAAGTCCGCCGCGATGCTCGGCCCCCGCGGGAACGCGGAGCGTCAGCTCCAAGGCCGGTACGATCCCGGCGGACGAGGCTGCGATCACCTTCGCCATAATCCGCCTGAGCACCTCCCGCTCGATCACGATCGACTCGAGGTAACCGTAGCTTCCCGAGTCGTAGCCGTGGACGTGCGACAGCACGCCGCGCGCATCGGCGGGATCGTCCGCCAGCGTGCGACGCCCGATGACCTCTCCGCCCAGGAGGACCTCCACGTCCGTGGGAGACTTGCGGGCCTGCGTCTGCGGGTAATTGTGGTTGCCCTTCGGACCGGGCCAGTCGTACTTGGCCTTTCCCGCCCGCGCCGCCATCTCGGCAAGCAGGCTGATCTGCACAACGTACCTCGGATCCACGCCGTCCGGCCAGGCAATCCGGTAAGTGATCTCCCCGCTCCCCTCGAATGCCCGCTTGTCGAGCGCCAGGGCGTCCGGCGGCGAGATCGGCGGCGGCCACGAGACCTCCTCCAGCATGGGGTCCCAGCGGACCGCCACGGTTCGCGGATCGAGCACCTCGACCCGCCCCTGAGGTCCCTCGAACACGTCGAGGTTGACGTAGTTCCGCGCCACGACGCGACCGTCCGGCGCGAGCACACAACACCACAGAGCCGCTACCATCTGCTCGTTGGGCAGCTTGATCCGGATCGTCGGCAGCGGGATCACGGCATACTGCTTCGGAATGAACTCAACACGCCCCGCCCCAAGCCCCTCGCTCGGGTTGCCGAACCGGTCGACGCCGTCGAACTGCCAAACCAACTTGGCCCTGTCCAGACGTTGGCGCGAGAAGTGACTGAACGATAGCGGCACCTCCACGGTATCCCCCGGCTTCCGCGTCGGGCAGGGAGGGCTGTCCATACAGATGAAGTCGGCCGCAAAGATGTCGGCCACCTTCATCTCCGGGCAGAAGGCGTCGTAGCCGAACTCCTTGGCCGAGCGGTCGTAGTTGACGATTCCGTTGTGCTCCCATTCGATGTCCGTAAGCTCGGTATAGACATAGCCGCAGATCTTCGGATAGCGCCGCAGCTCGTTGGTAAGGAACTTCAGGCACCAGGAAATGTCCGCGTCGCCGGAGCCCGCGCCGATCCCGCCGTACTCGCTGTTGATCAGCGGCTCGATGCCCTGTTTGCGCCCCTTGACGTAGTTGAAGCTCGAACTTGCATGGGTGCTATCCACCACATTCTTGATGTGCGCGCGAGCGGCCTCGTAGCTGTTGATGTAGAAGTGCCAACTGTTGATGTCGGTGACCACGTGGTCGGAGCGGCAGGGCGAGTTGTCCTCGCAGAGCCGGGTCGGGTCCAGCTTCTTCGTCTCGCGATACAACGCCTCGATCCACGCGTCCCAGACGTCGTCGTGACGGATGCCCCACGTCTCGTTGAAGAGAACCCACGCGATGATGGACGGGTGGTTGAAGTCCCGGCGGATCGCCCCCCGCCACGTGTTCTCCCAATTGCAGCGCTTCTCCCCCTGCGGCGGATGCGACCCGAGGTTGGGTATGTCCGCGAGAATCAGGACGCCCAGCTTGTCGGCCCAGTAGAGTCGCCGGGGCTCTTCCGTCTTGATGTGGATCCGTAGGCCGTTCAGGCCCGACTGCTTGGCGATCTCCATGTCGCGACGCAGAAACGCGTCCGACGGCGCCGTGTAGAGGCCTTCGGGATTGAAGCTCTGATCCAGGGCCGTCCTCAGGTAGATCGGCTCGCCGTTGAGCAGAATGTACTCATAGGGCAGCTTCCGCCACTTGCCTCGCGAGACTTCGCGAAGCCCGAAATACGTTCGTGCCACATCGACGGTCTTGCCACTCCTGGCCTCGACGACGGCCTCGTACAGGTTCGGCGAATCGGGATGCCACAGCTTCGGCTGGCGCACGCGGACGGTCACACCCGCCGACCCCTTGCCGCCGCTCAAGCGGGTCCTGGTCGTCGCGGCCGGAAACGCGTCGGACTCGGACCGAACCGTCACCTCCACCTCATCGGCCGCGTCGCCACGGAGGTCGAGCTCGAACGAGGCCGCCCCGCCCTTGACGTCAGGAAGGACTCGAAAGTAGTCGATGTGGGCCGCCGGGCGGGCCTCGAGCCAGACGGTCTGCCAGATGCCTCCGGTCGGCGTGTACCAGCCCTCCTGCTTGCCCTTCGGGTACGACGGGCTGCCGAGATCGACCGCGCGAACCACGAGTTGCTGCGACTTGCCCCACGCCACGCGATCAGTGATGTCGAACTCGAACGGAGTATACGCCACCTTGTTCTCGCCCAGGCGCGTCCCGTCAAGCCATACCACCGCCTCCTGATCCACCGCATCGAAGCGAAGGAAGACCCGCCGCCCCTTCCACTCCGGCGGAACGGTGATCTCCCGGCGATACCAGCCGACACCGTCCTTCACCGCCGCCACGCCCGAAAGCCGGCTCTGCCACGGGAACGGCACGACGATCTTCTTGTCGAACGTGACGTCCTTCGGGTCCTCGCCGGGCTTGTCCAGCAAGGCAAAGTCCCATGTGCCGTTCAGGCTTAACCACGCGTCTCGCTGGAAACCGGGACGCGGATGCTCGGGTCGAGGAACCGGGCTCGCCGAGAGCCCGTGGGTGCACGCCACCAGCAATGCCAGAACGATTGGACCCGCGACCGCACGACTGATGTTCACGCTGCGCATCATGATTCTCCCACACCTGACCCGCGTCGCCGCGATCAGGACAAGACATGCGCACGATAGCGAGAGAGTGTGGCGATATCGAGATGCGAAGCCTTGGCGGCCGTCTCGGGTCGGACTCCGCCGTCTGCCGCGGCCATCCCTCTCTGCTTCCTGTGCAGCCTGAAAGCCTGCGGCAGCACCTAGTACGGAGGCGTGTAGGCCGATCGCGGGACCGGCCGATCCCAGATAATCTCGCGCGCGTCGAAGACCGGGCCGTCCGTGCAGCAGAGCTTGTAGCGGAAGCCTGTCCGAGACGTCTCGTCGTGGACCGCCACGACGCACGATTGGCAAGTGCCGATCCCGCAGGCCATCATGCGCTCCATGCACACTTGGCAGCGGATCTCTCGATCAAAGCACCAGCGAGCCACCGCGGCCATCATCGGCTCGGGCCCGCACGTGTAGACGACGACCTGATCGCTCGGGCAAGGATGCGCGGCGTGATATGCGTCCATCGCGGCTCCGACCAGCCCCCGGACGCCCAAGCTCCCGTCGTCCGTCGTCAGCACCACGGGGACGTCGCTACGCGAGAACTCCTCAGCGACACGAGACGGCGCCGTCGGATCCGTCGAGACAGCGCCGCTCAACGCGAGCGCCATCAGCCGAGCCGTCTTCGCGCCGCAGAATGCAGTCGTCTGATGCCCCGCCACGCGAAGATGCTCAGCCAACCAGATCATCGGAGGCAGCCCGACGCCGCCGACGACGACGTATGCCCTGAGCGGACGATCGGGAATGTCGAACCGATTCCCCAGCGGTCCGAGCGCCTGCACCGTATCGCCGGAGACAAGCCCCGCCATCCAGGCCGTTCCAGGTCCCACCGTTCGATAGATGATGTCAAACTCGCTCCGATCGTCCTGCGAGCGCAAGCCCGCCAAGCTGAAGGGCCTGGGGAGCAACACCGGTCCCTCGGCCCATTCCTGACGTTTGGCTTGGCTGTCCGCGATCGCGCGCGCCGTCGTCTCCGAGTCATCGAGCTCGCGCGGCGCCAAACGCTTACAGCGAAGCTGCAAAAACTGTCCCGGATGCGCAACCACGCTCTCTAGTGTTCGGAGCGTCAACCGATGGTGTTCGTCACACACGGCCGCGTTGCCCACAACGGTTGCCGCAAGCAAGCGACGCGAGTCTTCCGGTTTCGTGTTGCAGGAGCAAGAGTTCATGATTGGTCACTAATGATAACACGCGGCGCCGACGGCATCAGCGGCGCAAAAAAACTTCCGGATCGACGAAACGTCAACCCGGAAGTGCGCCACGGCTAAAACAGCCGAATATTAGTGATGAGCTTTGTCGCTCGAGATCGTCGGGCTATCACCTCCACCTTCCCTGAACGTGCTGGACTATATCAGATGATTCGGCGAGTGTCAACGAACGCCTTAGCAATTCGACGGGCTTTTTCTATGTAATACAAGTTCTTTGAATAAAGTAATTTACGATTCAGCACCCGCCCGCCTAAACCCCCAAGTCACAACCCTCGATTGGGGCACGATTTGGACGTGACTGCCAAAATGACAGTGCCCTCATGCCCCTGTAATACACCCCCGTCCCAGACCGGTCAGGTCCCGACTGCACGGTCGAGAAGGCCTGACACGAACAGACCGAGTTTGGTAGCTCGTTTTCCGAAAGCCGTTTAGAAACCTCTTGGCGAGACAACCCGCCACCTGCCACAGCCACGACTTCGCCCATCAAGGACCTAATCGCCCACCTTTAGCGCAATTTTTCCGAACTGCCGGCCCTCCTCCATGCGCTGGGTGGCCTGGCGAGCGTGGTCCAACAGGTGAACCGAATCCACGACAGGCCTGAGCCCAGTGGCCTGGACGACGGTAAGGAGTTGGCGCAAATCCTCGTGCGAGCCCATCGTCGAACCCAACACGGTCAACTGCTTCCAATACAGGGCCTGAAGGTTCGTCGGCGCCGACGCCCCCGTCGTCACACCGCACACCACGATCCGCCCCCCGCGTCGAAGGGCGTGGAAATCGATGGTCCACCCCGCGGCCCCCACGCTGTTCACCGAAATGTCGGCGCCTCGCCCCCCCGTGATCTCCTTGACGGCCTGGGCCACGTCTTTCGTTGCCTGGTAGTTGATCGTATGGTCCGCGCCAAGCTCGGACGCACGCGCGAGCTTCTCGTCCGACGAGCTCGTCACGATGACGACCGCGCCGACGATCTTGCATAGTTGAAGCGCCGCCAGCGCGACACCCCCTCCAATACCATGAATGAGGACCGTTTCTCCCGGCGCCAGCTTCGCGCGCGTCTGGAGCATCCGCCAAGCCGTCATGTACGCTAGGGGCAGCGAGGCCGCCTCGTCCCACGTCAGATGCGTTGGTTTGGCGTGCAGGCACCGGGCAGGCACGCAAACCCGCTCGGCGAACGTCCCGGAACGACTCATGCCCAGAATCCCGTACGAGACGCACTCGCTCTGCTGGCCGCGGAGACAGAACTCGCAATGCCCGCAAGACAGCCCAGGATCGATGATCACCTCGCTGTCGATGTCAAGGCCGACGGCCTCCGAACCGAGCTCGACGACAACGCCGGCCGCATCAGAGCCCAGTACGTGAGGCATGGCCAGAGCCATGCCGGGACGCCCCTTACGTACCCAGATGTCCAGGTGGTTCAACCCCGCCGATCGGACCTCAACGACGACCTCCCCCGGACCGGGACGAGGCGGGGCAATGTCCTCCACGCCGATGCGATCGAGATCTCCGTGCTCGTGAATGACAGCAGCCTTCATACAAGGTCTCCCCGGAGCATCAGGACGGACAATAGCTAGCGATCTCTACCGGACAAGGTCAAGACTCAAAGGACTTAGACGCCTGTGGCCTCTGGTAACTTGTCTCGAGGAGACAACGAGCAGGCCGCGAACACCCCGAGTGATAGCAGGAGCGTGGCGGAGACTTGAAGAGCCGTCCAACGCAGGAACAGCGCAACCTGCGACAGCGACGTCAGGCGATCCGGACCGAGGAGAAACCGAACGGCCGGGAAGGTCCGCCCGGCCTGGGTGACCTCAGGCTCTAGCCCCAGGCGAAGCAATCCCCAACCTGCCGCAACGGCCACAAGCGCGATCGATAAACCCACGACGATGCCGATCGCGGACGGACGTGTCCAGATACGCCCCAAGAGGGCCGCATTCGCGCCAATCAGCAGCATGAGGATGGCCAGGAAGGGCTCTCCCGGCACCGGCCCGGTTCGAACAAGCTCCGTCAAGTTGTCGGTCGCGGCCCAGTCGATCACGACCAGCCGAGCGAGGATCAGCCCGGGCATCGTGAACAATACGAGCCTGAGGGAGAAGAGGAGACCCCATCGCACCTCCCGGCGATCAACGGCGAGCACGGTGCCCTCCCCGAGAATCAACACCAGCATGGCGCCGCCATGCAAGGCCAGGAAGCGAAAGATGAGCTCCGCCTCTTGCGTCCAACCCAGCACGGGCGTCCCGAGGACGTCGTGCCAACTCTCCGGCGTCACGCACTCTCGGAGAAGACCCCAACTGGCCAGAGAGATGCCCACCGCCCACAGGGGCAGACCAACGAGCAAGATGGGCCGGCGAAGAACCTGAATCGCAACCCATGCCGGCGCGAACGCCCCCCATGTTAGCGCAAGCCCGAACAGCGCAGCGGCCGGCGCCGGCGATCTCCGCGCCAGAAGCTCTCGAACGTTGTACGGGGCCCCCGGCCACATCGGTACGACGTGCAACAGAACGACGACAACGGCCCAGCCCAGCGTCAGAGCGGCCAGCGATCGCCCGATCCGTCGGGACGGCTGCCCCCCTTGGCCTTGGCTGGGCTTGGTCTCGACCAAGAACGCTCCTTGGACCGCTTGCCGGCATGCCACGAAGCCATCAGAATTCGACTTCGACGCATGAGAAGCTTCCCAGCAAGGGTATCGGTCGGCTGAAGGAAATCCGTGCAGTGCGGCCGACCGACGACGGCATGGTCGTTGCCCCCGTCGACTCATTGGCCCTCCGACCTCTGGGAGAGCCAGCCCGGCCCCGCGGGCGATGCAGGACCCGAGCGTCCGAATGGGCAAAGCGTATCCCCTCCCTCCGGCCTCGCCGGGCGTCCTTGTCACCCCGCGCCGAGACATTTACAATGGTCCGATCATGAAAGGTGAACCGGAACGTTCTACGACGCCGCCCAAGAGCATCCTCGTTATTCTGCCGAACTGGGTAGGAGATGTTGTCTTGGCGACCCCCGCCCTGCGGGCACTCAGAAGGACCTTCGCGGACGCGCGCATCTCCCTCATGATGAAGCCCTACGTCCGCGACATCGTCGCCGGAGGTAATTGGGCCGACGAGATCGTGTTCTGGCGCGGGGGCAAGAGCAGGCGGGATCGCCAGCGGAGCTTCCTGGGCCAGGTCGGTGAGCTTCGCCGCCGCAAGTTCGATCTGGCGGTCTTGCTGACCAACTCGTTCCGGTCGGCCCTGCTCGCCACGCTAATCAAGGCCGAGCGTCGGGTCGGTTACGATCGCGACGGAAGAGGCATGCTGCTGACCGATCGGCTCGTGGCGCATCGCGTCAACGGAAAATTCGTCCCCGTCAGCATGCTCCGCTACTACGGCGCGCTCGTGGACTACCTCGGCTGCCGGCCCGATTGCGCCAAAATCGAGCTCTTCACCGAACCCGCCGATGAGGAAGCCGTCGATCGGCTATACGCTCAGCACCGGATCAACCCGGACCGACCCGTGATCGTGGTGAACTCCGGCGCGGCGTTCGGCTCCGCCAAGTGCTGGCCGCCCGAGCGATTCGCGGCGGTGGCCGACCGTCTGGTCGAGGAATTCGACGCCCAGATCGTCGTCCCGTGCGGCCCGAAGGAGTTGGAGATCATTCAGGCCATCCGGCACGAGATGCGTCATGCCGCGGTGTTCCTGGACGACCCGATCATCCCGCTACGGCACCTCAAGGCCCTGGTCCGCCGCGCGGATCTTCTGTTGACCAACGACACGGGACCTCGGCATTTCGCTTGCGCGTTCGGCAAACCCCTCGTGACGGTCTTCGGCCCGACGGATCCCGCCTGGACCGAGACGGACTACGCACTCGAGAGAAAGCTGATCGCGCCGGTGGACTGCGGTCCGTGCATGAAGCGCCGATGCGCGACCGACCACCGCTGCATGACACGAGTTACGACCGACGCGGTCTTCGCCGCATGTGCCGAGCTGCTCCGTAGCGGGCGACAGGTCGAGGAGCCCATTGGTCGATGACGTCGCCGGGGTCAGATCAACTCGCCGCGCGAGTCGCCCAACTCGCCAAGGCCCGTGTGGGGGTGGTGGGCGACTTCGTCGCCGACGTCTATATCTCCGGACGGACCGAGAGGCTCTCTCGAGAAGCGCCCGTGCCGGTCGTCCGCTTCGAGGGCGAACGGCTCGTCCCCGGATGCGGAGCGAACGTCGCCGTGAATATCGCGTCGATCGGTGCCGCCGTCGGCGTGGTGGGGTTGGTCGGCGATGACAAGCCCGGCCGGGACCTCGCCGAGGCTCTCGGCGACCAGGGCGTTAACGTCGAAGGCTTGATCAAGGACTCGCAACGATCGACCACCACGAAAACGCGACTGCTGGCCGGGGCTCGGCACACGATTCGCCAGCAACTCGTCCGGCTCGATCGGGAACCCACGACGCCGCCATCGCCCAGGATGCGACAGGCCTTGTTGGACGGCGTCCGGCGCCTCGACGACGAGGTGGACGCGTGGATCATCAGCGACTACGGCTACCACGGATTCGATGATGCCCTCAAGGCGGCGATGAGGGAGATCGCCTCGCGAAAATGCGTCCTGGCCGACAGTCGCTTCGACACGTTGGGGTTCCGCGGCGTCACCGTCATCAAGCCGAACGAGGACGAGGCGATCGAGGCGACGTCGATCAGGAACGGCAGCGTGGAGGAAATGAAGCTGGCCGCCGCCGAGCTTAGCGATCGGCTCGACGTCCCCGCCGTGCTCATCACGCTCGGCAACCAGGGGATGCTGCTCTACGAGCGAGGCCGCGGCACGAACCATATTCCCGCCGTCGGCACCGACGAGATCGTCGATCTCACGGGCGCGGGTGACACGGTCGCGGCGGTCTTCACGACGTCCATGGCGGCGGGAATGTCGCCGCTCGAAGCGGCGCGGCTGAGCAACTGCGCCGCGAGCGTCGTGGTCATGAAGGAAGGGGCGGCCACCGCCCGACCCGAGGAGTTGGTCGAGGCGGTTCTCTCGATCGAGGCGTGACCTCTTCGACGCTCGAGGACGCATAACCCAAGGCGGAACCGGAAAACGTAACGTCCCGGACAAGGGGTATCAGGGCTGCGGCAGATGCGAAGGAAACCGGCGCGGATTATTCAAGACCACGACGAGCTCCGTAAGGCGATCGATGCCGAGAAGGCGGCGGGCAAGACGGTCGTCCTCGCCAACGGCGGGTTCGACCTCTTTCACGTGGGACACGTTCGATATCTCCAGGCGGCCGCGGAGGAAGGGGACGTCCTCCTGGTCCCGATCAACAGCGACGGATCCATCCGAGGAAACAAGGGGCAGGACCGGCCAAGAGTGCCCCTGGCCGAGCGAATGGAGATCGTCGCCGCCCTGGGATGCGTGGACTACGTGACCTCCTTTGACTCCCCGACCGTCGACGGGCTCATCGAGATGCTCCGCCCCGACGTCCACGCCAAGGGCACGGACTGGAACATGCGGAATCTGCCTGAGCGAGAGACGCTCAAGCGCCTCGGGATCCGCCTGGCCGTCGTCGGCGATCCCAAGAACCACTCCACGACCGAGATCCTGCGGCAACTGAAAACGAAGGAAACGTAAGGGGTGTCGAGAATCTACCGGGACTTCATGCACATTGACGAAGCATATGCCCAGGCCCTGTCCCGAGCCGGACTGGACTCCGTCCAGCGCGTCCTGGACTGCGTCGGAGACCGCCTGGCCGCCTGGAGTCGAACCACCGACACGATCCAGGTCTTCCTCGAAGGCGACTCGAGCGTCTTCGTCAAGCGATACCACTATCCGCGCTGGAAGAACCGCCTCAAGAGCGCCTTCCGCGGAACCTTCTTCGGCTCGAGTCGCGTTCGAGCCGAGTACAAGGCCCTCCAGACGATGCGGAAACTGGGCATTCAGGCCGTTCGCCCCGTCGCCTACGGCGAGCGGAGAAGTCTGCACTTCCTGCACGACTGCTTCCTCATCACCGAGGCGGTTCCCGGCGCCGCGTCGCTGGCCTCATTCGCTCAACAGCACGCACACCAGAATCACACCCCGGAGGCCTTTCGCCGCCGATGCAAGGTGCTCAGCGTCCTGGCCAGGCAGATTCGACACATGCACCAGAACCGCTTCATCCACGGCGACCTGTTCTGGCGAAACGTCCTCATTCGAATGCTCGGCAACGATCACTGCGAATTCTACTTCCTGGACGCCCCCCTGGGACACCGCGTCTGGCGAAAGGGCCGAGAAAGGAGCGAGATCATCGACGATCTGGCCGAACTGATGGCCATCGCCCCCGTCTTCTGCTCCAAGACCGACATGGCCCGATTCGCCAAGATCTATCTGAATCAGCCGGGACTCGAACCGGAAGACGCGGCCTGGATGGCCCGGATCGCCGACCGATCGATGGCCTTCCGAAAGCACGAGGCCTTCCGACTGAAACTGAACGCGGTCTTCAACCTTCACGTCCGCGACCTGGAACGTTTCGCGGGCACGGACAGCTAGCCGAGCCAGGGGCAAGCCCGATGGGTCAGTCGGTGACATGGCACAACCCCCAGAGGCGTCAACTCCTCCGAGCCAAGGGCCTTCGGAGCTACGATGACTTCATCGACTGCCGCGAAGGGGACCCTGTCTGGTCCCGTTCGATCACCAAGACGTATCGGCTGACCTGCGACGATCCCGAAACACAAGGGACGCTCGGCCTCTACCTCAAGAAGTACGTCTACCCAAAACGGCGATGGCGGTTCCTCTTCCGGAGGGACAAACCCAGCATCGAATCCCGGAACTACGCCGCCCTGCGGGAATGCCTCGGCCCCGTCGTCCCGGACGTCGTCGCCACGGGACGGCGGCGACGCTGGATGATGCTGCACGACGCCTTCATCTTGACCGACGAACTGGCCGACTGCGTCCAATTGGACGAATACGCCGAGACGCATTGGAAAGGAGCTCCTTCGGAACGCCAACGCGCTCGACAAGACAGCCTGATCCGGATCACGGCGGAGCTCGTCAGGCGGATGCACGCCGCGCACTTCTACCACGTCGATCTGCAGTGGCGCAATATCCTGGTCCATTTCGGAGAGTCGCCCAAGCAGGTCCGCGCCTTCTTCATCGACGCGCCCCGAGGCGGATACCGTTATCTCTGGTTCCGGCGCAGTCATGGCGTATTCCGAGATCTCTCGAGCCTCGAGAAGGGCGCGCGACGGTATCTGACGCGAACCCAGCGCCTGCGATGGTTCAAGCTCTACGCCGGACGATCTCGTCTCACCCGAAACGACCGGGGACTCATCTTGGGCATCCTGGGAGAGCGGGGCCGCTACGACCACAGGAGGCTGGGACTGCTGGCTTCTCATGGCTGATCACACCTACGTACAACCCGCCGCCCGAGCGCTCTTCGAACATCTCGGCCTGAGCGACTTCGACTCGGTCATGTCCCTCTCCGGCGGCATGACGGTGAGCCGCCACAAGAGCCGGAACACAATGCTCATCATGCCCAACATGACCGCGGAGCACGGATGGGGCGACCGACGCGTCTATCTCAAACGCGACTATCGCGTCCCGCTCAAGCACGTCCTGGAGGATCTCCTCGCCCGCCGACTGCCCCGCGCCCAGCCGTTGCGGGAATGGCTGGCCATCGAGCGATGTCAGCGCCGCGGCATCGGCGTGATGCGCGGCTTGGCGTGGGGACAGCGATCCGTTCTCGGAATCCCGAGACAGGCCTTCATCCTGGTGGAAGCTGTCCCAGGCATGGAAACCCTCCACGAAGCCACCCAGCGCCTGTGCGGTCCCGATGCCGGCGGCCGACCCAACGGACGACTCGCGGCTGAACGCCGCCAACTGGCTCGGGAGCTTGGCGAGTTCGTCGGCCGGTTCCACGCAGGCAAGCTGATCTGGCCGGACATGGTGGGCAAGCACATCTACCTCACCCCACGCTCCGGCGAAAACCGAACGAATCGCTGGGATTTCCACCTCATCGACGTCGAACGTCTGACGAGGAGCCGAAGCCCCGCCAAGCAGACCAAGGACCTCATCAGGCTCTACCGGTCTCTGAGCCCGCACGGGCTGTCCCCGACCGATCTGTTGAGATTCGCGCTCGGCTACCTGAACGTCGAGGCCGAAGACTGGCCTGCTGCCCGAAGGCGAATCGAGCAGGTCTTCGCGTGGGCGGGCGATCTGGTTCGACGAAGCTGGGCGTCGCGCCGCCCCCGACTGCCGAGAGCCGACGACGCGCCCCGACCGGAGCAGTTGCGGTTCGTCCGGTTCGGCAACGTCGTGGTGAACCATGCCTTCATACCGATCTTGCAGGACAGCGGGCTCGTTAGCTTCGGATCGGTCTTCCGCCTGAATGTGGGCGAGCGACTCGACAAGGCCAACATCGGCTCGTGGCGAGAGCGCTGGCGCCTCGACCTGGAAGACTACCAGGGCAGCCGCCGCACGCTCTACCTCAAGCGATATCAGTCTCCCCCGCTGGGCGAGCAGCTCAAGCGGATCTTCTTCCGCCGCGCCAAACGCGCCTCGGCGTGGTGGGAATGGCAGCGAATCCGGAACCTCGCCGCCGAAGGCATCGGCGTGCCGACGCCCGTGGGCTATGGACAGAAGATGCGGGGCTTCGTCGAGCGTCGTAGCTTCCTGGTCACCGAGGCGATCCCCGGAGAGTCGCTCGAACGGTGGGTGCCCCGCCACCTGGGCCCCGACGGTGACGTGGATTGGAGGACGAGGCGGAAACTCGTCGGGCAACTCGCCCTGCTGATCCGCCTGCTGCACGAAAAGAAGTGGGCCCACCGCGATCTCTACTTGTCCCACATCTTCATCTCGCACAACGCGGACGGCCAGGCCGTCTTCCGCCTGATCGATCTGCAGCGGCTGTTCCGTCCGCGATGGCGATGGCGGCGATGGCGGATCAAGGATCTCGCCGCGCTGCATTACTCCACCCCCGCCGAATGCGTGCCCGCGACCGACCGTCTTCGCTTCCTGCGGCACTACTTCAACGTCCCGCGGTTGACGCCCGCGCATCGACGGCTGATCCGGCGGGTCCTGGCAAAGACACGACGCACCGCCCGCCACAACAGACCCCGACCGTGACGGCGCCGTAGCGCTGCATGACGGGAACCCTCCTCCGGAAATGGTCGAGGAGATCACTCCACGGGGATTCTGCGGGCCTTCGAGAAATCCATCTGCTCGCTCACGAAGCGCTCCATGCCCACGGTCTTGATCGCGGCAAGGTTCCTGCGCCGGTCGCGTCGGAACAATCGCCTGATGCGGCATGATGGTCAGGACAAGGCCGCTATGCGGTCAACCCCAGCCATCCCCGAAGATGTCTCCCCCAGTAAACCACCACGACCGCGGCGGCCACCCACAGGAACACCGTCAGGATGAAGGGACGATCCTTCAAGACGATGTCGACGGGGCCCGATGCCCGCCCCGATCGAATCAGCATCGCATATCGGAAAATCGCGTAGACCACGAGCGGAAGCGTGAGAATCAGGTAATGCTTGTCGAACGGCGGCTGGGGCTCCCCCCGGTCCATCACGTAGAGGAGAAACGTCACGATGGCGATGCCGGCCGTCACGCTGGTCAGGTGGTTCAAGAGGTCCGGGCTGTATCCGGCGAGCGTCTTGCGATGCTTCGCCGCCTCGACCGAGTCTCCGATCGTATTGATCTCGCACTGACGCTTCCCGAAACCGATGAACATGCACAAGGTAAACGTGCAGACGACCAGCCACGGCGATGTCCCGGCCCCGATGGCCACCCCCCCGGCGATCGCGCGCAGGACGAAGCCGATGGCGATGACGATGACGTCCACGATTACCCGCCGCTTGAGCCAATAGGTGTACGCGGCGTTCAGCATCAGATACGCGCCGAGGACCACCGCGAATCCCCGCGGCAACAGCAGGCACAGCCCAATAGCCCCCGACAGAAGCAGGAACGCCAGAATGATGCCCCGCTCCGGGGAGATCGCGCCGCTGGCGATCGGACGATGCCGCTTGGTGGGATGAAGCCGATCCTGCTCCCGATCACGGATGTCGTTGATGACGTACGCCGCGCTGGCCGCCAGGCAGAATGCCGCGAATGCCAGAAGACTCAGAAGGATCGCCTCGGACTCCGTCGCCCGTTGGCTGAACACCAGACCGGCCAGCACGAAAACGTTCTTGACCCAATCTGCCGGTCGAACCAGTTTGAGATACTCGAGCATATCGAGTTCCTGTGGTCTACCTCATCCTGTTCGTTCCCTTCCACCGTCCGGAAGGATCACCTGCCGTCACTGGTCCGCCAGCAGCTTCCCCGCCGCTTGCGACTGGTGTTCGGCCCAGCTCCGGTACCAGTCCAGCGGTGTGAACCGTCGCGAGATCAGCGTAACTCATTGCTTGAAATGATGAAAGGGCATGCCGAAAGAAGCCGAACCCCGCACGGAGAAAGCGGCAACGCATCGGAGAGCGGCCACCGTGGGCAAAAAAAGTAGCCTGGTCGCTGTAGATGGGCTAGGGGGGGATAACCCATCCGTGTGGCGTGCGACCAGGCTAATCCGCACAAACTGCCTGAGACAAGCAGTTTAGATACCGACTACGCGCAAGCATACCGCATTGGCAGACAAACACCTAATCTATTTTTACTCAATTCCAACTTTTGTCAAGTGTAACTGAACCCCTTGGTGAAAGTCAAGCCGCCGCGGGGCTGGCCTTGGCAACACCCGCCGGTACAATGCCACTCGACGGATCGAGCATCCAACCCCTTGTCGCCGCTGTGCGGAGGTTCTCAGATGATCAGGTTGGCGATCGCCGGTGCGGCCGGCAGAATGGGACAGCGAATCGCTGCCCTGGCAAGCCACGACGACAGATTTCAGGTCTCACTCGCGCTGGACGCGGACAGCCATCCGGACCTGGGACGAGACGTCGGCGAGCTCGCCGGAGTCGGACGACTAGGCCCCGCCGTTCAACCGTTCTCCTCGGTCGGTAACGACAGCGAGTTCGACGTCCTGATCGATTTCTCACTCCCCGCCGGGACCATGGCCGCTCTGAGTGTCTGTCTATCGGCGCGACGCCCCATCGTCATCGGAACGACCGGCCACGACGAGACGCAACTCGCCGACATTCACAGGGCCGCCGAGACGATCCCGCTCCTGAAGGCCCCCAACATGTCCGTCGGAGTGAACGTGCTGTTTCGCATCGCCGGACAGGTCGCCGCCGCGCTCGGCGAAGACTACGACTGTGAGATCATCGAGTCCCATCACCGATTCAAGGCCGACGCACCTAGCGGCACCGCCGTGGAACTGCTCAACCGCATCTGCCAGTCCACCGGACGCGATCCTGGCAAGGACGCCGTCTACGGACGCCAAGGCCAGACCGGACAGCGACCCGCCGGACAGATCGGCGTACTCGCCTTACGCGTCGGAGACACGGTAGGCGAGCACGATGTCCACTTCGGGTGTCTAGGAGAAACGGTCGTGCTGCGACACGTGGCACACACTCGAGACACATTCGTGCGAGGCGCCCTTCGCGCCGCGGTTTGGGTCGCTGAGAAACCCGTCGGCTTCTACACGATGCAGGACGTGCTGTTCGGCTAGACCCAGGGCTAGGCACTCGTCGAGATTCGAGAGCCGAGCGGCTCAGGAATCTTCTCCCGCAAGCGCTTCCAGGTCTACCGAGCCGTTCGTGGTCTTGATGTCGATCAGCCCACCGCCGCCGTTGAGCGTGGCCTTGAGGTGGCTCTTCCCCGAGTCGATATCCCCCACCTTGGCGCCATCGAGATTGGCGTGGATCCGCCCGTTGGTCGTCCAAATCCCAAGTCTCGCCCGGATGCCGCCCGGCAAGAACGCCTTCACGCTTCCATTCGTCGTCGTTAACCTGATTTCGGGCTGATCCGGGACCGATTCCGCCCTCAGCTCGATGCCGCCGTTCGTGCTCTGGAGAACGGCCGCCGCTCGAATCTGCGTAGCCTTGATCCGCCCGTTCGTGCTGACGGCCTTGATCCGACCGCCCGAAACCCGTGTCAGTTCCACCGCCCCGTTGGATGTCCCGACGTCTACCTCCCCACCGATGTCGGTGGCGATGATCTTGCCGTTTGTGCTCCGAGCCCGAATCTTGTTCTTGAGCTTCGCTAGCGTGACGCTGCCGTTCGTCGTCTCCGCGTCCAGGCCGCCGTTGAGGTCCGTCGCCAACACACACCCGTTGGTCGTCTCGAGCTGCGCCGCCAAGTCGGGCGGAAGCTCGATCCACAGCGACGCCCCGGCGCTGCGCGATTTGTCGGCTAGCGGGACCTTCACGATGATTCGCAGACGATCGGGATGACTCGCATCTCGACTGATCGCGATTTCTACCTTCTCCGCGTGGACGCGCGCGTCCTCCGTGCTGACCCCGTGCGAGACCTTCTCCGCCCGCAAGTCCATGTCCTTCCGCGACGCATCCCCCTTCACCTCGATCAAGCCGTTCTGAGTCTCGACCTCGATCCGCCGAATCCCATCCAGAGCAGCCGTCTCCCGAAACTCCACCGTGGCTCGGAAAGGATAGGACTGACAGCCGACAAGCGGCAGAACCAGCAGTACCAACAGGCCCTTCGACCAACTCGTCCGTGTCATTGCAGGATCCTCCAACGCCGAACGGTGACGTGCTTACCTCTGAACTGATGTGCGCGGCCGCGCCGCGCCCTTGCCCGCGCCCTAGCTGGTATCATAGACACGGGTCGAACGGATTCGTTACCGGAAATTCGTCAATCAGATCCCCGAGGCGCTCCCGGGGCCCGGCCTCCGGGCGGCGATGACCACTGAAGGAATCCACAAAGCCAGGAATCGACCGAGGATCGCCCCGTCGTTCAGCCTATCGAGGTGAATTTCTTCGGGTGAAACACCCTATCGTCGGCCGAAGACCTCCACCGCCTCCAGATAGCATTCGACCGACGCGATCGGAACGGTGTACGGGATGTGGTTGCCGACGGCGAAGAAGTACCCCGGGCAATCGCGCCCCACGTCGGCACACCGCTTGACCTCGGCGCGGATCTCCTCGGGGCCCTTGAACTGCAGAATTCGCGAATCGACGTTGCCGATGATCACGTGCGTCTTGCCGTATCTCTCGACGATCGTCTCCAGGCTGGTCAGCGGCTCGAAGATGAAGCCCTGGGCCCCCGCCTCGGCCAGGTCATCGATGAAGGCGTCAAACTTGCCGTCGGAGCAGAACAGCACCTGGATGCCCGCCTCACGAAGCCGAGCCCACATCCGCTTGTGACGAGGAAATACGTACCGACGCATCCAATCCGGCGAGAACACCGGACCCGAAGCCCACGCGATGTCGTCGTGGCACAGGAACACCGGAACCTCCGCCCGGATGTGAGCCTCGACCACCATCATCGTGATCTTGAAGAAACCCGCCATGACGCGGTCGAAGCGATCCGGATCCGTCATGGCCGCCGCCATGAACAGCTCCCACCCGAACGTCACGATGCACCAAGTGAACACCGAGTTGTAGAACCCGCCCGGGAAGATCGCATCCGGGTACGCCGCCCTGCCCTGCTTGTAGTATCGACGTACGTCATCGGCAAGCTCGTCGAGCCCGGGCAGCTTGGCCGCCTTGAGCGGGTCAAAACGCAGAACGTCCTCTTCCGTCTTGAGCTCGTAGTGCGAGGCCCACGGCGTCTCCGTCTCGTAGAACTTGGCCCGACCCATGTCGGCGCGGGGCAGCCCCCAATCGCGGCTGTACGTGCTCCAGACGAAGTCGTAATCCAGGGCCTTGGCCAGCGCGGGCGCTGCCTTGCCGCCCTGATCGGGGTCCTCCGGGTCGATACCCGTGACCTTCATGATGAACTGGCGGTGAGAGATGTACTCGGTCTGCGGAATCCGGTCGGTCATCTCCAAGCCGAGCGCCTTGGCCCCTCGTTCGTAGCTCATGGTCCTCATTACCCCTCAGCGCCCTGCCCGGACGCTTCGGCCAGACCGTCGGTCCCGCGCGCCAACGCCCGCGCATGTTGTTCTGTGCCTCGCGCACTCACTCAACCTTGGTTGAGGTCGTCTCTGTCAGACGGGCGGCTCCCGGAGATTCAGTAATCCCAAATCGTCAGATCCACCCGAGAACGACACCAAAGACAATCACGGCCACGAGATCCACCCCATAGATGAAGCCGACCACCGCCGCCTTCCGCCGAACGCTCGCCATGTCGTGAACCCAAAACGAGACCACGAAGAACGGCAAATACCCGATCAGGAAGATCAACCACGGAACCCGCGTGTTCCACCAAGAGTAGTCCCAGGTCAGGGCGCCCACCTCGTTCAGCAGGACCTCCACGAACACGCAGAAGCCCGAGCCCACCACCGCATGCACCCACCGGTTCGGCAGGCCCAGGAGCTTCGACTTTGGGTCCGCCGGAAGCATCTTGCCGAAGGCGATCCCCGCTACCGCGAACATGAAGCAGATCTCGATGTTCAGCCCAATCAAGATGAGAAACGCCGTGCTCGCCGGCGCCCCCCACAGCGGTGCATAGTCGGTGAAGTGAAAGACGAGCGAGTTCCAGATCTCGTTGAACCAGTCCATCCCCCAGAACGCCAGCCCCGCAAAGAGCAGGTTCCAGTTCCGTCGCTCGACTTCCACCGCGTACACGTACACGACAAAAGCCAGCAGCGGAATCACGTACCATTGGAAACAACTGCCGTCGCGCAGCATCTCAGCCGCTGTCGTCGCGGAATCCGTCGGCATGGCCATGTCGCAAGAGCCCCCTGTAAGCGCGCCTCGGGTGACCGAACTAGGCAAGGGTCGAAGGGATGGGAACCCACCCAGCGCGGCGGTCCGGATCCCGACCCAGGTCTCCTCCCGCCACGGTAGCGAACGACCCCGCTCCCATCAAGGAAGCCCGATGGACGATCGTCGTGATCCGGAAATGGAATCCTTCCGCGCGGAATCAGCGATTGCGGTAAGCCCGTCGCCGCGGAGCGAATCGCCACATCGAAAGGGCCATGAGAGCCACGGAGAGCAGCGGCCCGATGCCGCTGCCGCACTTGAACGCGGCCTGAACCTCCCGATCGGCGTCCATCACCAACGTGAGCGACTCGTTGGTGTCCGCCACCGCGTGGTTCGAGTCGCCGGGGTGGTTGGGATCGTACAGCAGCCACTGACTGAACTGCTCGCCGTCAGAGGGAACGGCCGTCAGCGTTACCGATACCCCCACGGGAAACTCCGGCTGGTTGGGGTTGGTCGGCGACGGCTCCATCTCCACGTGACCTAGGACGCCGTTGACGACGGTCAGAGACAACGCCTTGTAGTCGGAGATCTGACTCGTGATCCATGCGGCAAGCGGGCTCACGCGGAGGTGCCACCCGATGTCGCCGAAGTCGGCCAGAACGTGACTCCCGTTCTGATCGCTCACAGAGATATTGACGCCCGCGATCAACAGATCGCCGCCGCTCTCGATGAACATCGGCCCGCCGGAGTCTCCCGAAGCGATCATCACTTCCCTGCTCGCCCCCAGCGTCCCAGGAGGAATCGGCCCGACGCCGTACGACCGATCGAAATCCGTGAGCAGGTAGTCCACGTCTCCCTGGGGATAAACCTGCCCGATGTGGTTATACCCCGACCGTTTCGTGCCCCTTGGATACGTCGTGCTGTCCTCACCGGTCAGGCCCGTCCCGCTGACGCCGTACCCCGCCAGCACCCCCTCATTCCCGACCTCGTTGCTCTGCGTGTACAGGCCGTACCCAGGCAAGCCCGTGCTTCGATCCAGCCTCCCGACGGCGATGTCGGCCGTCGGATGGAGGAATCGCGCCGTGATCTCGTAGACCTCCGTGCCGCTTGAAAGGTGAAGCTCAAACCGATGGTCGTCCAATACGCCCGGACTCAGCGCATGCTTGGCCGTCAGGATGTGCCAGGAATCGATGAGCACCGCGGACGACCCCGGATCGCCCTGCCACATGAGCAGACCGACCATGTCGAAGTCGGACGGTGGCGTGACGACATGGTTGTTGGGCTCATCGCTGACAACGATCCCCCGCGCCGGCGGAACCACAAGCAAACAGCAATGCGCCAGCGCCGCCGCGAGGAAGAGAACCGATCGATTGTGGGCCATATGGCTTCCGCCCTCCGGCACAGCCGCGAGACTGGCCCCCCGTCGGACAGGTAGTCACGCTTATTGTATTCCCGGCACCGGCCGAGGCAAGGGCGCCCTCCCCCCAAACAGCGCCCCAGAACCCCGGTCCCTATGCGATGGCCACGGAAACGAGCAGAAGCGTCGCCTAGATGCCGACGCCGACAAGGAAGCCTCGCCCTGAGGAACCTCCGTCCGCGTCCGACGTCAACCCACCCCCACGGGAATCATGATGTAACGAATTGTGGATCAAATGGATATGCACCAGCCAAGGTCAGGAAGCCGGGCCAAACAGCTCTTCGATCTTCCCGGCGATGTCATCAGCCCGCATCAGCGTCTCGCCGATCAGCAACGCCCTGGCCCCTGCCCGCTGCAGTCGGAGAACGTCCTCGCGAGTCCTCACGCCAGATTCCGAGACAAGCAGCGTCTCATCCTCGACCAGCTCGGCCAGTCTCGACGTCGTCGCCAGGTCGATCGTCTGCGTCTTCAGGTCCCGATTGTTGATCCCCAATAGGCTGTAACGCCGATGCGGAAAACCTATCACCGAACGAACCTGGAGCAGCGTGTCCGCGTCGTGCACCTCGAGCAGGACCGTGAGGTTCAACTCCGTCGCCAGGATCATCCAGTCCAGGACCTGTTGCGGCCTGAGGATGTCGGCGATCAGCAGAATCGCGTCCGCCCCGACCGCCCGCGCCTCATAGATCTGATACTCGTCGATCATGAAGTCCTTGCGAAGCACCGGCAGCGGAACGACCCCCTTGATCTGCTCGATGTACTCGAGTCGCCCCTGGAAAAAGGGCTCGTCCGTCAGGCAACTGATCGCCGAAGCCCCCGCCTCGTGGTAGATGCGAGCGATGGTCTGAGGGTCGAAATCGTCACGGATCAGCCCCGCCGACGGAGAAGCCTTCTTCACCTCCGCGATGAGGTGGATCCCGCGCGGCGGGTCCGCGGCGATCGCGCTGTAGAAGTTCCGCGGACGAGGCGTCTCCCCCGCCGCTCGCTTGACGTCCTCGATCGGCCGGCGACGCTTGCGTTCCAGTACCTCCTCCGCCTTGCGTGCCACGATCCGGTCCAATACCGTGCCCATACGCCCTCCCATGTGGCTGCGTCACGCCATATCCCGTCAAGTGTAAGAGCACGCCCCCCCAAGTCAACAAATCGAGCGGGGAGCCGTCTCGGTATCTCCTGGGCGAGAACGGCGACCGCCAAGCCAACCCCTCCCACAAGACGATCGGCCGCCGCTCCGGGTCGAATAAACCCGTGAACCGGCCGGTGCCTGCGTCCCCAGCTTGTCTTTTATCGGCCTTTGGGCTAGAAAAGAGGCATCCGCATGTCTCTGGGCTTGAACGGGGCGGGCTGCGTGAATAGAGTTACCAAACGCCGATTATCCCCTGGGGAGGGAAGCATGACGTCGGTTCGACGATCCACGATCTTCACTTTCACTTTACTTGCCACGATTGGCATTGCCGGTTTCGGATGCGGCTCAATCGAGGAATTCCCGTTCCTGCCAAGCTCCGTCGCGGGCTACGTAAGCCCCAGCAGTGACACCTGCTACCTGCCCGACGATGAGGCCCAACTCGTGGACGAGGTCATCCGAAAGGTCAACGAAATCCGCGCCGAAAACGGCGTCGGCCCCGTGACCTACAATGAAACGCTCGCCGCCGTCGCCGGGGATTACGGCTGCACCATGATCCGAGACGACTACTTCGGACACTACCATCCCGAGACGGGCGAAGGCCCAGGCGAACGCGCCTCCGCCCACGGATATCGCTACCGCGCCGTCGGAGAGAACCTCGCCGCCGGGCAGAAGACCGTCGAAGAGGTCGTCCAGGATTGGATGGAATCCGAGGACGGCCACCGCGAAAACATCATCAACCCCATGTGGACCGAGATCGGTGTGGCCGTTCGAACCGGCGGAACCTATGGAATCTACTGGGTCCAGGAATTCGGTGCCCCCTGGCCCGCCCTCCTGCCCTGACGCGCCCACCACTCAACCCCCACCCCGACGCTTGCCGACAACGGCCAGATAGATCACGAACTCCTCGCGACCGTCGACCCCGATGAGCTCGTTCATCACGTCGTCATCCACCGCCCCGATCGCACAGCAGTTCAGGTGCAGGAACTCGCACGCCATGTACAGATTCTGGCAAACGTGACCGGCGTCAAGGTAGATGTACCGGTACCCCCGCTGCTGGTACTTCCAGCGAGCACGATCGATCACGGCGGTCCACACGAACGTCGCCCCACACAAGGCCACCATGTTCTGCTGAAGGCATGCCATCGCCGCTTGGAATCCCAGACGAGCATCCTCGCGGAGTTGGACGAGCTGATGCTCGAGAGGTTGATAGCGATAGAGCCCCCCCGCCAGCGACTCCACCCGATTGACGATGACGTACGTCTCCAATGGGTGGCGGGCGCCCGCCGACGGCACCGTCCGCATCGTGTGACCGTCCATCATCTTCAGAACCCCCTGGGTAGCCCAAAGCAGCGTGGACAGCTCGCCCAACTCGAGCGCCTCGTCGGCGAAGTTCCGCCGAGAACGGCGCGACGCCACCCGACGCCAGAAAACCTCCGCCTCCTGATCGCCGGCCGCATCGCGAGGAAGCGTCATGATGTCGGCCCCGTCAGGCACCGGCTGCTCAACGGCCGGCAGCGGACGCCCACGCATCATCTCGCTCGGCGTGGCAACGTACTTGTACTTCGTGTGCTCCTGGAACACCTGACCGATGTTGTCCGGGTTGGCTTCGATACGCGTCACGGTCCGCATCTCCTAATCGAGTCCACGGTCTTGTCGTTTCCTGTAAGGCATCGGAGATGCCTTGGCAAGCACGCGCCAAAAACGCCTTGCCGCTGGCATGGTAAGGATATCACACTATTCCGTGCTCTAAATAACACATTGACACTACCGCAACCCCGTCTTAGAATTCTGTGTAAACACCTGCAGGAGTGGTTCGTCCTTTCATCCGCCCGGCAAGGCACTGGATGATTGTTAGTGAATACTAACTGACGGTCCCGGCGCCCTCTGCGTCGGACCGGAGATAGCGGCAGAGGACTCTGAAGTGGCTACCCTTACCGTTCTACAGGGCCCGGACAGGGGCCGCGTCTTTCGCACGGCGCGGGATCCGGCCCTCATCGGCCGCTCCAGCAACGTCGTTCCGCTCACCGACAATACCGTCTCGCGCAGACACGCCCAGTTGGTCCCAGACAACGGGCGATGGCAGCTCGTCGACCTCGATAGCATCAACGGAACCTTCCTGAACGGACAGCGCGTCGCCGAACCCATCACCCTCAAGCACGGCGATCAAATTCGCATCGGCAGCTCCCTGCTCGTCTTCGGCGGCGAGGACCGGCCAACGGAGATCGACGTCACCTTCTTCCCGAGCGACAGCAGCTACGACACCGATCTCAGCAGTCCCGCCCTCGACTCCTCCATCCTCAGCCGCGCCCCCAGCAGCGAAGACAGCGTCATCATCGCCGATCAGCAGACCGCCGGCGCCGTGCGCTCCTGGAGAGTCATGCAGAGCCTCATCCAGGCCACCAGCTCGATCCTCTCGCCAGACCAACTCCTCGAGCGCGTCATGGACACCGTCTTCGATGAGATCCGCGTCGATCATGGCTTCATCCTCATGCGAGACGAGGAATCCGGCGAACTCCTCCCCCACGTCGTGCGGCGCCGAACCAAGAACGGCACCAGCGACAGCGGGCAGGTCACCACCAGCGAGACCATCGTCAAGCACGTCATCTCTCGAAAGGAAGGCATCCTGTGCACCAACGCACAGACCGACCAGCGATTCGCCGCCTCGAAAGACAGCAGCATCCACAGCTACGGCCTGCGGTCGGTCATCTGCGCGCCGATCGCCGTCCGCGATGAGGTGCTCGGTATCATCCACATCGATTCGGCCGCCTCGAACCGACAGCTCACCGAGGAACAGCTCCGGCTCATGGTCGCCATCGGCCGGCAGACCGGACTCGCCCTGGAAAACCTCAAGCTCCTCTCGGCAAGGATGCAGACCGAGCGGCTCGCCGCCACCGGCGAAACCGTCGCCTACCTGTCCCACTACATCAAGAACATCCTGCAGGGCATGCGGTCCGGGGCCGACCTGATCGAGATGGGCCTCGGAAAGCAGAACGTCAAGACCGTCGCCACCGGTTGGCCCATCGTCCAGCGCAACCTCGACAAGATCTACCACCTGACCACGAACATGCTGGCCTTCAGCAAGGACCGTCAGCCCAGCCGGCAGATGGTCCAGCTCGGGCGGATCGTCAACGAGGTCGTCGAGCTCGTGCAGCGAAATGCCGATGACCGCCACGTCATGCTCCTGGCCGAGACGGAAGAGGAGCATCCCCCGATCCCCGTCGACCCCGACGGAATCCACCAGGTCATCCTCAACCTGATCGGCAACGCCATCGATGCCGTCGAGCCCCACAAGGGCGTGATCAACGTCAAAATCAAGTTCGATGAGGAGGGCCAGGAGGCCGTCATCACCATCGCCGACAACGGCCCCGGCATCAGCAGCGAGGACCTCCCCCTGATCTTCGAGCCCTTCCACTCCTCCAAGGGACAAGGCGGAACCGGGCTCGGACTCGCCGTCGCCCAGAAGATCGTCCACGAGCACAACGGACGCATCGACGTCAGCAGCATGCCCGGCGAGGGCACCATCTTCAGAGTCCGCCTGCCCATCGCCGAGGCCGGCCCCTACGAGAGCGAAGAGACCTTCGGCCCAAGACGCTGACGCCCTCTACCGTCGCACGCCCCCATGTAACGCAGGCATCCCTGCCTGCTTGCCTGCCTCCCGTGCGGTGTAACCACCTGCTGGGTGGCGCTCCGAGAACCGGGGTGGCATGGGTCCGCCGCCGGAATCCTCGTCGACCCCGACAAGCCACGCCCAGGCCGAATGCACCCGCCACGATGGATATCGCTTGCGGCGGACCCGTGGTTCGTCCCGTACCGGAACCCCCTACGCTCCCGAGGTGATCATCTGACCCGATGCCGGAAAGCAAAGGCGGCCGCCGCGCCGGCGCGCGACGACCGCCTCTTACGATCCCAACTGATGTCCCGACGAAACCCGCCGCTTAGCTCTTGACGAAATCGCCGATCTTCTTGGCGAATTTCCCGACGTCGCCCTTGCCCACGACGAAGACCTTCATCGCCCCGGACGCCGCCTTGAGCGCCGCCTTCCGCTTGCCGTCCTTGTCCGCGGCGCTCAGCAGCATCTCGAACGTCTTGTCCTTCGTCTTGACCGTGACCGTCAGCTCCGGCTTGTCCAACCCGAACGCCTTCAGGTCCTTCGCCCCGTAGCTGACGTACCGCTCGACCTTCAGATCGCGCAACGCGCTCAGCAGGTCCGTGACCTTCTTCTCGTCGATCGCCAGGTACGGGTCCGGAACGTAAGACCACTTGTCGTCCTTCTTGGCGAACTTCAGCGGCTTCTCGCCCCCGACCACGTCGACGGCCACCGCCTCGCTCGTCTCGAACTTCAGCGGCTTGCGCTCGTGCGTCTCGGCCGTCAGGGCGTTGTACACCGCCTTGTCCAGCTCGTGGATCAGCTTGCTCTTCGGCACGCAAGCGTAGACCTTGTCGTCCTTCTTCGTCACCTTCAGCACGTAGACGTCCGGCTTGCTCGCCTGGGTCGACGCCGGCTTCGTGGCCGCCGGCTTGCTCGCCGCCGCCTGGCTCGACGTGCTCGCCTGGCTCGTCGTCGGCTTCGGCTTGGCCTTCGGCGGCGCCTGGACCTGCACGGTCACCGTCAGCTCCGGCTTGTCCAGCCCGAACTTCGCCGGATCGCCTTCGCCCGCGATCTGCCGGGCCTTGAGCGATCCGAGGTTGCTGAGCAGGTCGTTGACCGCGTCCGTGTCCGCCTCCGCCGAGACCGGCCTGTCCATCTTCCACGCGCCCTTGGCCTTGGTCAGAACGACGGTCCCGTCCTTGCCCGCCAGCTCGATCCGGTCCGCGCGGCTCTTCACGAACTTCTGAACCGTCCGGTCCTGATAGCTCAACGCCGGAACCAACAGCTTCTTCGCCGCGTCCAGCTTCACGACGGCGATCGACTTGCTCGCCGCCTCATGAACGTACGTCAGCAGACCGCTCTTCGTGTCGCCGCCCACGACGATCCGCTCCACGCCCGGCTGACCCTTGATCGACAGCACGATCTCCGCTCGCGGCTTGTCCAGACCATATTCCTTGACGTCCTTCGGATCGTCCACCCAGCTCTGGGCCTTGAGGTCCTTCAGACCGTTCAGCAGATCGGTAACCGCGCTCTCCTCGGCCTTGCCGCCCTTGGCGTCATCCCGCTTCCAGGACCCCTCCTTCTTCACGAGCGTCAGCGTGCCGCCCCCGACCGTCAGTGCGATCTTCTCCGCGTCGAGCACCTTCGCCTGCGTGACCTTCGAGTCTCGCCACTGATCCAGCTTGGGCTGCACCTTCTCGTAGGTCGCCTTCGTGACGCTCACCACCCACGGCTGATCGCCCAGCTTGCAGAAGAACTTGTCGCCCTTCAGGTCGCTCGCGCCGCCGAACTGCACCACGTGGTCGCTCCGCTTGATCTCGAACTTCTTCTCCTCCGCCTGCGTGGTCGTCGGCTTGTCCTCGCCGCCGGCCTTCTCGTCCTTCTTCTCGATCTTGTCCTCGATCGTCACCTTGATCGACGTCTTGGGCTTGTCGAGTCCGAACGCGGCCAGGTTCTTGGGGGCGTCCTCGACGAACTCCTCCGCCCGCAGATAACGAATATCGCTGATCAAGCTGTCGATCTTGGCCTTGTCCGCCGGGGCCTTGATCGGCTCGATGACCCACTTGTCGCCCTCGCCCTTGATAATCGTGTACGTCTTGCCCGAGTCGGTGACCTCGACTTGGACCGCCTTCGACTTGTCGAAATCGAACAAGTCCTTCGACCGGAACTTCTTGGCGTCCTTCTTCAGGTCCTCGCGAACGTCGACCTCGGCGATGTACGCCTTCGGCTCGCCGCTGATCTTGATGTACGTCTGCTCGCCGCCGAAAACGCGATCGCCCAGCTCCACCTTCCGGCTCGCGCCCTTCGCGTCCGTCACCGTGATGACCGCCTTCGGCTTGGCCAGCGAGATCTTGTCCTCCGAGGGAAAGCCCCCCTGCCCCGGCGTGAACTCCTCCTTGTACTTCGGCGACTTGAACTTGTCGGCGAACGAATTCACCTCCCAGTTCGTCGCCTTGGACTTGATCGGCTCGACCATCTGCCAGTCCTCGTACTCGTCGCTCTTGCCCTCCTTGAGGGGCTTCGTGAAGACGAGCTTCGGCTTGCCGGGCGCCTCGACCTCGAACTTCACGAGCTGCGCCAGCTCGTACAGCGGCTTGGCCTTCTGGTCGGTCTCCTTCGTCGACGCATCCTGCCCCGCGGGCTTGTCCGGTCCGAAGATCAGGAACGCGCCGACGCCCACGATCAGGATCACCGCCAAAGCCATCGTCGTCTTGACGTTCATTCTCGATCTACCTCCTTCGCACGAACCAGACCGCCAGACCGGCCACCAGCGCCATCGCGGGCCAAATCGCCACCGCTAGCGCCTTGGCGATCGTCTGGCCCGTCCCTGGCTCCAGCTTGTACAACCGCGGGATGTCCCGGCTCTCGATGCCCTTGCCGATCATCCCCGCGTTGTCGTTCAGCCAGTGAATGGAGTTCACGAACAGATCCATGTTCCCCGGGTTGTTCAGCGCCATCACCAGCCGGTCCGCCTGACGCATCACCGCCATCTGCTGGGCCACCGCGTCCATCGCGAACCGAAGACTGGAGATCAGCACCATCTTGGAAACGACCTTGCCGTCCTGTGTCTTCTCCGCCGCGATGGCAATGGGGAACGGCCCGGACACGTCCATCTTGCCCTTCGACGTGCTCTGCTTCTGCTGAAACTCCTGGACCAGCCCCTGGAAGTCCGACTCCGCCCAGACGTCGTCCCGATTCGGAACCACCACCAACTCCTCGATCGTCTCCCCGTCAGGCAGCTTCTCCTGCTTCTTGATCGGCGCCGCGTCGGGGAACACCGCCTTGAGGCTCCGTAGCGGCTCCACGATCATCTGCTCGGTCAGCTCGTAGTGCCGGCTGATGCTCGTCGGATCCCCCCGCGGAACCATCTTGCCCGGCTCGAAGCTCGTCCACTCCAGCACCGGATAGCCGTACTGAACCTCGACCCCCCACTTGTCCTTCAGCCAGTCGTTGTACTCGTACGACGGCGGCGGCGCCATCATCATCGGCATCTGCTGCTGAGGCCTGATCCAACCCGATATCACCAGGACGCGAGGGTTCTCGCCCATCGCCCGCTCGACCGCCTCCCGCTCCGGTGGGCCGAACATCTTCGGTCGCTGCCGCATCTGAGGCGGCATCCCCGGGGGAGGCTCCTGCGCCTCCGGCTTGAGCAGCACCCAAATCGTCCGAGTCGGCTTCTCCCCGTCCTCGAACTCCGGCGGCTCCTTCTTGGCCCCCACGTCCCATTCCTTCACGATGAAGTTCGCCCGTTCAAGCCGTTCCTTCGCCGCCGCGTAAGGCGCCTGCCGGCCGCCCATCATGAACCCGCCGAAGAACAGCGGCTGCCCGCCGTGGCGGACGAAGATCACCGCCGTCTTCTCCTTCTGCGTGAGCTGCAGGACCGCCGAGCTGATCTGAAGCTCCCCCGCGTTCTTGCGACTGTCGAAACCCGACCCCTGCGGCTGACCGAACTGCCCCCGCTCCCTCGGCGGCCAGACGTCGTCGAAGCTCAGCACGCGGGCCTCCGCGCTCGTCTCGACGATGATCGTGTCCGGACGGACCTCCCGATCGAGGTCTTCCAGCTTCAGCTTCGGCAGGTCCTTCGCCTTGTCCAGCTCCTTGCCGACCTCGTCGATCAGCTTCGCGTAACGCTTCGGGGCATCCGTGAAGAACGCCGCGTCCGCCGGCTTGGCGATCTTGTTCCGCTTGGCCCAGTTGTCCACGTCGGCCATCCACTTGCCGCCCTCGGTCAAGGCCGCCTTGAGCTGCTCGTAGTACCCCTTGATCGCGTCCACCGCGGCCGTGTACTTCGGCAACTCGTCGCCGGTCAGGGCCGCCACGTCCTCCTTCACGCGATCGGCCTGCTGGGCCAGGATCTGGCAGTTCCGCAGAATGATCCCGTACTCACGGACGCTGCCGAGCTCGGCGCTCTTGTCCAGGTGCTCCTGTAGGACCTTCTTCTCGTTGGCCAGCAACTGCCCGATCTCCCCGGACAGCTTGTTGGTGAACGTCTCGATCAGCGCCTTGTGCTTCTTGGCCTCGCCCTGATACGCCGTCTTCTTCCGCAGCCGGTCCACCAGCGCCAAGATCTTGTCGCGATCCTTGGCCGGATTGATGCTGGCCACGTTGATCTTGCTGGGTCGCTCCGTCTGATAGAGCTGAAGCATGTCGTCCACCGCCGTGCGGAACTTCCTCGCCTCGGCGTCGTACGTCGGGTCCTGGAACGTCTGGTACAGGCTGGTCAGCGTGACCTCCTGATCGAGCCCGTCCAGCAGCTTCTGCGTCTGCTCGCCGATGCTGTTGACGCCCGTCGAGGTCCAATCGCTCTTGCTGTTGAAGCGGAACGCCAGGTAGTTCGCGAAGACGAGCAGCCCCACGGACAGGACGACCACCACCAGCACGTTCGCCCCCACGATCCACTGACGTCCCTTGAACCGAAGGACGGGTTCGCTCGAAGCTTCCGTGGTCTTGTTTTCCTTGTCTATCGCCATCGTTTCGACTCCACGACTTTCACCGCGAGGAACAGGAAGAACGCCGTGCCCCCACAGAAGAAGACCAGGTTGTCCAAGTCCACCAGCCCCCGATTGAAGAGCTGGTACCGATCCATCACGGAGATGCGTTGCAGCACCGTCCTCGTGACGCCGCTCACGTCGGTCGACGAGACGATGATCCAGGCCAGAATCGTGACGATCAGCAGGAAGAACGCCCCGAGCAGCGCCGCGATGATCTGGTTCCGCGTGCACGAGCTGAAGAACAGCCCGATCGCCACGAACATCGCCCCGATCAGCAGCAGCCCGAAGTAGTTGCACAGGAGCATCCCGTAGTCCGGATCCCCGTAGACCGCCAGCAGGATCGCGTAGAACAACGTGGCGCCGAGCATCCCGACGTAGACGAGCAGCGTGCCGAGAAACTTGCCGACCACCACCTCCGCGTCGCTGATCGGAGCCGTCATCAGCGTCTCGATCGTCCCGCTCCGGTATTCCTCGCTGAACAACCGCATCGTGAGCACCGGAACCGTCACGCAAAGCAGTAGCGGCAGCCAGTTGAACGTCAACCGAAGCGACGCCTCCGCCCCCTCGCTGAAGTTCTCCGTCAAGTAGGCGAACAAAAGCCCTACCATGAACGTGAACGCGAACAACACCACATAGGCGATCGGGGAGTAGAAGAACGCCGCCAACTCCCGTTGCGTCATGGCCATGATGTTTCGCACGTCAACACCTCCTGAGTGCCGATCGAAGTGCCCCGCCCGCGCGCCGCGGCGCCCGGGCCGCGACAAGCTAGTTCGACGACTGGCCTTCGCGATCGATGTGCTGCTGGGCCGTGATCTGAACGAAGAAGTCTTCTAGGCTGGCGACCTCGCGACGAATCTCACGAAGCCCCCACCCCTGCTTGCTGGCCAGCTTGAAGATGTCCTCCCGGACGTCCTGACCCGCCTGCACGTCGATGAGCAGCCGATTCCAACCGTCCGTCAGGCTCGACTCGACCTTGCCCACGCCGTTCAAGCCGCCGACCGAGCTCTTGACCGCGTCCGCCGGACCGCGAATCTCGGCGATCAACCGGCTCGACTGCGTGATCCGCTCCTTGAGCTCACTCGGCGACCCGCTGGCCACGATTCGTCCGCCGGCGATGATGATCGTCCGCTCGCACGTCGCCTCCACCTCCGGCAGGATGTGCGAGCTCAGGATCACCGTGTGCTCCTTCGCCAACTCCTTGACCAGGTTCCGCGTCTCGCGAATCTGCGTGGGGTCCAGCCCGACCGTGGGCTCGTCCAGGATCAGGACCTTCGGGTCATGAAGCAGCGCCTCGGCCAGCCCAACCCGCTGCCTCATCCCGCGGCTCAGATGACCGATGGGACGATCGATGAAATCGGTGACCCGGCACCGCGCCGCCGCTCGCTTGATCGAGGTCTGGCGAGCCTCCGCCGCCAACCCCCGAAGCTTCGCGCGGAAGTTCAGGTACTCCCGAACCCGCATCTCGGGATACAGCGGCACCGACTCGGGCAGATACCCGATCTGTTCCCGAACCTGCATCGACTGCGTGAAGACGTCATGGCCTGCCACGCTCGCCGAGCCGCTGTTGGCTGGCATGAAGCACGTCAGAATCCGCAGCGTCGTCGTCTTACCCGCCCCGTTGGGCCCCAGGAAGCCAACGATCTCACCTTCCTTGATCCTGAAGGAGATGTTGTCGACCGCCTTGACGGGACCATACCACTTACTCAGATTCCTCACCTGAATCATGGCGAACACCCCAAAGTACGCTGTCTATCCGGGGAATTGTAGCGGCTTAGGCTACCACATCGCGTCTCACCACCAACGCCTTGCGTGCAGACCTCGCTCTCACTGTCCAAGGTCGGCACCGCCTTCCACGGATGCGATGCCGCCGCCCTGATGATGTAGAACCCTTGTTATTAGTCATGCGCCAAACCCTTGTCAAGGGCTCCAGACCAGCATTTTCCCGTATCCGGGGTCCCACCCGGGTATTCCGCCAACTTTGTCCTTGAACCGCCCGCCCGGTCCCCGGATAATAACGCCCCAGCCCGTGGGGGATGCCCTACGGGTTAGTCGAGCCGAATTGCCAGGAAGACAGCATGATCGCCGTGGCGCCGATGGCAGGCGCGGTAGACGTATGATGGTGCTACGGTGGTTCGGGCTCCATGATGACAGGCTTGAGCAAGGATGGTGGGGTCCCCCGCGCGTCGGCGGACCCGCACAGGTGTTGTCATGCCCTGCCCCCGTGTGAGTATCGTCATTCCCACCTACAACCGCGCATCCCTCATCGGACAGACTCTCGATAGCGTCGACCGGCAAACCTTCAGGGATTTTGAGGTCATCGTCCTCGACGACGGAAGCACCGATCGAACCCCCGACCTCATCCGAGCCCGGCACGGGCCCGTCCGCTATCTCCGCCAGGAACGCCGGGGAGCCGCCGCGGCCAGAAACCACGCCCTGGCCGAGGCCCAAGGTGAATTGGTCGCCTTTCTCGATTCCGACGACCTCTGGCTGCCCGAGTTCCTCGAAGAAGTGGTTTCGGCCCTCAACGATGCGCCGAACGCGGCCCTGGGATACAGCGACTTCAGAACCATCGATGCGGCCGGCAGCGTCCTTCGCGGACATCGCAAAAGGCAGCACGGCGGAAACGTCGTCGCGCCCCTCTTCGCCAGCATCTTCATCCACACCTCCTGCGTCGTCGCCCGGCGAGAGCGAATCCTGGAAGCCGGCGGCTTCGACGAGCAGCTCGAGGCCACCGAGGACTACGACCTGTGGCTCCGGCTCAGCCTGACCTATCCATTCGTCAGCGTGCCCAAGCCCCTCTGTCTCCGGCGCACCCACAACGGCAGCCTCAGCCGCAACGGCAACGTCCGCATACTAATCCGCAAAGCACAGCTCCTCGAGGAATTCTACCGGGACCACGGAAACGGCGCCATCCCCCGAGACCTGGCTCGATGCCGGCTCGCCAAGACCTTCTACACAGCCGGCAAGGCCACCGCGCGCCACTGGGACTTCACCGAATCCGCCGGACTCTTCCGACGAAGCATGGATTACGCCGGCTCCGCCAGGGCCATGCCCTGGTATCTCCTCAGCCTCGCGCTCCGCGGCAGCCCCGCCGATCGCGGACGAGGCGGAAACGGACAAGAACAAGACGATCACTCGACCTGACCGGCCTTGTTCTCCGCCACACGTCCGAGGCAAGGCGGCTCACAAACCGCTCCACAGGATCACCTTTCCACGACAGCCCTGACGAATCAGTTTTCTCGCACCTGGCAGGGGTAGAGAAAGCGGGGCGCGTGAACACCCACCGCCGACGGGGGCGTAGCG
>JAFGLZ010000121.1 GCA_016927755.1 Phycisphaerae bacterium
ATGTCGATGACGGCAAGGCGGGCGGCAGCCGCTTCCTCACCACTGGAATCTGTGGTGGACGGACGCCTCGTTTGTTCTTCGAATGCGGGCACTTGCTCCTCGCTCGGCGTCTGGAGTCGCCCCTGCTGCTGGGCATGGGCAAGCATGACGATGCCCGTCACGAGGCATGCAACGATCAACACCACACCGGTAGGTGTCTTCGTCATGGTGCTCCCTTGTCCAATCGGACGGCCGTCGTGGCGACGGTGTCCACATCGGCCTGATCGATCGTGCCGTCATGGTTAACGTCCCAACTTGGATCGAGTTGGCGACCCTTCTCGATGTGGCGGGCCAGGGCGAAGGCGTCGAGGATGTCGACGCGGCCGCTACGGTCGATGTCGCGGATGCCCGCCAGGGGCGGGGGAGCGTCCGTAACGATCTCGGGGCCTTGCAGCGCGCCGTGAAGCCAGATCAGGAAGAAGACGACCGCCGCCGCTGCACCGATCCAGCCCCAACGCCGGATGCGGCGCCGGGTCCTGACGGCCTCGCAATGATGGTAGGCCATCTCGGCGATCTTATCGTCGACAGCCGGCGGCACGGACGCGGGGACCTCGTGCAGGGCGACGAGATCGTCGATCAAATCGCGCGGCAGCCGCAGGTCGGTGTCGCGATCGTGTTGTCTTCGTCGTTTCGTCATGGCCGGTGGCTACCAAGGGCTCATCCGGACAACTATGGCACCGCCGTCTCGGCGGTGACTACGCAGGCGAGACGCCTGTGCCACGAGCTCTTTCGAAGTGCCTCGTTATACAGCCTCGAAACGACAGCGCTTCGTCACGGATCCGGGCGAACCAGGATCAGCGGCTCACGCTGGTGCCTGTCGGCTTCGACACAGAACGCTCGGACCTCGTCATAGGCCGTCCTTGGGATCTCGATGGCCTTGAGTGCAAACTCCCGGCGGATTTGCACTGCCTCGCCATCCTCTGTCGTCTGGATGTCGTATTCCATCCACTCCGTCTCCAGGCTGGCCGGTTCGGGCGCGGTGCCGAGGTGATAGCCCTTTGGCGGATGGTACGTCTCGACGGAACGCTGCGTCCGCGTGAACCGGTTCCAGATATCGTAGGTTCGTTCCGTCCGATTGGCGTACTGCTGGGTAAGCCGCAGCACATCCTTGGGCCGCAGAACCATCTGGTCGCCCGATACCTGGCCGACGTTGGGTGCGTCGAACTCGAACTCGATGATGACCGGGACGTCGCGGTTCTCCAGGTCGCTGAATTCGAAGGACGTCACGCGGCTTCCGGCGTAGATGGAATTGGCAAGCTGCTCCAGTCGCTGCCGGCGCAGGCCCTCGGCCTCGAAGTAGCGCCGCATGCCCGTGGCGAATTGCCCGTGGGACTCCCATACGATTCTGATTCGCGCGGACCCGTCCTCGGCGAGATACACGTCGTACCTGCGCTCATCGACGGAGTCGGACGCGGGATCGACGGGGCTTCTCATGAAGACGATCTCGGCGCCCTCTCTGAAAACGATCGCGTCGATGCCCTGGTCTTGCCAAGGCAGTGTGTCGATCCCGCCGTAATTCGACGTGGGATCGATCCAGATCCCCGTGTTGAAGTCGTCCTCGCTCGGGACGTACACGATGGCGTGGTTGCACTGATTCGAGGGGATCTCGACTCGTAGGCGACCGTCGTCACGGGTACGCAGCCCGACGTACTTCGCCGAGATGCCCGCCTCGCCCAGAAGGGTGATCAGGAGGTTCGCCTGATCTTTGCAGTCGCCTACCTGCTTCTCCAGGACGTTGCCGGCCTTGTGCGGCTTCATGCCCATGATCGACCGGTCGTAGTCCTGGCGGTACTGGATCTTCTGGGCGACAAAGTTGGCGATCGCCCGGATCTTGTCCTTACGCGCGGTCAGCCCATCAGTGAGCTCATGGGCTTTCCGGCGGACCGAATCGTCGGCGACGAACTGGTCCTTAATCAGCGAATACTCCCATTGGGCAATCTCGTCCCAGTCCTCGATCGTGCTGACCGCCACGAGGTCGACGATGTCGCTGAATGGCGGGCGGTTCCTCTCCGGCTCGACCATGGGTACATCGTCCGCGCGCCAGTCGTAAACGACCTGGCCTTCGAACTCGCCGGGCGTCAGTTTCGCTCGATCGCCCTGAACCTGGTGGCGGATCGAACGGGACTTCGGCACCAGCAGCACGAACTGCGATCGGAGCATCGGGCTCGTACCCTGGAACCGGAAGGTCTGCGTGTAGTGCCGGCTTAGCCACTCGTTCGAGGAGCCCCGCCACTGGGCCTTCATCTCGATGATGCTGCCGATCTGCAACTGGCCGAACTTGACCTGGTAACCGCTGACCCGCGACGCCTCGACCTCGCTTCCATCCGGCTGGATGACGACAGCCCGCTTGACCTTGGCGTCGTAGCCGCCGGTGGGCATCGACGTATATTCCTCCCGGCCGCTGTCGTTGAGGATCTGCACGATCTGGTGGTTGAGGGACGTGTAGGAACCGTCCTCGTTCAACTGCGTGACCAAATGATCGAGCAGCACCGCCGCGTCTGCCTTTGGATAGTCCGCCGGATCAACGCGGTTCTCGATGATCTGCTCGGCCTCCTCCTCACCCACGCCGTATTCGTCGAACGCGGCGATGGTTTCGGGCTCGAGGAACTCGAGGTACTCCCGCATCCACTTATCATCGGGGTCGTACTTCAGGGCCGTATTCCACGCCGCCAACGCCTTGTCATCTTCGTGTCGCCGCTGGTGGATATCGCCGATGAGGCGATGCACCGCCGAGTTTTCGCCGCAGATCTCCAGTGCGTCTTCACACTCGGCCAGCGCCTCGTCATAGCGTTCGTACTGCATCAGCAGACGAGCCTTGGCGAGGCGGAGGCTGATAGACAGCGGGCGTGTCTGCAGGAGGATGGCATACTGCCCAAGGGCGTCGTCCAAACGGAGTTGGTCCGTCGCCAATCGAATCAGCGCCTGCCGGGCGCTGAGGTCGCCGTAGTCCTGGGTAAGGACCTTCTCGTAGCATTCCTTGGCGCGCTGGTTGAAGCCTCGCTCGCCACATCGGTTGGCGTACGCGTCGAGGACCCAGACGGTATCCGGCTTCTTATCCAGCAACCATTCCGCCTGTCGCCAGACATGTTCCTCCCAGCCCTTGTCGGAATAAAGCCCCATCAGGTAATATTGTGCGTCTGGCCAGTCGGGGTTGAGCTCCGCCGCCCTCCGCAGCGTGGCGAGGGCCTTCTCAAACAGATTGGAGTTATCGTAGAACTGACCCAGCTCGATCAGACACTCGAGGTGGTTCGGCTCCAGCTTTAAGGCCTTCTTCATGGCCACGAGAGCCTTCTCGGGCCGCCCGTCCGCAAGGTAAGCCTTGGCCAGCAGAGCGTAGTGATCGCTGCACTCGCCGTTGAGGGCGACGAGCTTCTCGAACGTGGCCACCGCGCGCATGTCGCGATCGGTAAGGGTCTCCGCCTGGGCGAGATAGTAGGCGGCAACGGGATCGTCCGGCGCCTCCCTGTGTTGACGCTCGTAGAAGTCGTGCGCGCCACGGACGTAATCGAAGTCCGCCGGCCCGGCTGCGTCGGGCGTCTCACGAATCGTCAGTACCTCGTCCTCCTTGGCATCCGTACGCATGGACAAAGGCCTGCCGTCGGGCGTGGAGAAACGCAGCGCGAGTTTCCACACGGAGCTTCGCTCACAGACCTTGACGAGGACCTTGTTCCAGCCGGCCTTCAGCCTGCACGGCGCCGCGTACTGATCGAAAACGAAACCGACCTCCTCGTCGTCCTCGAGCAGCAGGCGATCGTTGATCCACAGCTTGACGGTCTGGCCCGCGCCGAAGCGAACAACGGCGTCGGTGTCGGCGTCGGCGTGAACGAACGTCAGCGCGTAGGCCAGCACCCGCGTGTTCGGATACATGACCGCGTCAAAATCAATTGCCCCGGTGGGATCCACGTGCCGCAGTCTTGCCCACCCGACCTTGCGGTCACGTCCCTGGTACATCTTGTTGTAGTCAATCTCGGTCTCGGGACCGTACACCTTGTTGTAGCCGGCGTTCTCCTCGTTGGCGAATGGACCGATCACCATCCAGTCGGTGACGAAGTCGAGCTTCTGGTACTCGGCGCGGGCCTCGTCGAGCCGGCCTCGGTCGGCGAGCATGCCCGCAATGCACCACGCAAGGCGCGAGCGGTACAGGGCATTGAGCGTCGGGTCGTCCGCGGCCTGCCGCAGTCGTTTCAGCAGTCGATCGTTCTGCTCTCGCGACAGATTCAGGTTGTCCGTTTTTGCGACGTACAGCTCCGACTCGGGTTTGTCGTGGCCGAGCAGTCTGAGGTAGTGTTCGAATGCGGCGTCATAATCGCCGCCCATCTGAGCGACGAGGCCGGCGATCTCGTTTGCCTTGTAATGGTCAGGATCGATGGCCAATGCCTTTGCCGCCGCTCCGGCCGCCGCCGGATGGTCGGATCGATAGCGGCTCAGCGTCCAAGCCCGGCGTGCCCAGTCGTCGGCAGTGGCCGACGCCGCCAGTTCTTGTTGCAGAACACGGTCGGCGCATTCGGCTGTGGCCGGCCAGAAAGCTCCTTCGGCGTCATCGGCCGCACGTGTCGGCACGACCCAGCCCATCGCCACCGTGATGCCGATCAACAGAATTCGCGGATACACTCGCATGTCAATACTCCTTCGGTACGGATGCCTCCTTCGGTTCCGGCTTCACCATGTTGTACCATACCACGAGCGCTTTGTGGTGGCGCGGCATCACAGGTGGCCCGGTTCGCGCGCTGTCGGCGTGGACGCACGCGTCCAAACGCCCCCGACCAAGGTCGGGTACGTGCTTAGAAGCTCTTTCAGAACCGTGGCACAGCGCGGCCTCCGGCCTGTGGAGACAAGCGAGAGACGGCCCAGTGAATCATTCAATCCACCGGCTTTGGCGCCGGGGCCACATAGGGTTCTGAAACAGATTCTTAGCGGGGTGGCATGGATAAGCGGAGCCGCCAGCGGCGGCGGAGCTTACCCGTGGGCATCTATTCCAGCCTGTTCTCACGCGTAATGAACGACCCGCTCCTGTGGTGCGTGTCGTTCGTTACCCATGCCACCCCGTTTGAACACCAAACACGTACAAGTTCGGCGGGTGCGATCGCCTGGGACGCACTCCGAGACAGGCTCATGATTCGCCGCCCGCTCCCGGGGTGCATGACAGTTTAGGCGGGTGCCACTGGCAGCTTGCCTGCCAGTGTGTATGCCCCACGCGCCCACCGGAGAGACCGCACGGG
>JAFGLZ010000014.1 GCA_016927755.1 Phycisphaerae bacterium
AAAACCGATGCTGTTCGGAACGTAGAATAAGGACTTACGTTCGAGGCGTCGTTCATAACTCCTTTGTTTTCGATGCGACCGCGATTAGATCGACAGGCCCTGAAGCGATGGGGCACCCGGTCGTCGTCACGGGTCACGGGCAAGATGCCCGTGCTAGGCCAGGGATGAGGCACCCTTTTGCTGTCGTCTGTTCGGTTGTTCGTGAAGGCACGTTGCTTACGTCCAGGAGGCGCGCGAATGGCATGGAGTGAGAGGTGGCTTGTCACGTTGTTCTTGCAGTCTTTGATCGTTGTGGGCGCGGCCTTGGGGGCGGAATCGGCGGGGGGGATCTGGGGTCGGCGGATCATGCCTCAGCCGTTCGACAAGGGGCCGTTTCGTGAGATCAGGATTCCGGGGTGGGTTCAGGAGACGGTGGGTGTGGGGTACACGCTGTCGGGGATGAGCACGGCGCAGCGAGAGGCGGCCGCGGCGGCGGGTGTGACGATCAGCGAGATGGGGTTCGTCGACCCCTACTACCCGTACTACGACAGCAAGCTCCTGCACAAGCGGAGCCCGCACGTTCCACTGGAGAGGATTCACAAGGAGGTGGCCGAGTACAAGCGGCTGAAGATTCGGATCTTGGGCGTCTATCCGCCGTGTCTTCAGGGGGAGGTTTACGAGACGCACCCGGACTGGCGCCGGATCGGCACGAACACGACGGAGATTCCGCAGATCGACATGGTCAAGTACGGGCACGGGGGGATGCTGTGTCTGCTGGGGCCTTACGGGGATTTCTTCATCGACGTTCTGGCGGAGATTCTGACGCAGTTTCCCGACGTGGACGCGTTCAGCTTCGACGGGCTGCACTACGCGGGGGTCTGCTACTGTCAGCACTGTCGGGAGAACTACAAGAAGGACACGGGTCAGGCGATCCCCAACGTGGACATGGCGGACGCCGCCTACCGTCGGTACCAGCATTGGGCGGATCGGCGGATGGAGGACCTGGTGCGGCGGATGCAGACTCGGCTGAAGGGGATCAAGCCGGAGGTGGCGCTGGTCACGTGGACGACGAACGCGGGGCGTTTCGGGCACTTTCTGAGCATTCCGCGAAACATGCCGGCGCGGATGAATCTGCTGCTGGACGCTCCCGATCAGGAGTTCTGGCTGGACGAGAGCAACCGCGGTGCGACGATCATTCCGGCCTTTGCCAATGCGTACATCTGGGCGGTAACGAACCATCGCGTCGCCTTCAGCGAACCTTACCTGATGTCGCATGGGAATCCTTACGGCAAGGACAGCTTTCCGGGGCACGAGGTGGAGCGTCGGATGATGCTCGCGCTGACGTACGGCGCGGCGTCCAGTATCGCGGTGGGTCAGCCGGAACACCTACAGCCGACGATCTATCGATGCCTCGGGGAGGTCCGGCGGCGCAAGCCGTGGCTGACGCACAAGCGGCCCGAGCGGTGGGCGGCGCTCGTGGTGAGCGACAATACGCGGAACTTTTACGGGCGCGCGGCGCACCTCGTCGAGGACCGATACATGGCGAACGTGTTCGGCGTGTTCAGGGCGGCGGTGGAGGAGCATCTGCCGCTGGCGGTGATCAACGACTGGGACCTCAACGATGAAGACCTAGCGGGCTACAAGCTGCTCATTCTGGCGAACACGGCGTGTCTGGGCGAGGACCAGGTGGCGGCGGTTCGCAGGTTCGTCGCGGGGGGCGGGGGGCTGATCGCCTCGCTGGACGTGTCGCTGTTCGATGAATCGGGCAACCCCCGCGAGGCGTTCGCGCTGGGCGACGTTCTCGGGGTGAGGTATCGGGGCCAGGCTCGGACGGGGGCTCCGCCGCAGGCGGAGGTCGACGTCAACTTCGCCAAGAGCCTGGGGCCGGAGTATTGGGAGAAGCGTACGGGTATCTTCGATCTGACGGTTCGGGCCTCGTCGCCGGTGGACTCGCCGCGGCTTCGGGGGTTCATCGGCAACGCCCCGGTGACGTTCAAGGGACGTGCCGTCAAGGTGGCGCCCTCGGGCGCGGGTGCCGTCGGCGAGGGGACGCTGGCTCCGAAACCCGGCGTTCAAGGCGACACGACTCCGGCGATCGTGACGCACGCGTTCGGCAAGGGCAAGGTGGTGTACCTGGCGGCGGGGCTGGACGCGGCTTACTACCTGTATGCGTATCCGTATCAGCGGGTGCTGCTCAGGCAGGCGATGACTTGGGCGTCGCCGGCGGCGCCGCCGCTGCGGGTCGAGGCGCCGATGTGCGTTCACGTTACGCTGATGCGGCAGGAGCGGGAGGGCAAGCGTCTGGTCGTGCACCTCTTCAATGACGTGAATACGACGGCGTTCCACGCGCTGCCGAACGACGACGTTCCGCTGCGCGAGGAGACGATTCCGATTCGCGACATCAAGCTGACGCTTGCGAAGGCGTATCGCATCGCTCGGATCCATCAGGAGCCCGAGGGGGTTGTGCTTACGGCCCGGGCGACGGAGCAGGGGACGCAGGTGGTGGTTCCTCGGTTGGACGTTCACACGATGGTGGTGGCGGAGCTGGCGGAGTGAGCGGGTGGTGTGACGTGGCTGGTTGGCGACCTGACTGCTCGCGCCCTTGTGTCGGGTCGAACTGCGCCCAGTAGATGTCGCCCCTTAGCATTCTGGCCACCCGGCTAAGTCCTGTGACAGCCGCTCGTCGGCGAGTGCCTGCTCGAAGGCCGTGTCCAACTTAGCGCATTCACTCGCAAGTCGGCTCTTGTCCAACCGAGCGAGCTTTTCCTCGGCGGCTACTTGGAAGGCCTGGCTTCGACTCGCGAACCGCCGGGCCTTTACCAGACGGTCCACCCTCTCAAGGAGTTGCGGACTGACCGAAATCACTATCTTGGAGCGTTTCATAGCCAGATCATACGATTGGTCACGCTAGATTCCAGGCGCTGCCGGAGAACGAACACGGAGACGGAAGCCTTCTCCGAAGCGTCAACGCAGGCCGCGGACGCCGAAGTCTGCGCCCCAGGGATTGGCGTCTTTGACGCCGGATCGATCGATGAGGTCGCCCACGCGGTTTCGCCATGCGTAGAGTCGGGCGGGGTCGCGCGAGTACTCGGCGGTGGTCTTGACGAGGGGCTCTGGGACGGGCAGGGCGGCCTTGGCCTGGACGAGCCACTGCTTTTCCTGCTCGGTGAGCGAGGCGGATTTGGCTTCTTGGCGGCGGATGATGTCCTCCAGGATGAGGGCGTAGGCGTAGTCCTCGAGCCCGTCGCGGAAGTTTTCGAGGCGGATGGTCGGGACGGGCTTACCGTCCTTGCCGGAGCAGAACCATGAGCCGTCGCCGTGGTAGGTGGTCCAGCTCACGGGGTTCCACGTGGTGAAGGGTCCGGTCTCGATGGGCTTGTTGTCGTTCCAGATGGTGAGGGAGTAGTAGAGGAAGCCGTCGGGTCGGTACTTGGCGGTCATGGCGCCCATGAGCAACCGGCCCTCGATGGCGGCGTATTCGACGAACATGTTGGCATGCGGGTTGTGGGGGCCGCAGCAGATGTACCACCAGACGTGTCGGCCGGCGGCTCGGGCCTTGGCCGCCTGCTGGACGTCGAACTTGGGGGTCAGCGGGCACCATGCGTCGATGGTCTTGACGACGGAGTCGAGGCCGAAGCTGTGGTCGTAGCTGGTGGTCATGAGCAGGACGTCGGGGAAGGCGCGTTGGAGTCCTTGGGCGCATTTCTCCAGGGTGGGGAACTGGTCCTTGCCGCGCTCGTCGAAGCCGTAGATGTAGGCGTGATCGAGCAGGCCGAGGTTCTTGGCCTTGTCGTAGGCCAGGCGGAGGCGGGCGATGGTGTCGTTCATCGCGCTATCGAAGCCGCTGGTGGGGGCGCCGGCGTTGAAGACGTTGCCCAGGTTGAAGGCCACGAGTTGGCCCTGTTCGTGCTGGCGTTTGACGACGTCGAAGTCGGGGGCTTGTTTTCGGTAGAGGCTGTCGTAGTCGATGTAGTAGTCGGCGAGGAAGTCGGCGTATTGGAGCTTTCGTTTGGGCCAGGCGTCCTTTCCGCCCATTTGGGCCGGGCGCTCGGAAAAGGTGATCGCGGTGGGCAGGGGACTATGGTCGGGCAATGTGAAGCCGTAGACGCGGACGGCGAGCCCGAAGCGTTGAGGAGCGACCCCCTCCGCCGAAACCGTCAGCATCCCCTTGTATACACCCGGCGCTTGCGCCTTCGGCACGCGGACACGAATCCAGAAGGTTTGTAGATCTCCGGCCGCTACGTCGACGGGGCCGAGGAAGTCGAGGATCGGGTCGGGCCACCACCCGACGTACGACACCGAATAGGGCGGACGTTGCTTCGTCTCGACGTAGCCGACGACGTCGCATTGGATGCAATCCGGCGCGAGCACGGCCCCCCGGTCGGACTTCAATTCGCCGACGGATACCGACACCTGCTTCAGTCCGTCGCCGACCGGTAACACCGCGACCTGAAAGCTCTCCTTCTCGTTCCTGGCCAGATTGAGCTCGACGTCACGGGCGGCTTGAAGGTCAAAGGGCATGTCTCGGGGCAGAACCTTCACCATCGACGTGGCGAACCCAACCAGCATCCGGCCCGACGCGCGCCCGAGGGCCGCGCAGCCACGATGCAGTTGCAGCACGGAGACCACACGGTCCGCCTTGCTCGGAACCGTTGTCAGTTGTCTGGCCACCGCATCCAGCCGAGCCAGGGTCAGACTCTCGGCCCCCAACTCCTTCCGAAGGACCGCGAGCCGCTTCATTAGAACACCGAATTGGCCCCGAACGACCTCTTTCGCCTCGGGCGAATCGTTCAGGCCCTCCGCCTCTTGCTGGCGAGCTTTCAGAGTCTGTTCGGCCTCGCGGACCCCGGCAAGCGTCAGCTCGGCCGCCTGACGCAGGCAGCGCATATCGGGCTCGGGCAACGTCTCGCCCTTCTCGAGCAGGACGAGGTTGTCCAGGTGGAGTTCCAGGTCCGTGTCGGGGCGCTGCGTGAAGAAGTGCAAGATCGCGATGTCCGCCCGATCCACGCTTCTCGGAAGCGATGACAGCGGAATGACGAACCGACGACAGCCTCGCATCGGCAAGTCAAACCGATACCTCAGCCCCTTGCGGAACGGCACCTTGCTGTCCGAGATGAGAAGCTGGAAGGTATGGCGCTCGCCTCTCGGGTTCGTCACGTCCACGACCAGACGATCGAAGGGGCGCCAGTCGGAGACGGTGGGTTTCATCTCGAACGAGGGCCACTCGGGCATGCCCTTTTTCCAGGCCGGCGTGGTGAACTCGAGGGATGACGCGCCGGACGTGGCGAATCGGGGGCTTCGCTGCAGTTTGCTCTGGCCCTGGCTGCTCAAGCGCAGGGCGGCCACGTCGGCGTCGGTCTCGAAGTCGAACAGGGGGGTGGCGGCCGGCGCGGGCGCGGCAAGCACTGAGGCCGATAGCAGCAGAGGGACGAGTTGAGTTCTCATGCGTGTTTGCTCCATAGCAGCCTACTTGGCCTTGTTGGCAATGACGAAGTCGACCAGCGCCTGACATTGGAAGAAGCCTGTCCAGTAGTTGTGCCCTTGTCCTTTGGGGACGAGCAGTTCGACCTTTCCGCCGAGTTGGCGGTAGCGCTGGGCGAGCTCTCCCGAGTTCTTCTCCAGCGGGACCGCGGTGTCGACGTCGCCGTGGATGTGGAAGATCGGCACGCCCGCTTTGGCGAGCGGGGCCAGTCGGTCGATCGGGTTGTGGGCGTTCAGTTGCGCGGTCAGTTCGGCCTCCGACAGGCCGTAGGCTCCGGAGGCGTTGGCCAGGCCGGGGTAGCTTCGGAGGTCACACACGGGGTAGATGCCGGCGATGCAGGCGACGGCTTCGGGGTTTTCGCATGCCCAGGTGTAGAGCATCAGGCCGCCGCGGCTTCTGGCGAGGAGACAGGCCTTGGCGGCGAGGCCGTGAGTCTCGATCAGCTTCTTGTAGAGGGCCGAGTAGGCGGCGCGCCCTTTGGGGCTGCCGTAGGACTCTCCGACGTCGATTCCGGCGACGGCCATTCCGGCGGCGAGGAACTTCTCGAACATCCATCGCTCGCGATCTTCGGGCAGGCCGGGGAGTGTGGGGGCGTACCAGACCCAGGGCGTCGGTCTGGCCTGGTCTTGTTGGGCCGGGAGGATCACGAAGGCGGTATGGCCGTTGACGTCGAAGACGTGTCCGGGGAGTGGGAGTTTCTTCTCTGGGCAGCGGGCTTGCGGTTGGTCTTCCATCGTTGTCTCCGGTTGGCGGATCTCGGACGAGACGAGCGTTACCGGCCCGATGAGGCCGGACTCCAGGGGCGGTTGGTCTTTTGTCCAGAGCCGCCAGGTGGTGAACGTGAAGCGGCCGGTGGGACTGGGTTTGCCTTCGCCTAGCCACTGGGGCCATTCCTTGAGCGTTCCGTTTGGATTGCGTTGGCTGTCGTCGGGGAGTTGCTCGTCGCCGATCAGGCGGTTTACCCAGAGGTTTGTCACCTGCACTTCGAGTGCGTTCTTGCCCGGTTTCGCCGCTTCGGTGATGTTTACGCGGAAGGGGGGCTTCCAGAGGAGGCCGAGGTCTTGGCCGTTCGACTTCACTTGCGCCATTACTTGAACGTTGCCCAGATCGAGGTACAGGCGCCGGTCTTTGCCGAGCAGGCCCGGGGGCACGTTGAAGGTCGTGGTGTACGTGGCGGTTCCGGAGAAGTACTTCACGCCAGTATCGCCGTGGTCGCTCCATGAGATGAGCTTTTCGAGCGTGATATGCTGGGGGGCGCCCCAGTTCGGCGGGAAGTGGATTTGCCACGGCCCTCCCACCTCCAGAGGTTTGGGCAGGGCCGGCACGTTTGCGCGTTTTGTCTGACCGGAAGCGGTCTTCAGCCCGTATCGGCCCGGCTGCCACGCCTCGACGAGCGGTTGGCCGTCGGCGCCGCAGCGGAGGTCGACTATCTGCTCGAGTGTCGGGTTCAGGTCCAACGTGATCTCGTCCGGGTCGGTGCCTTTGGCGGTTAGGCGCCGGCCCGCGATGGTGTATTCCACGACGAGGGTCTTGACGACGCCGAAGGCGGGGTCGTCGCCCTGTGCCATTCGGGCGACTTGAAAGGTGTGCTCGCCCGTGTCGACGAGGTGTTGCAGCTTGGCCTTGACGTCGCGGGTCCGCTTCGCGTCGCGGGGAACGCCATAGGTGGCCTTTTCCACGACGATCTTGGGCGCGTCGCCGGTCAGGTGGACGGTGTCGGTGTCTTGGCCGGTGACCGTGAAGGATTGACCGCCGATGGCGTACTCGACGACGAGGGTCTTGACGACGCCGTCGGCGGGATCGTCGCCCTCGGCCATTCGCGAGACCTTGAAGGCGTACTCCCCGCTGTCCACGCGCTGCTGGACCTTGGCGCGGACGTCGCGGGTTCGTGCGGGGTCGTTCAGGAGGCCGTAGACGGCCTTTTTCACGACGATCTTCGGCGCGGGCTCGGCGGCAGACAGGATCGGCTTACCGTCGCGGGCGACGGTGACGATCGGGTCGACCGGCTTGTCGGCGGCGTCGCGGAAGACGACGAAGACGGAGCCGCTCGGATCGAGCGACAGGGGGAGGCTTGTGAGGGCGTCCTTCTCGGCGAATACGGCCGCGGGTTCGATGCGGCCGGTGTCGGGCCACCAGAGTTCGGGACGTTTGCCGCTGACTCGGAAGGCGCAGGTTGCCTTGAGGGCGTGCGGTTGTGGGTTGGCGATGAAGTAGACGTCCGTGTCTCCGGCGGCTCGGTGGATGTAGCCCAGGCGCGATCGGCTGGTGAAATCGGGCGGCACCTTTGCTTGCGCGAGGGTTGCCTCCGGCGTCGTTCCCCACACCACTCGGCCTTGTCCGAGGCGATGCTGCTTGACTGATTTGCCGTCGCAGTCGGCCCAGAGCTCGTCGGCGAGTTGCTTGACCTGCTCGTCGCAGGCCGGGTAGTCGGTCAGGCTCGGCGATTTGAGCGGGGGTGGCCCGAGGACGGTTGCGCCGGCTTGGACGAGGGTCTTGATCTTGCGGAGGAGCGCGGGGGTCATGGTTCGTGTGTCCGGCAGGACGAGCAGGCGGTAGCTCATGCCGTCGGGCAGGACGAGCCGGCCGTCGCGTACGGTCATGCGGGTAAGGACGACCTCGGCGCTGCAGTTGTCGAAGTCATAGCCCTTGGGGTCGTGGCCGTGAAAGCCTTGTGGGGCGGCCTCGGGTTGCAGGTAGCAGAGGTCGGCGACGAAGAGTCCGTGACGGAGCATCAACTGGCATCGGGCGAGGTAGGTATGCCATGCCGGGGTGAGCTCCCACCAGGTTTGGGTTCGTTCGTAGTGAACGCCCCAGGGGCCCATCGTCATTCCGGGGCGTCGGTCGTGCCAGGGCTGGAGGGCGTAGCGGTGGAAGACGAAGCGATTGATTCCGGTGCAGAACGCGCGGTCGCCGAGGGCCTTTATGGTTGCGGGGTAGTCGAGCCATTTCTCTTGGTCTGTGGCCGTGAAGGATTCCGCGCCGACGATGGGCTTGCCGTAGGTGTGCGCGGCCGAGGCCATCTCCTTGCAGGTGGTGAGCGCTCCGCCGCCGACCCAGAACTCGCCCATGGGCTCGTCGGCGCGGCCGGCGTAGGGCGCGTCATCGCACGGGCCGCCGTAGGCTTCGATGGTGAGTTTCAGTTTGTGTCGTCGGGCGAGCGTGCGCAGGTGGTCGGCGTAGTTCTCGACGACGAGATCGGAGATGGTCTGCCGCAGGTCCCAGAGGAAGCGTTCGGATATGTCCAGGCTTCCGACGACGCGTCCGGTCATGACGGGGAGAAACGGGGTGAGATCGTAGCCTCGTCGTTTTCGGAACTCGTCCCGCATGCGCGTCGTCCAGTTCTGCGCGCCGTTTTCCCAACTGTCGATGTGGGTGGCGACGAGGGTCTTTCCGGCGGCGGGGCCGACGTCGGCGATGAGCTTGTTCATCATGCCGGCGAAGTTTGCCTCGATGCCTTTCTTGCTCAGTTTGTCGCACTCGAGGCCACGGCCGCTTTCGGGGGCGGGTGCATTCTGGACGCCGGTGCTGGTGTGCCCGAAGCGGATGACGGTCCAGTTGCCGGGGGGGACGTCCCAGATGAAGCGGCCGTCTTGTTTCATGTTCGCGGTGAGGTCGGCGATGCGGGCGCGGTCGATGGTCATCTCTTGGGGGACCTGTCCGTGGAGGGCGGGCATGATGAAGTTCGTTTGGTAGCAGGCCTTGGCTTGGATGTTTGGGATGCGGTACGGGCCTGGCGATGGGAACGCCAGCACGGTGATGTCACGGTAGAAGCCGGCGACCGCTTTCGGTTGGGGGAGAGTTCCTTCGAAGCGTTTGGGGCCTTCGATGTTCGTCTCGGTGTAGACGACTTTCTGCATTGACTCTTCGGGCTTGATCCAGGGACCGCCGCTGCCGTTCCATCCGGCGTCGTTGTTCATGTTGACTTCGAGGCCGAGGCGTTGGGACTCGGTAACGACGTGCTGGAACAGCTCGCGCCACTGGCTGTTCATGAAGGGCACGGGGCCTTTGGGGATGCTCTGGTCGACCTCCATAATGAGGACGCCGCCGATTCCGACGCGCTTCATGGCCTCGAGGTCGGCGGTGATTCCTTCGGTTGTGATATTACCGTTTAGCCAGAACCAATAGACCCACGGCCTGGTGTGTGCGGGGGGGGCGGCGAACTGCTTGGCCAGATCCGCCGCTTGTGCCGGGTTCGAGACTTCCACGAGGAGACACCCGACGGCAACCCACACCCAGGCCTTTCTGAACGTCCGCATGGCAGTAGCTCCAGGATTGACGTAATTGCGTTTGCTCGCCCCTCCGGATTCGTACAGAAAGCGGAGGGGCGCGAAGATACCGCAGTTTCCGGACGACCTCAAACCGTTGCTGCTGCCTTAAGGTCGAGTGGGCGCGTCACAGGAGGCGATATTCGCGGCTCGCGGGCATGCTCGCCCTCCCATTCCGCAGTGGATTATACTAGAATCAAGACATGACCAAGCTCTTTGAACAAGCCGTTGCGCAGGCGCGGCAATTGTCCGAATCAGAGCAGGACGCGATTGCCAGGCTCGTGCTGGACGAGATCGAGTCCGAGCGACGTTGGGGTCGATTGCTCGCGGAGTCCTCCGAGAAGCTGTCCAAGCTGGCCGAGACGGCCTGGGCGGAGCACGAGGCGGGGTTGAGCGAGGAACTCGATCCGGACAAGCTATGACCTCGCGCACGAGTCCCGAGTTTCGCCGCGATTTCGCCCTCTTACCCCCAGCCATCCAGAAGCAGGCCCGCTCGGCCTTTCGGTTGTTCAACACCGATCCGCAGCACCCGAGCCTAGTGCGACGGCGCTAGATTCGTTCCGAATCGTCGATGGTGATGCCGAGAACCCGGTTTTCGACATCCACCAACTGGCGTTTCAAGGCCAGAATCGCGGTTTGTAGCGCTGTCATACTAAGATTCAAGGAGCTTCCGCCGCACGCGGACCTATGGTCGGCGCGGATCACTCACGACTACAGGGCTATCGGACGATGGCGCGGTGATGTTATCCTGTGGTTCTTCATCGGCTCTCATGCGGACTACGAAAGGCTGTTGGACCGGTTGGACGACTGAAGTCATCGCCCTACCGAAAGAGTGCCATCGTGGTGATTGCCGTATCATGAATCCCTGCCGCAACATGCATATGATGGTACCCGAACCGACTCCCGACGGCTGGGAAGCGGCTTTGACATCGCGGGATCTGGAAGACAGGAGGCGTCCTGGTATGAGGAATGTGCTTGCGCTGCCCGTAGGTATCATCCTTGCCGTCGTCGGCGTGTTGTTTTTTGTCTCTCCCGCCGCGAGTGCCGAGGCGCCTGAATCGTGGCCTCAAGTGGCGCTGCCGGGGGCTCGCGACGTCGAGCTGCGCGGGGCGCTGGGCGAGGCGCTGCGGCGCGGGGTGGCGCGGATGGATATGGCGCCGTATTCCGAGGCGTGGGTTCTGGCCGATCTGTCGTTCGAGGTGAAGCGCAGATACACGAACTTCAGCGGGGACGTTTCGGGGCGTTTCATCGAATTGACCGCACTGACCAGCCCGCCCGGCAAGAAGTCGCCCGCGACGTTGGCGCCGGTCCTGGCGGCGATCACGCAACAGCAGAACTCGCGTTTTCAGAAGCCGGACGGGCATTTCGGCGTGGACGTCGACTTCACGGCGAAAGGTCTGGCGGCGGACTCGCCGACCATTTGTCTGCTCTGGGGCAATGCCCGGCTGCTGGTCGGCCTGGTCGCCTGCGCACGGGAGTACAACGAGCCTCATGCTCTGGCGGCGGCCAAACGGCTAGGGGACTTCTATGTCGCAACGTCCGGCCAGCTCTGCGATCCGCAGCGCGAGGCCGAGTATCGCGCCAGCGGCACGTACGGCCACAGCTATACGTGCAACTACTTCCCGGCGATCGAGGGGCTGGCCATGCTCTATTGCGCGACCAAGGACGAAAGATACCTGAAGCAGGCGCAACGCATGGCGGAGCTCTTCTCGAGGTTCGACGTCTTGCCGATCGACCACAGCCACGGGAACCTGTCGGCCTATCGGGGGATCCTGCAGCTCTATGAGATTACGGGCGATCGCAAGTACCTGGACCGCGCGCGGGAAAAATGGGACCTAGCCGTCAGGGGCGGGTACGTCTGGCCGATCGGGGGCATCGGCGAGCGATGGGACGTCTTCTTCGCATCCGGTGAAGGGTGCAGCGAGGCCGATTGGCTGCGGTTCTGTCTCGACCTGTGGCGGTTCACCGGCGAAGCCCGGTATCTCCGGATCGCCGATCGCCTGCTTCACAACCAGTATCCCGTCACCCAGTGCGAGACGGGAGGCTATGGCGATCTGTACTTCGACGGCGACCCCGCCGCCGGGCCGCACGCCGCCGTCGGGGCCCTCGAGGCCGATTATTGCTGCTGCTTCGCGGGCCCGTTGGCGCTTCACTTGGCCAAGTCCTATTTGGCCGCCGGCTCGCAGCGCGGCATCTACGTCAACCTCCCATTCGATTTCACGGCGCCCGTCAAGGCGAGTGGGCGTGACTGGCGGGTGGCGGTGCGCACCGTTCTGGACGGCATCCAGACCGACGCCAAAGTGGAGGTGACGCTCGAACCCCGAGACGGCGGCACCGGCGATCGGAGGACCACGCTTTGGTTCCGCGTGCCCGACTGGGCGTTGGGCGTGAAGCAGGCTTGCCTGGCCGGCGAGGCATTCACGCCCGTGATCGAGAACGGCTACCTCCGCGTCGACGGCGACTTTGGCACCCGCCAAACGTTGTTACTGGTCCTGCCCGTCGGCCTGACGCTCGAAGGACGCCGTTTCCAGAGCATCGCGACGCCGAAGGCCGGTGGAATCACCCGCTTCCGCGACGTTTCCGTCTTTGCGGGACCACAGATCCTCTGCACGACGTTGCCGGGATCGTCGTCGGGTCGGGTGACGATCCTGGCTACCGTCGACGCGACGGGGCAGCTCCGTTTCCCCGGGCAATCGTCCCAAGGATACAGCACGGTTGCGCTATCCAATTCCTCCGTCCAGGACTGTCACCTTGGCGCGGTGATTCAGTCGGGGTCGGTGGTTTCCCTTCACCCGTGGACCCAGATCCTGAAGGGACGTCGGGAGGTGTTCGCCTTCGACGTGATCGTCGTGCCCGCCGATATGATTCCGGCGGCCATGGCGGCGCGACTTCAGAAGGCATCACGCTGATCGCCGGGGCGGGAGTGAGACAGCAGGAAGGGCGATGCTCCGCTTCTTCAGAAGGGCAGAGAAAAGCAGAATGTCCCCTTTCTGCATGGGCAAGATGCCCATGCTACGTGCCCGCTGAATGCCTCTTCTTTTGTTCCCATCTACTCGACCATTTCGACGCTATGGGTTTGGTAGAGTCGCGCGTCGCTGAAGATGTCGGTCCAGCGGACGGTGTCGGTGTAGGTTTCGGGGAGCAACTGGTGGAGCAGGCCGAAGGAGCCCACGGCACCGAGGAGCCCGTGGAGGTCCGGCTTTCGGGCGAGGTACGCGGGCCAGCCTTTGACGAAGCCCCGGCCGTACTTTGTGGCGGCGGCGAGGATGTCGTCGCGTCGGTGTCGGGGGGCGAGTGAGCTCATGTAGGCCAGCCCGTAGAGGGCGTCGAGGTCCATGTAGTTGCCGAATCCTAGCCAACTGCCGTTGGGCTTCTGGAGGGCAAGGATGCTGTCGATGACTTGCTGGGGGTATGGGAAGCGGCGGTGCTGATGCTGGTAGATGGGCCAGATGTGCGCGCCCCCACCGAGGGGTTCGAGGGGTCCGGCGGGGGCGACGCCTTTGCGCCACCAGCCGGTTTTGGGATCCAGGTTCGCGTCGAGCCAGGCGAAGGCGGCGTTGCGCCATGCGTCGGTGCAGCGGCGGCTCATGCTGAAGCAGTGGATGCCGCCCCAGAAGAGGTGCGATCCGCCCCATTGGCGGCGCCAGTCTATCTTTTCGAGCCAGGGGCCCACTTTCTCGGGCGTGTCGAATCCGTCGTAGAAGCTTACGGGGCGTTTCTGACGTCCTCCGAGGACGCCGAGCGCTCCGACGACCATTCCGTTTGCGTGTTCGTAGGAATGGTGCTTGCGGGGGGGGCCGTAGCTGCCGTCGGGGCGGGCGAAGGAGTTGATGTGGGCGATCCATTCCTGGCGTTGGGACGGCGTGAGCGTTTCTTTCAGGTCTTCGCCCATGATGGTTCGCGTGATGGCGACGTCGCAGGCGGGGTATAGCGCGGGGGACTTGTCGCGCGGGTCCTGATAGCAGCCGTACGGCTTGCCGGACACTTGGAGGGCGTCCATGTAGGCACGGACTTCGGCGCGGACTTGCGAGAGGTCCGTCTTGTTTGTCTCCGGCTTTGACATCTGATCGGCCTCCGCGTCTGTCAGAGACATTCCGAGGACCGCCGCGACAAGGGCCAATGCGGCCGGCCGGGAGGTCGTGGATTGCCGAGCGTCCTGATCCATATCGAATCTCTCCTTGGAGAAGAGGGCAGCGGGGGTCTCCTCCGCCGGGAGGCCTTTGCGCTGCGATTGGTCTAGTGAAGGAACGGCACCTCTCCTTGGACGTCCGCAGTGATTGCCTTGGCCTTTTCGACGTCCTCGGGGTGACCTTGCCAGACCATCCAGACGGCACCCTCTGCGCCGCCGACGCCGCCGGCCGAGGCCTGGAACGCGGTGACGTTCGCCAGGATCTTCAAGGCCTCGATTTCGGTGACGATTTGGCCTTTCAAGATTCTCATGTTGGCAAGTCCCGGGACGCTTTCGGCGATTGCGTTCACTTTGCAGGCGATGTCGATCGGTTTGCCGGCGACGAGCTTTTCGAGCCCGATGGGGATCACGAGATGCGCTTTGCGGGACGTGACGTAGGGCATGATCTTGGCCGTGGTGCCGCCGGTGGGGCTGCCGGTCCAGACGCCCACTGTCTTGTTGGCGTAGTCGAGCGCGTTGCCGCCCTTGATGACCACGTCGCCGGGCGAGAGCCGCTTCAGTGCGTCGTCGAGCGACAGGTCCGGGCGATGTTGGCCTTTGATGAGCACGACCTCCGGGACGGGGTCGACCTTGGGCATCTTTCGTCCGGCTTTGGAGGGGGTGACGTTGCCGTAGACGAGGGCGCCGCGTTGGATTTCGTGGCCGAGGAACTCCTCGGCGACGTACGTGTTCGTCGTGCCTTTGCAGACGATGACCATGCCGTTCTTGAGCGCGGTCTGGACGATCGGCATTCGGGTGACTGCTTTGGCGATCAAACGCTTGCTCTCGGCGACAGTCAGGACCGCTTGGCCGTGGGCGACCTGTGATGTTTCCGCGTGCGCTTGGCGACCGGCCAGCGATAGTATCGCAAGTGCCGAGCAGAGTAGCGGCGCGGCGGTGCGCGACACGTCAGTTCGCTGCGTCATCGTGTGATCTCCGTCTGTCAGGCAACGAGAAGACCTTGGGCTCTCCTGCTCCTCACATTCGTTGGGCACGTTAAACGCCACTCAGTCGGGAATCAACACTGCCGATGAACGGCCAAGAGGGCTCTTGGCCCGTCGAGCGAGATCCAGGTATGATGCGCCGCGTTTGCGTGGCGGATTGCGGGCATCCGTTTGGTCGGTGCCGATACCGCCCAATCTTTGTGTTGCGAGGTGCCCGATGAGAGCTCTGTGTTGCTGTCTCTGGCTGACTGTCGGACTGCTGCTTCCCGCTCAGGCGGCCGAACAACCCGCCAAGGAGAAGCTCATCCGGGTGCTCCTGATTACGGGGCGGGACGTTCCGGTGCATCCTTGGCGAGAGACGACGCCGGTTCTTCGCGAGCATCTCGAGAAGACCAAGAAGTTCGAGGTGGTGGTCAGCGAGGAGCCGCTCGTTCTGGAATCCTCGGACGCTCTTGCGGGCTATGACGTCATTCTTCTGAACTACTACAACTGGCAGCGTCCGAGCATCACGGAGAAGGCCAAGGAGAACCTGCTGAGCTTCGTGAAGGGCGGCAAGGGGCTGGTTTCCTTTCACTTCTCGGTGCGAGCGTTCGGGGAGTGGCCTGAGTACAGGAATCTGATCGGGCGGATTTGGACCACGGGCTCGGGTCACGGCCCTCGCGGCAAGTTCCAGTCGAAGGTCGTCAAGCCCGATCACCCGATTACGGCGGGGGTTCCGGAGACGTTCGAGGCGGACGACGAGCTGTATGCCAAGCTGGTAGGTGACGCGCCCATCGACGTGCTCGTCGAGGCCTATTCTGAGTGGAGCAAGAAGACGGAGCCCTTGGCGTGGACGCTGACGTACGGCAAGGGGCGGGTCTTCAACATCGTTTATGGGCACGACGCCAGGGCCTGCCAGAATCCCAGCTTCGCCAAGCTTCTCCAGCAGGGCACGCTCTGGGTGGCGCGCAAGTAGGGTTGGCGGAGGGTCGATGGGCGGGGCGTGAGGGGAGGCGGATCTCCTGAGGAACTCGTGCGGGCACCCGCTGAAGCGATGGCCACCCCGTCTTCCGTGTCTGCTCGTAAGCAGAACGGAAACTTAGGGCTTGAGGCGCCCGACCGGCGCATTATACTAGACTCGTAGGCTTCCATTAGGCCGCTCCGGCCGCCTTGACGGCTGGTGGGTTCCTCGACCTCGCCGGTGGGTGGGCTTTGGGATTCACAGGGCGCTCAGATCCTGGTCCTTGGATTGCCGCGACTTCTGGAGGGGCGATCATGTGCCACAGTCGGAGTCGGAGGCGCGTTGGCAGCGGGCTTCCGCGAGCGGCGGGTTTGGCCGTGGCATTCTGGGCGATGTTTGGTCAGATCCTATTGCCTCGCGCTTCGGCCTACGAGGCCTTGGGGGATTCGTCGACTGAGTCGTGGCCGGTGCCGGACCCCAACGCGTCAGTTCCGTTTCCGCGGGGCGGCTACGGCGTGCTCCTCTGCGGCTACTTCGACTTCGGGTACGCGGCGCAGCAACAGCTTGCGGTTCGAGAGGCGTTCCTGGCCCTGAAGGTGAACCTCGGGCTGGATCCCTGCGACATCTGGGTGCTTGCGCACAACGGGGACGATTCCTGGACCGAGGGGCTTTTCGACGCGCTTCCGGCCACCGCCGCGGACCTGGCAAGCACGTTTCAGGCGGTTGGGCAGCGGATGTGGGACGATGCGAACACGCCTAGGAATCTGTACGTCATTATCTCTGGGCACGGCGGTCATGACGGCGGTTTGGCGTGTGACGTCCGTCTCTACTGCGGGTCGATGTCGGACTCGGACTTCGTTCAGAACCACGTTAATCTGATCAACTCGGCGGGTGGGGGGTCTTGCCCGATCGAGTGTCTAGACGTCGTGGTGACGACGTGTTACGGGGGGGGCTTCATCGACGACTTCCGCGACAACTTCCATGGGCTGCGCGGGTCGTCGTGGCCGAACGCGAGGCATCTGTCGATCATGACGGCCAGCGACGCGATCGAGCTCAGCTACCTGATGTTCGCCGTGCCGTTGCTCACGCAACTGCGAAACGACGGGGCCGGCGTTCCCGATTTGGACGGAGACGACCTGCTGAGCATCTACGAGTACTACGACTACTCGGCGAAGGAGGATATCGCCAACCCGGATGTGCCTTACACTCCGTACGTGCCCGGCACGCTCTATGTTGAGGGCGAGAACCACTTCATGGACTCCGAGCACCCGCTCTACTATGAGTGGAACGGGTGTGTCCTGGACTTGCGGGTCTTCAACAGCCTATCAGGAACCATCGAGATCGACCCGCTGTCCGACGAGGCGAACCGGCTATGCTATGCCTGCGGCACGGAGGTGACGCTAACGGCCCAGCCGATCCCCGAGAGAAGCTTCAGGTCCTGGACGATCTGGACGGATCCCAATCAGTGCGGCGACGCCAACTTCGCGGTGGTGGAGACGAACTGCGTCCTTCACCTGACGATGGACGGTGACTGCGTGGTCGAGGCCGCCTTTAGGTGTGGCAGCGATTTGCCGCCGTTCATCGCGATGACGCTGTTGGCGCTGGCGGCGGGGAGCGTGATCCGTCGGGTGTCGTAGGCGGCATGATCGGCTGGGCCGCGGTTTCGCGTCGTTGCGAACACCGGAGGCTCGGATTCCGCGTTTCGAACCTCTGCGTATCCTGGAGGGGTGGCGACATGCTACACCGCAAATCGAGCGTCTGTTTGTCCTGGTCGGCGGCTGCCGTAGCCGCTTGGCTGTCGGCGTGCAGTCTCATCGCACCACCTCATGCCGTGGCGGATGAATTGCCCGGCACGGTCTGGTCGGTACCGGATCCCAATGCGTCGGTACCCTTTTCCCGTGGCGGCCATGGCGTACTCGTCTGCGGGAGATTCGACTACGAGTTCCGGGAGCAGCAGCAACTCATTCTTCGCGAAACCTTTCTGGCTTTCAATCTCAACCTCGGTCTCGATCCCTGCGACATCTGGGTGCTTGCCGACAACGGGGACGATAGCTGGAGCGAAGGGCTCTTCGACGTGCTGCCGGCCACGTCCGCCGCGCTTGCGAGCACGTTCCAGACCGTCGGCCAGCGCCTGTGGAACGACGCAAACACGCCGCGGAACTTGTATATCGTCATCTCGGGCCACGGCAGCTCCAGCGGCGGGCTCTCGTGTTCTGCCTGTTTCTACGACGGCATCATGCGGGATTGGGACCTCGTCCAGAACCACCTCAATCAGATCAACGCTGCGGGGGGCGGATCCTGCCCCATCGAATGCCTCGACGTGGTCGCGACGACGTGCTACTGCGGCGGTTTCATCGACGACTTTCGCGACAACTTCCACGCGCTTCGCGGGTCCGTCTGGCCCAATGCCAAGCACTTTTCGATCATGACCGCCAGCGACGCGATTGAGGCTAGCGTGCTAATGTTCGCGGCGCCGCTGCTCACGGAGCTGCGAAACGGCGGTTTGAACGTTCCGGACCTGGACGAAGACGGGGTGCTGAGCATCTACGAGTACTACGAGTATGCCGCGAAGCACGACCTGACCAACCCGGAACTGCCGTATACCCCCTATGTGCCCGGGGCCCTCTACGTTCAGGGCGAGCACCACGTCACGTATTCGGAGCACCCGCTCTATTACGAGTGGAACGGGTGCGTTCTGGACTTGCGGGTCTTCAATTCCCCATGGGGAAGCGTCGAGATCGACCCGCCGTCCGACGAGCCGAACCGGTTGAGCTATGCCCGGGGCACGGACGTGACTCTGACGGCCCTGCCGAATCCCGACAGGAGCTTCCGGTGTTGGACGATCTGGGCGGACCCCAATCAGAGCGGGGACGCCAACTTCGGGCTTGTCGACACGAACGCCGTCCTCTGTCTGACGTTGGACGGGGACTACGTCGTCGAGGCGGCCTTCAAGTGTGGCAGCGATCTGCCGCCGTTCATCGCGATGACGCTGTTGGCGCTGGGGGTGGGCAGCGTGATCCGTCGGGTGTCGTAGGCGGCATCATCGGCGGGGCTGCGTCTTCTGCTGACATTGATTTCCGCCCAGCCTCGCTATCTGCCCAGCAGGTGCAGGAGTCGGGTCTCGCCGAGGGGGGCGGAGACGGTCAGTTCGACTGCTCCCTCATTCCGCAGGAAGGTAACCGATCGATCATCGGTGAGGTCGATGATTCTTCCGATCTTGAAGCCGAGGTCCGCGAGCCGAACGGTCGTGTCGGGTTCTTGCGCCTCGTGATTGATGATGAACAGGAAGGCTTCGCGCTTGTTGGCTCGGATCGAGGCCTCGATGTCGGGGTTTGAGGAGTAGACGTGCGGTCGAACGCCGGCGGATTCCGTCATTGCTCGGATCAGGGCTCGCAACTGGGCGCGGGGGGCGGCCTTGTCGTCCTGCCAGGTTCGGAAGTAGGTGTCTTGGAGACAGAAGGCCAGGAGGAAGGCTCGGCCCTGGCCGACGTTTCGATGGATGACGCCCGGCTGGCCCGAGGTGGTCTTGATCAGGACCTCGCCGGACGTGGGGGTGCAGGGGCGGGGGGAGATGATCGTCAGGTCTAGGGGTTGGCCCAGGGCTGTGCCCTTTAGCGTATCCGTGGTGAAGACGGATTCGTCGGGCGGGTTCTGGGGTCGGTTGGCCCAGTAGGGTCCGCCTTCCACGCGGGGGACCCAGTGGCCGGATCGTTTGATCCGGCCGGTCTTGGCGTCCTTGACGCCGAACAGTTCCTCCATGGTCGTCATGGGTCGCTTGTATTCGTCCAGGCCGGCGGCGCAGTCGGCGATCACGGTGCCCCCCTTCCGCACGAAGGAGGCAATCCGTTCGGCGACGGCCTTCGGGAGCAACGCGACGTCGAAGAGCACGAGGATGGCGTAGCCGTCCAGTTTGTCGTCGGTGACCTGCTCTTCGTGGAGGACGTCGAGCTCGCCGAAGGCGCGGAGGAAGAGCTCGAAGGCCAGGCCGACGTTGAAGTACTCTTCTTGCCGCTGGATGTAGTGAGTTCGCGGGAAGAGCATACAGGCTTTGGCCTTTACCTTGGGGGCCTCGAGTAGTCGTCCGCCTGCTTTCTGGATCAGCCGGAGTCCCTGGCCGAAGGAGTCCCAGTGTCGGGGGTCGACGGGGATCTTGTATCCGGTGAGGAGGTAGTCGGCGCCTTGGGCCACGGCGGTGGTGCTCATCTCTCGTTCGGACCAGTACGTCGCCAGACGCTCCGGGCCCATGAAGTTCTTGAACCACGCGGGATTGTAGGTTCCGACCCAGAAGCCGAGCTCCTTGCCGAAGGCGCGGGTGAGGTCCCGCATCTGAGCGAAGGCGTAATGGGTTTGGCTGATGCGAGGCTTGGGGAGTCTCGCGACGTCGCCGAAGCGGAAGTCGAACATCATGTACGGGTAGATGTCGAAGACGAACATATCGGCGAAGTCACCGCGCCAGTGGAACACGTCGTCGATCGCCAGTTCCGAATGCGAGCTGTATCCGGCGCCGAACGTGTTGTGGCTGTCGTGGGTGAGCACGGTCTTGAAGCCGGGATTGATGTCCTTAACGATGCGGTGGACCTGTCGCCAGCCGTCGGGGAAGTAGTCGGACCGGAAGTTGATGACGTCGAGCCATTTCTTGGGGTCGTTGCGGATTGAGTCGAGATCGGGGGGCAAGTCATAACCGTAGCGCTTCTTGAATTCGGCCTTGACCTCGGGGTTGTAGCCGAAGGACTTGGGTCCCCAATGGAACGGTTCGTCCTGGTAGATGAAGGCGTTGTACAGGGGCGGGATGTCCTCGAGGCTTGCTAGCGCCTTCTCGGCGCCGCTACGGACGACCTTTGGATACTCGGGCGAGTAGACGCACACGTTGGGGGGCTTGTCCCGGCCGAAGCGCTCGAGGGCGCCGACATGATGCGTGAAGAACATTCCGCGCTGTTGCGCGTACTTCAGGATGAAGGCTTCCTCGTCCTTCGGTCGATGCGTGTTGGCTTCCAGCCCGGTGAAGCCATGGGCGATGATGTCGTCGACGCTATCGCGCAGCATCTGCTCGCTCAGCGGTCCCTTCTGGCCGGTCCATCCCTTGCCGGACGGGAGCGGGGAGAACTGGGTGCAGACCGGGAAGAAGTCGGGAGTCTTGGCGGTCTGAGCGCTCGCTGGGCCCCTCTGCCCGTCGTTCTGGGACGGCGCGGATTGGGGTTGCGCACTCACCGAGACCTCCGCGGAACCCAGTCGCGAGACGGCAAGAGAGACCATCGACAAGAGAACGACCGCTCTGAGATTCATACGTGCGCTCCACGCATGCGACGCCTATTCGACGACCGACGGGCGTGATGATACGGGTGCTCTCGGGCGGGCACAAGGAACGAGGGGGCGGCGGTGCATTGGGATGCCGCGGTTGGATGGGCGAGGCCGCGCAACGACGTTTGTTCCGTTCGGGGCATTTGCTACGATGTCCGCCGCACGAGGCTAACGGGGGGGGCCGACGAGCTCGATGGGGTAGTTCGGTCGACAGCGTTGCTGGGGCGCCATCATGATCGACTCTGGGTTTGGCGTTTCTCATCATGGGCTTATTGGGGCAAAGGCACTTCTCGTCTTCTGCTCCGGCCTTGGATCGTGTTGCCTTGGCGGGACGACGGTCCGCGCGGCAGAGCCTGGTGGGGGGCCGTACGACGTCGGTATCGGTCGTCGGCAGCTCTTCTTGGATGACGCGTTGATCGCGGAGACGAGCAACGTCCGGCGCGAGCCGGGTCTCGTCAAGAAGCACCCCGGCAACCCCATTATCCGCCGCGACAAGCCGTGGGACGCTTCTCGAGCCGACCTCTACGGCAGCGCCGTTTGGGACCCTGTTCACAGACGGCTCCAGGTGTTCTACTCGGCCAACAACGTGCCCAACGGGCACGAGGATCGGCTTGCGTACGCCGAGTCGCTGGACGGCGGGAAGACGTGGGTCAAGCCCGAGTTCGACATGATCCCCTATCGAGGGCACAAGCGGACGAACCTGGTGTTGCTTCCGCCGGCCCTGGTCTTTGCGGGTCCTTGCGTGTTCCGCGACGAGCACGAGACGGATCCGGCGAAGCGGTACAAGCTTTTCACGTCCAGCTATCCTGATACCGCGTATCTCGGGGTCCCCAGGATCTACACACACCGCGGTTTGTTTCTGTATCGGGATGAAACCGCGAAGCTGCCGGAAGGGTGCGGCGAGCCGGGGATGTACATCGGCACCTCGGCCGATGGGATTCACTGGCGGTGTTCGGCCAGACCGTTCTCGAACATGCTGAGCGATACGACGCAGTCGGCGTTTTGGGACGGGCGGATCGGCAAGTACGTGGCGTACGTTAGGGCGCGTACCGATAAGGGGCGGAGCGTGGCTCGCATGGAGAGCGCCGATTTCAATACGTGGTCGGAGCCGAAGGTGGTTCTCGAGGGCGCGCAGGCTCAATCGCTCTACAGCCTGGGGGTCACGCCGTATCAGGGGATGTACATCGGCACGCCGTGGATCTTCGACCAGCCGTCGGAGGCGAAGGGCGGGCCGGTCATCTGGCCCGAGCTTGCTTTCAGTCGTGACGGAATACGCTGGCAACGGCTCTTCGCCGGCACGCCGCTCGTTCGGCCGGGGCCGAAGGGCAGCCCGGATTCCAGGCAGATCCGGCTGGCCGGGGGGCTCGTGGTTCTCGAGGACAGGATCCTGCTGTTCTACGGGCAGACGGACAAGCCTCACACGACCGTCGATATGCAGGTGGACATCGGGATGGCGACATTGCGCTTGGACGGGTTTGCTTCGATGACGGCGGGCGATGCGCCGGGATCCGTTCTGACCAGGCCGCTTGCCTTGAAGCCGGGCAGGCTGTGGGTCAATGCCGAGGTGAGCGCCGGCGGCTACGTCAAGGCGGCGATTCTCGACGAGAAGGGAAGGCCTGTTGACGGTTACAGCGAGGGCGATTGCGTGGGGCTCCAGCGGGATTCGATCGGGGCGCCGCTTGCCTGGAGGGACAAGGCGGAAATTGAGGGGGGCGGCCGGATACGCTTCGCGCTGCGCTGCGCCAAGCTCTATTCGTTTTGGATCGAGCGGTAGTCCGGGGGCGGACTCGCCTGCCGAGGAGGGGGCTTGTGGCGGGTGTACAGCCGGGCGGCGGCACGAGGTATCATGTCTGCCCGGTTAACGGGGGGCACGGGAGCGAGCCATGTTTCATCCGAGATCCCTGGTTGTCTGTCAGATCGTGCTTGGCCTGGTCGTGTCCTTGACGGCCGCGCGGGCCGAAGAGAAGGGCGCGAAGGCGAATCCTTTCTACGCTTTGGCCAACGGCGTCATCGACGACAAACATCCGACACCCGAGTCGCAGGCGCGCATGCTCGAGGAGCTGGGCTACGACGGCATCAGCTACTCGGGCGTGGAGGACCTTCCGGAGCGACTGGCGGCGCTCGACCGGCATGGGCTCAAGATGTTCACGCTTTACGTCGGGGCGAATCTCGATCCCGATCAGCCCAAGCACGACCCGCGATTGCTCGACGTCATCAAGCAGCTCAAGGGGCGGGACACGATGATCTGGCTGTACGTCCAGAGCAAGAAGTTCAAGCCGTCGTCGGTTGAGGGGGACCCGCGCGCGGTCGAGATCATTCGCGAGCTTGCCGACGCGGCCAAGGCGTCGGGGCTGTCGATCGCGTTGTACCCTCATACCTGGTTCTGGATCGAGCGGGTCGAGGACGCCGTCCGCGTGGTCAAGAAGGTGGGGCGTGACAACGTGGGCGTGACGTTCAATCTGTGTCACTGGCTTCGCGTGGACAAGCCGGAAACGCTGGAGGAGCGGCTTTCCCTGGCGCGACCGTACCTGCTGCAGGTCACGGTCAACGGCGCCGACGATAAGGGTGATTGGGACAAGCTGATTCAGCCGTTGGACCAGGGGACGTTTGACGTGGCCCGGCTGTTGAAGATGCTCAAGAAGCTCGGCCACACCGGCCCTGTCGGCCTGCAGTGTTACGGCGTGAAGGGGGACAAGTACGAGAATCTGAAGCGCTCGATGGCGGCGTGGAAGCGACTCTCAGCAATGGAATGATCCGGTCGACTCAGGCCTCTCGGTCCGAAGAACTGAACGAAGGCGAGCTGGACAGCGCGGCAGGGGGGCCAGGTGGCGACCGCCGAATCGGCAGAAACGCCTTGCTTTGGGCCGAGAGACATGCGAGAAATGTGAATGGATGGGACGTCGCATCTTCGCATCCGGGAGTGTTTGGCATGGACGAGTTGGTGTTCCAGGTGACCCAAGAGGCCGACGGTGGCTACGTTGCCGAGTGTCTGGGTGAGGACATCTTCACGCAAGGCGACAGTTGGGACGCATTACGCGATAACGTTCTGGAGGCCGTCAGGGGGTTCTATTTTGACGAACCTGCACGTCCCCGTCAGATCCGACTCCATCTGGTTCGTGACGAGGTCGTGATCGCCACATGAGACTCCCCCGCGACTTGTCGGGACGTGACCTCATCCGGGCCATGCAACGTGCTTTCGGCTACCGACAGGTCCACCAGCAGGGCAGTCACGTCATCCTGCAAGTCGAGTCTCCTCGACATCACCGAGTCCCAGTGCCCGATCACAAGACCCTCCGAGTCGGGACCCTCAACGCGATCATCACGGCATTGTCTCGAGTCCATGACCTGAGCAAGGACGAGGTGACCCAGCGGTTGTTCGGCTGAGGAGAAGGGGTCCTAGACCGGCGGCAGCAGGTAGGCGCCCTGGCCGAGCGGGACGCGGCCTGCCGGCAGCCTAGGCAACTGGCCGGGGTTGAGGGTTCACTTGCGATTCGGGATGAGTTGCGCCACACTGTGCGTCGTTGAGCCGTCGTGACCCTGGCTCGCGCGAATACACTGCACACGGGATTGGGAGTGCGTCGATTATGAGGAATCTTGATCCACTTACGACCGCCGGGCTGGTGCTTGTGCCGTTGTTCTTCGTTCAGGCCGCCGGCGCCGCGGCCACGGGGGAGACTGGCCAACTCCACGCCGGGTCCGCCTTCGTCAGCATTACGCCGGACAAGCCGGTGGCGCTCTCCGGCCAGCATCACACGCGGATCTCGAAATCGGTGCACGACCCGGTGACGGCGACGGCGCTGGCGATCGAGACGCGCAGCGGCGATCGCTCGATCGACCATGCCGTCATCGTCTCGGTGGACGTCGTGGCGATCCGAGGCGGGGTCATGGAGAAGGTGCGGGAGCGGCTCGCCAAACGGCTCCCCGACGTCGATCCGAGGAAGGTCATCCTGGCGGCGACGCATACGCATACGGGTCCCGTAGTCGACAACTTCCGAGGGCCGCCGCCCGGCGTGCCCGACGCGAAGCCGACCCTGAAATACGTTATTCCCAAGGAAGGGGTCGTCCAGGTCGACGAATACGTCGACTTCCTGGCGGACCGATTGACGGACGCGATCGTCAAGGCCTGGCAGGGCCGCAAGCCCGCAGGCGTGTCGTGGATCCTCACGCACGCGATCGTCGGCTACAACCGTCGCCCCATGTTCGCCGACGGGCGGGTGGTGATGTACGCCAAGACGGACTCGCCCGACTTCCGCAACCTCGAGGGGCCGGTAGACGACGGCATCGAGCTTCTGTTCTTCTGGGACGCGACGGGGCAACCGAAGGCGGTGGCGGTGAACGTGGCCTGTCCGTCGCAGGTGGTGGAGGGCCAGTGGTACGTTTCGGCCGACTATTGGCACGACGCTCGACTTCAGCTCCGCAAGCGATACGGCAATGATCTGGGCGTGGTCGGTCTGTGCGGCGCGGCGGGGGACATCTCGCCGCATTTCCTGATTCGCAAGCCGGCCGAGGCCAGGCTTCGGAAGCTCAGGGGCGTGACCGAGACGGAGGAGATCGGCGAGCGAATCGCCGGCGCGGTGGAGCACGTCTTGGCCGCGGCGAAGAAGGAGACGCACAGCGACGTCATCCTGAAGCATCACGTCGAGGAGCTTGCGCTGCCACGGAGGGTGGTGACCGAGCGTGAGGCGAACGATGCCCGCCGGCGCGTCAGCGACTACCTGGCCAAGGGTCTCGACAAGCTGAGCGAGGGCGAGCGGACGAGGCTGCGGCAGGAGCAGAGCACGGTCGCGCGCTTCGAGCACCCCTCCAAGGAGCCATATACGATCGAGCTACACGTTCTGCGTCTCGGCGACGTGGCGATCGCCACGAACCCCTTCGAGCTGTTCACGGACTTCGGGCTTCGCATGAAGGCCCGAAGCAAGGCCCAGCAGACGGTGATCATCCAGCTCGCCTGTGGGTCGGGCTCGTACCTGCCGACGGAGAAGGCGGTGCAGGGTGGCGGCTATGGGGCCGAGCCGCCCGTGAACAAGGTCGGGCCGGAAGGCGGGCGGCTCCTCGTCGATCGGACCGTCGAGCTGATCAACGCGATGTGGGCACGCTCGAAGTAGAAGACGTCAGGGCACGACCTGGAGATTCCCCGATGCACAAGTCATGCACGATGGCGGTCGGGCTCGCGTTGGCGGTCGGTCTTGTCGGTTGCCGGCGATCGGACAGCGAGCCGGGCGGCAGCTCGACCGGCGGCAACCGGGCCACCACGACGTCGCCGGCCGGCAGTCACACGCGTGGCGCGGGAACGCTGATCGTCAAGGGCAGGGGCAGCGATCTCTATTACGCGTTCAAGGGCGACGAGAAGAAGCCCGTGGGTTTTGCCAAGACGGGTGCTCCGCTGTCGTTGCCTCCCGGAGCCTACTCCGTGAGTTTGGGCAACTCGCGATGCGAGGTGCGCGTCGCGGCGGGGAAGGAGACGTCCCTTGCCTCGGGCTCGATCCAGGTCAGAGGAGTCGGCCAGGACCTGTTCGAGGTTTTCGACGAGACGGGAGAGAAGAAGCTCGCGTTCACGACCACAAACGGCCGGATCGAGCTTCTCGAAGGCGCCTACGTCGTCAAGCTGAACAACTCGGTTCACAAGACGACCGTCGACGCCGGGCAGGAGGTCATCATCGACGCCGGGGCCGTGACCGTTGAGGGGGAGGGCAAGGAGCTCTTCGAGGTCTACGATCGTCCCGAGGGGGAGAAGCTCGGCTTTGCTTTTGCGGGGAAGCTCATCGAGCTTCTTCCGGGCAGGTACTCCGTCAAGTTCATGAAGAAGGACTACACGGCGGTCGTCAAGCCGCGCGAGAAGACGGTGATCTCGCCGGGGAAGTAGCGGGGCGACGATGCGAACGGGCGGTTAGTCTTTCGGGGACGCATCCGGGTTATCGGTGACGAAGAGCTTGTCGATCTTGGCCCCATCCTCTCGGGCGTGAAGCTCGACGTAGACCACGCCGGCGGGCAGCAGGATCCCCGTCCGCTTCCGCGAGTTGTCCAGTCGCAGGGGGGTCCACGTCCACTTCTCGTGTGTGCCCGTGTGCCAGGCCGCCATCCCGATGATCTCCGTGCTTTCGGTCGCCACACGGACGAAGAACGAATCGTCGTCGGGCGTGGGCGTGAGCACGCGCCCGTAAAGGTAGTGGCTGCCGGGGCGTTCGATCCGCAGGCGCCACGTCACGGAGCCGCTGCCCGAGCCGCCGCCCTTTTTGCCGGGCTCGCCGGGGAGCCAGACGTACTTTCCACCCGAGGCGGCGGGGTCTTGGCCGATCCGCATGGTCGGCATGAGCGCGCCGGCCTCGGCTTCCAGCTCGACGCTTCCGCCCGGGCTGAGCGCTACCATCGGCAGGTTCGTCCAGGTCTTTCGGAACGAGGCGACCGGCTCGATTCGCTCGATGATCTCTCGTCCGAGGTCCTTTCCGTCCAGCGCCAGCAGGAACCGCTCCGGCTTGGGCACCCACTCGCGGATGAGGCGATAAGGCGTTGATGCGGCCAGTACGATCGGACCTTCGCTCGCCGCGGCCTCGACGCGAACGTCGGACGCGTCGGCCTTAACTTGAACCGACGCGTCGGCAAACGCGCGTCGCCACGCTTGGAAGTCCTGGTCGCTCTTCAATCCGCTACCGACCCTGACCCACAGGGCCGCGCCGGGCTCGGGGCCTTGCCCGACCTCCTTGCGGAGAGACTCGCCGGATGTTCCGTGGTGTGTGACGGTCAGCCTTACCACGCCGAAGGCGTTGCCGTCATAGACGAGCTGCCGGCGGGCCGGCTTGCCGTCCACGTTTCTGGACCAGGGGACGCGAATGCCGACGGCGGCCGTACCTTCGCGGAGGACCACTGCCTGTCCGTCCGGGACGTCGAACGACTTGGGCTGCTTTCCGCGGAGGTCGACGGGGCGGTCACCGATCCAGAAACCTTGGACGTCGCGGCGCATCACGAAGTGCGTCTCGAGGGTTCGCATGTCGGGCAGGACATCACCGCGGCGGTAGACGACCAGGCCGATGGCGTCGGCGGCGCGCTGGGTGGCGGCCCAGAACGGGCGCAGGTGCAGGGCCTTGCTGTGAGCGCCCTGCTCGATCTTCTTCTTTCCGTAGGGATCGCCGCGTCCATCGGGGATGAAGTAGCATCGGGGCTTGTCTCGGCCGCCGGGCAGATCGACGGTCAGCGGCAGGTCCATCGGTCCGTAGTTCGCACCGGCCGTGCTCAGTACGACGTCGTTGCACATGAGGCAAGTGCGAGACTGGGACGGCTCGGGCCCCCAGCGCTGTTGGACGAGACGGGGGAGTCGCGTTCGATTGAGATCCCGCAAGCGCTGCGGCGGCTGCCATCGCCCGAGCGCGGCGAAGACCGAGTACCCACCGCCGCGCTGCTGTCCGGGCAGCCAACCGGCCAGCCACATCACGGAGTCCAGATGGCCCGAGCCGGCCAGATAGTCGTAGTCTCGACTGCACGCCCCTCCGAGCCGATCCGAGCCGGGATACCAGTTCAGCGCGACGTCCGTCCAGATGAGCTCCAGCAGGGCCGTGGCCTGTTCCTGACCGCGTGGGCGCTTGCAGAATGCTTCCAGGAGCAGGAGACACTCGACATCCACGCCGTAATAGGTCGGACTGCAATACTCGTGGATTCCGCAACGCCAGGTGTAGATGCAGAAGCGGTCGAGGCGCGCGTAGCCTTCGTCGGCGACGTCCGGACGGTCGAGTGCCTCTCCGAGCAGGATGAGGTCGAGCGCGTTCATGAGCGAGATGTTCGTGTAGCTCGAGGGCACTCGATGTCGCAGGCAGCCCTCGATGCCGTACTCGCAGAGCTCGCGAAGGATCTTGCGTGTCGCTTCCGGCAGTCGGTCGCGATGGCGGATCCAGATGAGCGAGGCGCCCTTCATGCAGAAGTCGACGGCGTTTCGGTCGCGGATCCGGTCCTCGCGCCAGTACCAGCGGAAGTTGCCGTAGGTGCTGCCGGACGGGTCGCGATCCTGCATCTTGGCGGCGAGCTCGAACAGTCGGGGCAGGCGATCCATGTGCGTGTTCGTCTCGCATAGGGCCAGGGCGTAGCGAAAGAGCGTTCGCGAGCTGAGGTTTCCGGCGGGTTCCTGGGCGTCGCGCCAGGCGCCGTGGCCCGACTTGGCGCAGTACTCGAATACGGCCTGGCGGTCGGGCTTCTGTGCGCCCGTCGCCGAGGAGTAGAGGGTCGCGCAGGCGAGAATCGAGGTAATGCCCTGATGATATGGAATCGGGGACTTCATACGCTGGCTCCTGTGAAGGCGCTGCTGACCATCAGGCAAGCGGTTCCTCGGGCGATTCGGGCAACAGGCGAGCCCCATGGATCACGGCAACGATGAAGATCTGCCCTGGCATGACCCGATAGACGATTCGGTACTGACGCCAGATGATCATACGGAGAGTGGAGTCACTATACTCGGGAACAACACGACCGATCTGCGGGTGGTCTTGGAGCCTTTCGACGGCGTCGACAATGTTTCCGATCGTCGTTGCGGCGTAGTGAGGCGAGTCCTTGGCGATGTACGCGGCGATGCCCTCGAGGTCCTGCAGGGCTGCTTCGGACCAGGTTAACGTTGAAGCCATTGCACCAGGCGCCGTTTTGCCTCTTCGTGTGACACCACGCGTCCCCGTTCGATGTCCTTGAGGCCCCGCTCAACCTTCCCACGGAAGTAGAGTTCCTCCATGATGTCCTCGAACGTCGCGTTGTCCGGCAAGCGCTCGATTGCCTCAATGGCTTGTTGCTTCTGAGTCATCCATCAAGCTCCTTGGGCAGCGACCACATTATAGCACGACGCTACGGGATCGTTGAGTCGATTTGCACGGACGTTCCCGAGTCGAGGACGGGGTCTTCCGCGGGATGTTGGGTCGGCAACCCACCTCCCCATCAGGAAGGGCGGCCGCAACATGGCACATGCCGCGCCAGGTGGTATCATGCTCTCGCATTTGGGCAGACGGTCGCTTGACCAGGAGATCCGCATGCGCGTGACAGCCAAGTCGGTGATTGTCCTCTTTTCGGCATTTGCCTGCCTTGTGGGCTCGCCGATTCGAGCCGGCGAGGGGCCCCGGCCAGCGCAGAAGGGGGCGTGGGTCGAATCGGGGTACGCGGCGTTTGTGGACGGGGCGTTCGAGCCTGGTCAGATTACGCTGAGCCATGATGGCGCGCTGTCGACCGTGGGTGCGGCGAGGCGGGGGGCACTCTACACTGCGGCGCCTTTCTGTCTGGGCCAGGGCGCCAGGCCCATGGCGATCACGTGGGAGGCGGAGGTGCCGGCGGGGGGCTCCGTGTTGGCGCAGGTTCGGAGGGCGGGCGACAGGGAGAAGCTTCTTGAGGCTCGGTGGGTTGGCCCCGACGGCGGGGACGGATGGTTCGAGAAGGGCGGCCTCATCAGTGTGTCCCGGGCCGAGCCGGCGTCGGCCTCCGGGGCATCGACGGGCGGGTCCTGTTGGATTCAGTATCGCCTGAAGCTGGTGGGCGGCGCGCAGGGCGGGCCGAAGGTCGGGCGCGTGACGGTCGAATACACCTTCACCGGACCGCGAGCGCGGCGGGTCGACAGGGAACTTGTGCTGTCCTCGAAGGACAACCGACCCGTCGTGACCGGCTTCGTCAGCTACGTCAGCAACCGGGAGCCGGTCGTGATGCATTGTTGCGGACGGGAAGACTACTCCGACGGGTATGACGACTACGCCGTTCAGATGAGCCGAGACAACGGTCTGACGTGGACCGATCCCGTGGTGAAGTGGAAGTCCTTCAAGACGCCCGAGGGCAAGGTCCGCTACGGCGAGCCCGCCGCCTATTGGGATCCGCATGCCGAGAAGCTGCTCGTGCTCATCGACAAGACGTTGTATCCGAAGGACGCGCTCACCCACCAGACGAAGTTCCAGGTCGTCCAGTACGTGTACGATCCCAAGACGGATCGTTGGTCGGATGAACGCCCGCTCCAGCTCGACTCGAAATCCATCGCCGTGAGCTTCGCCTTTCCTATCAGGACGTCACGGGGGACGATCATGGTGCCCGCTTGTCGGGCCAAGCTCGATGCGGCGGGCAGTATCCTGGTCGACCCACGGTCGCATACGCCCGTGTACGAATCGATCACCATTCTGGGGCGCCGCGGGGGCGACGGGGAGATCGAGTGGCGGCTGGGCAGGCCGGTCGAGGTCGACGCGGGCGTCACCACGCGGGGCATGGACGAGAACACCTACGCCGAACTCCGAGACGGACGGGTTGCCATGCTCATCCGAGCCAGCAACGCCGGTGCCCCCGAACTGCCGGGTTACAAGTGGCTCGCGCTTTCGAAGGACGACGGGATGAGCTGGACCCGACCGGTTCCGATGCCGGCGACGGGCGGGGCGCCGATCCAATCCGGGGCGAACGGCTCGGCGTTCTTCCGCTCGATCAAGAACGGGCGGCTGTACTGGATCGGCAACCTTTGTCGCGAGGGCGAGCGGCCCAGCGGCAACATGCCGCGGCACACGCTCATGCTCGTAGAGGTCCGGGAGGACCCGCCGGGCTTCAAGCGGGAGTCGATCTTCCACATCGACGAGATGGAGCCCGGCGACACGAAGGCGCTCCAACTTTCGAACTTCCGTTTCTACCAGGACCGCGAGACGGGAGACCTGGTCCTCTACATGGATCGGTACGGGGCCAAGGGGGAGGATTGGCGCAAGAGCGATTACTTTCGCTACCGTGTGGCGATTCATTGAGCGAGAGAAACCAAGCGCCTTCTGCTGCGATAGGTTGAATCCGCTTCACGCACGACTTAGCATGCTGTTGTGAGGGCGAGTCTCTTCCGGAGTGGGTCGCCGTTGCAGGGACGTTGCCATGGCCACCAGACCCATACGAGCGTATGCAGACACATCCGTCTTCGGTGGGGCCTTTGACGAAGAGTTCGCCAGGGCCAGCCATATCTTCTTCGAACAGGTCCGTTCCTCGAGACTCCGGCTTGTTCTTTCGCCGATCGTGGAGGAGGAGATCTCTGATGCTCCGGACGAGGTCGGAAAGTTGTACGCGTCAATCGCCTCGATCTCCGAAGTCGCTCCGCTGACGGCGGAGGTGGTTCGGCTTCAGGAGGCCTATCTTGAAGCGAGCATCGTCGGGAGGCGGTGGGCGGCTGACGCGCTTCATGTCGCCCACGCAAGCGTTCACGGATGCCAGGTCATTGTGAGTTGGAATTTCAAGCACATTGTGCACTACGATAAGGTTGCGATGTACAATGCGATCAACACCAGGGAAGGGTTTAGCCCGATTGGCATCCACACGCCCCAGGAGGTCATCGACTATGAAAGCGAAGGCCTTTGATTGTGTCGAGATGAAGCGACGTGGCTCCCTTCGCATCTACGAAGAGACCAAGGATCTTACCTTCGCTCAGAAGGTCGAATACTGGCGGCGGAAGAGCGAGGAGATGACCCAGCGGCATGAAGAGGCGCGCCGAGAAGCCGGCAGGAAGCCGTGAGGCACGGTCTGCGCTCGCACGATCCACGGGGGGACGTCGTTCGTTGTCCGCACCGTCCCTCGTTGGCAGGTAACTTCCACGAGCGGTCTGGGTTGCTCGCAAGGGAGTTGTTTCGGGAGAGTGCAGCTCCCACGACCTTTCGCCATAGGCGTAATGGTTTGTAGTATCCGTCTAGGGACCGGCGCCACGAATCGGTCCCACGTTCCCGACACTCATGAGCGAGGCGATGGATGTCAGATGCCGCGAGCCGAACGACGGTCGTCGCAGGTAGCTTGACCGATCGCCGTCGGGAGATCGACTGGCTGCGGATGATCGGCGTCCTGTTGATCGTTCCGGTTCACGGGGCGCTCCTCTTTGCCGGCGGATACTACCTCACGCCGCCGAATCTGTACGAGCCTCTCTGGTACTTCTTCGCCTTCCTGCGTCCGTGGCACATGCCGATCCTGTTCGTGCTGTCCGGCATGGCGACGTGGCTTGCGCTGGGCAAGTACTCGAGCGGCCGATACGCCTGGGATCGCACTAAGCGGCTGGTGGTGCCCCTCGTCTTCGGCACGTTCGTTCTCATTCCGCCGCAGGTCTATCTGCAGCGGCTTACCGAGGGTCGGTTTCACGGCTCTCTTGTAGCCTTCTACCCGCATTTCTTCGAGGGCTTCTGGCCCGTGGGCAACTTCACGTACGCCCACCTCTGGTTCATCGCGTATCTGTGGATCTATTCGCTGGTCGCGCTGCCGGTGCTGGTCTTCCTTCGCGGGTCGGCGGGTCGGCGTCTTATGGGCGTCATCGCGGCCGGCTGCCTTCGGCATCGCGGCGCGATCTTCCTGCTGGCGGCGCCGATGGCGGCGTCGGAGTCGCTGCTGCACGCTAGGTTCCCCTGGAACTGGATCGTGTACAACGACTGGTCGATGTTCACATGGCACCTGCTTCAGTTCCTCCTCGGGTACGTCGTGTGCTCGGACGATCGATTCCGTCAGGCGATCCGGCGGGACGGGCCGGTGGCGATGGTCCTGGCGCTGGCGGCGGCGTCGATCCACGTCGGTCGCGCCGTGATGGAGCTATGGGTCAGGCCCACCGACGGCGGCGCATGGACGGTCCTGATGATCTTCAACGCGTTTCAGACGTGGGTATGGATGGTGGCGCTGCTGTGGTTCGGCGGCAGGTTCCTGAACGTGACGAATCGGTGGCTGGGCTACGCCCGAGAGGCGAGCTATCCGTTCTACGTCCTGCATCAGACCGTCATGATGGGCATCGGGTACTGGATCGCCTGGTGGCCCGTCCACGCGCTCATCCGGTTCGTGGCGCTGTGCGTGGCGACGACGATCGGGACGATCCTGGTGTACGACGTGTTCGTGCGCCGATGGTCGGTGATGCGATTCTTCTTCGGGCTGAGGCGGCGACCACGAGGTGCGGATGCGCTGGAACCTGCGACAACCGTTGCCGTCTCGCAATGAGAGGCCGTAGAGATGGGCCGATGTACACCGTCAGGGGGCGGGGGGCGGCTTTTGCCCTGAGGCGTCATTCTGTTTCCGGTCAGGCCTCGGGATCCTGCGAGCGACCGCTTCCAGAGTGCGTCGCCAGTTGCCGACCTGCCTTCCGAGGTTCCCCTGCATTCGCTTCGCCTGTTCTGCTCTTGCCTGTTGCCCGAACTCCGAACCTTCGTGGGTCTTAATCAACTCCTTCAACTCTTCCGACGAGCTTGTCTCCAAGAAGGCCTTTTCCATAAACAGCACGTCCTTGGCCATGCCGTACTTCATGCGTTTCCATTCGTCTTGAAGGCGATCCGGCGTGTACTCGGGCGTGCCGCCCCGCAGGATGCACTCCGACATGGGCCGAATGGGGTGAACGTCGCTGAAATCGCGGCTGTCGCGAAGCGATCGCAGCCACTGCAGATACTGGCTCTTGGACTTCGCGGACGGCCGGAGCGATTGGGCAAGCCGCGACCACGCGATTCTATGCTTGAAGCAGTAAGCCCGTCCGTAGTGGGCGTGCGCCTTCTCGAAGTACTTGGCGGCCAGTTCTCGGTCGGCGTCTTCGGGTGGCTTTGAGTAGAGCATGCCCAACTCGAAGTAGACCTCGGGCGCGAACGGACTTTGCGGGTGCTTCGCCAGAAACGCGTGGAAGAGTCCCACGATCTCGTCGCGGTGTAGTTTTCGGTATTCGTAGTCATTTGATCGTTGCCACGCCTCGACGAGGCGAGGGTCCGTCGGCGTAGCAGGCGGTGTGCGTGCGGTGGGGAACGGATCTTTTCGTCCCGTGGTCGCCACCACCTCCACGCGCTCACACCGCACCGGGCGTCCCCAAATGCGGTTCTCGTCCAGTGTGACGAAAGCCGTGGCGGGGGCAGGGGTGAGGATGACGTCCACGTGATCCGGCCTCGGCTCGCCGGTCCGTGTAGTGGCGGCAGTGCTGCAACTACGTCCTGGTTCGCAGTAGATCCGCTCCTTAGTGGCAAGACGATTGCCCGGCCATTCGACGCTGACGTCGACCCCCATCGGAACGGGTGGGTTCTGGATGGTGACCTTTGGGTGGAGCGAGTCGTAGTACCTGCCGGACAACTGGCCCTCGGCGGCACGGCTGGCCACGACGCTCACGGCGGACCGAACGCGCTCCGCCAGCGATGGGTCGTCGATCGATTCCACGATCCCCGACGGTGGTTCGGCCACGACGGAAGTCTTGAGCGTGAACGATTGCGTCTGGGTGTAGATGATGACGTTCGTCCCGGGCGTCTTGAACTCGAGCGACGCTACGAATGTGAACTCCTTGTCGCCGAGACCGTCCGCCTTCATTCGCCACACCTGTGACTCGAGTTTCGACTGCCCTGGACGGAGTTGGGCCAGGATCTGGGGGCGATCCGTGAGCTGACGAGGCGGCAATGGCTCGCCAGGCCTGGGACCCAAGCAGCCGGGAAGCCTGTCGGCCGGAATCCGGCTGGGATCGCCGCCGGGTGGGCATAGCCATACGACGGGGTAGTCGATCTGCAACCCCCGCAACTCTCGCCGGCGTTTCATCGCGAACTTGACCGGAATCCCGGCATCCGGTAGGCACACGGGGCGAATGTCCATGGTCACGTCGACCATTCCCTGACATATCGCGGCCGCGTCGGCCGGTGGCAACTGATTCGTGGAGGCAAGCCAGCTAAGAACCAAGAGGAGTTGGTCGTGGCCATATGCCCCGCCGGTCGTGTTCGCCGTCAACTCCGCCAACACCGTCTTGTAGAGCTTCTTGAGTTCGTCGGCGTTCAGCTCACCGTTCTGGGCTCTGGCCAAGAGCAGGGCATAGGCCCTGTCGACCAGCCCCACATCGCCCGATTGCGCGTCGTTTAACACCCAAGCGGTCGGCTTGAACCGATAGAGATCCACTTGTCGAGCGCAGCCGCCGATGAGAATCGTCAGACAAGCGATGGCGGGCAGCAGGGCCAGGAGCCCGACCAGGGCGAGGCCGTAGCGCCGTGTCCGCTTCTCCGAGACGACGCCGATATCGGCAATGACGCCGCCGCACTCCGGGCATCGCTCGCTGGACAGAGCGGTCAAGTTGTACCCGCAGCCGCGGCAGTGCGGCGCGGTTGCCACGACGCGAGCACGCAGGCCGCGAACTAACAAGACGACGCCCATCAGAGCGAACAGCGACAGCAAGACGAAGATGTAATGATGCCCAAACCACATACTCTATGGCGCAAAGACAGCATTGTGACAGCGAGAAGAGCGGCGCCGCGGCGCACCCAGCGATCCTATGAAGGATGCCCGCCCTGTGCGCCCCAACGAATTCAGACCTGCAACATGAGGCAGCATAGACGCCTGCACTTTTTCCCTCCTGTCGTTCAGGCGTGCGGCTGCTAGAGCACCTTGCCCATGAGCTCGAGCGTGTTGTCGATATGCTCGGGCTTCTCGTAGCCGACGGTGATGGCGTCGACGCAGCCGAGTCCCCAGACGAATCGGAGGGATTCCTCGCGCATGTCGACGAGCTGGCCTTCACCGTAGATCTTCATGCCGAGGACGCCCTTGCCGTTGGCCTTGGCCTGCTTGAGCACGGGGATGACCTTTTCAGGTGGGCCGTCCATTTTGACGCCCTTGGGATTGATTCGCGCCAGGACGACGTCGACCCAGTCGGAGTTGGCGGCGGTCTGGAGGGCCTCGAGCTTGTGGCAGGAAGCGCCGACGGCTCGGACCTTCTTCTTTGCCTTCATCTCGCTGAGCATGTCCATGTACGGCTTCATCTGGTCGCTCTTGTCCCAGCCGTCGTCGGTCATGCAGTGCAGCAGGACGATGTCGAGGTAGCCGGTGTCGAGCTTGTCGCCGAGCTCGTTGAGGAATCGCTCGATGACGGTTTTTGGGCTCTCGCCCCATCGCCACCAGATCTTGGTCAGGATGGTTACTTTGTCCCGCGGGATGAACCGCAGGGCCTCGCGGACGTAGACGTGGGAGCCGTAGAGGTCGGCCAGGTCGAAGAACCTGACGCCCGAATCGAACGCGTGTCGGAGCAGGCCCACGAACTTCTCGAACCCGAGCTTGGTCTGGTTCGACTGGCGGTGGTATCCGCGGGTGCCGGTTCCGATGCCGGCGCGGGAGATCTGGATGCCGGTCTTGCCGAGGGGGACGAGGTCGGTCGGCGTCCGCTTGCCCGCGCCGGCCTCGGCGGCCATCGCCGACGAGATGCCTCCCAGGCTGCTCAACCCCAACGTCGCACCGGCGGTGCCGGTGAGGAATTCGCGACGATTCAGTCCGCTGCAGCAGTGCTTCCGATCGGCCATTGATGACCTCCTTCAGGTCGTGCGGCGCGCCTTGACGCGTTTCCAGGCAGCCCGGCCGGACAAAGCCGCGCGTCCGAGCGGGTCTGTTTAGTCTACGGTCCGGCGTGGCTCACTTCAATGTGTGGGCGGGAACGTCTCATCGATGGCCGTCCGTGATCAGGCGCTGGGCGCACGGCGGCAGTAGCATGGGCATCTTGCCCATGAACCGTCACGGGCAAGATGCCCGTGCTACGGTGGCGCGGATCCACCCACGATCATTTGCGTGCCGCCGCCCTAGTCGAGTCGGAACTCGCGTCCTGTGATGGCTGAGACGTATCCGCCGTAGCAGAGCTTGACGACGTCGCGGCCTAGCCGGCCGTCGCTGACGGGCGGTCGATTGTAGGCGACGGCCTCGCAGAAGTCCTGGAACTCGAACGGAAAGCCGTTCATCCAGTCTTCGTCGGGGCTGGCGGATTGCCAGCCGGTGTGCGTCTCGACCTTCTCTCGAATGTACTCGCCGCCGAAGTTCTCGCCGTCGGGCGTGTAGGCCATGACGCAGTCCGTGGGGACCATTCGGCAGTGGATCGTCTGCTTACTGGCGTAAACGGTGATCGAGTTGCTGATGCCGCCGAGGATCGTGTCGGCGGCGGTGATCATGGCCACGCTGCCGTCGGCGAAGGTCACGAGCATCGTTCCCCAGTCCTCGCAGTTGACCCAGCCGGTCTTGACGTATTTGGGCTCTTCCTTCTTGAAGGAGTCGATGTGGGTGAGTTGGGCGACCTGGGCCCGCACGGCCACGGGCTTGATGGGCTTGCCGCCGCGTCGCATGCCTTCTTGTGCCTTGAGATAGACCGCCGCGCCGGCGGGGTGGCAGCCCTTGTTGAACATCGCGCCGCCGCCGGCGTGCTGCCAGTGCTTGGAGAAGTCGGAGTGCGTTCCGCTGTGCGATTCCTCCCCGACCATGCGGAAGATCGTCGTGTCGCACTGACTCAGGAGGCGGTTGGCCTTCTGGACGGCGGGTGCGTAGATCCAGTTCTCGGCGTACATGAGGTACTTGCCCGCCTTATCGGCGGCGTCGACCATGCGGTCGGCGCTGGCCAGGGCCTTGGCGAATACCTCGTTGACGTCCTCGTGGAAGATGCCGCATTGGGGGTCGTCTCCGCCGGGGCCGCAGTAGGCGGTCAGCGGCTTCTCGACGACGACGTGCTTGCCCGCCTGGAGGGCTTGGACGGCCATGAGCTCATGCAGCTTGTTGGGGACGCAGATATCGACGACGTCCACGTCGGGGTCGGCGACGGCGGCGGCGAGGTCGGCGTAGACGGTTTCCAGGCCGTGCTTGGCGGCGAAGGCCTCGGCGCGATCGCGATGCCGCGAGGTGACGCCCTTGATACGGGCGTGGACGCCGTGGACCTTCTTGTAGTTCTCGACGTGGAAGCTCGAGGAGAACCCGCTTCCGACGAGGGCGACGGTGACGGTCTTGGGGCCTTGGCTCTTGTTGGATGCTGGGGTCATCGACGACGTCTCCTTGTCTTCGAGAGGGTTCGGCTATTGGACAATCGGCCGCCCAACGTACCAGGAGGCGGCGGGTGTCGCAATGTTCGGCGAGTGGCGGCGTTCATGATGCGCGGGGTCGCTCGCGTGGTGTCTTCCGCGCGGGGTGAACCCCGCGGCTCGGGGCCGGCGGATCGACTTTACGGCTGGCGATCACTGACGTAGTCTAAGACCCGTATCGTCGCGTTGGAGGGCTCGGCCGCCCAATCGGCTCGTGCTTGTCCGTAGCGAGGGAAGACCGATGGCGTTGAACATCATTGTCGTCAGCTTGATCGTATCGTGCGTCTATCCTGGCGTATCGCCCGAGGCGGCGCGGCAGCCGAGGCTCGAGCAGATCGAGGTGTACGTCTCGGGTGCCGACGGCTACCACAGCTATCGCATCCCGGCGATCGTGGTGAGCAAGAAGGGCACGCTGTTGGCGTTCTGCGAGGGTCGCAAGAAGAGCAGGGCCGACGACGGCGACATCGACCTGCTGCTCAAGCGGAGCGCCGACGGCGGCAAGACCTGGAGCAAGGCACGGGTGGTTCGCGAGGAGGGCGGCGACGCGCCGATCACGATCGGCAACCCCTGTCCGATCGTCGACGATCGGACGGGCAGGGTCCACCTGACGTTCTGTCGGAACAACCAACGGGCGTTCTACACGCACAGCGACGACGACGGCGCGACGTGGGCGCATCCGGTGGAGATCACCGAATCGTTCAAGGCGTTCGATTTCAAGTGGACGCGCTTGGCGACGGGCCCGGGGCACGGGCTGCAGCTCGAGTTGGGCGCGCACAAGGGACGATTGCTCGTGCCGGTGTGGCTGAACGAGGGTATGAGCAAGCCCTATCGAGCGGCGGTCATCCTGTCGGACGACGCGGGCAAGACCTGGCACGTGGGCGGCTTGATCGGTCCGGAGGTTCCGAACACGAACGAGTGCATGGCGGTCGAGACGGCCGACGGGTCGGTTTGCCTGAACATCCGGGCGCGGGGGGCCAAGGTTCGGTCGGTGGCGTGGAGCAAGGACGGCGGTGAGACCTTCGGCAAGTGTGAGCACGTCGAGACGCTGGTCGGCCCGACGTGCCAGGCCAGCATCGTCCGGCTTACCAAGAAGACCGCGGACGCCCCGGGGCGGGTCCTCTTCGCGAACCCGGCCAGCACGAAGCGGGAGCGGATGACGGTGCGGATCAGCGACGATGAGGCGCGGACGTGGTCGACGGGGCGGCTGCTTCACCGGGGCCCGGCGGCGTATTCGGACCTGTGCGTATTACCGGACCGAACGATCGGCTGCCTGTACGAACGGGGCGGGAAAAGCCCGTACGAGAAGATCACGTTCGCACGCTTTGACCTGAGGTGGATCAGCGGCAACCCGGCCGCCGGCACGACCAAGTAGCCTTCGAGTGCGAGCCCCCCATGGGGGCGGTCCGATAAGGCGACCCCATTCCCATAATAGCGCGCCCGTTGCCCCTGTGGGACGAACACGCTGTCCGCGCGCGTGAATGTGTCTCTCTGCCGTCCATAGAGACTGACTCAGTGCTCGCGTCGCTCCAAGTGCCCGCTGTCGGTGGCTGGGCGTGCGTGTGCGTGTCAGGGCCTCAAGGGGGCCCCTGGCGGGCCCGATATAACCAGTGCCGACCGGCGTCAGGCACGGTTGGCGACACGGGGGCGAGCATTCCCGGACTTCGATTCGAATGAGCGCGACGAGGCGCATGCATATCAACCCATCGCCGGCACCCCGGAGCGGGACGGCGACTTCGGGTGGGCGCGAGGACGCGAGCTTGATGGGCGGACGTCGATCATTGCTGGTCGTGCTGCTGGTGGGCCTGTTTGCCGGCTCCGCGCAGGCGTACGTCCTGCATCCGAATGCGAGCGGCTGGAACGGCGCTCCGGGGACTCCGGTTACGATCACCTATAGCTTCATGGCCACAGGGATCGCCTTTGACGAAAGCCCGAGCTATGGTCCCGGCACGATCACGGCGCTAGCGGACTTCATGCCGGCCGACTGGAAGTCGGAGATCGAGGCAGCGCTGCAGTCCTGGTCGGCCGTGGTCGGAATAACGTTCGTCGAAGTCGCGGACTCCGGGCTGGCCTTCAACGCAGCCGGCGCGGTGAACGGCGACATTCGGATCGGCGGTCACGCGTTTGATGGTGCGTTTGGAGTGCTTGCACACGGGTACTACCCGCCTCCGAACGGCTGGACCGCCGCCGGGGACGTTCACTTCGATACTGGCGAGAGCTGGCAGACCCCGCTGAACCCGGGTGGGACGATCAGCCTTCGGGCCGTGGCCGCTCACGAGTTCGGGCACTCGATCGGTCTGATGCACACGGCCGTGCCGAACTCGCTGATGAACGCGATCTACAACCCGGCGATTACGGGTCCGCAGGCGGACGACATCGCCGGCGCCGGCTTCCAGTACGGCGCAGACAGCACCGGCGCGCCGGAACCCGGGTTCCTGGCGCTTCTGGTCGTTCCGGCGCTGGCCTTCTATGCGACGGGACGGCGCGGATTCGCCTGCCGATAGGGGCGGACGCCGACAGATGACGGGAACGGAATCCCATGGGTAAGGCCCAGGCCATTCAATCACACGCTCTGACGCGCACGCCGTCTTGGTCGGCGATTCCGTTGCCGGCGGTGGGGACGGTCGTTCGCGCGCCTTCGGCGACGGCTCTTGGATTTCTCTTCGCATTTGTCCTCATCGCGGCAGCGTGGTCGTCCACGCTGGGGGAGATGTGGCTTCGCTGGTTCCCCGGCTGGGCGGTTCGCGACCTCGACCTGGTCGGGCGTTTGACGGCCGGTGGGTCGTACTACGGTCACGCGATCCTGGTTCCGCTAATCAGCGTGGCCCTGGCGATCGGCATCCACGCCCGCGTCGGGACGCCGGCGCGGTGGACCCGCCGCGCGACGGCGGTCGGTTGGGTCGTTCTGGCAGGTTTCCTCTGTCTGCATTTGCTGAGCGTTTATGCGCGAGTGACCTTCATCTCGGGTTTCGCGCTGATCGGCGCTCTGGCGGGTCTGGTCATGATCTGGGGTGGGGGGGCGCTGCTCGGCGCGTATTGGGTCCCGATCGGGCTGCTCGTCTTCATGGTGCCGCTGCCGCTGGCGTGGATTGCCGATCTGAACCTGGCGTTGAAGACGAGCGCGGTTCGGGCAGCGCTGTGGGTGGCCGTGGAGGGGGTGGGCATCCCCGCGGTGATGGACGGCAGCTTCGTCTACCTGTCGCCGCATCCGTCGGGCGAGCCGCAGGTTCTCATCGTCGGCAACGTCTGCAGCGGCCTTCGGAATCTCATCGCGCTGGTCTGGTTCGCATGTCTGTTCGTGACGGTGTGCCGGGTCAAGGGGGGCTGGCGTTTGGTCCTGCTGGCCTCGGCCGGCCCGGTCGCGGTTGCGGCGAACGTATTGAGGATCGTGACGCTCATCGTCGTGGCGGACCATTGGGGCGTTCGGGCGGCGGGACCGGAGAGCTGGTTCCACAACGTCTCCGGCGTCGTCGTGTTCGCGGCGGCGACGGGGCTGCTGGTGGGGCTGGAACGGGGAATCATCAGGCTGGGGCACCGCATGCGCCGCGACTGGTCCGCGCCGGGGCGATGGATGTCGGCGCGGCGACCGCGTCGAATCAGCGGACCCGCTCCGGCTATGCTCAGGCCGATGCCGCTGACCGCGCTAACGGTCACGGCCGTGCTGAGCGTCGGACTGTCGGCGCGGGAGCCGATGCGCCACAGCGGGGATTGGGCCCGTCGGGCCGTTCCTCAATCCATCGCGATCGACGGGGCCGTTTTCGCGGGGCACGATTTGAGGCTGTCCCCGCGGACGCTGGCGATGCTGGAGACCGACGACTACGTCCTTCGAAGGTACGCGAGCACCGTGGACGGCCGGATGGTCGACCTCCTTATCGTCTTCAGCGCGGTCGGGCGAAAGGGCACGCATCCCCCCGAGGTCTGCCTCGAAGGTCGGGGCGTGACGCTCACCAGCAAGCGGCTCGTCGACGTCGGGCTCGGGGGGAGGACGGTCTGCGAGCTTACGACACAGCAGGCAGGGCTGCGAACGATCCGTCTATACGTCTACAAGTGCGGCGAAGGCTACACGACCAGCTTTCTGGCCCAGCAGGCTCGGATCTTCCTGAACGGGTTGGCGGGCCGGGGCAGGTCAGGCGCGCTCATCCGCGTGGACGTTCCGGCGGTCGGCGGCGACGTGGAGGCCGCCAGGCGTCTGGCGCAGGAATCGCTACGGGTGTTAATGCCCAGCATCGGCAAAGGATTGCCGTAAGACGAGAAGGGATGCGGTCGGTTCATGACTCGAACGCGTGAGCGAGGACAGCGGCGACGACGGCGAAGGGCCATCGCCGTGCTTGCCGGCACCGCGGCGTTGGTTGCGGCATGCGTCTGGTATTGGGGTGTGACGCGCCGGAACCGAACGGACGTACTGCTCCAGCGGGCACGGATCGCCGTGGCCCATGCCAAGGGCGAGCAGGCCATCGAGTTCGCCGACGCCGTCATTCGCGAGCGTCCGGGGGACGCGATGGCCTTGCAGGTTCGCGCCCAGGCCGAGGCGATTCTCGGTCGCTTCGAGGAGTCTCTGCGGACGTTGGGTGCGATCCTCCGAGAGGCGCCGGACCGCGTGGACGTGCAGCGGATGCTTGCCGACGTGCTCGTGAGGGCGGGCAAGAGCAGGGAGGCCGTCGAGGCCTATCGTCGGGCCCTGGCGCTGGGGCCGGACGACGCGCCGACGTGGGGCCGATTGGCCAGGACGCTGTCGAGTATCCGCGACTTTCCGGCCGCGGAGAAGGCATATCGGCGGGCGGTGGAGCTGGAGACGACGTCGCGGGCCGACGTGCTGGTCGAGCTGGGCCTGATGTACATGTCCGTCGGGCTCGAGCGTCAGGCCCTGGACGCGTTCGATGAGGTCATTCGCTCGGACGAGGTCCTCTCCGTGGGCGTCTTGACCACGCTGGGACGGGCGCTGGAGTCTCTGGGCGCGCTCGACCGGGCTCGCGAGTGTTTGGCGAAGGTGCCGCCGTCCTCCAACCAATACGCCGCGACGCAGGTGCTCTTGTCGCGGATCGATCGACGACAAGGTCGACCCGAGGACGGTCGGCCGCGGATCGAGGCGATCGCTCGCGACCCGGCGCAAGCGGTGTTAGCTGTCGGAGCGATGGCGGGCCTCAACGTCCGTCACGGGCCGGATCGGGAGCTGATTCGGTGGGTCGACCCCCTGATCGACCTGGAGAAGCTACCCCCGCCGTTGCGGACGAGCTGGCTACAGTTCCGCGTGGTCTTGGCCGATGAGGCCGGCGACTGGCCCGCCGCGATGTCTTGGCTCAATGCCCTCGCCGAGGGTCGCCCCCAGGCGAACGGCGAGACGCGGGGTCCGATGGGGGTGGATGCGGCCCGGATCGCGCTACTTGGCAAGCTGGGCGAAACGGACGAGGCGCGATGCGTCTTGGGATCCTCCGCGGCCCTGGCGTCGTCCGGTCTGGGGCGGCTGATCGCGGCGGTGCTGGGCGAGGAGCCCAAGGGCCCGGCCGGCGAGCCGCTATACGGGCTGTTCGAGTGCCTCCTTCGCGGCGATGGGGAGGGGGCCCGCGATGCCGCGCAGGCGTTCCGATCGCATCCGACGTTCTATGGGTCGGACGTATTGGGGTTTCTCAAGGAGGCCGATCTGTCCGACCGGCAGCTACTGGCCTGCTGTCGGCAGCTTGCCGTGGCGATGATCGCACGAGAGTCCGAGCTTGTGGGTCTGTCCGGGGCGTTGTGTCGAGAAGTGCTTGTGCAGAGGCCGTCGCTGCCGATCGCATACGCTCTCGCCTCGCAGGTTTGCCTGGATCGCGGGTTGCCGACGGATGATCTGATCGCGCAACTGCGAGCGCGTCTTCCTGACGGCTGCCTGCTGCGTTACCTGGTTGCCAAGCAGATGGCGGAGGGGGGGGATCGGGCGGGTTCGATTCGGGAACTGCGCGTCCTGGCCGATCGCGAACCGAGTCACCTGCTGGTGCGGCGCCAGTTGTCGGGCCTTCTGGTCGAGACCGGTCATATCGACGAGGCGCTCGCGATCCTCGAGCCGATGTGTTCTCAGCCAGGGGCTTTCCAGGTCTCCGCGGCCAACGCGCTAGCGTGCCTCCTTGCCGAGCACAGGCTGGGTCGGTTGGACGAGGCGTATCGGCTCGCCGGCAGCGCGCTTCAAGCGGCGCCCGGGAGCAAGCCGGTCCTGGACACCTTCGCCTGGGTCGAGCATCTTCGGGGCAACGACGAGCGGGCGCTCAGCCTGCTGACGATGGCCGTTCACGGCGGCGGCTCGGAGGCGGAGCTGCATCGACACCTGGGCGACGTGTACTCGAGTTTGGGTGAGACGGCATGGGCGAGCTATCACCGCCGGCAAGCGGACAAGTCAGCTTCGGACGCCTCCGCGAAGACCCATCCCACAGCGACCTCGCGTCCGTCGGGGCCGGTTGCCTGTGTCGGCTAGTGCCATCTCGGCGAGGGACTCTCGCGTGATACTCGGGGAGGCATGGCTCAGCGTCGGATGGGCTTTCTGACATGGGGCAAAACACGGGGCCGCGGAACACCGCGCCGATTCAGAATGGCGCATCTCGGTGACCCGTTGCCTGTTCAGTCCGAATGATCTTCCTGTGCGGACCCGTGCCACCCGCAACGAGACTGTCTAACCGAAAACGGCACCAACGGCGTTTGGGGTGTGCTAGCCTCGTTTGCCATTTGGGGTCGCACGGATCAACGTTGGATAGGGTCTCTTCGGCTCAAACGTTCACGGCCACGGGCCAGTGATGGTCCGACGGCAGCTTGAGCTCGCCGAGCTCGGTGATGGGGAAGGTCAGGCGGAAGGTCGATCCTTTGTGCATCTCGCTCCTCACCGACAGGGCTCCGCCGAGCTGCTCGGCGATTCGTCGAGCGACGGCCAGGCCGAGTCCGGCGCCGCCGTACTGCCGGGTGGTCGTGCTGTCCACTTGGTGGAAGGGCTGAAAGATGCGGTCGGTGTGGTCGGCCGGGATGCCGGCGCCCGTATCGACGACCTCGAGGATCACGGTGAGCCGCGAGTCCACGTTCTCCATGCCCAGGGCGACCGAGACGCTCCCGCTCGGCGTGAACTTGATTGCGTTGTCGAGGAGGCACGCGACGAGCTTCTGCAGCCGTTCCGGTTCGGTCTGAATCTCCACCGGGATAGCGGATCGAAACGAGAGCTTCAGGTCGAGGCCCTTGGCGCGCGCTCGCGAGGCGAACGGATCGATGCTTCGGACGACGAGGTCTTCGATGTTGCAGGGAACGCGATCGTATTCCGTCGAGCCCGCCTCCATCTGCGCCAGATCCAGCACGTCGTCGACCAGACGCACCAGGAGCTGTGCGTTCCCACGAATCGTCCGGAGGAATTCACGTCGTTCGTGCGCGTCGGTTTGGTCGTCGAGCATCAGGTCGGTGTAGCCGAGGATCGCCGTCAGCGGCGTTCGAAGCTCGTGACTCATGTTCTGAAGCAGCAGGTCGCGGATCTTGGACGCCCGCTCGGCACGCTCCTTGGCCATGGCGAGCTGCTCGGTCCTGGCGACGACCTCCGACTCGAGGCGGGCGGTCTGGTCCCGCTCCTGTGTGATCCGGAGCTCGTGCTCGACGAGGATGTCTCGTGCCAGCTCGGCGTGTTTGGTCTCGAGAACGTCATGCTCGTTTCGGAGTTGCCGGACGCGTGCCTCTGCCTTGACCAGGCCGGCGTGCTCTCCGAGCAGCAGGATCAGCATCGCCAGACTCGAACCGATCGCAGGCAGCGCGGCGTCCAGCGCCTCGGCGGCCGACGACGTGCATCCGTCGCCGGAGGCCTGCAGTTGCCAGGTGCCTCCGGGCAGCGCGAAGTCGGCCAGGAGAGAGAAGCGTCCCTCGGCGTCGGCGTGGATCGTGAGGTTCCATTCGTTCGTCCGGCGGCGCAGGATTTGCGGCATTTCGCCGGTATCGAACGGCTCTCCCCACTCGGCGACGGGCTGGATCCTGTCGTCGACAAGACTCATGCGACGGACGTTCAGCGGCTTGAAGGACGAGGCCAACTGGCCGAAGGCGGCCTGGGTCCACAAGTCCGCCACGGGCTCGTCGAGGAAGTCGTCGGGATTGAAGTCCGGGTCGTTCATGGTACTAGAGGTTGAGCAGGTCCCTGGCCGATTCGAGTTCCTTGTCCATGTCCTCCCACAGGACCCGCAGGTCATCGCGCGAGAGGCCCAGCTCCGCCAGCAGATTCGACCGGAGTCGCGGCTTGTACTTCAGGCACACCGCCCCGGCGCCTTTCTGCGTACAGAGGAAATTCGCCAGCTCCACCGTGGCGGTGACCTTTCGGGCGGTCTCGGGGCAGCGCGGCACGAAGTGGTGCCACCGGACGCATTGGACGATCAGCTCGGGGAAGCGCCATTTCTCGGCAACGGCCGATCCGAGTTCCGCGTGATCGAACCCGACGACGTCTCGTTCGCAGAAGCGAAGCTCCCGTTCCTCGCTGAGTTGGGCCAGCGTCTTCCTGAAGCTTTCCGGGGCATGCTGATCGAAGAAGACGATGCCGATGTCGTGGAGCAGCCCGCCCAGGTAGGCGTCCTCGAACTGAGCCATGCTCGTTCGCCGCGCGATCATGCGAGCGCAGATCGCCGCCGAGACCATGTGCTTCCACAGCCCGAGTCGGCTGTAGGTGTGTACCTGGACGTCATCCTTGAAGAGGTCGCTGACCGAGACGGTGAGCGCGAGGTTTCGGACGGCGTTGAAGCCGAGCAGGCTGATCGCGGTCTGCAGACTTCCGATCCTCGTGGGCAGTCCGAAGTAGGCGGAGTTGACTCGTTTCAGCACGCGGCTGGTCAGGGCGGGGTCGCACTCGACGACGGCCTTCAAGTCCGCGGCGCAGGCCTCCGGCTCGTTGACGACCTCCATGATCTTCGCGAAGACGGCCGGCAGCGTCGCCACGTCGGATATGTGCTCGACGAGCTGACGCAGCCTTTCCTGCGACTCCGTCGCCTCGATGGTCACGGCCCTCTCCACGGGTCCGATTCCTCCTATCGACTTCCGCGTCGCGGGGGTCGTGTCGCGACGTTCGGCGATTTCGCCCACGGCAGCCTGTTGTCCGGGTGTCAACGGGGCGCTGGCGTTCTGGTTCGCTGCCATTCTGATCGTACCGGGCCCCTTGGGGTTCGGGTTTCCCGGTGTCCGTTTGCAGTCGCCTCTAAGGTTTTGCCAGCAAGAGTGTTATCTAATCAGCCTCCGTTCCGGTATGAGCTATCGACCCATGCCCGCAACGACTTTAGGCCGCCCAGTTCCGAACCGTGGGCCCCTCCGGGGCCTGGGAACGACGTGCGTATTCGTCCGGGGTCTATCCGATAAGTCCCTTGTTATCCGGGGGTGTGCGGGGGGGACCTGGCGCGACGGGGCTCGCGGGAGGCCGGGCTCGCGCGTGTGTTACGCCCGACTAACGCTACGAGCTTCCCATAACCAACCGGGCGATGTCGTCCGGTTCGAGGGCCTTGGCCAGGAAGACAAACTCGTCGATTCGTCCGCGGAAGTACTCGTGCCCCGTGTAGTGCGGGTTGCCGCCCAACGCGAAGTCCTTGGCGGACGAAGTGATGTGTTTCGGAACGTTCGTCTTGGCCACGAGCTTGCCGTCGATCCATAGCGACAGCGTCGTGCCGTGCTTTACGGCCGCGACGTGGACCCACTGTCCCAGCTTGACCGGCGCGCCTTCGGTTCCCCACGCTTGCCCGGCCTCGATACGGGCGTGGAGCTTGCCGCCCACATGCGTGATGCGGAGCGGATCGTCCATCGGCCTGCACCAGGCGCTGAAGACCTGCGCGATGTGGTCCTTGTCCGGCTCGGCCAGGGGGCAGACCCAAGCGGCCACCGTGTAGTCGTCTTCCGGGAAGTAGGGAATTCGGTATCGCAGCATCGCGTTGCCGGAGAACTCGACGGCGCGGGCCGCGTTGCTCTGACGATCCGGGGCGGGCTTCGTGCCGCGGCCGTCGGCGAGGTAGCCGTAGGTGGGCTTGCCGTCGCCATCCAGCGGACTGGCCGTCACGACACCGTCCTGCCGGAACTCGAACAGGGCGGGGTGATCGATGAACTCGTTCTCGAGGGACGGATCCACGGTGAACGTCCACGGGCCCGATTCGGCCTGCATTGCGCCGTGGGGGTTGTGAGCGGTGACCTGCCAGTAGTAGGTCTTGCCGGGATTGATTCCCTCTCGGACCACGTGCCAGGGACGGTCGAGGTCGTTGGCGGTGACGACGGAGTCCTTCATCGAGCGGTCCGTCGCGACGAGTAGTGAATACGTGCGGTCCTTGACCCGTCTCGCGCCGCTCCATTCGAACCGATTCGGTCCGGCGGGGATGCGGGCGGCGTTGGCGGGTCGGCGCAGGTGCAGCGGCGGCGGGGGGGCGTTGGTCACGGGCAGCCAGGACCGATACTCGGTCCCGCAGGCCCCGGCGGTGGCGAAGTCGCACAGGTTTACTTCGCGTCCGTCGACGCCCTTGAAGCGGAGCAAGACGATCGGCTCGAATCGTTCCTTGGCGGTCTGCTTCGTGTAGGCGAGCTGTTTCAGGTCGATCGTCGGGATCTCGTCGGCGTCGAACGGGTTGAAGTGCTGATCGTAGGCCAGCAGCAGGGGCCCGTAGTATAGAGAGACCTTGCCTGAGCAAGGCCCGTCTCCCACCCAGGTCCGGATCGACATGTCCAGGTCGATCTCGATTCGGTCGCCGGCCTTCCACGTCCTCTTCAGGCAGAGGTAGGCGCCGGGCTCGACGCGTTCGACCTTCTGGCCGCTCACGCGGACGCTCGTGGACTTGGACCACGCGGGGATTCGCAGCCGCACGTTCAGGTCGACGGGCTTGTCCGGCTCGAGCGTGATGACGACGTGGCCGTCGGAGGGGTAGCTCGTGGTCTGGTCAAGCTTCAGCTTCGTCCCATCCGGCAGATCGAGACGCGCCTGCATGGGACCGTAGTAGTTGACGAACAGCCCGGCGGCGTCGGCCATGAGCGCCCACTCGCTGAGCATGCCGATGCCCCTCGGCGCGTTGACGGAGCAGCAGTTCAGCTCGGGCGTGCCGGCTCGGGCCTGAAAGACGATCGTGTGGGCCGAGGCCTCACGACGCCCGTCCATCGGCGTGTTGTACGTCCACCATCGACCGGAGGGATGCTGGGAGCCGATGACGCTGTTCCATGTGGCCAGCTCGAGCTCGTCGGCGGCCTTCGGGTCGGCGGTCAGGCGGAGGGCGTCGATGGTCAGGGCGACCCAGGCGGTCGTGCAGCAGGTCTCGATCGCGCCCGGCTCGTACGGGTTGCCGATGGCCTGCTCGCCGGTCGTGAAGCCGCCGGTGTTGTGCCGGTCGTACCGGGCCATGCTGGCCCAGAGGTTCGTCAGCGCGGTCCGATAGTCCGCGTTGCCGGTGATCAGGAAGAGCTCGGCGAGGCCCTGGATGGGGTGCAGGCTTTCCCATCGAGGTTTAGGGGTCTGGTAGAAGTCCACGCCCGCCAGGCCCTGGCGGAAGTAGTCGCCCGCCTGCGGCTGTTCGAAGTCCTTCTCGAAGACGCGCATCATCGCCAGGTACTTCTGGTCGCCCGTGTGTCGATAGATGCGGCCGAGGACGTGGATCGGGGCCAGGTTCATCTCGGACGATCCCGCCTGGATGGGGCGTCGATCCGTCTCGAGGTAGGTCTTGCAGATCAGGTCCGCGGCGCGGAGGGCGCACTGTTTGGCTGCCTCGTCGCCAGTGTCTTCGTACCACATCATCAGGGCGAGCATGCAGTGATAGTGGCCCCAAAGGTCCCAGTGGCCAAGCAGTCGTTCCTGCTTTCGGAACGGGCCGAGATAGCCGTCCTCGGCCTGGGTGGCGATCAGCTCGGCGATGAAGCTTCGCAGGTGTGCGTCGAGTCGCGGGTCGTCGAGCATCCGCCGCGTCTGCACGGCCGAGATCAGATACTTGCCGGCGAACTCGCCCGCCCAGGGGACGAGCTTCGGGACGGGCTTGCGGTCGCGGACACGGAACATCTCGAGCATGCCGGGGTTGGCCCGCGGCGCGATGAGCAGCCAGTTGTCGAGATTGGCCGAGATCCTCTGACCCATGGGGCCGGTGAAGGTGAACCGGGCCCCGCGGATCTCGTCGCAGGCGAACTCGCCCATGGTCTTGCCCGCCTTTCTCTCAACCGGCGCGGCCAGGCACGCCGAGACCAACGACAGGACGCACAGGCTTGATGGTTCCAGACGTTTCATCACACGATACCTCCGACGACGGTCTTTCGGGCCGAGAGCACGAGGATCTGTCGCGGGCGTCCGGTGCCGGATCCAAGGATAGATCACGGCGGGACATGCTGTCAAAACGGCGCGATGCCGGTCCGGACGTGGTATCATCAGCGCCGGATCACCAAGCCTGGAGGATGTATCGCCGTGCTTTCGCTATCACCTCGCCGGATCATCGTTACCGAGGACGCCTGGCAGCGATCGGACTGTCGTCCCGTGGTCGATCGCCTGATCGCGGGCATGGATTCTGACGGGGCTCCGGAGATCGTCGACGACGCGCGACTCAGCCGTCTTCCTCAGGAGTACGGCTGGGTGGACTTCGGGCGGTGGGGGATGATCCCGCGGGAGGAGCGCAACGACCCGGACATCGTGCTGACCACGGCCAAGTTCCACGGCGAGGCGGAGCGCGAGGCCCGACTGAAGGCGTTTCCCGGGCTGAGCCACCGTGACGTCGGCGGCTATCACCACTGGTGGTTCCGGCCGGACGGCGAGCCCTGGTGGCGCGAGCAGAACAAGGGGGTGGTCTGTCAGTCGGCCTGGCAGATCCACTCGGTGAATGGTTGCCCATTCCGGTGCGACTACTGCTGGTTCGGCGACGTCTGCCGCCTGTTTGTGAACCTCGACGAATACCGCGGGCACCTGGACGAGTGGGTCGCCGCGGCCGGCGACCAGCGGCTGTTCAAGTGGGACAACATGTCGGACGTGCTCTGCTTCGAGCCCGAGTGGGGACACACGCGGATGCTCGTCGACACCTTCGCCCGGACGCCCGAGAAGTACCTCCAGATCTACGCGGGCAAGAGCGACAACGTCGACTATCTGCTCGACATGGACCATCGGGGCAAGACGATCCTCCAGTGGAGCATCGGCACGCGGACCCAGTGCGAGCGGATGGAGGAGCGGACGGCCACGATGGACGAGCGGATCGAGGCCGTCCGGAAGTGCCAGGAGGCCGGGTACATCGCGCGGTACCGGTTCAGCCCGATGATCCCCGTCGTCGACTGGCGCCGTGGGTACACTGAGCTGATCGAGACGATCTTCGCCAAGACCCGCCCGGACATCATCACGTTGTGCGCGTTCGGCTGGATGGACTACACGTTGGCTCGAAGCTGCCTCGACTGGGACCTGATCGATCCGGAGATCGGCGAGGCGATGCGGACGATGTCGCCGTTCCTGGAGGCGCGGGGCCTTGGCGCCGGTGGGGGGCATCCGATCCCCTTTGACGCCCGCTTGGCCATGTTTCGCCACTGCATCGACGAGATCCGGCGCGTCAGCCCCGATACGCATATCTCGCTCTGTCTGGAGATGCCGGAGATGTGGGCGGTTCTGGGCAAGGAGCTCAAGGGACGACCCGGCGCCTACGTGTGCAACTGCGGGCCGCACTGTACGCCGGGCGGGGAGATGTATGAGAAGGTCGTGGGATCGGGAATCTAGGCCCGGACCTCGAGACCCTACCCCTCCTTGTTGTGCTTGAGGAACTCTTCGTTGATATCGAGCGTGGCCTGGAGCAGCTTGGTGTCACAGCCTCGACGCAGGCAGGCCTGGACGATGGCGTTGACGTCCTTCGTCAGGCACTTGCCGGAGAAGCCGCGGGCCTTCGGAAAGACGAAGGTATGGTCCCGGCTGATCCGCGTGTCGGCCAGCCAGATCTCGCGAAGGATATTGAAGTCCACGCCGTGGGCCTGTGCGATGTCGAAGAACTCGTTGACGAACGTGACCTTGACGGCGTAGAAGGCGTTCTCCATGTACTTGGCCACCTCGGCCGTCATCGCGTCGCAGAAGAAGAACCGGACCATCGCGTTGTAGTAGTGCTTGTAGAAGTCGGCGGCGGCCGATCGGTCCTCCGGCGTTCCGCCGAGGACGATGAAGGGCATACTGGCTTCGTTGGTGAAGACGTGTGCGGTGGTCTCGCCTGAATACTCCGGTTGGAAGACGATCCGCTTGTTGTGCTGGGCGCGAAGTCGGTCGGTCGTTCCGGGGGTGATGGTCGACCGAATGATGATGAGCGGCGTCTGGACCCAGGCGACGACCTCCTCGACGCTCGACGTATCGCAGGCCTTGTCGGACCCCATCGGCGTCGGCACGCACACAAAGGCCACGTCGCAGGCGTTGACGGCGTCCTTGTCCTGGGTGAACCCGGGCTTGACGTCGTACATGACCGTCTCTGGGCCGCACAGCCTGGCCACGGTCGAACCGACCACCCCGGCGCCCACAACGCCCACTCGCGGCCTGCTGCTCATCATCTGGTCTCCTTGGCTCACGCGGATGCTACAGAGATCGGCGCGCCGGAGTCAAGCACATCAACGCTTTGCCCAGCTTCGCGATGTGCGGGGGACGTTCGCGCCAGACGTCATCTTATGGATATCGGCCGTGCGCCTCGGCCAGTTCAGCGACGCGCCGGACGCGCTCCCGCAGACCGTCGGGCGGAACCTGATCCGCCACGCCGAGCACGCACCGTCCGTCCCGTCGCATGACCTCCAGCACCTCCACGACGAAGGCCTCGAACGCTTCGTCGCCGACGAGGGGGGTGAAGTAGACCCCGGGCAGTCCGCCCCAGAGGATCGGCTCGGGACCGGCCAGCTCCCGCATCTCGCTCATGGCCACGTCGCCGACCGGGCTCGGCGTGAGCGCCTCCAACACCGTGAATCCCACCGAGCCTTCCTCGGCCAGGAGCCCCCGGAGGCTGCCGTCGATGTGGATGAACGAGAACTTGCCGGCCCCGGCGATACGCTGGGTCCATTTGTGCTGACAGCGCCGCATGTGCTTCTCGAACAGCCGCTTGCCCACGACCTCCGACGAGAGGTTCTCGGGGATCATCAAGGCGTCCCCCGGACAGGACAGGGCGATCTCGACCGCCTGGTCCAGATGGGTCTCCATGATTTCGAGCGTCTCGTCCAGCTCTTCCTCGGCCTCGACGAGACAGTCCGTGATTGTCTCGATACCGGCGTCCAGGGCGACGAGCTGCATCAAAGGGGTCTTGGGCGTGTAGCACAGCACGATTCCGAGGTCCCGCACCCACTCCGAGCGCCGCTCGGCCTCGGCGTAGTCGCACTCGTAGGAGGTGTGCTCGTATAGCCATCGCAGGGCCGCAAGGTCCTTCGGAGACTTGATCAAGTGCTCGGTCGGCGCTTGGGTGAAGGCCTCCGGAAGCGTTGTCCACCGTTCGTGCAATTCTCCCGCCGGCGTTCGGATCAGGCGATGCCGATCAAGCCCCTCGTGCCACTGGCGGACCTCGACCGATTCGTCGTATCTCGTGTGAAAGGGGAAGTAGCCTTGGAGGTAGAAGCCCACCTGCAACTCTCGATGGAGACTGTAGAAAGCTTCGGTCTGCTGGAAGTCAGCGGGGAACTGTCCCCGCTGCTGCATTGCCCCGACCCAGTAAGAAAGATCGCCGAACCAGGGGACCCGATCCGGCGTCTGTCCCCGAAGGAGGGTCAGGATTCTCTGGCGGTCGTTCACGGCATCCCCATGGCCTCCGGCCCCCGCCCCCCCCGGCGGGCCGGCAGGCCTGCATACGGGTCTACTTACCCTTTACGGGGCAATTGTCAAGTTCGGTCACGGACGTTGTTGGGGCGTTTGGCCCTACGCGGCCCTGACGGTCTGTGCCGTGGAGGCGTCAGCCAGTCGTCGTGGTCTATCAGATTGCTCTGCAATGTCTTAATTTTAACATTTTCCTTGTCTCCATTGTTGTGTTATAGTTGTATCGCGGCCGGTGCGTGGCGGAACATCGTCCCGTCCGGTCAGCCAACGCCGGGTATTGGCTCGCATTTCTTTGTCTCATGCTTGGGTGTCGGAGATTGCCGTTTAGGCTCCCTGTATCAGCCGATCAGGGCGACCATACGTCGTGGTCCAGGCGAGCGCATTCGTTTCGTAGTCGAACGCATCCAGGCAGCGATTTCCGAGTGGTGGAAGAGGTCAGCGTCGGGGCTTCAGACTTCCTCAATGGGGGTAAGGCAAGAAGCACGGTGTCTTCCTATTGTGGAGGTGCGCCATGGAGATCTCCATCAGACTGGCCGAGATCCTTGCCGAGCGACACGAGCGCGGGCGCGGGACGATCAAGAAGATCTGTGACGCGACGAACCTCGAACGGCATCAGGTCGCCGCGCTGCTGCGGAACCGGGCCAAGTACGTCAGTCTCGAGACCGTCGGGGCGCTGTGCGACTTCCTGGTCTCCGAGTACGACGTCAACCCTGGGGACCTCCCGGGGCTGCTGTTCGGCCGTCAGCCCGGGAGTTTCTGGTCGCTGTTGGCGGATCGGCAGCTTCTCGATCTCTGCCTGGGCGTTCGCTACCTCGAGGAGCTGCCCGAGCGAGCGTGGGTAGTGGCGTCGGACAGCTACCTCCAGGGGATGCTGCTGTACGGGATCTCCAGCCCGGGTAGCGGCACGGCCGAGGACGGAGGGAGACGGGTCTCGCGTGGTCCTCAGCGGCTGGAGCAGCGCCTGGTCCGTTCGCCGAACGGGAACTTGGAGGGCGACCCGGGGGCGCTGCAGCCCTCGCGCGAGGATGCGGACCGCGTCTACTCGCGCTTTGACGAGCAAGGCGGGGATCGGGCCCTGGTTTGCCTGGGCAGCCCTAAGAGCAACCCGGTCGTCGAAAGGGTGGTGGCGGGGATCTTTGACGCCGAACCGTTTCGGAGCATCGAGCGCCTGGGTCGGCTTTCCGACATCAGGGTTCCGTTCCTGTATCGATACCGGCGCGACGACGCCAAGCCGCCGTCGTGCCTGGCGGGTCACAAGTTGCCTGGGCTTGGGGCCGATGCCCTGCCCGGTATCTACTACGAGCAGGAGTCAGGCGAGTGGGCTTGCTGTCCGTGGCGGGAGGGCACGGAAGACGCGGCGCTCATCTTCTTTGCCTATCGGCCCCCCGAGGGGCGGCTCGAGATGGTTCTCGGCGGGTTCTCCGCCCGAGCGACGCGGTGTCTGCCGGAGATTCTGCGAAGGGACGCGCCGAAGCTCTGGCCGCCCAGCTACGACACCGAGGAGCTCCAGGTCGGCGCGTTCGTGGTTCGGCTCCAGTTCAAGCTCGATCAGCCGGAGTCGGGCATGATGCCGGCCGACAGACCGAGCGCGTCCGAGGTCATCCCTCTGTCGGAGGCGGTCTTGAAGAAACGGTTGGCGCCTTCCGCGGTCGTGTCCTGAGGAGGTCCGCTAGGCTCGCGGCGGCTCGGCCGAGGCCCGCGAGCCCATGAACCAGCCCGTCGCCAGGCTGACCACAAGGCATCCGATGCCGGAGAGGGTGTGACCCAGACAGAGGTAGCCGATGCCGAACAGACCGGTGTAGATGCAGACGATGCCGGACAGCCAGCCGGCCCAGCCCCATGCGGCGCTTTCGCGCGGAACCTCCGGGCAGCGGTCGGCCACGGGTCTCCACCACCCCGCGGGACGAACGCGTCGGTAGAAGGCTTCCAGGTGGGCGTCGGACGTCGGATGCGTCAGGTACGTCACGACCACCCAGATCGCCGTGCAGATGATGATGATGATCGCCATCCGAATCGAGTAGAGGTCCTCGGAGTGGAACCAGCGCACCTTGTCCATCGCCACTGTGCTTACAAACCCGAGCCGATGGAGGACCGCGATGAGGTGGTTGGCGTTGGCCAGAATCAACGAGCTGAGCAGCGCCGAGATCTCCGACCACGGATTGACGCGCCACCAGTACCAGCGGAGCAGTCCGACGAATCCCGCTCCGGCCGTCAGGACGGTCAGGTAGATCCACGCGCCGGAGATGCTGTCCATCTTCCACGCCGTCAGGGCCCCGAGCACGATCAGGATCAACATGGCGACTCGCGAGGCGTTCACGTAGTGGCGGGCCGAGGCGCTGCGGACGAAGAACCGCTTGTACAGGTCGTTGATCAGATACGACGCCCCCCAGTTGAGCTGCGTGTCGATCGTGCTCATGAACGCGGCCAGCAGCGAGGCGACCATCAGCCCCCGCAGGCCTGTCGGGAGGAACCGGGCCATCATTTGGGGGTAGCCGAGCTCGGGGTCGACGCCCTGCGTCTGCGGGAAGTAGACGAGTGAGGCCAGCCCGACGATGATCCACGGCCAGGGGCGGAGCACGTAGTGCGCGAAGTTGAACCACAGCGCCGCCAGGACCGAGTCCCTCTCGCTCCGCGTGGCGAATAGACGCTGAGCCAGGTAGCCGCCGCCCTGACCGCCGCCCCACCATTGGAAGGTGACCTGAATGACGAAGGTGGTGATCGCCAGATGGGTGGCGGTCTTGAAGTCCGGCACCATGTGGAAGACCTTCAGGTCGACGCCCGGCGCGTCGGCGACCTGCCGCACCATCTCCGCAGGTCCGCCCATCTTGACCATGACGATAACGGCCAGGGCGATCGAGCCGGCCATTGCCATGATGAACTGGACGAGGTCGGTCATGACCACGCCCCAGAAGCCCGACAGCACCGTGTAGAAGAGCGCCATGACGACCAGCACCGTGATGCTCGTGACCTTGGGCCAGCCGAGCATCACGTCGAGGATCTTGGCCATGGCCAGCATGACCCAGCCCATGATGATGCAGTTCTGCAGAACGCCCCCATAGACCGACATGAACGCGCGGAGCGAGGAGGCGGCCTTGCCCTCGTAACGGAGCTCGATGAACTCCATGTCCGTGATGATGCCGGCCCGCCGCCACATGCGCGCGTAGAAGAACACGCACAGCAGCCCGCCCATCAGGGCGCTCCACCAGAACCAGTTCGCGTAGATGCCCTTCGACCGCACGAAGCCCGAGACGGCCAGCGGGGTGTCGGCCGCGAAGGTCGTCGCCACGATCGACGTGCCCGCCAGCCACCAGGGCAGATTCCGGCCGGCGACGAAGAACTCGTCCATGTTCTGGCTGGCGCGTTTGGAGAAGTAGATCCCGATGCCGAAGGCGACCAGGCAGTAGGCGATGATGAAGAACCAGTCGATCGGTCTGAGCTGCATCCCCGCGGCGAGCATGTCCATGCGAAGCGTTCCTTATCCTGAGGTGACGTGCGGGGATTATAGAGGCAGTTGGGTTCCAGGTTAAGCAGGCGACGGGTCCGTGGCATGGGCATCTTGCCCATGAGCCGTCACGGGCGAGACGTCCGTGCCGCGGTAGCACAAGTCCGCGGGCCCTCAAGCCCCCACGGGGAATCCGACCACCTGCCCGTTGCCCGTTGCGATCAGCACCACGGGCTTGCCGTCGACGGTGAGAACGTCGATGCAGGTCGGACGACCGATGATCTTGGTCGAGCGCATCGGCTTGCCGCCGTGATCCAGCTCGATGACGGACTCGTCGTCGCAGCCCACGAGGATTCGGGACGTCTTCATGCCCGGCGGCGTCACGCACTTCATCACCGTCGGCGGGCTGAGCAGCCGCGTGGCCCAGATCTTCCCGCACTGATGGTCCAGCGCGACGATGAGACCGCTGCTCGTGGCGACGACGATTTCCTTCTTTCCGTCTCCGTCGAGGTCGGCGACGTCGAGATCGCGCATGTTCTTGACGTTTCCGGTCAGGCTGATTCGCTCGCCCGGACCGAAGCTCGCGTCGTGGAGCGCCGTGCCGCCGCGGTCCCAGACGGTCACGCGGTTCCACGTCCCGTTGATTTCGCTGATGACCTCCTTGGTTCCGTTGCCGTCGAGGTCCTCGTAGAAGAGGTGGTCGCGGTTCATGGCCGACCAGCCCGGTACGTGCGTGGCGCCGGCGGGTACCGAGTAGAACCCCCGTCTGTCGGGGTTGAGCGTCTTGTTGTCGATGACGGCCACCGTATTCGAGCCGTTGTATCTCCGCGAGGCCAGCAGGTTCAGGCCGCCGCCGGGCGCGTCGATGATGGCGAAGTGCGAGACGGTTCCCCAGAACTGCGGCATGCGTCGGATCAGCTCGCCGTGTTCGTCGAGGATCTCGAGCGTACACGCGCTGCCGACGAAGGCCTGGCTCTTGCCGCCGAGGAAGACGCCCGTGTACAGGCCGTGAATGCCTTCGTGCCCCGGGGCGCTCTTGAACCAGTATGTCTTGGCCGCCCGGAACACCGCCGGGTCCATCTCGGAAACGAACGTCCACATGCGGTTCCCGGCGGCGTCGAAGGCGATGACCTTCTCGTCGGCGCATCCGGCCAGCAACAGTCCGTGTTCGGGCCACCAGCGGAGCATGCGGATCGGTCCGTCGGTCGCGAGTCGCTGGACCTCTCTTCCCTGGGCCGTCAGCGCGTGGATAGTCCTTCCCTCGGCCGCGTAGATGGACGGGGACGTCTGGCTGCCTCTGCCAATGTTGGGGGTCGCGACTAGATCGACCACGCGGCCGCCGACGCTGGTCGTGAATGTTGCCTGTAGTCGCGGGAGCCTATGGGTCTCCTTGGCTCTCTTCCGGGCGACATCACGCTCCCGTTGCTGCTTGGCGGCGGTCAGGTTCTCGGCCAGGACGCTCCGTGTCTTGGCGGCGTCCCAGCCGGCGGGCCTGGCGCCGGCCAAGACGTGTCGGCCGGCCGGCAGGTTCACCTCTCGCTGTCCTTGGGGTAGGGGCTTGCCGTTCAGCCGGACGGCGCTCGGGTCCGCCAGGTCCAATTCGAGCCGCGTGTCCTTTGAGGAGACGATGTGCAAGTTGCCGGAGGCGAAGTCCCAGTCCGCGTCGACCGGGCAACTGGCGAAGACCGGCCGGAGGTCCTTAGCGCCTTCGCGAACGGGCAGGATGATGCGATCGACCTGCCGGCCGAAGTAGTGGTCCTCGGCCAGGAGCGAGATTCCCGCCGAGCTGCCCTCCGTCCCGCGGATGCCGATCATGGCGGGCGAAGGCAAGGCCAGCATCGCCGTCGCGTCGGAGAGGCGATAGCACGCCATTGAAGGCGGGCCTTGACTTGGCTGCATCCCGACGAGCGTGAAGAAGATTCGGTGCCGATCCTTCTGAACGGGACCCAGCCATTCCATCGTTGAGACGGGACCGGTTGCGCGAGCCTGCATGACGTCGCAGCAGCGGATCTGTCCTCCGGGGACGGAGCGTTTCTGGGGGAGTTCGCTGACGGCGACGCACTCGACGTGACCGTCCGGAAACGCGCGACCGCCGCCCTCCGTTTCCCACAGGATCTCGACCTGCATATTCTCGCTGTCGGCGCGGAAGGTGAGGTCGTCGACGACGACGGCGTATCGGCCGATCCGCTGCAGGAGCGTTCGTCGCCAGTCGCAGTAGGCGGCGTCGGGCACCTCGGCCGCGGCGATGGCTGTCTGGCCGATGACGTCAGCATGCTTCAGCGCGGCGTTCATCGCGATCCGCGTCTCGACGAGCCCGTCGGCGCGGGTCAGGACCTGATTCCGGTAGCCCTTCAGGAGCGTGCAGCCGGCCAGGCGAAGCTCGAGGATCGCGAAGGTGTGATATGGGTTTCGAGACGCGCCGTTGAAGCCGTCGATCAGGATGAAGTCGCCCGAGGCGTCGACCGCGCTGCGGTAGCTGCCGAACAGAAACGATTCCTCTTGCGTGAACCCATTGTCTCGCGCGGCCCACATCGGCTCGGGCAGGGGGTTGATCGACCACTTGCCGACGAGGTCGCTTGGCTGCTTCGGCGTCAGGTCCGGCTTGGGCCAGTAGGACTGCCCAAGGCGAAATCCCCGCGTGTCCACGCCGGTTCGGCGGCGATACTCGAGCCACCGCCCGTCTTGCGTGAGATACACCGCCTTGTTCAGGAAGCCGATCGACGCGCTGTTCAGCGCCGAGTCGGGCTCGCGTCCGGAGACGAGGATCTCCTGGCCGCGGAGGAGCACTGCCAGGACCCCGTTCTCGACCGGCTTGCGATCGCCCGTGAGCGTCACGTAAGTGAGAATCGGCGCGACGGCCGTGTTGTACCAGAAGAGGTTGTCGTTCTCTCCGGCGACCCACGCGTGCTCGTGCAGCGGGGCGAAGTGCCACCTGGCCCCGGCCATGCACTGTTGCCAGATCGGGTTCGGATAGCCCCGCTGGAAGTATCGACCCAGGCAATAGAGCGAGATGGCCGACCACTGACCGTGACGCGTGCCGACGCAGCTCGGCGGCTTTGTCAGCCGGTAGATGCCTTCATCCTTACGGTGGTTGAGCTGCTGGGAGAAGGCGTTGGTCACGGCGAGGCGCTCCTCGTCGGTGAAGACGGGGCTCTCCTCGACCAGATCCCAGAAGAGGATCATCATGTGGGCGTTGTAGTGATAGGGTCCGCTGAGCGGGGCGTCCTTGTTCTCGATCCGCTCGCCGTCGATCTCGGCGATCTCCTTCTTGGCCCGCGCGTCGGGAAAGGCCAGTCGGATGAACTCCCGGGCGTGCAGCGCGTCGCCCGTCATGTAGTAGGCCGCCAGACGCTTGCTCAGGCTGTTCCACCCGAAGTAGCCGACCGAGCCGTAGCCCTTCGACGCCTCCCACGTCTCCAACGCGGTGACGTCCTTCGGGACGGCGATGCCCTTGCCCAGCCTGATCTCGGCCAGTCGGCCCACGCTCAGCTCGCCGGGCTTCGCGCCGGCTTGACGCAGCAACTCGATGAAGGCATCGGCGGCCGCGCCGACGCCGGCCGCGTCGCTTCCTCCGACGAAGATCACGTTGCGTCCGTCGCCGAACGGGCTGTGCAGCGTGCGAACGACGTATCCCTCCGGCCCGGGATAGCGAAGGTCGAGCAGCGTGTAGTAGCGGTCGTACAGCTCGCTGATGCACTGGCTTGTCGAGCGATTTCCCAGGACGATGAGGTGTCCCGCGATCGGGACGGCCGCCGCCGGCGAGGCGTCGTCCGCGATCGGCGCCTTCGTGCCGGTCAGCGTCTCGACCGCCTTCTGGATCCGCCCGGCAGGCTCATCGTACGCACCCGACTTGGGCGCGATGATCGTGACGGTCGGCTTGCCGCCGCGGACGATTGGCGTGGTAAGGGGCAGCTCCTTGAGCTTCTTGTAGACCGGCGGCACCGGCGCGGGCGGCGGTGGGGGAGGGGGCTGGACGCCGGAGACGAGCCTTGCGTTTCGCAAGAGGACCTTCGGCGTCGGGGTCTTGTGTGTGTAGAGGTATACCGTGAGCCGGGCGGTATCGGCCGGGGCCGTCGCCTTCACGGCGACCCGGTTGCACTGGGAGTCACTGGTCGCGCGCAGGTCAGTCTGGACGAACTGGTTGGACGGCAGAAAACGTAGCTGAAGGTACGCCCCGGCTGTCCTGGCTTCCTTGACGCCGCGGACGTCGACGCTCGCCTCGTAGGTCAGTCCACCCTTGGCGGCGACCTGCTGCAGCAGCCCGATCTCGGCCGCTGGGTCGCCGTCGGCGAGCAGCAGGAAGGACTCGCCGCTTCCTTCAGGCTTGACGAGCGAGATCGATTGGTCCTTCCCGGCGCCGCCGTAGAGCGACCAGCCCGCGGGCAGACCGCCATGGCCCGGGGATTGCTCGAACGAGCCGTTGGCCAACAGATTGCCGGAGACCTCCCCGGCGCAAGGCTGGGCGACGACGACCAGAATCGCGAATCCCAGCCCTAACGAGATGATCCTAGAATCGGACTCGATCACCTTCATCCTCCCGCTTCGAGTCGACGGCCTCCGCGCGGGCAGTGCCGACGACGGCCACATTGAGGCCTCCAGCCTCCCAGCGGGGGCCGAGCCCGTCAAGACGGGGCGTCCGAAGGCACCGGGCCAATTCCGATAAGTACCGACTGACAAAAAAAAACGACTCAAAGAGTGGCTATGTCCGTCGATTTCCACGCGCCGGATGTATTGAAGGTCTGCGATGTACGGCGTTGCGGCTCAGAGCCCTCACGCGACGTTTCGTCGTGCTGATCGCTCTTTAGGAAGACTCAGGCGCCGACCCTAGGGAAGTTGCCTATGTGCGCGTCTTCCTCCCTGACGATTAAGATGATCAGTGGTACTTGACCAGTCGTCGGCTTCGCACGAGAACGCGTAGGAATGGTTGCTGCAATCGAAAGTGTCCAATAGTTGCACGGGGGAGTGGACACCAGGAACGCGGCATGACTCTTGGGAAGCCAGGTTGACGGTACGTTCGCCAACATGTCCTCGCCGTTGGAGCCTCACACAGATCGTCTTCATGAGCTGAATCTCGCAATGCATCGTTTGGGTCCGCGCTCGACGCGTCAATGAACGCGATCGAATTGGGTGTTCCGGGCGAGCCAATGCTGTCGGCCGGGCATGGTTGCGGTCGGGGGCGGCGCCCGAAATCGACAGGAAGTCCTGTCCAGAGAGGAAAAGAGTTATGACACTGAAGGTCAAACTACTCACGTCCAAGCTGGTGTTGGTGGCGGTTCCCGTCGTCATGATCGCGGGGATCGTCTTGTGGCAGGCGAACGAGGGCTTCAAGACCGCCGCTGAGGAGACCCGATCGGGGTTCGCCGTGACCACGCAGGAGGGCAAGGATGCGCTCATCAAAGCGGGGCTGACGGATCTATCGCACATGGCGGAGAACGTCTATGCCATGTGCCAGGCGCAGCAGGAGCTGCTCCAGCAGAAGGTTGACTACGACCTCAACGTCGCTCGCGAATTGTTCAAGCAGGCCGGGGCGGTGACTTTCTCCAAGGACACGGTCAAGTGGGAGGCGGTCAACCAGACCACCAAGGCGACGACCGCCGTCACGCTGCCGAAGATGCTGGTGGGTGAGACCTGGCTGGGCCAGAACCGGCAGGCCGACGCGCCGTCTCCCGTCGTCGACCGGGTCCAGGAGCTTTGCGGCGCGACGTGCACGATCTTCCAGAAGATGAGCGACGCGGGGGACATGCTTCGCGTCTGCACGAACGTCCAGAAGCTCGACAAGACGCGGGCTATCGGCACGTACATCCCGGCAATCGGAACGGACGGCCGGCCCAATCCGGTCATCGCGGAGGTCATGGCCGGCAAGACCTATCACGGCCGGGCGTTCGTGGTCAACGCGTGGTACATCACGGCCTACGAGCCGATCCGGGACGCGGCCGGCAAGACGATCGGCGTGCTCTACGTGGGCGTGAAGGAGGAGAGCGCCAAGAGCCTTCGCCAAGCGATCATGTCCATCAAGGTGGGCAAGACCGGATACGTTTACGTGCTCAACGCGTCCGGGGACACGCGCGGCTACTATGTGATCAGCAAGGACGGCGCGCGTGACGGCGACAACATCTGGGAGGCCAAGGACGCCGACGGGCGACTCTTCATCCAGGACATCTGCAAGCAAGCGCTAACGCTCAAGCCGAGCCAGATCGGCGAGGCGCGCTATCCATGGAAGAACGCGGGCGACGCCAAGGCTCGCGACAAGATCGTCAAGCTGGCCTACTTCGCCCCGTGGGATTGGGTCATCGGGGTCGGCTCCTACGAGGACGAGTTCTTTGACGCCGTCAACGAGATGGACGCCAAAGGACAGCAGGCGCTTGCCAATCTCATGCACGCGCAGTCCGCGGCGATCCGTTCGGTGATCGCGTGGAGCATCGGGGTGGCGGCGACGGCCCTGCTGGTCGCGGCGGTCGTGGCGCTCCTGGTGACGCGCGGCATTACGAACCCCATCAACCGGGTCATCGAGGGCCTGAGCGACGGGGCGGAGCAGGTTAACAGCGCCTCAGGTCAAGTCTCGTCCGCCAGCCAGCAGCTTGCCGAGGGGGCCAGCGAGCAAGCCAGCAGCCTGGAGGAGACCTCCGCTGCGCTGGAAGAGATGGCGGCGATGGCCCGGCAGAACGCCGACAACGCCCAGCAGGCCAACACGTCGATGGCCGAGGCCAACCGGATCATCGACGGGGCGGACGGGGCGATGAAGGAGGCGTCGACCGCCATGACCGAGATCTCCGAGGCGAGCGATCAGATCAGGAAGATCATCAAGGTCATCGAGGAGATCGCCTTCCAGACGAACCTGTTGGCGCTGAACGCCGCCGTCGAAGCCGCCCGCGCCGGCGAGCATGGCAAGGGCTTCGCGGTCGTGGCCGACGAGGTCCGCAACCTAGCCCAGCGAGCCGCTCAGGCCGCCAGGGAGACCGGCGCCCTCATCGAGCAGACGGTCGACCGGGTGGCTCGGGGCGTCGAGCTGAACCAGACCACGACCGGGAGCTTCGTGCAGATCGCCGAGGCGTCCAGGAAGGTCGCCGATCTCGTGGCTCAAATCACGCAGGCGTCGACCGAGCAGGCGCAGGGGGTCGATCAGGTCAACACGGCCGTGTCCCAGATGGACAAGGTTACGCAGGCCAACGCGGCCGGGGCCGAGGAATCGGCCAGTGCCGCCGAGGAGCTTTCCGCGCAGTCCGAGCATCTCGGCGCCATGGTCAAGGATCTGGTGGCCATCGTCGGGGGCGGCTCGACGGGTGCCGCCCGGCGCAAGGCATCCCGCAAGGCAGACGCCAAGGTCCGACAGAGACCGGCGACGATCGCCGCGGCGCCCGGCAAACGGGCCAAGACGTCCTCATCCAGGCAGACGAAGGACGAGGCGGCTCAGGATTGGACGAGCCAAGCGTCAGACTTGGGGGATTTCTGACGGGCCACGCGGAGCGAGCACCGGGCGTCGTGGACGCCCTCTCACTGTGATCCTTCTAGAGCCGGGGCGATCGTTCGTCCCGGCTCTTTGCTCTTCGACGAGAATGCCGCCTCTTGGCCGATCACACCGGAATCGTCTCGGCGTTCGGGCCCGACTGCTCCTCCGTCAGGGCCAGGAAGACGTCTTCGAGGGACGACTCCGTCCGGGCTTGCTGCCGCAGCTCGGCGAGCGTGCCGACGGTGATTAGGCGCCCGTGATGGATGATGCCGATCCGGTCGGCGATGGCCTCGGCCACGCCGAGCGTGTGCGTGCTGACGAACACCGCCGTGCCCGCCTCGGCCAGTTCGCGGAGCAGGTTCTTGACCGTCCGAACCGTCCGCGGGTCGAGCCCCACCATCGGCTCGTCCGTGACCAGGACCTTGGGATCGTGCAGCAGCGCCGCCAGGAGCGCCACCTTCTGACGCATGCCGTGCGAGTAGCCTTCGGTCAGTTGGTCGAGGTAGTCGATGTCCAGTCGCGCCGAAAGCCCCTTGACGCGTTTGTCGACGGTTCGGATCGGCACGCGGTACATCTCGCCGACGAAGCCGAGGAACTCCCTTCCGGTGAGCTTGTCGTACAAGAACGGCTGATCAGGCACGTAGGCGAGTTGCGTACGCGCCGCCAGGCCGTTCGTCGAGACCGGGATGTCACAAACGCGGATGCCGCCGGAATCAGGCTTGAGTAGCCCGCTGATCATCTTGATCGTCGTGGTCTTGCCCGCGCCGTTGGGCCCCAGGAAGGCGAACACCTGCCCCGGCGGCACCTCCAACGACAGGCCATCCACGGCGATCGTTCGCCCGAACCGCTTGGTCACGTTTTCGATCGCGATCGACATCGTCTCGGCTCAACCCACTCCTATTGGGCCTTCCCTGAGGTGTTCCCGGGCCTTTGGCTTATCACTTCCGCCGGGCTCTCGGTCTGTATCCGCCTGCGACTGACGGACGACATCCGCAGCGACTCGTCATAGGGCTCCTGCCGGATCGTCAGTGTGCCGAAGATCGGCAGGTCCACCTCTTGGACGATCACCCGGCCCGTCTGGTCCGCCCAGGCCCTGAGATTGCTCGATTCGATGCGGAAGCAGTCGACCGAATGCCCTGCGTGCTCGATGGTCTCCCGTCCGGTGACGCGAACGAGGTAGGAATCGAACTGGGCCCGGCCGCCCCGCAACGCCGGGAGGGGATTGATCAGCCGCAGTCGCCACGTTTTGCCGACGCGCAGGTCCTTGAGGAGCGTGAACGGGCGGAGGGAGTCGCTCATCGTCGCCGCCGTCGCCGCGTCCAGCTTGAAGCCGTACCGGTCCGTCGGGCCCGGCCCCGTGATCAGCTCGCAGGAGAAGTCCATTCCGTAGTTCTCGCCGTTGAACTCCAGCCGCATCGGAGCGCCGATGATCTGCAGCTTCAACGTATCGAGCCGGTTGTCTTGAGTGTAGGTCAGTTCCGAGTCGACCAGGAATGGTGGCAACAGGGGCAGTCCGTACAGATCCGTCTGCGTGTGAATGAGGTCGCTGTCCTCTCGCTCGTAGAAGCGGACCCAGCTTGTCCCCACCCGGCCCTGGGGCATGAACACCCCGCTCTGGTAACGCCGCTCCGACTGAGCCGAGTTCGGCTCGGGCATCTGGGCCGGCGGGTCTCCCGCGGCCCAATGGGGCCAGACGTCGCGGTACACCAAGCTGCCCATGGCCGCCAGCCATAACACGACCACCACGATACTGAACCAACGGGCCATTGACCTATCTCTATCCCCTTCGGGCCGTCGCGATCGCCTCAGGGCGATCCCGAAGCAATTGTAGACGCACGCTTCGTGGGCGGTCAAACACGAGGCCTGGCACGGGTGCATGAACGATCCTGCACGCCCCGTGGAGCACGGCCGTCCTGGCCCGGAGGCCTCTGACACGTTGTCCGGGCGTCAGACGATCATCTCCACGGGTGAGATGCCCGTGACACGGGACGCCCCGGGGGCTTCCGCCGACCATTCGACGGTTCGCCCGGTTCGCTTTTGTCAGAACGCCTTCGTCACGCCATAATGCCCACCATGGAATCGGCGAACAAGCCTGACGGACGACGTCTTGACGCGCGGCGATGGGCTTTCAGAATCGCCGTCGGGATGGCGATCCTGACCGTGCTGGCCCTGTCGATCGGATGGATCGCCCTACGATTCATTCCCGGCTGGTATCGGCCCGCGTACGTGCCGTACGAAGACGAGCAGGAGGTTCGTGACCGGCTTGGCGCGGCCTTTACGGCTCTGAGCCACGGCATGGCGCAGGGCCGGTCGTTTGACTTCGCCGTCCGCCAGGACGACCTCAACGCCTGGCTGGTCGCTCGCGATCGGATCTGGCCGGCCAGCAAGCGATGGATCCCGAAGCAGATCATGGACCCCATGATCGTTTTCGAGAACGGGGACATCGTCCTGGCTGGAACGTGGTGCGGGCCAGGGCCGAGAACGATCGTCAGCGTCCGTCTGCGCCCCGAGAGGGTCGAGGACCGGCTCCGCGTTCGCGTGGAAGGCGTCCGATGCGGGGCCCTGCCCGTTCCCCTTGCCCTGATCCGCCGCGGGCTCGTGCGATTCGAGCAGTCGCGCGCCGACACGGACGAGCCGCTCCTTTCCGATGGCGCCTCGCTAGCCGATGCCGCCGACGGGGCGCCGATTCCCCGAGACATCCCCTGGACGCAACCGCGGGGCAAGTTCCTGCTGGAGGCCGTCTCGGCCGTTCCTGGGGAACTCCGCGTTCGACTCGACCCGCTCAAGCGGCAGGGCGACGGTCGGGGCAAGCCCGGTCGCTGATTCGACGTCGCTCGCGCTTGCTCCCGGTTGGGGCGCGTCCTATACTGCGGGCAAGGCGGGTCGTGCCTGGACTCCGTTGAGGTGAATCACCATGCCGTTCTA
>JAFGLZ010000122.1 GCA_016927755.1 Phycisphaerae bacterium
CGCTGTTCGCTCGTCCCCGGTGGTCCCGCCGCCGCCGCCTCGCAAGCTCCTGCCATTCGTCAGGGCTGTTTCCACGACCTGACTGTTTAGTCCGGGACCGAGACAGCGTAGAATCGAACCGAGCCGGTATCGCTGCAACCTGTGCGAATGAGGGTCCATGTCCGAATCGAACGCCGCGCCAGACAACGCATCAAGAAAGCCGGGAGCAGACATCAAGACCCCTCGGACGCCTTCATCCTTGCCGGCCCGACTGCTGTTGCTTCTGGTGACCGCCGTCCTGGCCCTGGTGGGCGTCGAGATCGGCTTTCGCGTCTACTACGCCCTCAGCAACGCCCCCCTATACGATCTGGAAGCCGACAACGAGACCCTCTGGAAGCAAAAGTGGATCGATGAGCACCAGGGAAAGGATGTCGACCACTTCAAGGGCTCCGACGAGTACGACCCCAAGCTCGGATGGAAGCCGAGGCCGAATCTCAGAAACGCCCGCCTCGACGGCCTGGCGCCCGTCAGCACCAACTCCCGAGGCTGGAGGAATCCCCGAGATTTCCCCTTCGACAAGCCCCCCGGCCTCAAGCGCATGGTCCTCCTCGGCGATTCCTTCACCTACGGCGAGCAGGAGGAGGACGACCACGTCTGGCCCGCCGTCCTCCAAGAGGCGCTCCCGAAATAGGATGTCATCAACCTCGCGGTCCACGGCTACGGCACCGACCAGCAGTTGATCGTCCTGCAGGACGAGGGCATCAGATACCACCCGGACGTGGTCGTCGTGGGCTTCTTCGTCCACAACATCTACCGAAACGTCCTGAGTTTCCGCGACTATGCCAAACCCAAGTTCATCCTCGACCACGGCCAGCTCGTCCTGACCAACGTCCCCGTGCCTACCCCGCGGGAGGTCCTCGCCGAGGGGCTCCGCCGCCGACCCACAAGCTACGCCCTGCACTGGATCCTAGGGCGCCTTCGTCGAGTGGAGGACGCCTCCAAGGGATTCACCGTCACCCAAACGATGTTGGACACGACCCGCGCGCTCCTGGCGGAGATGCACGCCACATGCCGGAAATCTGGCGCCCGAATGCTCGTGGTCATCATCCCGAACCCGCCCAGACCCGCCCCTCGGGTCGAACAGGCCGTCGTCGAATGGGGACGCGAAATCGGATACGCCACCCTGAGTCTCAAAGACCCCCTCAGCGCCGCCGAGAAGCAGGAAGGCAAGCCGACCTACTACCTCCACTTCTCCCGATTCGGAAACGTCGTCGCCGCGCGAGCCGTCCTCGCCAAGCTGCTGGCCCTGGGCTGGGTCCGCCCCGAAGATACCGCCGACCCCACGCTGCTCGATGAGCGCCAGAAGCTCTCCCTCGAGGCCAAGCCCCTCGACTCGGAATCCATGCGAACCTTCGCCGGATTCCTCGCGCGTCAGGGCAAGGTGGACGAGGCGATTCGCCAATACCTCGGCGCCCTGGCCGGGGAATCGACCATGCAGGTCGAGATCCACACGAACCTGGGCTCGCTATTCCGTTTGAAGAGCGACCTCGATCGCGCCGAGAAGCACTACCAGTCCGCGCTCGAGCTGGCGCCCAAGGACGCCGGCTGCTTGATGAACCTGGGAAATTTGCTCCTGGAACGAGGTGAGTACGCCCGCGCCGAGCACTGCTACCGCCAGGCGATCCGCCAGACTCGCCCCCCCGAGGACGTCCACGCAAGGCTCGCAACGGCCCTGGCAAGACAGGGCAAGAAGGATGAGGCGATCCAGCAGTACCGAAAAGCCATCGAACTCGCGCCCGACTCGGGCGACGCCTACGCGGAACTCTCGGATCTCCTCGTCCGCGACGGTCGAGCGAGTGAAGCGTTGGATCTCCTCCGCCAAGGGCTCGCCCGCACGCCCCATCACGTCGGCGTCATCAACAACCTCGCGTGGCTCCTGGCCACCTGTCCGGACGCAAAGCTCCGCGATGGCAAACGGGCGATGAGCCTCATCCACGGCCTGGGAGCCCCCGAGTCGATCACGGACGTGAGCCTGCTCGACACGATCGCCGCCGTCTGCGCCGAGGTCGGCCGGTTCGACGAGGCCGTCCAGGTCGCTCAACGCGCCGCGGCGATGGCCGGGCAAAAGAGCCCTGACGCCGCCAAGCCTATCGAGTCCCGCCTGGCGCTCTACCGCGCCCGCCGCCCCTATCGGGCGAGCCCCCCGTCGCCGTAGTCGGTCCGCCCGCCCCTGAACCTGTCTCCGAGGCCGCCTCGCCCGCCTCCCTCTCGAAGACCAGAAACTTCAACGTGCAGCCGGGTGGGCGGTTCCGGTAGTACCCGTATTCCATCAGACTACGGTCTCTCACGAGCGGAAACTCGGCGACCGGCCGAAACCGTCGCGCGAACTCCGGTTGTGAGAACACCCCATTCCCCGCCGGCAACCGGGCCGACACCTGCCCCCCCGGAAGCACGACCCACCCGAGAATCACGAATCTCGGCCGATGATCGTCGAACCGCTCCGCATGGAACGCCCCACCCCCCTCGTACATGAACCGATCGCACAGACCGAGGTAGTCGAAGCACGCCAGATCGCTCGCGTAGGGAATCAAACCCATCTCGGAAAGCAGCACGCGGTCGCCCGAGGCGGCATGGCGTCTCAGCCACTCGGCGACCTCGGCATGCGCCGTCGGACGAATCAACGACGGACAGGCGTAGAAGTTGCTCGGAAGCGGAAGCCACCGGAGCGACGAGACCATCCCCGACACGCCGAGAACCGCCGCCAGCGCCGGGCCCGTCGCTCGGAACAACATCCCCGCCCGAGATCGCGCCGCACCGAAGGACCCGATCCGGCTCAGCAGCACCGCCGCCGGCGCCACCGCCGGTACCAGAAAGCGAAAGTACGGCCCGATGTCGCCGCCGACCAGCAGGTGAAACGCCACGACCGCCACGAGAACCACCGCCACCGGAGCCAGTCGGCGTCGAGTCGCCCGTCTCAGCAAGGGAACGGCCAGCAAGAGCCACAGCGCCGGCCAGGCCTTCCACCAGTACAGCCACGTCAACTCGCCAAGCTGCTTCAGACCGAGCCGGACAAACGCCGCAACGCCCATCGGATGCCACTTGTGAACCGTGCTGTGACCCAGCCAGCGCCCGAAGTAGTTCACCCGGAAGACCTGATGAGCCAAGATGACGAGGCATAGAAAGACCGACGCTCCAATCAGCCCCCGCCGAACCGATCCGACACGCCGGCCCGTAAGCATTAGCCACAAGATGAGCGCCGCGGCCACGATGCCCCCCTCCGGACGCGTGATCGCCATCGCACCAGCCATCAAGGCAAACCCCACGCCTCCCCACGGACGGCTCAACCGACCGGCCAAGTACGCCAAGGAAATGACCTCCAGGGCGTACAGCGGAGTCTCCAATCCCGTCACCGACCACGCCGCCAGGGGAGTAGCCCCCCCGATAAACACCCCCGCCGCCGCCTGCGACCAGAGCCCCCCTCCGCTGACCCGGACGAGACGTACCCCGACGACCGACACCCCCAGCGCGCACGCCAACCCCAGCACCTTCGCCGCAAGGAGTCCGTCCACCCCCAGCTTCATACCCCCCGCCAGCAGCATCACCCAGAGCAGATTGCTGTAGCCTTCCGACGGCGCCACGTCGTTGAGCGTCAGCCCGCGCCCCTCCACCCACCGTCTCGCGTACCCCAAGCTGATGTACCCGTCGTCGCACGCCTGATTGAAGAAGTACAGACAGTGCAGAAACGTCAGCAGCGCCGCGCCGAGAAGGATCGCCAGCTCGATCCGCCTCGCCCTGCGGCCGAGCCCCTCCGGGTCCGCCCAGACCCCTATCCCACCGGTCCACGGTCCGCGCGGTTTGTGGGATCCCTCAGCTCGCATCACACGCCCTGACCTCGTGCCCCCGCCCGGCACGCAAACCGATCCTACCGGATTCCGCCCGATCGGCAAACGGCACCTTGCCCCGCCGACGCGCGACGGGTAACTTCTTGAGGCATTATGACCGACCAACGCATCGCCTTCATCGGAACGGGCATCATGGGCGCCCCGATGGCGCGGAACCTCCTACGCGCCGGCTACGCCGTCATCGTCCACAACCGAACCCCGAGCAAGGCCGAGGCCCTCCGGGCCGACGGCGCCTCGGTCGCCGACTCCCCCGCCCAGGCCGCCGAGCAAGCCGACGTCGTCATCAGTTGCCTGCCCGATTCCCCCGACGTCGAGGCCGTCTGGCTCGCCGCGGAGGGCGTCGTCGCGGCGATGCGCAAAAACACGCTGGGCATCGATATGTCCACGATCGCCCCGAGCACCGCCCGCAAGGTCGCCGATGCGGTCCTGCGGGCCGGTGGCGCCTTCCTCGACGCCCCGATCAGCGGAGGCGATGTCGGCGCCGTCAATGCGACGCTCTCGATCATGGCGGGAGGACCCGACGAGGCCTTCAAGCGGGCCGAGCCGATTTTCAGGGCCATGGGCAAGACCATCGTCCACTGCGGGCCCAACGGAATGGGACAACAGACGAAGCTCTGCAATCAGGTGATCTGCGTGCTCAACATCCTCGCCGCCGCCGAGGCGATCACCATGGCCCGAAAGGCCGGGCTCGACCTCGCAAGGATGCTCGAGGCCACCACCGCCGGCGCCGCCAGAAGCTGGATGCTCGAGAACCTCGGCCCCAAGATGGCCGCCGGCAACGACGATCCCGGCTTCCTCATCGACCTTCAGCAGAAAGACCTCCGCCTCGTGCAGGAGACGGCACGCGAGCTGAACCTGCCGCTGCCCGGAACCGCGCTCGTCAGTCAGCTCTTCGCCGCGAACCAGGCCGCCGGCGAGGGTCGGCTCGGAACCCAGGCGATCGTCAAGACCCTGGAGCGCCTCGCGGGCCTCCGAAATCTACCCGATAGGTAATCTCACCGATGCGCCTCGCGACTTCGAATCGCGCGCATTCCCTAGGTGAACTTCGTGCTTGCGAACGAGCCCGTCATGTCGATAATCTAGAATTGTCCAAACGGTGGAACCGCATATCGGCTTCTGGCTGGATCCTGTCGTTGGTGGCGTCACCGGATCCCATGAGCCCGCGGCGAAGACACGTCCCTCAGGAGTCCTTCCCCATGAAGAGCATTTATGTTGGCAACTTGCCCTATGGAATCACTGAGGAGCAGCTCGGTGAGCTCTTTGCCTCCTATGGCGCCGTCAGTCGCGCCTCGATCATCACCGACAAGATGACCGGGCGGTCGCGCGGGTTCGGCTTCGTCGAGATGACCGATGACGGTCAGGCACAGGCCGCCATCGAAGGCCTCAACGGCACCCAAGTCGACGGACGGTCTCTCACCGTCAATGAGGCCCGCCCCAAGAGCGGAGGCCGAGGCGATCGAAACGGCGGCCGACGGGCAGGATACGGCCGCGACCGCTAGTCATCGACCTGCCGTCTCGTCGAATCACGCCCCTAGAACGCGACCGTCTTGAACTGCGGCAAGTGGGGCTTGTTCTTCCGCAGCATGTCATTGACCATCCTGCGAATCTCCGCCAACGAAAGCACCGCCGCCGTCAGCGGATCGTAGCAAATCGCCTGATAAACCAGTTCGGGATTGCCCGTCAAGGCCGCTTCAACGGCCATCTCCTCCACCGCCACGTTGATCCCCGTCAGCGCCGCGCACTGCGGAGGAAGCGACCCGACGTGGACGGATCCCAACGCGCCTCGCCTCGCCACCACCGGAACCTCGACGCAGCACTCCGGCGGAAGATTCGTGATCAGCCCCTTGTTCGGAACGTTGCCGTTGAACTCGAACATCTCCCCGCCCAGGTAAGCGTTGATGATCGATGCGGCGTACTCGTGTCCGCGCTTCAGATCCAACGGACCCCGCTGCTTCAGCCAGTCCTTGATCGCCTTCTTCCAAGAGCCCTTCCGCTTGCGGTACTCCTTCAGGATGTACGCGTACTCGCCCGGATTCCAGCCCGTCCCCGTCGTGCAGTACCTCTTGATCAAGTCCTTGCGCTTGCGGAACCACCAGTTGTATTCGGAGTTGTGCCCGCTCGACTCCGTCACGTAATACCCCATGGCCAGGAACATCTCGTTGCGAACGTGCTCCTCGTTGTAGACCTTCTTTCGCTTCATCGCCTTGCGCAGCAGCGGATACGCGTCCCGACCGTTCCACTCGTACTTCACGAACCAGGACAAATGGTTGATCCCGGCGCACACGTAATCGATCTCCTCGTACGGCGCGCCGATCCACTTGGCCATCATCATCGCCGTGCCCTGCACGCTGTGGCACAAACCGCTCGAGAGAATCGACGACTCACGCTGCATCGCCCGGCAGTTCATCGCCATCGGGTTCGTGTAGTTCAGGAGAATCGCGTCCGGGCAAACCGCCTCCATGTCCCTGCAGATGCCCAGCATCACCGGAATCGTGCGCAACGCGCGGAAGATGCCCGACGGCCCGCGCGTGTCGCCCACGTTCGTGTCCACCCCGTATGTCATCGGGATCAGAATGTCATGCTGCCAGACGTCCACGTCGCCCGCTAGAATCGTGCATAGCGCGGCGTCCGCGCCCTCCAGGGCCTTCCGGCGGCTCGTCGTCGCGACCACCTTCGCGGGGTACTTGCCTTCCTTGACGATCCGCTTGACCGCCTGCGTGATGAACTCCAGCCGTTCCTTGTCGATGTCCATCAGCGCGAGCGTCGCGCCCTCCATCCTCGCGAACGTCAAGATGTCGCGCACGAGGGTCCGCGTGAAACCGAAGCTGCCTGCGCCGATGAAGGCGATCTTCGCCATGATGGCGTCCTCCGTCTCTGTGTCGATGTCGCTTGATGACGGCGTGGGAAATCCGGACCGCTCGCGCCCCGACCGCGCTCCGTCGCGGTGGGACGGGCGCCTCGCCCGATTCCGTCCCCCCATGGCCGACCATGGGGCCCCAGGCCCCCCTTCGGGGTCCCCGCGGGGGCTGATCGTCCGCCCACCTTGACGCGAGTATCGCCGTGAGCCCCCGGGCGGTCAAGAGGCGCGACGTTCCCGGACAGCGACGAATCCTCGCCGGCCCGCGACGACCTTCTCAAATGCTCTCGATGCCTGCTTAGTCGGGGGAGGTAACGTTCAGCGTCGACTTGGAAAGGGCTTGAGGACCGGCGGACATCTCCACCAGCTTCGTCTTGGGAGGAATGTGATACAGCAGCGTGACCTTGCTTCCGTCCGTGAGCTTCGTCTCGACGATGTGCAGGGGGGGACGCACGCACTTGCCCGGAAGACCCTCGGGGTCGTATTGGAGCTCCATCATCATCTGCCCCCCCATGTCCGCGATGCGGTACTCGCCCACCGGAAGATACGTCGTCCCGTTGCTGGCCTTGACGGCGTATTGCGCCACCGTCTTCACCGCGAAGGACTTCGCCTTGCCCAAGAGGCTCCGGGCATGAAGGGCGTCACACTCCAACTGAAGAAGATGCGCCCCCTTGGGCACCTGGAACCGCGTGATCGTCCCCCCAGGGACGTCCTCCGCCGGCACATAGATGTGCCCGCCCCCGAAGCTCGTTCCCGTCTTGGACGCCTGAGGATCCGAGTCGCTGATCACCTTCGGTGACAAGGCGAAAGGCAGCGCGTCGTTGAAAACCGCCTCCCGAACAAGCCGCCCCCCGACCCGCCCCTCGGCCGCCCGAGCCTCCGGCGTCGACGCCGGCTTCGCGGGCGGCGACTTCGGCTGCGCGGCCGGCTTGGCTGGTGGCGGCTTCGGCGACGCGGGTTTCGCGGGAGTAGGCTTCGCCGGCGCCGCCTTCGGTGGAGGCCTCTTGGCCGGTCGTTTCGTCGGTTGCCTCCCGGTGGGCGTCTTGCCGTCGAACCGCTTGCGCAACGCATCGAGTCCCCCGACGCCCGGCCCCCCCTTGCGCTCCAGAGGCGGCACATACTTCAGGTCGGCGACCACATCCTCCTTGGTCTTGGCCTTGATCTCCTCCGACCGGTAGACCTCGCCCCGCGCCAACCGCTTGTACTCGACAAAGGACGGCTGGAAGTCCTGCGGAACCTCGAACACAAACTGCAGCATGGACTCACCGGCCGACTTGATCAGGATCGGCTGCTCGTCGGAAACGACCGCCAGCTCCTTCATCCGGCTCGGCTCCCGGTAGCCCTTCAGGAAGTACTGCTCCGGCGTCCCGTTCGTGGTCCCAACGATCCGGACTTGCTGCGGCGTGAAACGGTGATAGTCGTCATCATCGGCCGCTTCCTTCCGAAGCTTGCACTTGGCCACCAGGAATCGGTTCCCCTCGCTCGGCTCGCGGGACGCCCGCGTGATGTCGATCTCGAACTTGCCTTCCTTGTTCTTCACCGGGCGGGCCGTGCCCAGCGTGGGATCCTCCAACTGGAAGATTGAGATGACGTCAAAGGTCTTCGCCCCCCCAGGCGCCGACGGCACGATTCGATCGGACTCCGCCTGAACCCGCATGTTGCTCCGGGCCAATTCCTCCATCAAATTCGGGTGAATGGCGTCGAATGAGCTCTTGCCGCCCAGCGCGTTCCCCGACAGATACCCCACAAGCCCCGCCGTGAACTCGTCCGGGCGAAGCAGCAGATGTCCCATCCGCTCCCGTCGCTTCGTGTCACGCGTGATCCGGTCGAACCCCAGAACCTCCCGATCCCACGGAAGCATCTGAATCGCCACGCAGAGAACGCCGACGGCGATCATCGCGGTCCAAAACCCCACGAATCCCCCGCCGATCCGATCCGCCAGCACCGGAAGCCGGATCGTCCCCGTCAGGAACCGCTCCGACAGCAAATCGAGCACCAACGCCACCGCCAGAAAGAGCAGCAACAGCGACACCCCCTCGCCGAACTGCCGGGCGAACTCCCAGTTGAGCATCTCCAGCACGTTCTCGTAGTACGAGAACGCCACCACCGCCCCCGCCAGGCAGCAGAAGAACAGAATCGTGCTCCGATAGAGTCCCTTCCGCATGGCGAGGCTCGCCGTGATCATTAGGATCAGCACCGTCGAACCGAGTGAGAACAGCATCGTCCGCTCCTGTCTGATGAAGCCCGCGCGACCCGTCACCCCCCGTTGTCCGAGGCGACCGCTCGCAGGAACTCCTTCATACTGGTCTTGCCGGCCATGACCTTTCGCAGGCCCTCCTCCTGCAGGTACAGCATCGGTGGCTTATGCTTACGTGCCAACGACTTGACCGACGCCAGGTCGCCCGCCCCCAGCGCCTCGCGCATCGAGTCGCTCAGAATCATGATCTCGTACACCGCCGTCCGACCCACGTATCCCGTCCCGTGGCAGAGCGGACACGTCACCGGATTCCCGTCCTTGTCCGGAATCGTACCCACCGCCTTGTAAAACACGTCGATACGGTCCGCCGGCAGGTTCGCCTTCCGAAGCATCTCCGGGTCCGGCTTGTAGGGCTCCCGGCAGTTCTCGCACAACACGCGGACGAGACGCTGCGATATCACCGCCCGCAACGCCTCCGCGGCCAGCTTCGGATCGCCCACCAGACGAACGTATCGCTTCACCGCCTCCAGACAGCTCTTGGCGTTCATCCCAAGGTAGATCCGCTTTCGTTCCCCCGCCGCCCGCGCGATCACCCCCGCCGTCTCCTTGTCCGGACACTCCGAGATCATCAGGATGTCCGGGTCTCGCCGGATCACCGACTGCAGTCGCCGCCCGAACGTCACCCCCTCTTCCTGTCCGTCAAACTCGTTCTGCGTGATGTTCTCCAAGTCCATCGATGGGTCGGTCTCGAGCGTATGGATGTTCTGGGTGAAGCAGTCCGATCCCCGGAGGAACGCGTAAAGCGTGCTCGTCAATCCGCACGACTTCGGGCCCGAGACGATCACCAACCCGTCGCGCCGACTCGCGAGCGCTTCGAGCAGCCCGAGTTGCTGATCCGTCAGCCCTAGATCCGGCAGCCGATAGTGCGCCTCGTCCGCCATGATCCGAAGCATCATCCGTTCCCCCGCCGTCGATCCGCTCGTGCGGACCTCGATCTGAACCTGCTTGCTGAGGTCCTCTCCGCTGATCCCGCGGCTTGCCTCGATCGTCCCCACCTGGGGGCGACGACGCTCCTCAACGTCCAAACCGGCGATGCGCTTGAGGTACAACAGCGCCTTGTCACCCGTCTCGCGATCCAGCGGGTCCCGTTCGGCCACCACGCCGTCGATCCGGTAGGCGATCCGGATCTGCTCCCCCGCCGGGACCACGTCGACGTCCGATGCGCGTCGAGTGATCGCGTCGACCAGCAGCTCCTGCGCCGCCGCGTACGCGAGTTGCTCTTCGTTGTCCCTGGGCACCTTGAGCTGATTCCCACCGGCGTCGGCGATCTTGATCTTCTCGCTCACCTCCGCCTTGACCTCCTTGCCGGAGAACCACCCCACCGCGCGACGAAACATCGAGCCAAGGCTCACCCGGGCGTCCACGGCCACGAGACCGTTCCGTTGCCGGATGTATATCACCGTGCTCAGCGCCACCACGGCCGCGTAGAGCAGAAACCCCACCACGAACAACGCGCCTGACCAAGGCAACAGCAACCCGAGGATGAACCCCAGAACCCCAGCGCCGTAGATCACGCCGACCCACAGCGTGTGGTTCGTCTTGACCCGGACCGCGTCCCGGTCCACCCAGCCGCAGATCCCCAGCCAGATCCCCGCCAGAATCGTCACCAGACCGAGCTTCACCGGGTCCGAGTACTGCCCCAGGGCCAGATCCGCCAGGAGATCGCCCGTGACGCCTCCACTGTGTGTCAAGAGCATCGCCGTCGACATGAGCGTGTTCTCTTTCCTGCTCTGTGGATCCGGCTACAGCCGAACGGGAACCCCGCGACTCGCCATGACCCGCTTCGCCTCTGCAATGGTGTACGTTCCAAAATGAAAGATACTCGCGGCCAGGGCGGCATCCGCGTGACCCGTTGTCACCACCTCCGCCATGTCCTCCGGACAGCCCGCGCCGCCGCTGGCAACCACCGGAATCCCAACCGCCTCGCTGACCGCCGCCGTCATCTCCAGGTCATAGCCCTCGCGCGTTCCGTCAGCGTTCATCACGTTCAGGACGATCTCCCCCGCGCCTTCATGCTCCCCGCGACGAGCCCATTCCACCACCTCCAGACCCGTCGGAACCCTGCCCCCGTTCACGTAGACTTCCCAAAACTCGCGCCCGTCGCGTCGGACGCGGTTGGCGTCGATCCCCAGAACGATGCACTGACTGCCGAACTTCAAGGCCGCTCGCCGAATGAAGTTGCGATCCTTCACCGCCGGCGAGTTGATGCTCACCTTGTCCGCGCCGGCGTTCAGCATCTCCCGGATGTCGTCCAGCGTCTGCAATCCGCCGCCCACCGTCAAGGGCATGAAGACCCGCTCCGCCGCGTCGCGAAGCACGTCGATCATGATCTGCCGGCCCTGGTGGCTCGCCGTGATGTCATAGAAAACCAGTTCATCCGCGCCCTGGTCGTCGTATCGAACCGCGCATTCCGCCACGTCCCCGGCGTCCACGTGATCGAAGAACTTGACCCCCTTGACCACCCGACCCTCGTCGACGTCCAGACAGGGAATCACACGTTTAGCCAGCACCACGCGCCTCCACCACCTGGAGTCACCTCTCAGCCTGACGCGCACAAGCACGCCCGCCTTATTGTAGGGGCGCTCTCCGCGGACTCGCAAGTCCCAAAATGAGGCCCTGCCGACGCTGGGAAAGCCCCTTCGAGCCCCCTCAACAGCCGCTTCGCCGCTTCGATCCCCGTTCCTCCTCCCAAGGATGATGCAGCCCGTCAACACACGTTGACCGCGCTCAACAGCCCCACAAACTCCGACCGCAAAACAGCTTAAGTAGGACCTCCATCGAGCGGCCGCCCCGAAATGTGCCGGCGTGACAACCCGCCCGCAAAATCGTTACATGCCCCGTCTTCCCCCGCCGAATCGACACGCCCCACTATCATCTGCTGGTGAATGAGTTATGATTGCCCCCCGGATGAGCACGCCCGAATTCGCTCTCGGCATGCCCCTTGCTCTTTCTCCCGGCGATCGAGCAACGCTAGTTGGGTGAATCCGACGGGCGAGGCTCCTACAATCGAATGAGCAGGGGAGCCCATTCGACACTGGGCCTTTTAGGTAGGGATGAAGCGAACCATGGACGAAACCACCTTCCAGAAGAAGCTCGCCGAACTCGTGGCCGAGATTGGGACCCTTCCACCCGAAGAGAGGGCCAGGCTCGAAGCCCTGGCGGAGGAGACCAAGCAGCGCCACACCGACCTCAAGAAGACCGTGCACAGTCTGCAGGAAAGTCTCGACTTCCTCCGGCTGAGCATTAAGTACCTGCTCTTCGACCTGGAGGCCACGCGAAGGGAGAACGCCTACCTCCGAAAAATGCTCGAGCAGGATTCGGAGGATACGTCGTCCTAACGAGGGGGGAGCCCCCGTGCGGGGCTTGTCTGTCTGGCCCGGAAACCGACACGACGAATCCTTCGCCGGCCTCCGTCTATCCAGGGAATCACGTTGATCAAAGACCCACGGCCGTTAAGGACCTCCAAGCCTGTTCAACGTTATCTGTAGGGGAAAGCAGCCTGGGCGTGTCTCGATAGGCGCTTAGCCCACGCGGGATATACCCGGACGCGAGCGGCCGATAGGTCGCTCGCGGATTTTTTACGCCTGCTCAAAAGAACGCCCCCCGCCGCCGCAAGACCCACCACCCCAGACTGACGCTCGAGCACACCCCGCTCAGCCTGTCGATAGGACGCGATAGAGACTGTCACGCTGGAGGGGAATCCGACCGGTCTCGCGGATGAGGCGCCGCAGTCTCTCGACCGTGAGCGCCTGGCGTTCGGCCGGAGCCCCGTCCCGATGCGTCACGTCATATTGCCCCACCGTCCCGTCAAGATCATCCACCCCGAAGCTCAGCGACACCTGCGCCAGCTTGGGCGACAGCATCGGCCAGAACGCCTTGATGTGCCCCACGTTGTCCAGCAGCAGACGGGCGATCGCCAGCGTCTTCAAGCTCTCCAGGCCCGACGGGCCGGGCAGGTGCGATAGCCCGCTGCCGCCGGGAATGAACGGCAACGGAACCAAGGCCTGGAAGTGGGCGCGTCGCGCCGACAACGAGGCGTCCTGGTGAGCCCGTAGCTTCAACAAATGGCCGACCCGCTCCGCTCGAGTCTCCACGTGACCGAACAGCATGGTCGCCGTCGACGGAACCCCCATCTCGTGGGCCGTCCGATGCACCTGGAACCATCCGACCTCGCCCACCTTCCGCTTGAAGGTTTCCGCATGCACGCGTTGGTCGAAAATCTCCGCGCCGCCACCGGGCAGGCTGTCCAACCCCGCCTCGACAAGCCGCTCCAGAACCTTCGTCACCGTCAGACGCGGACGCGCCATCCGCGATAGGTGGACGATCTCGATCGCCGTGAACGCCTTGATGTGGACGTCCGGACACGCCCGACGGATCCCCGAAACCATCTCCGTGTAGTAGGACAGCGGCAATCGGGGATGAAGACCCCCGACGATGTGAAGCTCCGTGGCGCCGCCCCCCGTCGCCGCGACTGCACGCTCGATGACCTCCTCGACGCTCAGTTCGTACCCGTCGACCGCCCCCTGTCCGTACGGTCGACAGAAACTGCAGAACCGGCACCGCAACACGCAGTAGTTCGTGTAGTTGATGTGCCGATTCACCACGTACCAGGTGGCGCGCCCGTTCTTGCGGCGACGAACCACGTCCGCCAATCGACCGATCTCGTGCAGATCCTCCGAATCGAACAGCCGCAGCCCCTCCTCGGCACTCAGCCTCAGACCGGCCTCGACCTTCTCCGCAATGTCGCTCAGTGGTTTGTGCTCTCTCATCGATTCGCCGCCAGATCATACCACAACTGCCTCCTCGCATCCCGCCGAGACCCCCACCGACCTGCCGAGCCGCCTCCTACCAAGGCCATCGCCCCCCACGACCCATGTGAATGGTACTCATTACCATCTGTCACATTTTTACCCGAAATTGCACGTTGACTTCCTTGGCACATCAAGGACTACCATTCCACCAAGAGGAGGCGTGGTGAGCCGCGACGTCTCTCCCTGGGATTCACACCGGATCGGAAGTCGGCACACCTTTCGGAAAGAAGCCCGTTTCAAAGAACAGAGGCTTGTCGGACGCGTCGCGTCCGCGCGCGGGGTGCGCCGTGCGCCCCCGAGAAAGGAGGCCGTTGCCATGAGATGGACAACCTGTATTGGAGTGCTGTGCCTTGCCGCCGCGGGTGCTTCCGCCGACTCCACGACCTACGTGTTCCAGGTCGAAAGTGGTTCCTTCTCGATCGACGTCACGCCGGAGAACTTCGTCTCGCCCGACCCCGTCACGACCGCCGTCGGCGGTACCTTTGCTATGACCATCTCCTCCGACGATGACGAAGTGGGCGCAAGCGACACCTTCACGCTGGGCAACGCCGACATCTACAACACGGACCAGCACGTCTTGAACATCCTGACCCTCGGCGGAACCGCCACCTTCCCCGTCGGCAGCGCCCGAATCAAGACCTTCTTACCCAGTAGCCCCGGACACCTCGATGCCGACGGCGTCGGTGCCATCGATACGGACATCTACGTCAAGGCATACCTCATCGTCGCCGGCACTCAGTGGGGCTGGTGGGACGGCACATGGACCGAGGATACGTGGTCCGTCGACGTCGAGACCTTCCAAGTCGATCTCGACATCGTCGACGGCGTTCCCCTCGCGGTGACGCTCAGCGGAATCTTCCATTACCACTGGAGGTTCGGTGGCGGCGCTGCGCTCGCGGACTGCGGCCAGGAGGTCGTGCTCCAGGGAATCCTCGTACCGGAGCCCGCGACGATCGGCCTGTTCGCTGTCGCTGCCGGACTCATCACGGTCCGCCGACGTCGGAATTAGCCCTCTCTCCACCGGAGAAGGCTCGCATGAATGCAAAAGCGGGCTGGGCGTCCGCCGTGATCCACATCCGGCTCGACGCCAAGCCCGCTTCCTGATCTTCCGAACGCTGCTGGTGGATTCGTCCGAAGCCGATCACTTCTTCGGCGCGGAGGTCGCGGCCGATGTCGTCGTCGAAGTCGTCGCCGGAGCCGTCGTCGAAGTCGCCTTGGGCGCCTCCAGAGGCGCCTTCATCTCGCGCAGCACCTCTTTGGCCTTCGCGTTCCCGGGCGAAACCTCTAGGACCGACTGGTACGCCTTCACCGCCTCGTTCCGATTCCCCACGAGCCGGTAGAGCCGCCCGATCTCCAGACGCAGTCCGGCGTCATTCCCCGCGAACTCCAGTGCGGGCGTCAAAGCGCTCAACGCCCGTAGATACGACCTGAGCTGCAGGAGGGCCCCCTGGGACTCGATGACCTCCGCCATCTCCAGGTAGACCTCCACCGAACGCCTGCCTCGATCCGTCTTGGCCTGCGCCTCCAGGAGTTCGTATCGCAGAGTCAGCACCTGGTCGAGCTTGTCGACCAACGCCACGTCGTCAGGGCGACCCGCGAAATCACCGCGGATCGAGTCCGACAGTTCCTTTGCCTCCCGGATCGCATCCCCCAATTGCCCCGCATCCTTGTACATCAACGCAAGCCAGTATCGGTACTCCGGGTGGCGCTTGTCCGGAGGAGCGTTCCTGTCGTCCGCCACCGCCTTCTTGGCGTACGCCAGAGCCTCCTTGTACTTGTACCTCGCGTGGAGCGCGCGCGCAAGCCCGATCTTCGCTTCCGCGTCGTTCGGGGCCAGATTCACCGCGCGCTCCAGGTACATTCGCGCCGAGTCGTTCTGCCCCAGCGCCAGACAAACCAAACCCATGCCCAACTCGCCGTAGTGGTCGCGCGGGCGGTTCGGCATCTTCAAGTAGTCGCCGTAGAACTGAAACGCCTCCCAAGACTGGCCCGACAGACGCATCACCTCGGCCAGCCCCAACACCGGCTCCCACATCTTCTTGTCCAACTGCCGGACTTGCGTGTAGCAATCCCGCGCAATGCCTAGCTCGTCCTTGCTGATGGCCTGCTTGCCCATATCCAGCAGGAATCGAATCGCGCTGTCGAAATCCGCGGAGGGCTTGCGCGTCTTCGAAACCTCACGGAAGGCCTGACGGGCGGCCGACGCGCCGGCGCGAAGCGCGTTGACCATCTCACCCTGCGCCAGGAACGCCTTCGCCTGGGCCAGCTTGCCCCCCGCGGTGGGATCCAGCTCGGGCGGTAGTGTCTCCGCTGTCTCGCCGCCCGCCGCCTCTTCGGCGGCAACCGGCGCCGCCGCCGCTGCGATCAGAAGAACCAGCGCCAATCGGCACGCGACGGACAACGACGCCGCTGTCCAAAACGCCGCGCCGGAACGACCGCCGGCATCGTCTCGAACCTTCGGCTTGTCAGGGCTCGGTAATGCGCTCATGCGAGATGATCCTCCGGGCTTACCTCGTACCCTTGATGGTCGGCCAGATACCTGCGCAAACTGTAGGATGCCTTTGCTACGATCGTCAACTGTTGGCGTTCGCTTATTGTCGTGCCAAAGCCGTCGCGCAAGCGCGTAACACGGAATCTTCCGCCGGATCGCCGACGCGCCGACCCCCTGGCCGGCACGGGACGACTCGAGCCGCTCGCTAACCTTCCACGCTGATCGATTCGGGAACTGGCTGTTCGGGGGGAGCCTTCGCCGTCGGTTGACCACGCTCTTCCGCAAGCTTCTTCAGGAGCAAGGCCCATGTCTCACGCTGGTACTCGAGAATCTTGAGGGCGTCGTCGATCGCCTCCAGGTCCTTGTTCACGCTGCCGTCCACCAACCTTCGATAGACGAAGTTGTACAGGCTGGCCATCTTCGTGCACAGGTCCGCGTTCACTTCCGGCCGAAGCCCGTTGAGCATCTCCAGGACGATCCGCTGCGCGCGCGTCAAATGGTTGAAGCTCGACTCGATGTCGTTCCGAGCCACCGCGTCCCTTCCCTGACGCGCGTAGCGGATGGCCCCGTCGTACAGCATCATCTGAAGCTGCTCCGGCGAGGCCGTCATGACCTGGTTGCGAAGGTATTGGTTGGAAGCGCCGGCGCCCATGCCGACTTCCCCCTTGCATGATCTCGGCGAGTGTGAAAACGATCACCGCGACTGGACGGACCAGCCCCTACCCTTGCCATCTATCGGACAGGCCCGCCGCGCGGTTCAGTTCAAAACCGATCACGCCACGGCCTCCCCCGACCCTGACTGCCTCCCCCCAAAAACCAGACCCGACGTCCCATAACGAGCCGCCCGCTCGACCCTAGCTGCTGCTGCTGCTGTTCGAGCTGTACTGCGTCTGCAGGGCCGACAGCGATGACAGCGCCGACTGCATGTTGGTCAATTGGCTCAACGCCTGCTCCATCGCATAGAACTGCTTGAACAGACGATCCTCCTTCGAGTCCAGCAGAATCTGCATCTGATCGATTCGTGTCGACAGCAGGTCTTCCTGTTGGGTGAGCAGCTCGTTATGACGATCGATCAGCCCGCTGCCCGTCTCGGTGATCGAGCCCAGCTCGTCCTTGAGCACCGCCCCCAGACCGGTCTCCGCCTCCGTGAAGAGCAGTTCCACGTCCTCGCGATTCTCCTCCAACGCCTTGCGGAACTTCTCCTCGTCGAACTGCAGCTTCGCCCCGCTCCCCAACGTCAGCCCCACGTCGCTGAACCTGCTGTACTTGCCGTCGTTCTCGACCGTGGTCCGCATCATCCGATACAGCCGGCTCTGGATACGCTGCACCGTCGACTCGGCGAAGAGAACCCCCTTCTCGTACGTCTCCGAGTCGAAGCTCGTCAGATCCTCGATCTTGTCGATCGCCAGGTTGAACATGGTCACGAACGTGGTGACCCCGCTCACCAGACTGTCCGAGTCCTGGGAGACGTTCACGCTGACCGGCGAGTCGCTCGTGCCCAGAAGATCCAACCGGACGTTCGGGATCACCTCGTCGAACGTGTTCGACCCGCTCGTCAGCATGATGCTGTTGGGCGAGCCCGCCTCGCCCAGGAACACGACCGCGTCCCGCGCCTCCACCAGCGTCGAGAACGACAGACGCGTCCCCCCTGAGTCCACCAGCATCTCCCCCCGCCGGCCGCTCAGATCGCTGGCAAGGACGAGACGATACGGATTCAAGGCCGACCCGTCGTTCAGGATCGACGCCGTCGCCCCCGCCCTCGAGCTGTTGATCTTGTTCATCACGTCCGTCAGCGTATCGTCGGAGTCGATCTCGATCCGCGTCTCGAACGACCCGTCAATCGTCGTCTCCCCCGCCTTGGCCGTGCCCAGGATGCCCAGGTCCGCCGCCGTCGTGCTGCCTTCCTCGGCGACCGTCAACTCATTGGCGCCCCCCGCCGTATCCGTCAGCAGCAAGCCGTCACCCGTCGCGTTGATCGACGCCACCACCCCGATGTGCCGAGAATTGATCTCCTCGATCACGTCCGCCAACGTCACCTCGTTCCCCTGCGTCAGGTCCACGATCGCCGAGACCCCGCTGCTGTCCGTGATCTTGAACTTGCCCGACCGCACCCCCTGCCCCCCGTTCATCGAGTCCAAACGCGTGTTCTCGTTGATGTACTGCCGCTGTAGGTTCCCGCTGTCCACGCTGCTGACCGCGCCGTTCACCGCGATGTTCAGATCCGCCGCCGCGCTGCCCGTCACGTCCGCCACGATCAGACTGCCGGTCCCGGACGTCAGGTCCCGAAGGACGATCCCGTTGCCCGCCGAGTTGATCGAAGCCGAAATGTGGCTCGTATCGCTGACCGCGTTGATGGCCTCTAGAACCTCCCCCAGCGTGTCCAGACCCGACAGGTCCACCTGCGCCGTCGTGCCGTCCCGAGCCGTCAGCTCGATCGTCCCCAGATCCGCTCCGCTGCCGCCGTTGAGCGACTGGATTAGCACCGTATTCAACCCCGCGATCAAGGCGCCGGACTCGATCGTCCCCGTCGCCGAGGACCCCAGAATGCCCAGGTCCCGAGCCGCCAGGCTGAAGTGGCCCTGCCCGTCGTCCAATGCCTCCACCGTCGTGTCCGCCGTGCCCGACGACGTGTCCGTCAGAACGATCCCCGTCCCGCCGCTGCCGATCGACGCCACCAGCGTGCCCGTGTTCTCGCTGTCCAGGTTGATCGCGCGAAGCACGTCCCCGAGAGTGTCCACCCCGTAGATGTCGCTGCCCTCGATCGTCGTGGCCTCGCTCTCCTGGGCGATCCCCAGCCCTTCGGCGGCCCCGCCCGTCACGTCCTCGATCTTGAGCGTCCCCTCCCCGCCCGAGGAGTCCGTAATCAGGATGTGACTGTTGATCACCGTGGCGCTGATGTGGCTCGTCGTCGTCGTCGCGTTGATCGTGCTCATCACGTCGGCGATCGTCGTCGCCCCGCTCAGGTCCACCTCCGTGGCGGTCCCGTCGCGAGCCGTCATCTTGATCGTGCCGAGCTCGACCCCCGCTCCATCGTGCAGCGCCGACAGGCTCGTCTCGCTCTTGAGCTTCCCGCTAAGATTGACGTCGATCGTGCTCCCGTCGCGAAGCGTGATCCGGAAGTCGTCGAACGTCCCGTCTCGACGCACCCCGTTGCCGTCGTTCAAAAGCGACAAGCCGGTCTCGTCCGTAACGTAGATGACGTTGCTTCCCGTGAGAACGTTCGACGCCACCGTCGTGGCGATGCCGAGATCGCTGGCCGTCTGCCCAAGACCGACGTTCGTCACCGTCAGATTCGTCGCCGCCTGCCCCGTGTTGTCCGTCAGCACGATCCGCCCGCCCGAAACGGACGCCGTCACGTTCGCCACCGTCTGCGCGTTGATCGCGTCCAGAACGTCGTTCATCGTCGCGGCCGCCGAAAGATCCACCTCCGTCGACGCCCCGCTCCGATCCGTGATCCGAATCGACCCGCGACCGACCCCCGCGCCCCCGTTGAGCATGGCAAGCGGCGTGTCCGTGCCGAGCTGCGCCAATGACGACTCCAGCGTCATCGTCCCCGCGCCCACCCGAGCCGAATCGATGCTCGAAAAGCCCGAGGACACCATCTGGTGAGTCGAAACCAGGCTGTGAACCGTGAAGCTGTAGCTCCCCGGCATCGCGCCGTCGCTCGCCGTGGCGCTGATGACGTTCTCGTTGCTGCTGACCGCCTTGGCCTTCTTGAAGAAGCTCGACTCTCCGAAAGACGCCGCCGCGCTCTTGGCCGCCAGGACCATCGCGTTGATCTGAAGATACGCCGTCCGCTGACTGACCAGCGTCGCCACCCGGTTCTCGAGCAATTGCTTCGGCCGAGCCTCGATCTGCATCAAGGCCTTGACCGTCGCCTCGATGTCCATCCCGGAGATCAGGCCTACGCCGGACGTGATCGTTCCCATGGTCGTCTCGATCCGCTAACGGGCTCACGCCCGGGCCCGCAGGGGGCCTCCTCTATCAACCGGTCCACGCCGCTGTCCGTACGTACACCGGCCCGCGGTCCACGCCGCACTGTATCTACTATCGGTCACCGGAACCCCCCCCTTAACTGTCCGATAATAGCCGCCTCCAATACATTGTTCGGCAGCACCTTACGACAACCGGAACCCTCGACTCCGACTCCCCAGATCCCCGCTCCCAAGCGTCGTCCCCCCTTGAACCCCGGTCCCGTGGGCGGTAAAACCTGAACCCAAGGACCGAGTCCTTCATCGGACACCACAGCGAGGGACGCAACATGGCGAGCCAGACCTACTTGGCCTTTGACCTGGGAGCCGAAAGCGGACGTGCCGTCCTCGGACGGTTCGACGGAACCCGATTCGAGCTCGAAGAAGTCCACCGCTTCCCCAACGGACCCGTCCGAGTGATCGACGCACTCCACTGGGACGCACTCGGTCTCTTCAGCGAAATCAAACGCGCCCTCAATGTCGTCGGACGCGAAAAAGCAGTGAACCTCGCGGGAGTCGCCGTCGATACATGGGGCGTCGACGTGGCCCTCGTCGGGCAAAACAACGTCCTACTGGGCAACCCCTATCACTATCGAGACCCCCGCTTCGAGGGCATGCTCGACCAGACCTTCAAACGCGTCAGCCGAGAAGAAATCTTCGAGATCACCGGCCTGCAGTTCATCCAGTTCAACACGCTCTACCAGTTCGTCCGAATGGTCGACGAAAACCACCCCGCGCTCGGCGCCGCCAAGACCATGCTCCACATGCCCGACATGCTCAGTTGGCTCATGACCGGCCGGCCCGTCAGCGAATACACCATCGCCAGCACCAGCCAGATGCTCGACGCACGCACCCGAAAGTGGTCCGCCGACCTCCTCCAGAGACTGAACATCCCGACGACCATCATGCCCGAGATCCTCGATCCCGGCACCGTCATCGGACCGATGCAAGCATGGCTCGCCGAAGAGACCGGCGTCGGACAAGTCCCCGTGATCGCATCCGCCAGTCACGACACCGGCTCCGCCGTCGCCTCCGTGCCCGCCCAGACCGACCGCAACGACTGGTGCTACATCAGCTCCGGGACCTGGTCCCTCATGGGCATCGAGATTGACGCGCCCCGCATTACCCCCGCCGTCCTCGAGCGAAACTTCACCAACGAGGGCGGTGTCGCCGGAACCATCCGCTTCCTCAAGAACATCGCAGGGCTCTACCTCGTCCAGCAGTGCCGCGCCGCCTGGGCCCTCGAAGGACAAGACCTCGGCTACGACGAAATCACCAAGATGGCCGCCGATGCCGAACCCTTCGGCGCGCTCCTCGACCCCGACGACGCCGCCTTCCTCGCCATCGGACAGATGCCCGAACGAATCGCCGGCTACTGCCGAAAGACTCGCCAGACCCCGCCCGACGGCAAGGGCGCGCTCGTCCGCTGCATCCTCGAAAGCCTCGCCCTCCGATACTGGCAGGTCCTCAACTGGCTCGAGGAGCTCACCGATCGCGAGATCCGCACCATCCACATCGTCGGCGGCGGAACCCAGAACCGTCTCCTCTCGCAGCTAACCGCCGACGCCACCGGACGCACCGTCGTCGCCGGACCCGTCGAGGCCACCGCCCTAGGAAACGTCATGATGCAGGCCATCGCCACAGGCCAACTGTCCTCCGTCCCCGCCGGAAGAGAGGCCATCCGCGCAAGCTTCAAGCTAGAAACCTACACCCCAAGCGGCGCCGCCGGATGGCCCGACGCACAAAAACGATTCCAAGCCCTAACCACCAAGTAAGAACCCAAGCCTCATCCTAAGCCATCTGCGGAAGTGCTTGAGAAGATCGCCAATAACGGGTGCCCCACTTCTCCAGCAGTGAGGACGGGTGCCCCACTCCTCCAGCAGTGAGGACGGGTGGCCCATCGCTTCAGCGGTGGGGGACTCGAATTCACATCGAGGCTCCCGTCTCCAAAGTCTGAAGTCTGAGGTCTGAAGTCTGAGGTCTGAAGCCTGAAGTCTGAGGTCTGAAGCCTGAAGCCTAAGGTATCCCCCCCACAATTGACACCATCGCCCCCCCCACACTATGTTCTCCCCAGAAACAGGCCAGAACCGGCCAGGCTGGGGGACATGTCGCAAGATCGCATCAAAGTGGGACTGCTCGGCGTCGACGGCTGCGGCGCAAACCTCTTGGACGCGCTGCGGGCCTGCCCCCTCATCGACGTCATCGCCCTGGCCGACCGCGACCGGGATCTCGCCTACGCCCGAGCCGCCGAGCTCGGAATCGAAGGCTACGACGACTACCGTTCCCTCGTCGTCGAACAACCCCTAAACGCACTCTTCGTCGCCGCCCCCCCCTTCGCCTGCTTCGAACAGTTGAAGCTCGCTGCATCGCGCGGAATCCACGTCTGGCGCGAAACCCCCCTCGCCCGATCCGTCGCCGAGGCCGCCGAGCTCATCCACGCCTTCGACGCCGCCGGAGTCCGACTCGCCGTCGCGCGCCAATGGCACTTCACCTGCCGGCACGCCGACCTCGCCGACGTCGAGGACCTCATCGGCCGACCCTACTCCGCACGCGGCCTCGCCACCGAAGCCCGCCTCGACCCGCTCCGCTGGCGAGGCGACACCGAGCGCGCCGGCGGAGGCGCCATCATCGACCGCGGATACGAGGCCATGGACGCCATCGTCCAGCGGCTCGGACTCCCCGACGAGGTCCAAACCACCACCGCCCGACGAACCGGAACCCAGCCCTACGACACCGAGGACGTCGGCGTCGTCGCCCTCCGCTACCTCAACGGAGCCATGGCCTCCCTCGTCGCGCACCGCCGCGCCGGACCCGAAACCTGGTCCGTCACCTTCGACGGCCCAAATGGCAACCTCGTCATCGATCCCCCCACCGTCACCCTCCGCGACCCCGACGGCACCGACCTCCAGGCCTGGCGCGCCGACTTCGACTCCCCCTACGCCCCGCAGATCGAGGCCTTCGCCAGAGCCGTCCTCACCGACGCAAAAACCTACCCCAGCCCCGCCGCCGAGCACCTCGCCACCGTCGCCGTCATCGAAACCGGCTACCTCTCCGCCAGAACCGGAGAGCCCGAGTCCGTCTCACAGCTCTACCACATGAACGACCTGCCCATCCCAAGACCCCCCGCCCCCTCCGAAGAACAAGAAGAACTCCAACAGCCAATCGAGTAACATCCCACCAGATAGGGTGCCCCGTCGCTTCAGCGGCCGCCAGCGCGAATTCAGTTGGGTGGCCCGTCGCTTCAGCGGCGGGGGACGCGAATTCAGTTGGGTGCCCCGTCGCTTCAGCGGCGGGGGACGCGAATTCCTATCCCCCAAGAGCCAAAGCCATGACCCAACCACCATCAACCGACAGAACACGAACACCAGAGGAATCGAAATGACCATCCCCCCCAATGCCCTACTCCCCCTCCTCCTCATCACCCCAACCCAGAACCCAAAGCCCCCCACGAAATCCCCATAGCCACCATTCCCCGCCACCCCAATCGTTTGGTAGAGGCACGTCTCAACAAGCCCACGCCTCCGCCAAACAACCAACCACACACAAGAGAAGCGGCGACGCGCATTCAGGCCCGAAGGGCCGAAGGAATGTAGCCAGGGGTGCAGTCCGCCGCCGCGGCGGACGAAACCCCTGGTCACCGACCGCATAGCTCAATCCGCCCTGAAGGGGCGGAAGAAAGCCCTACTCATGCCCCTCCCGTCTCTTCTCCTCGGCGAACGTGACCGGTCGTAGACAATCAGATCGAAGACAAATGAATCCGGCTGGCCCGCTCTGCACAGATCGGATAGTATTGCTCATGAGTTAGGGCGTATAGTCTCTCGTTGCCAGACCCAAAGCGCCCGGCAAGCGGCCGTTCCTGCTTCCGCAACCCCTGCGGTGGATGTCGGATCGAGGGTCCCTGTGCCGAATCGCTTCCACATCGATGTGGTCGACCTCGCCGCAGCACTCATGAACGGTCGAATCGAACAAGCCATCTGCGCAGCTCCCCCTATGCACGCAGAGATCCCCTTCAGCAACGTGCAACTTAGGTAGCGAGCCGCCATGTACTGAGGACACACATGTTCCTTTCCCGCATCACGATTGAGAACTTCCGGTGCTTCGGTGAGGGAGATCGCCGCTTTGACTTGCAGCTTAGACCCGGGCTAACGGCCCTGGCCGGTGAGAATGACGCCGGCAAGACCGCCGTCATCGACGCAATACGCTTCGCGCTCGGAACGACCGATCAGGACTGGTACCGACTCGACGACAGCGACTTCCACAAGGAAGAGGCGTCACGTCAAATCAGAATCGTGTGCACATTCGAGAAATTGACCCTGCGCGACAAGAGAGCCTTTGTCGAATACCTCACCTACGGCAAGAAGCCCGATGATGATCCAGTCCTAATCCTCAATTGGACCGCAAAAGACACGGGAGAGGTCCGCAAGGGCCGCCCCTACCGACGAATCGAGGTTCGCTCCGGCAAGGATGGTGATGGCCCAAGCATCCCCCCGGAGGCCCGCGACCTTCTGCGCGCGACCTATCTGCGCCCCCTCCGTGACGCCCAACAAGCCCTGTCCGCCGGCCGTGGGTCTCGCCTGGCCCAGGTTCTCCGCCATTCCGGCAAGATCAAGCAAGGCCAGAATGAGTGTGACCTCGAGAGGCCGCTGAAGGAACAATCCCTCAGCGTCCTCGGAATCGCGAACCTGGTTACTCATCTGCTCAAGGACCAGGAGGGGGTGCTAGACACGCGTGGCCAGATTGACGAACACCTGGCCGGGCTATCGCTGAGTGGGGACGGAATCACGAGCAAGATCGACGTCAGCGGCGCCACGGCCTCTGACGAAGCTCGCTTGCGCGAGCTCTTGGAGAAACTCGACCTTCGCCTTGCGGGAGACGGCAAGCCCGGCCTCGGCTCGAACAACCTGCTATTCATGGCCTGCGAATTCCTGCTCCTCGCCCAGGAAGACGAGGGCAGCAACCTTCTGCTGATCGAAGAACCGGAGGCCCACCTCCACGCTCAACGCCAGTTGCGAGCAATGAAGTTCTTGCAGGACCAGGCCAAAAACGGGAACATCCAGATCATTGTCACCACGCATAGCCCCAACCTCGCCTCGGCCATCGACCTGAATAGCATCGTAATGATCAGCAACAGGCGGGCCTATTCGATGGCCGAGGGCCAGACAGAACTGGAACCCTCCGACTACCGATTCCTCCAGCGATTCCTGGATGTCACCAAAGCCAACCTGTTCTTCGCACGCGGAGTCATGATCGTCGAGGGAGACGCAGAAAACATCCTCCTGCCGACACTCGCGAGCCTCCTCGGGCGCGATTTCACCGAGCACGGTGTGTCCATTGTCAACGTCGGCGGTGTAGGTCTCCGCCGCTACGCCCGGATATTCCAGCGTAAACATGTGGAACAGGGGGATGAGCAACTCACGATTCCAGTTGCCTGTGTCACGGACATGGACGTCATGCCGGACTGTGCTCCGGCGATCATCGGCATAGCGAAGGACGCCGACGACTGGCCGGACAGAAGCAAGCGGCGGTGGAGGGCGAAGCGCGACATCGGCAACGAGCAGGCCCTGACACAATACCGCAAAGCGAAGATCGAGAAGGCGTCCGGGCAGTTCGTCGAGACGTTTGTCTCAGACGAATGGACACTTGAATACGACCTGGCACTCGGCCCGAAGGATGAATCTGGCCGCTTCACCGGCGGCCTCGCTGAAGATGTCTTCGTGGCCGCCTGTCTCGCTCATGAGGATGACGCTATCAACACCCAAGCCAAGAAGATCTCCGACATAGTGAACGATGCAATCAGCGACTTCTCGGCCCTGCAGGACCGGGCGGCGCCGGTGGGTTGCTGTAAGAAGGCCGAGGTCCTTGCGTCTAGTGTCTACGCGAAATTCGCCAGGGATGGCATCTCCAAGGCAATCGCCGCCCAGTACTTGGCGGAGCGATTGAAGGCCAAACACGATGGCGGGAGCCTAACGTCAGAAGACTTGCGAGCGAAGCTCCCAAAGTATCTCACGAAGGCCATCGACTATGTGACCGGAACGCCGCCAAACGATGCTCCCTCTGATGAGGACGCCACCGACTGATGGGCAACGACTCTACGTTCGTACCACCCCCGATAACGGATGAGGATATCCGCTGGGCCTCCCGCGTTCTCGGACTGCCCGAGTATGCTTTCTACGGCGAAGACGGCACCGACCCCCGCTGCGAAGTCCTCAAGTCGATGAACCGAATTGACGTAGCAGCCTGTCCCGGCAGCGGCAAGACAACACTCCTCGTAGCCAAGCTCGCCATTCTGGCGGAGAAGTGGCAGTACCACACACGCGGAATCTGCATACTGTCGCACACCAACGCAGCCCGAGACGAAATCCAATCCCGCCTCGGAAACACGACCGCCGCGCGGCGCCTCCTTGGCTATCCTCATTTCATTGGAACAATACACGGATTCGTGAATGAGTTCCTGGCCATCCCATGGCTACGGTCCCGGGGGTATCCTATCACGATGATTGACTCGGAGGTTTGTGAAGCGCGCCGCTGGAGGAGCCTCGATCACGGATCGCGATATGCCCTTGAAAGGAAGCGAGTGGGGCAATCGGACATTCGCATTGCCAACACGGCGTTCGCCCCAGCGAAGAAGTCCGGACCATTTCCGTTTGCACCGCACACGCCCACCTACAGGAACGTGAGAACCGCATGCCTGTGCGTCGCCAAGGACGGGTACCACTGCCATGACGACATGTTCATCTGGGCGGGTGACATGATGGACAAGGTGCCCAGTGTCGTCGCGACCCTCCGCGACCGCTTCCCGATGCTCTTCGTTGACGAAGCGCAGGACAACAGCGAAGAGCAATCCAAGATCCTGCTCCGGATCTTTGGGGGCCCAGACGCCCCCGTCGTCCGCCAACGATTCGGCGATTCGAATCAGGCCATCTTCAGTCACATGAATGAGAAGGGCGCGACCACGGACCCCTTTCCCGCAGATATACTCAGTAGCAAGGACCTGCCCAACAGCCATCGCTTCGGGCCAAACATAGCGAAGTTGGCCGCCCCCCTCGGGCTAACCCCGTACGAAGACGGTCTCATCGGACACGGCCCGAAGAAGAAGCTCGCATCCGGCAACCCGGAGGGTCCCCACACTATCTTCCTGTTCGACGATGCCAGCGCCGAGAACGTCTTGGAAGCCTATGGCAAACTGCTCATCCGCACCTTCTCTGAACAGGAGCTGCGAGACGGTACGTTCACAGCCGTCGGGCAGGTACACCGCCCACCTAAAGACGAGGAGACCAACAAGTTCCCGCATCATGTCGCCCACTACTGGCACGACTATGATGCCGAGTTGACCAGCCGAGACCCCGTACCCAACACCTTCCTACAATATGTCTTTGCCGCCCAGGCAAAGGCTGAGGCGATAGGTGAAGCCTATCCCGCTGTCGAGAAGATCGCGGAGGGGATTCTCCGCTTCGCCGCAATCCCAGAGGGCGGGACCGACCTCAACCGGCGCAGACGCTGCCACCGGTATGTCCTGCAACTGCTGGAGGGCAGCCCCGCACCGCAGAGGTGCTACAGTCTCTTGATGTCCCGATTCGCCCTGAGACGGAAGCCCCTCACAGTAGAAACGTGGAACAACCGCTGGCGAAGTGCTGTCCGAGAAATCGCCCAGGCCATCGCCGCGGCACATTTGTCCGGTCCGGAATCCGATCGCTTCCTTGCATGGAACGACGAACCAATCACGAGCGAATTCGCTCCTGCCGCTCGAAAGAGCCGCGACAACATCTATCGCTACCCCAGGGATGCTCCTAAGGTTCACATCAGAGTTGGCTCCATCCACTCGGTCAAGGGCGAGACCCACACGGCGACGCTGGTGCTGGAGACGTTCTGGCATGATCACAATCTGGCATCAATCAGTGAGTGGCTTGGTGGGCCTCAGCGAGCAAGTCGACGCCTTGGCGAGAGGATTCGGAGCCGCCTCAAGCTCCACTACGTAGCCATGACCCGTCCGAAGCACCTGCTCTGCCTAGCCATGAAGCGCAACACTTTCGAGAACAGCGAGGGGAACTTGGCCCCGGATAAGATGGCAGACATCGAGCGGCAAGGTTGGCACATCAAACCGGTGTAAACGACCGGACCTCCGCTCGCGCCGAGCCCATCGCGCTTGGTGCAGTTCTCGACAAGCCGAAGACCCCAGGCAGACTCATCCACCCTTGTGGCGCACACTCGGCTGTCGCCAAGAACTGCTCAACAACTCCACCAACCCTCGCGTCTCACCTCGCCTCGCAGGGCCTCCAACACGCCGAGTCCAAACGCACGCCTCCCCTCCGCCGCCTTCCTTAGTGCGCGCCACCCACACAAAACACCACCCGAAAACCCAAGACTTCCTCCCGGCTCAACGGGTGACCCCTGTAGCGGCACGCCGAGCGGCAGAACCTGGTACCGCCGTCCCAGGCGCCGCCACGCACCACGCGGGACTCGCCGGACTCGGGCCCCTCGGGGTCGCCGGCGCGCTCAAGACCGCCATAGTCGCTTGCATACCAGTCCCGACACCACTCCCAAACGTTCCCGTGTACGTCATACAGGCCCCGGCCGTTGGGCGCTAACCCTCCGACGGGATGCGTCGTGCCCTCGCTATTCCTGTCGTACCACGCATACTCCCCCAGCCTCGAGTCATCGTCCCCGAAGCAGAACCGTGATTCGCTCTCCGCCCGGCACGCATACTCCCACTCCGCCTCCGTCGGCAATCGCACGACCCCTCCGCCCTCCTCCCCCAGCCTCTCGTTGATCCGATCGCAGAACGTCTTGGCCGCCTCCCACGAGACGGTCTCCACCGGATGATCCCCACCACGGAACCTGCTCGGATTCCGCCCCATCACCGCCTGATACTGCCCCTGCGTCACCGGATAGATGCCCATGCGGAACGCCCGGCTAATGAAGACCTTATGCTGCTGCTCGTCGTCCTGGTGCCCCTCCTCGTCCTTCCGTGACCCCATGATGAACTTCCCTCCGGGAACCGCCACAAGCCTCATCGTCACCCCACCCCCGAAATCGAGTTCGACGAACTCCCTCCCATCCTCCGTAACCTTCTTGACGCTCACCGAGAAATCATGCCCCGGTGCCGGCCCCTCATCCCGATCCCGCGTCTCCTCCCCCTCAACCGCCGCCTTCTCCGCCGCCCGAGCAACCTCCCGCGACGCCGCCGGAACCGCCGCCATGATCCGCCCCACCTTGTCCGCCCCGAATCCCGCCAGCGAGAACTGCCCCGCCAACGCCTCCTCTTCCGGCCTCCACCGCACCAACTCCACCAACCGAACGTCCCCGGAGAACGCACCCCGACTCGACGCCGCCTCGCCCCCCGGCTCCCCCCCCGCCCCCCCCCCCCTTCCCCCCCCCCCCTCCCCCCCCCCCCCCCCCCCCCCCCCCCCCCCCCCCCCCCCCCCCCCCCCCCCCC